>CAADGK010000090.1 GCA_900696515.1 uncultured Nitrosospira sp. | reverse complement strand
GTACTCAGTATGTGCGACCCAGTCACGACGCCCTGTCCGCCCACACCTGCCATTCGAATATTGAAGCGCTTTGCCATCGTGGACTCTCCTTCGTTCGCTTAGGCCTTGTTAGGAATCGCAGCAGCCGGCTTGGCAAGAAACTCCTTGTAGCCATAGCGCTCAGTGAGGTACTGCTTCGCTTCTTCGCTGACATACTCCGTAAACTGATACCGGTCATTTTCAACCGTCTTCGCGTCTTCCATGACCTTATCGGTCGGAATGGCGTACTCAATGTTGCAGGATGTGTAGGCTTGGATATAGGTCGACCCGACCTCTCGTGCGATCAACACGGCTTTCTTGATGACGCTTTCCACACGACGCGGATTATTCGGCACCACGGTCGCCACATAGGCACAACCTGCGACCTTCGCCATCTGCAGCATGTCCATCTTCTCGAACTTCTTCCCGAGTGGAGCCATCTTCAACACCGCACCGCGGTTGGTCATCCCGCTTTCTTGACCGCCGGTATTTCCGTACACTTCATTGTCCAACATAATGGTCGTAAATCGTTCCTTGCGGAACCATGAATGAAGCACCTGCTGGAAACCGATATCCGCCGTTCCACCGTCGCCGGCCATCACGACCACATCTTTCGGCTTGTCACCGAAACGAAGCCGAAGGCCACGTGAGAGGCCGCTCGCCACTCCATTTTGGTCACCATAGTTGCCATAGACGAAGGGGATGGCGGCCTGTGAAATGGCCAGACGACCGCAACCGGCCGTCCCGACGGTAATCGTATCTTCCGGATTGGGAAACGCCACCATGGCCAAGCGAATGAAGAGCGTCATCGCACAACCCGCACACATAGGATGCTCTTCAAGCACTTCTTTAAAACTTCCTACCTGTGAAACCGAGACTTTCTTTCCAAACGGTCCATGCTCTACCAAGTCTCGATATTCTTTCGGCATAAACTTTTCAAATCCGTTGGAGAATTTGACATAATCAAGGCTCATTAGGCACCTCCCTTATATCGTTGGCAACGGCATGCCGCTGCTCATATTTTCGTCACTCTACCGAATCATGACTCTCGAAAGAAAACTTGGGGACTTGAGGATTAGAACGATTCAGCGCACCCTAATACCGAACCACCTGACCACGGGCATCCTAGCAAAGCCTAAAAAAGACTGTCAATGTTTGTACGGTCTTTTCTCTGCGCAGGATTAGATTGCCCCACAGGCTTACAGGCTACCGAATTCGCCTGAAGATAGTATAACGTCACGAAAATCAACGCAACTTCAAAGAGGACCCAAGGTTTCCAAAAGAAGGCCTAGATCCTGTGATCAGACGTAGGCCATTTGCCCCACGCCATGGACCTGGTTGCTTGGGAGATTGCTTGGCTTACACATGACAATTCGTGTTTAGAGATTGCCGATCTTCAACAATCTGTTTACACTGCGATGTATGTCGCTACGAGTACTGATCCCGGGTGAAGACGAGGCTGGGACCCATGCGGGTGGAGTGCATAAGCGTCCTCCGATTCCTGATAATACACTCAAAGCCGAGTGCCCAAAATTCATGGCGCATGGCCCCTGCGGCGGTGTCCGGAAAGGCGGACTGTGTGAGGTGTACCCGGACATGAAATGTCCATGGGTCTCCCTGTATCTCGACTTGGAGAAGATCGGTCGGACTGATTGGATGAAACAAGTATAAGAACGGTGAGAGGTGAGGGGTGAAAGGTAAACGGTTGGAGAGAAAAAAAACCAGGACAACACGACTGGGCTACAATGAGCGGCATGCCAAAAGCGGTATCACCGCCCCCTTACCCAAAATCGAAACCTTCCCCAATCAGTTCAAGGGATATGAAATTACCATCGAAATTCCCGAGTATACGGCGATTTGCCCCAAGACGAATTTGCCGGACTTCGGTACCATCACGCTGCACTACAAGCCCGACAAAGCCTGCCTTGAACTCAAGGCGCTCAAAATGTACATCCATGCCTATCGAAATCTCGGCATCTTCTACGAGAACGCCGTGAACCGTATCCTCCAGGATGTCGTCAAAGCCTGCCGCCCCGTATGGGCAAAAGTCACCGGCACCTTCACGGCACGAGGCGGGCTCTCAAGCACAATTGAGGCTCGGTATCCATAATCCCGTCGCTAGTCACTGGTCATCTGTCATTAAGCAAAGAATGACCAGCCTTTTCTTTTTTTTGAGTGACGCATCACCATTGACCATTGACATTGTTTATGGCCACCTACGCAATCGGCGATGTACAGGGGTGCTACGAACCGCTGCAACGCCTCGCACAACACATCGGTTTTAATCCGATGACGGATCGACTCTGGTTTGTCGGTGATCTCGTGAACCGGGGTCCGGACTCGCTGAGCGTGCTCCGCTATATCAAGAAGCTGGGCGACCGGGCCGTCACCGTCTTGGGCAATCACGATCTTTTTCTCCTTGCCGTTGCCGAGGGAATTACCACACTTCGACCGGAAGACACCCTGCAACCGATTCTCGATGCACCAGACCGTGATGAACTCCTGACCTGGCTGCGGAAACAACCGCTTTTCTATCGCGAACGCCCCTTCGCAATGGTCCATGCCGGGCTACTCCCGCAATGGTCCGTCGACGAGGCGGAAATGCTGGCCCGTGAAGTCGAGATGAATCTGCAAGGTCCTTCCTACCAAGACACCCTTCGTGCGTTGTATCCCAGCAAACATCTTCAATGGTCTTCGAACCTGTCCGGCCCGACCCGGCTCGCCACCATCATCAAAGTATTGACCAGACTCCGCGCCTGTTCATCTGACGGTCGAATGGAATCTTCATATAATGGTTCCCCCGAGCGAATCCCTTCCGGATACTTTCCCTGGTTTAAGGTTCCGGACCGACGCCATCACGACACCACGATCGTCTGTGGACACTGGGCCGCGCTGGGGTTGCATCGTGAGGATCAGCTCTTAGCAATCGACAGCGGATGTGTATGGGGACGACAACTGACGGCCGCTCGGCTGGAAGACCGGAAAATCTTTCAGGTGGACGGGTATTCGGAACGTTAACTCTTAGGTGTGGTTAGAATCCCGCCACGAGTCGGACCAACGGAACCTTTTCACCGATCCCGAATGCGAGGGGTTCCTTGACCAGATCCGGATCAGTATAGGTTCCGAACAGCCGATCCCAAATGCTGAACGTCACACCGAAATTGGAGTTATAGAACGCCAGATCACAGCTATGGTGAATATGGTGGTAGCGAGGGGTCACCAACACCCACTCCAGCCAATTCGAACGCCAGGTCACGTTCATGTGCATCCAGTCGTTCAGCACCATATGGGAGGACAGCGCCAGCAGATACATCCACCATGGGGCCATACTGAATACTGAGGACGCAAACATCCAGGGCAAGTTGAACAAGACCAGTTGGACAAACGATGTTCGATAGCCGGCCAACCAGTACATCGTGGTCGGAGAATGGTGCCATTTGTGCACGCGCCACAAGGGAGCGAGATGCAAAAGCCGATGCATCCAGTAGGCTCCAAAATCGCCCACGATGTAATAGACGACGAACAATATCGCCGTCGGCAAAGCCATGATCGTGTCGGGAAGGATCGGGTGAATGACGATCTTCTCACTCAGATATCGGGCGGCGGGGATCATCAGGTAGCCGACCAGCGCGGCTCCGGCTATATCCATGGCAAGGAGACTTCGATACGGCACCTTCCTGGCCGGGCATACCCACTCCAACGCCGTCATGGCCACGACTCGCGCAATGAATAACAGAGGGATAAAGAGGTTGTGTTGCAGGACGAACTGGCGAAAATCCTTGCTCATCAACCACTCAATCCAATCCATCGGTATCACCGCCTAAGAAAAGCACGCTGGCAACTCTACAAACAGACCTACCCTCTTCCCCTCGCTTTCGGTTGCGCAACATCAAGAATATCCTGAAGACTATCAGAACCAGCGAAGGAATCTTGGAAGGACCGATGGGGTACGTCTAATGATAGCTCTCTGAGTCGGATGGGAACTTCCCCTGTTCAACTTCCTCTTTATATCGACTCAGGGCCTGAATGACATCGGTCTTGAGGTGCGCATAGGTCTTCACGAATTTGGGGACGAAGTCGTCGAAGAGGCCGAGGAGATCGTAGAGCACCAGAACTTGTCCATCACAGTACGGGCCGGCCCCGATGCCGATGGTGGGAATGGAGATCGCCTCCGTAATGTCTTTGGCCACGCTGACCGGCATCGCCTCCAATACCAGACCGAATGCGCCGGCAGCCTCAAGCGCTTGCGCATCATCAAGTAATGCAACCGCTCGATCTTTCACTTTTCCCTGTACTTTGTATCCTCCCAGCGCATGCACCGATTGCGGCGTCATACCAAGGTGCCCCATGACCGGAATACCAATGCTCGTCATGGCCCTGACTCGATCCGCCATGACGGCACCGCCTTCCAACTTCACGGCAGCAGCCCCGGCTTGGAGAAAGCGGCCCGCGTTGCGCAGAGCCTCTTCGGTACTCGCCTGATAGGACATGAACGGCATATCGGCGATCACCAAGACGCGCTGCGCCGCCGACGCCACCAGCTTCGTGTGGTACAACATCTCCTCCATCGTCACGGCCAGCGTGTTCGGCTTACCTTGCACGACAACGCCCAACGAATCGCCGACCAAGATCGCTTGAATCCCCGCTTGCTCGACCATGCGAGTAAAGAGTGCATCGTAGGCCGTCACGACGGCCAGTTTCTTCTTCTCCCGCTTGGCCTGCTGGAATTCAAGGATCGTCATCAGCCCAATTCTGCCTTGGTGATGATCTCGGCCAATCGATGCGTGGCCTTGATCGCCATGATATGGACCCCGTCACAATGGGGCCTGACGGCCTTGATGGACCGCACGGCAATGTCGACGCCGACATCTTCAGCCCGGTCTCCGGCAGCCTTCAGTTCGTCGATCATTTCCTTCGGCACGGACATACCGGGGATATTGGCGTTCATGAATTCCGCCATCTTGTGGTTCCGTAACACGAGGATCCCCGCCAATACTTTTACTTTAAACGGCCGCACCTGCTTCATGAAACCGGCGAAGACGTCTGGATTATAAACCGCTTGAGTCTGGAAAAACTGAGCGCCGGCTTTCACTTTCACTTCGAACTTCGCCAACACCGGCCCGACGAGATCGACCTCCGGTGTCACGGCCGCTCCGATCGTGAAGGCCGTGGACCCGTCCAGCCGGTTGCCCATCATGTCCTTGCCGCTGTTCAGGCCCTGCACCAGTTGCATGACTTGAACTGAATCGAGATCATAGACCGGCTTGGCCTCTTTGTGATCACCCACCGTCGGATAGTCGCCGGTCAGACACAAAATATTCCTGATCCCGAGCATGTGTGCGCCCATCAGATCCGATTGCATCGCGATCCGATTGCGGTCACGACAGGTCAGTTGCATGACGGGATCATGCCCCAGCTCGTACAGCAGACGACAGACCGGAAGCGATCCCGCGCGGACCACTGCGGCGGTGTTGTCGGTGATGTTCACGCCGTGGACACGCCCCACCAGCTGTTTGGCATTCTCCAAAACAGAGGAAATATTCGTCCCCTTGGGGGGGTTATATTCGACGGTCACGGCGAATGTCCCGCGATCGAGGACCTCGATCAACCGCTGCGGTTCTCGACTCATTCCCGGCCCCTCATTTCATTCCTGCTGCCCGTTTCGCGGACTCAACCGTATTCTCCAGCAACATGGCAATCGTCATGGGCCCCACACCGCCGGGCACCGGGCTGATCCAGCCGGCCTTCTGCTTCACAGGCTCAAAGTCCACATCGCCGCACAATTTCCCCTCCGGCGTTTTGTTTGTTCCGACATCGATCACGACCGCCCCTTCGCGTACCATCTCAGCCGTGACAAACTTTGCTTTCCCGATCGCAACGAGCAACAAGTCGGCTTCACGGCACACTGCCGGCAGATCTTTCGTTTTCGAATGGCAGATCGTGACCGTCGCGTTTCTCTGCAGCAACATCAGAGCCAGCGGTTTCCCCACAATGTTGCTTCGTCCGACGACGACAGCCCGTTTGCCCTCAATGGTCACCCCGGCGGATTCAATCATCTTGATCACGCCTTTCGGCGTACAGGCCTCAAACACAGGGTGCCCCTCCACCAATCGGCCGAAGTTGTAGGGATGAAACCCGTCTGCATCCTTCAACGGGGACACGGCTTCAAGAATCACCTTGCTATCGATATGCTTGGGCAAGGGTAGCTGCACCAGGATGCCATGAATCTTGGGATCCGTATTCTTTTTTTCGATAAGCGCCAGCAAGTCGGCCTGACTCGTACTGGCCGGGAGCTTGTGGTCGTCCACATAGATGCCGGCCATTTCGCAGGCCTTTTGTTTGTTCTTCACGTAGACGTGCGAGGCGGGGTCATCACCGACCAGGATGGTCGCCAGACCAGGCGCGATCCCCTTCTTCGCCAATAACTCTGCCGATTCTTGTGCCAACCGATCACGAACCTGTTGCGCCAGCGCTTTGCCATCAATCAATTGTGCGGCCACGATCTTCCTCCCTCTCCCAAGTGAGTCAGTAAATTTTCCGGCAACTTAGCAGGGGAATTTTATACAAGTCAACGCTTTACGCCGGAAAAGGGGGTGGAGGGTGAGGAGTCTGGCGAGAACCAATCTCCACACCCCTTGCCCCTAACCCTTTACCCCTCACCATCGTTTCTTGACAGTCCCGCTACCCCTTGGATACGATGACCGCCAATCTATTGCTGGGATACTCCCTGTTGCCCTTACCTTTCTATCAATACCCCTTTCTCTTTGCATCACTGATCGTTGGCTTTTCCCTACCCAGTGAGGCAGCGCAAATCACCGGGCTGGAAACGCCGAATAGCTTTGTTGGAGATCCTTCAGGGAAGGACTATTTTATCTCGAATATCAATGGAGAGCCGGAGGCCCGCGACAATAACGGCTTCATCACGAAACTGAATGCCGAGGGGAAAATCACCAGCCTCAAGTTCATCCAAGGCGGGGCGGCTGAGTTCTCATTACACGCGCCCAAGGGCATGACCTTGATCGGGTCCATCCTGTACGTCGCCGATCTTGACCAACTGAAGGGCTTTGACAAAACAACCGGAAAATTGCTGATCACCGTCTCCCTCTCTCAGCCGTCACGGTCGCAGGTCTCCTTGACGGACGTTGCCGCTTCCCAAAACGGGCTCCTCTATGTGTCCGATCAGGGCGCCAATTCCATCTACCGGATCAACCCGTCGGACAATCATCGCGTCGACCTCTTGATCCACGATGAACGACTTGCAGGCCCTGCAGGACTCGCCGTCCATCCCAGGACGAACCATCTCATCGCCGTGAGTTGGGACAAGGGGAAAATTCTGGACATCACACCTGAAGGTCACTTGACCGAACTCGAGGCGAACGGGTTTTTTACCAGTCGTTTCCAAAACCTGAGCGGAGTCGATTTCGATCAGTGGGGCAATATGTATGTTTCGGATCTTACAAAAGGAAAAATTTGGCGAATGACCAGAGACCATCGATTCCAGGTCATCGCCGAGTATCTCCCGGCTCCGGCCGACATCAGCATCGACCGGGCGAATAATCTCATCTTGGTTCCCTATTACTATGTCCATGCTGCGGAAATGAACGGGTTGGAAACCCCGTCATCGGCCAAATCCAAAGGCGAGAAACGCACACTCGCCGACTACGGGTTCATCCCTCCCCCCCCGAAGCCAACCCCGGAAGGGTCCAAGAAATGAGTGCATGCCTGTACTGTCATGACCGAAAAGGAAAACGCCCATGTCCCGCACTCGGGGGGGTGATCTGTAGCCCCTGCTGCGGCGAGCATCGCCTCACTCGCATCTCCTGTCCCGCCGACTGCGTGTATCTCGATGCCGGGAGCGATTACCAACAGAAACGGCTCGGTGAGCAGTTCTTACCGCTTCGCCGGGATTTCTATCGGGAGCTGGACGAAACAGGAGGACAAAAGGCGGTTGCCCTCTTTAATCTGATTGAAGTCATCACGTTTAGCTATTTCGAAAAACGCAGGGACGGGCAGGATGCCGAGGTCATCACAGCGCTTCAGGCCCTCCGGCGCACACTCAGCCCTCTCCATATACCGGCCGCTCCCATGCCGGTATTTGCCGAACATCTCCGGAAGGAATATGAAAGCTTCAAAAAGCAGAATCCTGATCAGATTGCAGACCAATCGGACGCTCCGGCCGTCTTGGACCGAATCGACAAGTTCGTATCAACGTTTTCGGGAAAGGATTTTCAGTCCAGCCGATTTCTCGGAGGACTGATCGGCTATGTCAAACAGCACCATCCTGAAATCGCAGAGCACCTCAGGCGGAAGCACGAACCGGGGCATATTATTCTTCCGGGAAAATCGTTCCTGCCGGCACCGGCCTCCGAAGCACACACCCACGGTCCTGATTGCCGGCACCATCACTGACCGGCTGTCGACACAATCCGCCGGCGGCATTCCCGGCCCTGCCGAGACGGGTTCAGAAGCTCAACGTGCGGCAGAGAGTACGATTCGCCTCTTCGCTTACTGCAGCCTTGCCGGACCGCTTCTCGGAACAGCCGCTGGGCACAGCCCGGGCATCTTTGTCAGCACACAGACGGTCGCGGTCGCGACCGTCTACCTGACTTGGCCTTGGCTCACTCGCGGGCACACCGGACCAACAAATCCATCCTTCGTCACCTTCCTCCCTGAGGAAGACTTCGAGGCAGAACAGACATCATCCTACTCCACAATGGTTACGGTCATTTCCATGCGCTCCCGTGGATTGTCACGCTCGTCACGTGGCAGATTCACGATTTTATCAGCTACGCCAATGCCTTTCGTCACTTCTCCAAACACCGAGTACTTACGATCCAGGAATCGAGAATCCTCTACGACGATGAAAAACTGAGACCCCGCAGAATCCGGATCTGCCGCGCGGGCCATCGAGACGATGCCACGCTTGTGCGGGATATCACTGAACTCCGCCTTCACCGAATGACCGGGGCCGCCCTGGCCATAGGTGTCTTTTTTGAGAGAATCCTTCGTATTCGGATCCCCCCCTTGGATCATGAACCCAGGAATCACCCGATGGAAAATCGTGCCATTGTAGAAACCCGCCTTGGCCAGCTTGACAAAATTCTCGACATGCTTGGGCGCCACATCCGGATAGAATTTGATTTCGATATCACCGAATTTTGTTTTGATGATGGCCCGCGCACTCTTCGGGGCATCCGTCTTAGCATTGGGCGTGTTGTCGGCTGCGGGAAGCAGCCCAATTCCTGAAACCAGCAACATCAACCCGATCAGCCCCCCAGCCAGTATCCGCCACCCTGCCTGTTTGAACATCACTGACCTCCCCCACTCTTCCGATCACAGTAATTCAGCATCGTAGCGCCTCCCTGTTCCAGTGGAATGCGACCTCAATGCTCCATCCGCTCCAGCGCGTGCTGTGCTGCCTCCTGTTCCGCCTCTTTTTTGCTGTTTCCCCGTCCGACCCCAACCACTCTCTGATCCACGTGCACTTCCACCTCAAAGAGCTTCTGATGATCCGGTCCGGTTTCGCCTACGACCAGGTACTGCGGCAACATCTCATACCTCTTTTGACACCACTCCTGAAAGCGCGTTTTGTAGTCATCACCTCCTGGCTGTTCATGAACAACATCAAGTTGATGCAGCTCATCGGCTAAAATATCGATCGTGACATCACGGCTGACTTCAAAACCTCCATCCAGATAAACCGCGGCAATGACGGCTTCCAGTGCGTCAGCCAATAATGACGCTTTGTCCCTTCCTTTGGACCGTTCCTCCCCTCGACCAAGCCTCAGATAGCGCCCAAGATCCAGCCGCCGAGCGGCATTCGCCAACGACGCCTCGCTCACCAGCTTTGCCTTGAGTTTGGAGAGAGCTCCTTCACTCAGTTCAGAATAGCGTCCCGCCAGGTAATCACTGATGATCAGGGATAAAACGGCATCTCCCAAAAACTCAAGCCGCTCATTGTGTGTGCGCCCAGGCTCTCGACGCTCATTCACGTACGACTTGTGCGTGAGCGCCTCTTCCAAAAGATTGTCATCCCGGAATCGATATTTCAAGAAGGCACGTGAGGCGTCGGGAGAAGAGGCAGGCATCATTGAGGCATGCGTGTTACGTGTCCACTCGCTTGAAAATCAAACAGGCGTTCACTCCGCCGAACCCGAACGAATTCGACAGGGCCACCTGAATCGCGGACGGTCGAGCCTTGTTGGGAATATAGTCCAAGTCGCAGGCTGGATCGGGGGCGTCCAGATTGATCGTGGGCGGGAGCATTCCATGGAACAATGCCAGGATGCTGAAGACCGCTTCGATTCCACCAGCCGCACCGAGCAAATGCCCCGTCATGGACTTGGTCGAGCTGACGGGAATACGATAGGCCTGCTCACCGAATACTTGTTTTATCGCCCTGGTCTCAATCGCGTCGGCCATCGTCGATGTCCCATGCGCATTAATATAGCCGATCTGCTCGCGGGAGATTCCCGCGTCTTTCAGGGCAAGCTCCATGCACCGCACCGCCCCTTCGCCTTCTTCCGGTGGAGCCGTAATATGATACGCATCGCTGTTCATCCCGTACCCGATGATCTCCCCGTATATTCTGACTCCACGGCGAATGGCGTGTTCACGTTCCTCGATCACAACGACCCCTGCTCCTTCGCCCAACACGAATCCGTCACGATCCTTGTCGAACGGGCGGCTCGCTTTGGTCGGTGCATCATTCCTGAACGATAAGGCCTTAGCGGCTGCAAATCCCGCGACACCCAACGGAGTGACCGCCGCTTCAGCGCCGCCGGCCACCATGACGTCGGCCTCACCTCGTTGAATCAGGCGATACGCATCCCCGATGCAATGATTGCCCGTGGCGCAAGCCGTCACGGCGCAGGAATTGGGCCCTTTGGCTCCGATCCGAATCGCCACTTGTCCGGAGGCCAGATTGATAATGGTCATCGGAATGAAAAACGGCGAGACCCGGCCCGGCCCTTTGGCCCTGAGCACATCATGATAATGTTCGATCGACCCGAGACCGCCGATCCCGGAACCGATATACACCCCGACCCGCGTGGCGTCTTCCGGTGCGACCTTTAACCCTGCATCGTCCACGGCCAACTGCGCCGCACCGACGGCGTAGTGGATGAACGTATCCATCTTCTTGATTTCTTTTTTTTCGATGAACCGAGCCGGATCGAAGTCCTTCACCTCACCCGCGATTTGGGCATCGTACCCGGTTGGATCAAATCTCGTGATCCTGGCGATACCGGACTCGCCGGCACAAAGAGCATTCCACGTCTTTTCAACTCCGGTACCCAACGGAGTCACCAGCCCAAGACCGGTGACAACGACGCGCCGGGTCGGCCGATCTGATTCACCTGCGCCCATGTTCAAGACTTTTCTTTGATGTAATCCAAGGCTTTCCCGACGGTCAGAATCTTCTCGGCATCCTCATCGGGGATTTCGATCGAAAATTCCTCTTCGAGCGCCATCACCAGCTCGACCGTATCGAGCGAATCCGCTCCCAAGTCTTCAACGAAAGAGGCCTCCGGTGTGACCTCGTCTTCTTCCACGCCCAGTTGTTCGGCAATAATCTTCTTCACTCGTTCTTCTACAGTGGCCATCGCTCTGACTACCTCCTTCCCCGGTATACGCTCACCTGCGCCGCCACACGGGGATCCGTGACGGCCATTCACCCAAGAGATTTGCTGTCTTTATACCATCAACATACCGCCGTTTACGTGCAACACATGACCCGTGATGTAGGCGGCCTCCTCGGATACCAAAAAACGCACGGCTGCGGCAATGTCGGCCGGCGTCCCCAAGCGGCCCAGCGGAATCTGCTTGAGTAGCGTATCCTTGACATCGGCGGAAAGCCCATGAGTCATCGCCGTATCGATGAAACCCGGGGCCACCGCATTCACCGTCACATTACGACTGGCATATTCCCGCCCAACCGTCTTTGTAAATCCGATGACGGCTGCCTTCGAAGCCGAGTAGTTCGCCTGCCCTGCGTTCCCAATTACCCCGACAATCGAGGCAATATTGACGATACGACCATACCGCTGCTTGGTCATCGGCTGCAAGACCGCCTTTGTACAGTTAAACGTGCCGTTCAAATTGATCTGAAGGACCAGGTTCCAATCTTCGTCTTTCATCCGTAACAATAAGCCGTCACGGGTGATCCCGGCATTGTTGACCAGGATGTCCACCTTTCCCCAAGCCTTGAGCACTTGTTCCACCATCGACTTGGTTTCAGCGGTATCGGCCACGTTGACTTTGAGGTTCAACGCCTTCCGCCCGATTTTTTCCACTGCAGCGACGGTTTCCGCTGAGCGGGCGGGGTCGAGATCGGCGACGGCAATATCCGCCCCCGCTTGAGCCAACGCTTCGGCAATCGCACGACCGATACCCTGAGCGGCACCGGTCACAATAGCGGTTCTCCCTTGTAGTGACATCGCAGACCTTTCGAATAAGGCGTTAACAGACGGCAACACGGTTCGTGACTTGGCCGTCCTTCAGGACGTTCTCCTGTCAACTCACCGCCTTGAGTGTCGCATCTAAGGATTTCGGGTCGTTGACATTCAATACCGTCGCTCCAGGCAGAATTCGCCTGATCAAACCGGCCAAGACGGCGCCTGGGCCGACTTCAACAACGGTCGTCACACCCATGCTCCCCATCACATGCACCGTCTCTTCCCACAAGACGGAGGACGGCAGCTGGCGAATCAACGATGCCTGAATCTCCCCGGCCAGTCTGATGGCCTTCGCCTCTGCGTTATTCACGAGCGGCGCACTGAGATCCGACCATCGGACGGCACCGAGGTCCCGGGCCAGCCGGTCAGCGGCTTGCTGCATCAATGGCGTATGAACCGGCACACTGACGGGCAGCGGGATAGCTTTTTTACAGCCTTGCTCCTTCGCCAATACGATCGCTCGCTCCACCGCCGCCTTCTCACCGGCAATGACGATCTGCCCAGGTGAGTTAAAATTCGCGGCTGCTACCACGCCGACCGGTGACGCAGCGCGACAGACTTCTTTAACTGCGTCAGCGTTCAATCCCAATAAAGCCGCCACAAGCCCAGTTCCAGGAGCAACAGCCTCGGACATGTATCGTCCACGTTTCTGAACCAGGCCAACCGCATCACGAAACGCAACGCCACCGGCCGCAACCAGCGCAGAGTACTCGCCCAAACTATGCCCCGCGACGGCGATGGGCCTGATCCCGACCGGCGCAAGGAGCCTCCAGGCAGCGATGCTGCTGACAAGCAGAGCCGGCTGAGTAAATTCGGTTAGATTAAGCCGTTCAGCCGGCCCGGTAAAGCACAACTCAGCCACATCATACCCCAGCACAGCGGACGCCTCATCGTAGACCGTTTTCAACGAGGGGTGGGCATCATAGAGTGCCTTCCCCATCCCGACCGATTGAGACCCCTGTCCGGGAAACACCACACCGATTTTTTGCGTCATGGGGCGTTAGATATCTTAGAAATCCCGCGCAAAGTCAACGGGAAAAGTTTTCACAAGCCGTTCATCGGTACTCACAAGGGAATCAACTCTACGCTCCTCCCGACGCCCGACAGATCGCTCCCTACCACCTGATCACGGCCGACGCCCACGTGAGGCCCGCGCCAAAAGCACCCAGCATCACCAATGAACCAGCCTTCACACGCCCCTCGCGAACCGCTTCATCCAGCGCAATGGGAATGGAGGCCGCCGATGTATTTCCATATCGATCCACGTTCAGGAGCACCTTCTCGACCGGAAGGCCCAATCGTTCGATCACCGCCTTGAGAATTCGTATATTCGCCTGGTGCGGCACATACAGATCGACATCCTCCACACGAAGATTGTTGGCGGACAACGTCGTGCGAGCAATCTCTTCGAGCGTTCGGACCGCAACCTTGAACGTTTCGTTCCCCTTCATCTTGATGTACTGAAGACGCTCCTCAATCACCTTTTCAGACGGGGGAACGCGCGAACCGCCTCCCGGCACCATGATCAGCTCGCACAGCGTACCGTCAGACCGAAGCTGTGTGGAGAGGATTCCATGGTCCCCGTTACTCGCACTGACGACAACCGCCCCGGCTCCATCGCCGAACAACACGCAGGTATTACGGTCGGTCCAATCCGTGATCGCGGACATGACTTCAGCCCCGATCACCAGAACGTGCCGCATCCCACTTTTCACATAGGCATCCGCGACAGAAAGCGCATAGACAAACCCGCAGCACGCAGCCGACAAGTCGCACGCCGCCGCCTTCGTCGCCCCGAGTTGATGCTGGACGAGACAGGCCGTGGCCGGAAGCGGGTAATCGCCCGTACACGTCGCCACCAAAATCATGTCGAGATCGGTCGCCATCAGTCCTGCCGACGCCAAAGCCCGCTTCCCGGCTTGGACGGCAAGGTCGGAACAGGCCTCTCCCGTCGCTGCAAGACGCCGCTCACGAATGCCGGTCCGCTCGCGAATCCACTCGTCTGACGTGGCAACCATCTGCTCAAGATCCGCATTCGTCAGAATCTTGGCGGGCGCATACGAGCCGGTTCCAGAAATGCAGGCCTTCATCACTCTGCTTCCGTCAACGAGCGGGAATGACTTTCCTCGATGTCGCGCTGAATAAGTTCTCGCACGCCTCCCTCGGCCATCCCCTTGGCTCGCCGGATCGCATTTTTGATGGCCTTCGCCGACGACCGGCCATGACAGATCATCGTCACCCCGTTGACTCCCAGCAGTGGAGCTCCGCCGAATTCAGCATAGTCTATTTTTCGCTTGAGATTGGCCAGTGGGCCGGCGATCAGGGGATATGCGAGCCGACCGAGGAAGTGTCCTGAGATTTCCTTCAGGAGCAGCCGTTTGATCATCTCGGCGACCCCTTCGGAAATCTTCAACGCGACGTTCCCGATAAACCCATCGCAGACGACAATGTCCGCGATCCCGCTGTAGACATCGCGCCCTTCGACATTCCCCACGAAATTCATCGAGCTTGCCTTGAGCAGCTTAAACGCTTCCTTCGTAACCTCATTCCCCTTACTGTCCTCTTCACCGATGCTCAGCAGCCCCACACGAGGATTCGGCTTGCCGAGCAGATGCTTGCCATATTCATTCCCCATCAAGGCAAATTGCTCGAGATGGTTGGCAGTGCAGTCCACATTGGCTCCGACATCGAGCATAATCGCCTCGCCGGTCAATGTCGGAAGACTCGTGGCAATCGCCGGCCGTTCAACCCCCTTGATCAGCCCTAGCACGAAGAACGAGGCCACCATGCTCGCCCCCGTGTTCCCGGGGCTTACCACTGCTCCGGCCTCGCCGCTCTTGACTAGCTCTGTCGCCACCCAAATCGACGAGTCTCGCTTCTTGCGAGCCACGGCAGCCGGCGACTCATGCATCTCGACGACCTGAGACGCGTGTTTGATGGACAGGCGATGGTCATGACCGGATTGACGTTCACACTCTTTCCTCAAGATCGCTTCGTCACCGACGAGAATGACCTCGACGTCACACTCCTTCACGGCTTGGAGCGCACCCTCCACACAAGGCGCCGGGCCATGATCCCCCCCCACTGCGTCGAGCGCGATCTTCGTGCGGCTTGCTGTACTCACGGATGGTGTTGGAAAGACAGGCTAACCACGTGTCGCCCCCCGGGATCAGATCTGACGCACTGAACCCTTCTCGCCACAGACCAGCTTAAACATGTTACGGTCCTCCACGTACGGCTGCGGACACAGCTTGAAACGCTGCGCTACCAGATACGAAGAGAGACCTGAACAGCTGCCGCTGTGGGGCGTCAACCATTGATTGACAGTCGGCTTAGGCTTCTTCGACTTGAATGACGGCTTTGCCCTTATAGGTCCCGCAATTCAAACAGGTGTAATGCGGAAGCTTTAACTCATGGCACTGCGGGCACACAGCCATCCCCGGGGGGGTCATTCGCAGTTTTTGTGTGCGACGCTTATCGCGTCTTGCCCGTGAATGTTTATGTTTCGGATTCGGCATGGTGACTCCTTCTTCCCCTCGATTCGGATCGCGATTCAGCGCTGTCCGACGTCCCTCAGCTTTTCTTTCATCGTGCGCAGCACATCAAATGGGCCTCCTACCGGTACGTCACCGCACCGACAGGGCCCTCCGTTCAAATCGTGCCCACAGCGGGCACAGAGACCAAGACAGTCGTTGGTACATAACGGATGCATCGGGGATGCCAAAATCACCTGCTCGCGCAACATCGGCGCCAGATCCAGGTGATCACCCGTAAAGTAATAGAGATCGTCGTTCTGCTCTTCCTCCTCAACCGCAGGAGGTGTCGCCGTTTTTTTCTTCCGCGCTCCGTCCCGCTTTCCGGCAGGCCCTGCGGATTTAACCTCCCGCTCGTAGACGACGCGCAGGGAAAACGCCACCGGCTCGTCGAAGTCTTTCAAGCAGCGGACACATTGCCGGCCTGCCGTCCCTTCCACTACGCCGATCACATAGATGGTCCGTTCGATCGTACGAAGCTCCAATCCGACCGACATTGTTCCGCGAATGGATACGTCCGCGTCCGTCAGTCCCAACTCGTCCCCCGTCAGGTCTCCGGACAGCGAAAGGCCCTCGTCCGTGATGTCCACGATTTTCGGCGTTAAGATACCCATAAGTTCCCTCGGCGATATCCCACCACCCCATTTCGAGGCACCAACCGCACCGATCACGTCCGTTATCGCTCCTCGGCGAAGCTGATGATGGCGATATGCCGAGCCCGCTTGACGGCCACCGTCAGTTCACGTTGATGTCGCATGCAATTGCCGGAAATCCGACGCGGAACGATGCGCCCTCGCTCCGTCAAAAAGTTCCGAAGAAGTCCGGCATCCTTAAAATCAATCGGTGCTTTCTCGAGACAAAATCGGCAGGGACGTCTCCGTTGGAACAGTCGCCCGCCTCCACCACCTCCACGCTCATTTTCGCTTCGATCCATCACTGCCTCCTCATACTGCTGTCGTTAACCTTCATCGCCGGTCTCATAGCCTGGGTCATCGTGCATCGGAGGCTCGGCGCCTGCGCCACTCTCTTGGCGCTTGGGCATAAACGTCACGGTCTGGGCGACCACTTCGTGCTTGCTGCGCTTTTGCCCATCTTCGGTTTCCCATCGGCGCTGCTGCAACCGACCCTCAACAATCACGCCGTTCCCCTTGCTGAGATACTGCCCGCAATGTTCGGCTTGTTTACCAAAGACCACAATATCGACAAAACACACTTCTTCCTTCAAATCGTCGCCTTGTTTAAACCGGCGACTGACCGCCAAGCCAAAGCTGGCCACCGGCGTCCCGCTCGGCGTATACCGGAGCTCGGGATTCCGAGTGAGGTTTCCCATTAAGATGACTTTGTTAAATCCGGCCACCGTCTGACTCCTGTGACGCAGCTTCCACCGGGCGCCGTTCCACTAACGGCTTCTCATGATGGACCGTCAAAAACTTGATGATGTCGTCTTCCAGGCGATAGGCCCGTTCCAGCTCACCGACGGTGTTGTTCGGCGCCTTGAAGTAAAAATAGCCGTAGGTCCCCTTTCGCTCGCGACGCACTTCATAGGCGAGCTTTTTCTTCCCTAAATTTTCGGCTTTGATGAATTGCGCGCCCGTCTTATCGGCAACGCTTTTCATCTTGTCGATGAGCGTTTTGGTGTCCTCATCGGACAGGGACGGACGAATAATAAACAGAGACTCGTAGAGCTCCATGCAGCAATCCTCCTGGACAAAGGCCCCCGAATCAGTCGGGAGCGAGGTGTAGGGTGCCTATTTGGCACAATGAACGGAGGACGGTACCATAGGCATTCTTACACTGTCAACGAATCGCAGAAGCCATCTCCACTCCTCCATCAAGGAACCCTCGAATGAGAATAGGGACGTGATCACACAATCTGATTGCCGATTTCATACGGGCTTCTCCTCATTGACAGAAAAACCTCGAAGTGTAACCATTGGCTACTACCCAAGCTCATCATGGACCGCCACATCGCCTGTCTTCACATTCCGTCTTTTCAGATCGCGTTGGCCCGATCTGCTGACAGCGCACTGCGGAATAGACCGGTCGCTGTTGCACCAGCCCATACACCAAGGGCGTTGATTCGAGAACTTTCGATAGAAGCTCTCCACGAAGGCCTTCAACCAGGCATCCCTCTAGATATTGGACGGCTGATCTGCCCTGGACTACGAGTAATCCCTCCGGATTCATCCCTCTTACACGCGGCCCATCGTGAACTCCAACATCGAATCTCAGGTATTGCACCAGCATGGGAATCGATCAGGCCAGGCTCGCTGTTCCTCGACCTCACCGGCACAACCAGACTCTTCGGCCCTCCTATCGATACCGCAACCCGCATCAGTC
>CAADGK010000089.1 GCA_900696515.1 uncultured Nitrosospira sp. | reverse complement strand
ATCAGGATCTTGGTCAACTGCAACTGTATGTGAACTATTTTGATCACGAACGACGTACAGAAGGCGACGGCCCGACATTGGGATTGATTCTCTGCGCGGACAAGAACGACGCCGTCGTCCGCTATACACTGGGGCCGGAACAGAAGCAGAAGATCTTTGCAAGCCGGTACAAGCTGCATTTGCCCACGGAGGCGGAATTGAAGGCGGAACTGCGTCGAGAAGTCCGGCAGCTGAGCGGCGCAACTGCCAGTTCATCGGGAAAGAAGGTTCCATGAATCGTCACGTCAATGCCATAACTGGCCGCCTAAGTCTTAGGCCTCCTCAAAGACAGTCTTTGGAAATCCTGGACCGTATCACAGAGATTGTCCCGCCGAAGAAGAACGCAGATCTGAATACGGCCCTCACGGTGATCAAGAGCGAATTTCCCACTGTCACTGACTTTGAGCGGGAGTTCCCGTCGCTCTGCTTCGCTCTTGCGACTGGTGTCGGCAAAACCCGGCTCATGGGCGCCTTTATCAGCTATCTCCACTTAGCGTACGGCATCAACCACTTCTTCGTACTGGCTCCGAACCTGACCATCTATAACAAACTCATCGCGGACTTTACGCCTAATACAGCGAAATATGTCTTCACTGGGATCGCGGAATTTGCAACGGAACCTCCAACGATCATCACGGGGGACAACTACGAATCCGGTGTCGCTGCTCGTGTGACTTCATTGCCGGGATTTGGCCAAGAAGTTCACATCAACATCTTTAATATCTCGAAGATTAACTCGGAAGTGAGAGGCGGCAAGGCACCACGGATCAAACGCCTGTCTGAATATATCGGCCAGAGCTATTTTGAATACCTGGCCGGCCTCGACGATTTGGTTCTAATCATGGACGAGTCCCATCGTTATCGCGCGTCGGCCGGGGTTCGAGCGATCAATGAATTGAAGCCGGTCCTGGGGCTGGAATTGACTGCTACGCCGTTCGTGGAATCGGCAAAGGGTCCTGTGGCATTCAAAAACGTGATCTACGACTACCCATTGGCGAAGGCGATGGCGGATGGCTTTGTGAAAGAACCGGCCGTGGTCACGCAGAAGAATTTCAATCCGGCCCAGTTCGGTGCCGCTGAGCTTGAAAAAATCAAGCTTGAAGATGGCGTGCGTGTCCACGAGAACACGAAGGTCGAATTAGAGACCTATGCTCGCCAGACAGAACAGCGAACCGTTAAGCCCTTCATGCTGATCATCGCCCGCGATACGACCCATGCCGGCCAACTGATGCAGCTCATTCAATCGACGCAGTTCTTCGAAGGACGATACAAAGACAAGGTCATTCAGGTGGATTCCAGTAAGACCGGGGTGGAAGAGGATCAAATGGTTCAGCGGTTGCTTGCAGTCGAAAGCCCCGAGGAACCGACCGAGATCGTGATTCACGTCAATATGTTGAAGGAAGGTTGGGACGTGACGAATCTCTATACCATCGTCCCGTTGCGAGCCGCTAATGCGCGCACCCTCATTGAACAATCGATCGGCCGTGGTCTCCGCCTTCCTTATGGGAGAAGAACCGGCGTGAGTACAGTAGACCGGCTGAATATCATTGCCCATGACCGCTTCCAGGAAATCATCGACGAGGCGAATAGACCCGATTCGGCAATTCGGCTGACGCAAGTCATTTTGGACCCGGCAACTGACCTTCAAAAGACCCGTACGGTCGTCGCGAAGTCCAAAATCGAGGAACAGCTACATGGAGCCTTCCTCACCGGGCCACTTGTAGGGTCTGTCGCGGCAACTTCAATATTCGCTGGTGAAGTCGAACGCGGTATTGCACAGGTGGCCTACAAAGAAATCCAGAAATACGAGAACCTTCCTTCGTCTCAGTATCTTCTCAAGCCGGAGATTCAGGCCAAGATCGTCGAGGAGGTCAAGAGATCGGCGTTGCCAAGTCAGCAAGGGTTACCAGGCATGGCGAGCGCTCCAGACATAGCCGCTGTGGTTCAAAAGACGACGCAGCTTGTGGTGCAGCAGACCATCGATATTCCGCGCATTCTTGTGGTGCCCAAAGGTGAAGTAACCACGGGATTTGATTGTTTTACGCTCGACTGTTCAAGCATCAACTACCCGTCACCTAGCCGAGAAATCGTGATTCAACATCTCAGGACGCATGAGCAGGAGACGTTGAGTTATGGCGGGAGGATGCAGCCGGAACAACGTTTGGAAGATTATGTGATCCGAGGTCTCGTGGATTTCGACGACATCTCCTACGATGAACATGCGGACTTACTGTATGACCTGGCGGGTCAGCTCGTGGAGCATCTGCGCTCCTATCTCACGACCGAGGAGGAGATCAGGAACGTCCTGATTTACCATCAAAAGCAGCTCGCCGCCTTTGTCCATGCACAAATGCAAGAACATCAATGGGAGAAAGCCGCTGGCTACGATGTGGTGGTGAGCAAGGGGTTCACTGAATTAAAACCGAGTGCATACACCGCCAAAGATGGGGAGGCGGTTCAGGACTTTCGTCAGACGGTCGAAGATCGAGGGCGAATCGCGCAGATACTCTTCGGTGGATTTCAGCGCGGTCTGTACTCTGTTCAGAAATTTGATTCCGATACCGAGCGACGGCTCGCCATTATCCTTGACCGGGATTCGCAGAAGTGGGTTCGGCCCGCATCTGGGCAATTCCAGATTTCCTACAAGCTCGGCGTCTCAGTACGCGATTACCAACCGGATTTCGTGGCCGAAACGAAGGATTGTATTTACATGCTTGAGCCCAAGGCCAAGAACGAAATGACTTCGGCTGAGGTGTTGGCCAAGAAAGATGCCGCTGTAATCTGGTGCAATCGTGCCACGACCCATGCGCTCAGCAACGGCGGCAAGCCGTGGAAGTACATCCTCATTCCCCACGACGTGATTGCGGAAAACATGACGCTGGCGGGGCTGGCAAGTCAGTTTGCGGCGAGCGTGCGCGACTGAATGTAGTACTTTCTTCGAGACGCATTAAAATGAGCAGAGTGCGTTAAGAAACGACGACGCACGCCTGTCTTCTTTGTATCAGTTTGGATACGAGCCGTATCCAAAGCGATACAAACGATTTCTTCCAGATTCGGAAATATCCCTTCCTTCAACCACAGAGTCAGCGTCAGTAAATGCTAATCAAATTACGTAGCATATGGCTCGACATTTGCTCCTCTTCGATTTCAATCAAATGGATTGAGTTTTGACATCGGAGTTTCTTCCAAGAAAGAACAAGATCTGATGATTCGCCCGACACCATTAGACATCGGCGCTCCCCGTAATGGAGGCTCTATGAAGACAAATGGTCTACGCATTCCATCGATTTGGGCCATATGTGCGGCTATTTTTACACTAACCCCTGTGGTAGCGACAGCTGGAGGCTTACTCGGCGATGCAATCAATCTGATAGCTCCGGGAGCCGGGACGCAGCTTGACGACGCTCATCGTAGGATCAAAGAGGCTATCCCCCCATACAAAGCGATTGAAGAGGGCGCAAGCAAGACCGTTAACGAAGCACTCGTACAGACGAGCGCGCCTATCCTTCAACAACTTATTGCAAGCTCAAGGGACGATGCATTGCAGAATGGGGTACAGCCTATTCCATCGGATATTCGACAAAATTTGGCGGGCTTCGTGTCGGAACACATCCTCAATATCGCACGCTATAGGGTAAGAGGAGGAGGAGATTTGACGTTGCAGGTGAACGCGATCCGTTATGGTGAGGCGCAGGCCATAACGCTTGACTACGTTATTGTATTTAAGGATGAAAACGACGCGCTCTATAATCCGACGCTTTGGGCTCACGAGTTGACCCATATTGAACAGTTTCAACGCTGGGGCATTCGTGACTTTTCGATTCGGTATTTAAGAAGTCATCCCTCCGTAGAGAATGAAGCCTACCAGGCCGAAACTCGCTACTTGGCGTGGGTCTCAGTTAAGAATAACCAGCAGTGGGCATCTACCGGAAACTCCGCAAATTTGGCTGCAGCAAACCGGCCAATTGCTCCGTTTTCGAACGGTACTAACTCGAGCACGTGCAGTACTACGATGGGAATGTGCCGGGTCAATGGGGTGGCACCTGTCGGAACGTCCTGTTGGTGCAATCACCCTGTGATGGGTGCTGCTGCTGGGGCATTAACTCCAGATCTGTCTCCTCCGGGTATTCCAAGCTCCAGTTCTGGGCTTCCTCCAGGATATGGTATGCAAGTATGCGGATGCTGGGGGCCAAATCCTTCTCCAGTGGCACCTGAATCTCGGTGCTCAAGCGGAAATGTTCGCCTCAATGTATGCCCAGGATTCTGTGCCCCCGGACATCCACGTTATGCGTATGTTTGCCAATGAGGTATTCATAACTATCGAAGGTCTTCCGGAATAAAGGCCGCTGGTTGGAATGCTTTAAGTGGCTATGGTTTTCAGCACGAACGCTCACTGTGAAAACCATTTGTAGGTGTAGTACCTCTTGCCTCAATCGAAGGAGTTTATAAAGCTGAAAGCGAAGACTGGCTTGCTCCCGGTTTCATTGACACCATCCTGCACTCCTGCAGCCTGCCGTTCCAACTCCATCGGACTGAGATATCCTGTGGCGACTTCATATCATGCGGTTCGAACGCGTGCTGTCCATAGTTGTATATGCGAGTTCTTGCTGCGGAGTGAATTCGCTTAGGTGTGATCGATGAAAGTAATGCGTGTATTCTACGGATTCTATAAGCTAGCTGCTCACATTGCCATTACGTACTAATGTATGTAGAAATAAATTGTAAAATAGGAACTCGTCATTGATTTGCTGGTTGGATACGATGCCGCATAGTCCATCATGGAATAAGTATTTCCCGCAGATGATTTCCTGCCACATCGAGATGAGCGATGTCAATTTTGGCGAAGAAGCCCTTAGGTGATCAGATGCTACGAGCAGGTATCTTTATCGGCGTAGACAAAACAGGTGATCTACAACAATTACATGACGCAGCTGGCGGTGCACGTCGAATGTGGGAATGGGCACTTGGGCAAGGAATGAAAGAATCCCATGCAAAACTTATCACTGATAAAGATATCAATCCCGTTACGCCAGATCATATTTACGATGCTGTGAAAAACATATTGGATGGTCCCAAGGTTGATCAGCTAATTATTTATTTTGCTGGTCATGGTGTGAATATTGCCCGGAATGAGCATTGGTTACTCACGGAAGCGCCGAGAAAGACAAGTGCTGCTGTTAATGTTTCGGGTACTGTCGAATTGGCCCGATATTCAGGCTTTAATCATGTAGTGATTGTCTCCGATGCGTGTAGAGTTGCGCCCGAAGGCCTGCAAGCACAGAACGTTCGTGGCGTAGATGTTTTCCCCAACGACAGCTCTTCCGACAAAGCTAGAGCAGTAGATCAGTTCTTTGCGTGCTACCTCGGAAATACCGCCGCCGAAATGAAGGATCCGGGAGGGGCAGCAGCTAGTTATTCTGCACTATATACCAACGCAGTCTTGGACGCTCTTTGCGGTGTTCGAAGAGAAATTTTTGGAGATGCGTCTGCTGACGGAAAATTCCGATATTTGATGACTCGTACTCTTCAAAAGTATTTGGAGAACGAAGTGCCAGTCCGCGTTCTACAAAGAGGACTTCAGTTCAAAGTCAATCAGAATCCTGACGCAATAATAACGTCCGATGGAACCTGGATTGCCTCCCTACCAAAAGACGATGAGAACACCAATCAACTACATATAGTAACGCGGTCGTGGAGGCCAAAAGGCCCGCCAATAACCATTCCATATACCGGTTCCGAGGTGGCCTCCTCCCATGCGGATTCGATTGGTTCTGCGAATGCGGTTATTCTTGGAAAGGGTGTCCTGCGAGCTATAGCCAAAGGGAGTATCTGTGAAATCAATGAATTGTTGCGGAACTCACTGAATTTTGGTGACCCGGCTGAAAAAATGTTAGCCAATTCAGTACTGCAACTGGCCGAGCCATTCGGGCAAGAGCACTTTGATAGTGGATGTGGCATAAAAATTCGAGGTGCTCGGATCATAGATGTATTCATGGATGGTTACGATGCACGACGAATTGGCGATAACAATGTAGCTATAGGCGGCCTTCGAACCCGAAGAGCGGCAAGCGTGATTTTGAAATTTGACACCAACCTCGGGGCTGTTATCCCTGCAATACAAGGGTTCATCGCTGGGCTTACATTTAAAAACGGGGAGCTTGTTGATGTCGCATATGAACCATCAGCGAACGATTGGCGGTGGGACGTTTTTAAAGCACGTGCAGGAATGGTGAGGACCCTTCGGGCTGTTGCCGCCTCATATTCTCTTCGAGGTCGTTTCCGCCTCGATCCTAATGATGATTTGGATATCGCAATCAATGCCCAGAATACAAAAAGTATCGATCCAACCCTATTCCTCTACACGGCCTACGCGTATCATGATGTCCAGTGCCTCGACCGCATACACAGTATGTCAAAAAAACTTCGAGCTGATATTGGCTTTACGTTTTTTGATCTTGCACTTCTGGGGCGAACGCTGGGTAAAGGATTGTTAAGGCAGGAGCAGCAAATTATTCCTTTTTGCCCACTTTTATCACAGGGGTGGTCCCTACTTAGGGCAAACCGAGTTAGTCTGCCTGCATGCCTAAATAACATTGAGCTAAACATGAAAGACTCGCTGTGGTCGCTGTTTGACTCTGATGGCCTAGAAAAGCTTAAGGAAGCGATGAGAAGGAAAGAGGTGCTTTAATGCGAAAGCTAGTATTGATACACGGGCGTTCACAGCAAAACAAAAATGCTGTGGCCCTTAAAAAAGAGTGGTTAGAGTCGTTAAATGAGGGGCTTTCAAAAAGCGGATTGAAGTTGCCAATACCGGAGAGCGATGTGCGATTCCCTTATTATGGGGACACACTAATTCAAATGGTTGATGGACAGTCGTCCGACGCCGCGGCCGAAATTATTGTGCGAGGCAATCCGGTGGACGAAGCGCAAAACCGCTTTAGAATCGCAGTTCTGCAGGAGATTGCCAGCCGAGCTGGCCTAACCGAAGCGCAGATCGCAGAAGCCTCTGGCGACGATGAGGTACTACGAAGAGGTGTCCTGAATTGGGCATGGATGCAAGCAATACTTACGGCTATGGATCGTTATGTTCCGTTTGCGAGTGGCAGTAGTATTGCGTTGTTTACGTTCGACGTATATCAGTATCTTAAGAATTCAAACATTCGAGCTCATATTGATGAAGGCGTGAGTTCAGCTTTCACGCCAGGCATTGAATCTGTGGTTGTGTCTCATTCCTTAGGGACAGTGGTTGCATACAACTGTCTCGTTCAGCGAGGGCATTTACTCGGATGGAAGACGCCCTTGTTTGTGACTCTTGGCTCACCCCTCGCTGTAAAGGAAATTAAGAAATCGATGGCCAGTCTGGCCCCTATGCGTTGTCCGCAATGCGCAGGAAATTGGTTGAACGCTCTGGATCCTCGAGACGTAGTGGCTCTTTATCCTCTCGATAAAGAAGAGTTTCCCATAAACCCGGATATTCCCAGCATTGAAAACTTGTTAGATGTGAACAATAGCACGGAAAATCGTCACGGAATTGCGGGATACTTAACTGACAAGCGTGTCGCTAAGCGTATACATGATGCGTTGATTTCTTAAATCCGTTATATACTAAAGGAATACACACAGGGTAACTGTCGCGATCCGAGAATCGGAAAAATGAATTGCGCCAATCCTATTAGTTCATGCCAAACTCATTGCTAAATGCCCACAGCGGTTTCATTCATGCACAGTGCTAAATTTTTTTAATTGGAAACAAGGCGAGCGTCGGCAAGCGCATAATCTTCCTGCGTAAAAGACGCTGGGCGGCGCCTGCCCCCTGCACAACTCCCATTTTGTGCTCAAGAGGCATTCCTACTTTGAGCATGGTTCTCAAATCTAAACTGCAACGCAAGCAGTTCTTTATTATTTAGGTCTCGCGTATCGGGGCTGGAAGCTCTGTGTCCAGTTGCGAGTTGGGGACATCCAGTGGGACCACAGTTCATCGCAGACTGCGGCGAAACCATGTGAAGATTTGTGACGTGCAGGGAATAGTACCTCCCAAGCAATGTGCTCGCCAAGCTGGCTATAGTATTCAAATTGGGTGTCATTGAGATAGGCATCTGTGCGTATCTCATGGGGAAAGCCCCGATGTTGTGCTGCATATTCACGTATGTTGGTTGGTTCGTCACTTGTGAGGGAGGGCTTTAGGTAAATAAGGGTTCCGGCCAATGCCGTGTCATCGGTCTTGTCGTACCGAATCTTTCCGATGGCATGGTGCCATTGGCTGACTCCTCTCTCGGTCTGTTGATGCAGTTTAGTTAAATCAAGTTCGATATCAATGCCCAAGACGCTGCGGATTTTGTGAATTGAATTGCTGAGCTCTCCGAACGTGAATCCTGGATCTGAAGTCGAGTCTACGACCAGGATAGAGTGGCAACGTCGGAATACCATTTCATACAGACCCAAACTCTCGAAATTTTCTCCAGCAGATAGGTTTACATAGGGATAACTCGCGTCCGTCATGCCGAAAGCCTCGGCTATGAATGGCCCGAAAGCCAGGGTCGGCGAGGGGGGGCGGTAAGTTCTGTCGCCTGCAGGGCCAGGATTACTTAGCCACCACCCGGATCTGAGATTAAAGATAGTAAACAGCAGATTTGTTAAACCAGATGTGTCGGAACCAGTTGATGAAATTCGAGGAACTCCAGAAATTGTCAGCGCTGTTCCTAAAGAAAGTGATTTATTCAGAAAAGTGCTGCCCCCATAGTCCTCGGATGGGCGATACCCTAGGCCCATGTTGCCGCAGTGCAATGGACTGACTGTGAATGGGCGCGTCTTTCGGTTTTGCCATGCGATGTTGTGACCGGTGACAAGGTCGAGAGCTATATTGATGACATGTAGCGGTCTTGGCGCCACAGCCTCCAGGCGGTTCAAAAATATGTCCCTAAGCCAACCGGTTAAAGCTGATAAGAGGCCGGGATCTGGCGTACCGCTCGTCAAAGTCTCTAGTCGCTCTATACTGGCTGGAGACAGTAGTAATGATTTAGCTAGATCTGCCAAGACTCCTTCATCATAAAGCCTTTGAATGTCTCGCAGTAGAAGGCTTGTGAGCTCTTGCTGGTCCTCTGGCGTGGTGCTGGCGCGGCAACGTTCCAGTATGCGAAGTGTCGACTCCGATAAATGGTCTTTATACAAAGCTCGTGCAAGACGGATGTCATCAAATCGAAGGTTGCACATTGCTACATTATCGCGAGGGTCGAAGCCAGTGAACTGATTGAAGAGCGCCTCCCGTTCCCGTAGTTGGCGCGATGCACCCAAATAGGCTCGAATTAATCGATTTCGGTACAGAGCGTCCAGAGAAAGTTTATTGATGTTGACCGTACGAGACATTAAGAGGCCAAACGCTGACAATATAAGAATAGTTTCCTCGATTAACCAGTTGGGTGTGTTGTGAAGGATTATGGAATGATCCCAAGGGTCTGGCATCATCCCTAAGCCAGTAGCTTTGGGGAGCGGATCGCTTAAATGTAGTTGGTGCTGCCTAGCAAGGCTCTCTAGTATCCAGTCACATCCAAGAACTAGATAGAAGAGAAGCATCAGCATGAATATCGGCGCGGTTATAGTGGGTAGCTGTTCAATCCACATCGTGAGCGGGGACTCGCTCACCTCACGTCTAACAGCAAGCTTAGGATTAAAACGAAACCATAGAGTTATGATCCCTGACAGAGCTGCTATGACACTGAAGACCTCTATAGTAATCCATGCTAAATACGCAGGTCCGAATACTACGACAGCACTTAAACATGTCCATGTGATCAAAATGACAAATAACCATGATTTCATGCGTTCCCACCACTCAAGATCCTCCTCTTGAGCAAAGCGACTAGCAATTCCCGTGAAAATTGTCAAAATCATCAGAACGATCGCCAGCAAACCGGGAATGGCAAAACAGGCGAACCATTCGGCATAATGCGCTATAGGTATCTCTTTAGGTCCGCTTTTGAGTACGTTCAGTAGAAGCCATCCCCCCAGTGCACCAGTTAGCGCAACTGTAACGGTTTCCAATACCAGCCACCGAGAAACGTTGAACCGCTTGAGCATGAAGACGGAAAAGAGCCAGCTGCCTGTGTGTAGCATTGCGCCACCAAGCACCGCGTGGGAATAGGAGAATTGCTCCAGTATTCCCCCTCCATTGCGAAACCAGGCCCATGCTACTGTGAAGCCGAAAATAGATGTGATCAGAGGCAGGAGGCAGGCGTTTATAAAATAGTTCTGGCCCTCAAATCGCTGCAGAAAAGTATTACGGCGATGCTCACTAAGGGTTGGTCGAAAAGTATGTAGATAGATCAGTGCGATCACGGTAAGTCCCAGACTTATTGTGAGCACGGCATGGAAAAACCAGGAAGGTAATGGCGCATCAGGAGTGTTTAGCTGAGAGAGGGCTATAACCATGCGTGGCACGAGCAAGGGAATCATGAAGATGGGAAATAGCAACGTCCAGTTTAGGATCAGGTTACTGAGATATGTGACTACTAACGTCCAGGAATCGGCAGAGAAAAGTCGTGGGTTGAGGCCTAAATAGCTACAGTAGTTCCGGAGCCAGGAAACTGCGAACGGTTCACGCGCTGAGCTGTTCTGTGCGTCCGCGGATAGGTCCTCCATGACTCCTCGTAACCCGCGAGGATGTCGATGAATCCACGTCGACAGCCAGCCTCCTATATAGCCGCCTCCTGATACGGTCGAAAGATAATCAAACTTGTCAAGCAATCGGAGGCGAGCGAGCGCACGTAAGACCCCCAATGAAAAGGTAGCGCTTCGTGCTCCTCCTCCTGATAAGCATAGAGCAGCACGCTTCTCCGGGAGGCTATGGATTTGCTTCCAAAGAGATTGGAGTCTAATTTGCTCGGGGACGCTTTCCTCGTTCAAAGCATCGGGAATCGGGCCATGAAGGAGTCGATACTCTTCTGCCAACGCTGAAGCAGAGGTGAGGTATCGGTTATTCATTCTTGTGGCCATATTCCAGGTCGTTTTCTGAGTGGTACCCACGCCACCGATCTTTGGCAAGTGGGACGTTCCTGAATGCCCGTGTTGATGCTATGTCGACTAAGTACATCAGCTGAATTTTCTTTCTTAACTTTGCGGATGGCTGTCAGATACCGGTCGTTTAACGTGTGATAAACGCGGATGATCCACTCACGGCCGAGATTAGAAACCGGCTGATTCAATTGTAGAAAAAACCTAATTTTAAATTGCCTGATGGTTGCCTGTTAAGACGCCTGAGTTTAAGTCAATACACCTAGTAAATCGAGCGCGAGTGTACACTAAACTTTGGTGGCCCGCCATAGTGGCGAATTCAACTTACCTCCGAGGAGTCACTAGAGATCTTACGCAGTTGCAAAGTCAGGGATCCACCGAGTGTTCATTGATCAGGTGCGACACTTTCAGCATTTCTAATAATGCACTACTCTGCTAGAAGATAACTGGAGAACTGAGAATCCAGGGTAAAGAAACGAGAATAATGCGATGGTCTATCTAAATTTTGAGCTGGCCGTGGGGCAAGGGAAAGGATTGGAGTACTCAGTACGTGTTGATTCACCAGCGGGTGAAGGCCAAGCTGTAATGCGCTTTCCCTTTGACAGAATCCAATTGCAGAACCATCTATTGCGGCTAGAGTGTGCGCTTTTGCAATCCGGGGGACAATATCGCAGCAGCTTGACCAAGGAAGAACAAACGGTTCAAGAATTCGGACGAATCCTATTTGAACATCTTATCGCGGGCGATATCAGAAGCTTGTACGATGTAAGTCGGTCGGAGGCCAGGAGGGACGGTAAAGGACTTCGCCTTAAACTTCGATTTGAGGATCCTGGCCTCGCCTCTCTCCCCTGGGAGTTTTTATACGACGCCCGCCAAAATGAATATCTGTGTCTCCGTCGCGAGACTCCGATTGTTCGCTATCTCCAACTATCCGAGCCAGTTCACTCCCTTACATTGGCACCTCCGCTACGCATCCTGGGCATGGTTGCAAGTCCCAATCGGCTACAGTCGCTTGAAATTGCGGCAGAGCAGCAGCGAGTGGATCAAGCGCTTATGACATTGCAAGAGGAGGGGCTGGTAGAACTTACCTGGCTAAAAGGACAAACTTGGAGAGATCTTCATCGGGCGCTGCAAAAGGGCCCATGGCATGTTTTTCATTTCATCGGCCATGGGGGATTTGAGTCAACTCGTGAAGGATATATTGCGTTAACGAATGACAAAGGTTCTCCGGAGCCCCTTTGGGCAAAGGATTTAAAGCGACTTCTCGACAGTCAGGCTTCTCTTCGCCTCGTTCTACTTAACGCATGCGAGGGAGCTAAAGGCGACGATCAGGATATTTTTTCGAGCACGGCTGCAACGCTTGTTCGCCACGGCATTCCTGCCGCTCTTGCGATGCAGTACAAGATCACAGACCGTGCTGCGATAGAGATCTCGCGTGCGTTTTACGAAGCCATTACATCGGGGTTGCCGGTTGATGCAGCGGTCGTGGAAGCTCGAAAAGCTGCGTCAATTGCAATTGAAAATTCAATGGAATGGGGCACGCCTGTACTGTATATGCGGGCCTTGGATGGAGTACTCTTCGATATTCGGGGCAGCGGGACCTTGGGGCATCAACCAGGTGATGTGCGTGGAATTGAAGATGATCCGCGCACATTTACTCGGAAGGGCTGTGCCTGTCAGAGCCTTGGCGACGACCAAAGAGCAGTTCGGTGGTTTCAAATGGCTGCAAACCAAGGTGATGCCGAAGGTCAGCTCTATCTTGGATTAATGTACCTGGAGGGCCGGGGGGGACTGCCACAGAGTGACGCCGATGCGGTGGAGTGGTATCGTCGATCGGCTGGCCAAGGCAATGCCATTGCGCAAACGAATCTAGGCTGGATGTATGAGCGAGGCCGAGGCGGTCTCCAGCAAAGCGATTCCGAGGCAGTAGAATGGTATCGCAAAGCATCTGAGAGTGGTGAGGCAACCGCAAAGGTTAACCTGGGATTAATGTTCGAGCGAGGAGCGGGCGGCCTTCCACGAAGTGATGACAACGCCGGTCAACTGTATTCCGAGGCCGCGCATCTGGATGATTCGGAGGGACAGTACAGGCTCGCGCTGATGTATGAAATAGGAAGTGGTAGTTTCCGTCAAAGCGATTCAGACGCTGTGCTTTGGTGCAGAAAAGCGGCAGAGGGCGGACATGCCGAGGCGCAGTATGAGTTGGGGCATATGTATCGCGTGGGACGTTGCGGGATTTCTCGCAGTGATAGTGACGCGTATAGGTGGTATTGCCTTGCTGCGGCAAATGGTAATACGGATGCCCAATTTGAGTTAGGAACAATGTTTCAGCGCGGCTGGGAAAATGAGTCTCCGAGCTATGTCGATGCTTTGCAATGGTATCGAAAGGCTGCTGGGAAAGGCCATAGGCGCGCGCGAGAAGTATTGGACCAAATTCATCGAAGTATAAAGCAGAAAAGTTCTTCCTGAGAAGATGTTAGTCCCCACATTTTTCATCGGTGCTGCTAACCACTTCCCCCAGCGGCCCAGACAACAGATGGTTCACTCCCTCAGGCATCATTTGATCTCCTATCTCAGTGCCTATGGGTTTGATCCCTACGAAGAATTTCAGGTACGTACCAGCCTCGTTGCCGATGCCATTTAGCCAGCAGGTACTTAGACCGATGTGGTGAGAGCCTCTATCGACTTCTGACGAACAGGCGCTCAGTCTCTAATCACTGAAACGCTGATTACGGCCCTAGTATGCCGTTGTTTTACGACTTGATGAAAAACGGATGTGCTAATTTTGTGCTAAAAATTTTCAAAAATGACTCGATTCACTAAAATCAGTGGAGTCGATGGAAACGAGCTAACCACTTGATTCGTCGATAAAACGGGGAAACCTTCGTGAAAGCAAGCCGCTATAGAAATACTACTTGCCGAACTTTTAAGGCGAGGGTCCTGGGTTCGAGTCCCAGCCGACTCACCAATTTTCAAGCACTTACAGATTCCGTAACTTCCAATGAACCCCCATTGGAAGTTCATTGGAAGTAGATTGTCTTTCCAGTACAGATATTGGCCTGCCGCGAAAGAGTCTCACCGAATCAGACGACCCTTAAAGACCCTGATCGGGCTAGGGGGTTGTTCCACAGAGTCTTCACTAACGGATATCCAGTTGGTTCAATCATAGGCAAGCATCTTGTTCCGAGAGGTGTCTTAATGTAAAATCGTACAGCATCTACAGTGTATGTGCTAATTTTGGGGAGTTCAATGGACGGATCGGAAGACGGTGGGCAAGAATCAGAGTGTTCCAGGCTCGATTCCGTATCCTTTGATCAATTGATCGAAGATCAGAACCCCTTTTTGAACGGGACGCCTCGTCTCGATCTTCGGAAGATCCAATGGGTGTCACCCTCTGGGCTTGTGCAATTGGCAGCCGTGGGCCATGCGCTTGCCGCCCAAGGCAAGCGTCTTCACATTCAACTTGGTAACGGATCCGTAGTGGGCTATATGGTTCGGGCTGGCTTCACGAGTGTGATGCAGGCTGTGGCCACGATTGAGCCTGAATGGTGTGGAGAGCAATCCATCGATCACCTCCGGGGCACAAATTCGCTACTGCTTGAGGTGACGAAAGTGGACAAGGTGTCGGCCTTACCAGAGTTGCTCAGTCAGATTGTCGTGGTTCTCCGACGGCGCCTGCGTTACCACAAGCATGAAGCGTTCGACATTGTTACGGCCATTTCTGAGATCACACAGAATACTTTTGAGCACAATAAGAACGCTACCTGCTTTGTTGCGATGCAAGTGTATGGGCGTGGGAGAAAGCGATTCGTCGAAATTGGCGTTGCCGACTGTGGCGAAGGCATTGCTGCGACCCTTCGGCGCAATCAAAAGAACCCCAATGTTGTCTCGGATAGGCAGGCGATCCAGTTGTCCACTTGTCGCGGTATATCAGAGCACGACGACCCAACCCATGGGACAGGTCTCTACCATTTGCTCGAAATTGCCTACCGACATCGTGGTTCTGTTCAGATCCGATCCGGACGTGCAAAGGTGAGATATCGAATGGATAAGAAGCAAGGTTGGTCGTTTAACGTAATTAATGTGCCGGGCGTGCAAATCGCCCTCTCGCTGCCTACAAAGGCCGCAGCTTGACGGGCTCTTCTGCAGCTGATACACTGCACAGAATGGAAATCCGGTTCAAACTTTCCAGATACGGCAAGCAACTCTGGACTCGAGAACGCGCACGGGAGGTCCGCCGCGACTTCCTGGGGGAGTTGGATAGCAAGCTGAAAGCGGGAGAGACCGCCACAGCGGTCATGGACGTGAAACAGGTCGAGGTATTCGACTACTCATTTGCCAACGAATTATTTGGCAAAACGCTGTTGAGCCTACCCAATGAGCATCCTGGAACTATGTTTATAGTTGAAAACCTGAACGAGTATACGCGTGAAAATTTGACAAAGGCGCTTGAAAGCCTCGGGTTGATGATTATCGAACGAAAAAGCAAGGCTCTTCACCTGATTGGGAAGGTAGCTGCCTCCGACAAAGAAACGTTTGAGGCGATAGCGAAGATGGACGAACCGGTTCCCTCTGGAAAGTTGACCGAAATGCTTAATCTCAATGTTAACGCGATGAATGAGCGCCTCTCGAAACTGACAAGTCTCGGCCTTCTGAGGAGAAGTAAGTCAGTATCTTCGGCGGGCCGCGAACAATTTGTATATTCGGTCCGGTGATTTTTTTTGCGTTAATGTACATTATGTACACTGTATGTAGTGTATAATGGTGTCAGATCGGTTGGTATGGGGCGGTGAACTCAATTGACAATTAATCTCTTACGAAAGGAGCGTGCAATGGAAATGACACACACAACGGATGGTAGCCATAGCGGGCCTGAACATGCTCACACAGTGACAATTGTGGTGGACCGCAATCCGCGAGAAATCCGGCCTGGCACGTATGTCGTCGCAGATTTCAAGGAGCGTCTCGGTATCGATTCCTGCAAGGAGCTTGATGAGATCGTTTGCGAGGAGTTCAAGCCCCTTGATGACAGCGCAAAGGTACACGTCAAGGGAGGTGAGCAATTTGTGACCCACGCCCGCTGTGGAGGCTCGTCCTAAGGTGGTGTCAATTGACAATCTCGATGAGGTGCGCCGCGTATGCCCGTCGGCGAAGGAAATGACAGAAGCCGGGCTGACCTATCTGTTATTGCCCAAGCTAAAGCTTCCAGATGGCCAAGTCGTCGACGGGCTCTTGTGTCTGCAGTCGCGAGACGGATACCCGACCAGACTCTTTTTGTCTGCGCGGGCATCCAGCAAAGCCCTGAATTGGAGTAGTCATCGCATTCTCGATCGAGAATGGCATGCCTGGTCCTGGACTGGAGTGGACTCCAACCTGCGCGCAATTCAGATCCTCCTTGGTCACTTGAGGGCGCTCCGATGAACGTCATCGTCAAAATGCCACGCAAGCTTCTTGATGATGTGCACCAAGATCTATCTCGTCCCCATTCGTTCACTTTGGAACGTGTAGGCTTCTTAAGCGGTCGTGTCGGCCAATGGGACGGAGAGGGTCTGGTTGTCCTACTTCACGCCTACCACCTGGTGGCCGATGAGGACTACGAAGAGAACAACACAGTGGGTGCGATGATGGCATCGTCCGCGATTCGAAAGGCAATGCAATTCGCATACAGGAATCAAGTCGCCATGTTCCACGTGCACCGGCATGATCATCGAGGCAGGCCCATGTTCAGCCGGGTTGATCTTCAAGAAAATGCGAAATTCATCCCAGACTTTTGGCACGTTTGTTCCAGCCATCCGCATGGAGCTCTACTTCTGAGCCTCGATTCTATGTCCGGATTATGTTGGTGTCCCTCGATTGCTAAACCGGTACCAATCACTGAAGTCGTGATTGTTGGAGCACCGATGGAGGTCTTTACTCATGGACAATAAGACGGATCGGCAAGGCTTTCTTGGTCCCAATCACCGAGAGGTGTTAGGGGATGCCCGAGTCGTCCTTGTAGGTGCCGGGGGTGGCGGTTCTCAGATCGCGCAGCAGCTTGCACATGTTGGGTTTGGCACCGTGTTTGCGTTGGATCCAGACTTTGTCGGTGAAGAAAATCACAACCGTCAGATTGGGATGATAGAGGAAGACATTACGACGCACCCGTTTAAAGTCGACATTGCCGAGAGGCACACGAAGAAGATCCGGAGATCCACCAAGTTCATCGCCATCAGAGAGCGCTGGCAAGCACGGGCGGAAGTTCTCCGCGGATGTCATCTGGTTTTTGGATGTCTCGACGGCTTCTCAGAGCGTGAGCAGCTAGAGATTACGTGTCGACGGTATCTATTGCCGTTGATCGATATCGGGATGGATGTCTATGGGGCAGGACGTGAGTACTCAATCAGCGGGCAGATCATCCTGTCGATGCCAGGTTACTACTGCCTGAGGTGCCTGGGATTTATCAACAATGACGTCCTTGCGAGAGAGGCGGCCAAATACGGCCAAGCTGGGTTCCAGCCGCAAGTCGTGTGGCCAAACGGTGTCCTTGCATCAACGGCAGTTGGTCTTGCTGTTAGCCTCCTTACCCCATGGCATCGAAAACACCAGCCCGTTATCTATCTCGAGTATGACGGGAATTCGGGCACAATCGCCACTTCAAATCGGTTACTTGAGCTTCATAGACGCAGACATGTGTGCCCCCATTTTTCTCAAGTTTCCGATCTGGGAGATCCCTTTTGGGCATATGGTGCTGGGGGGCAATCCAGTCCTCTTGCTTCCTAATTAATGGTTTTGGTAGACGGTGAAAGAAGTCTCCAGTAAGTCATGGCGCAATCTAGGGCGTGTCCTCAATTGAGCCAGATGACGGAGGCTGCAAGATAGATTGCGCCGAGGAAATTTCTGGCGGTTTTGTCCGTAGCGCGTAGCGATGGCGCGATATTGCTTGAGTTTGGCAAAGAAATTTTCTATCAGGTGGCGCGTTTTATAGAGTTCTTCGTCGTATTCCCGCTGTTCCATGCGGTTGGATTTTGGCGGGATAACGCTATCAACGCCCGCCTGCTTCAGAAGGTCAAGAACGCGCGCTTTCGCATCGAAGGCTTTATCCGCAAGCAAGGCTTCGATTTTTTCAAGAACCCCCGGCAGGAGAACATCAGAGCCTTGCAGATCATGCGCCTGTCCCGGCGTGAGATGGAAGCCTGTGGGATTGCCCAAAGCATCACAGGTGGCGTGAATTTTGGTGGTCAGTCCGCCCTTGCTGCGCCCGATGGCTTCCTGTTCGCGGACGTCTTTGGTCGCCTGCCCCCCTTTTTACGCGCCCCTGCTGCGTGCTGATGGGCACGCACGATTGTGGAGTCGATCATCGCATATTCGTTGTCGGCATCAGCGGCCAGATGTTCGAAAACATCTTCCCAGACGCCGCTCTCGCACCAGCGCGTAAAGCGCGTGTGCACAGCCTTCCACGGGCCAAATCGTTCCGGCAAATCCCGCCAGGGAATGCCCGCCCGGTAACGGTACAACACCGCGTCCACGAATAATCGGTTGTCCTTGGCCGTCACGCCCACCGTCTCCTCACGGCCAGGCAACAACCCTTCAATCCGCTTCCACTGATCGTCTCGCAAAGCATAACGTCTTGCCATTCATAAGCCCCCCCATGGCTTATGAACAGTGAATCACAGACTTAAACTGTTGTGAATCCTGAAAACTAATTGAGGACAGGCCCTAGCAAACGCATAATCCCTCTATTCGGTCACGAGAAGAAGCAGGGCCATTCTCGATGTCTTTCAATCACAACGGTTTGGATCCGAAATTGGAAGCATGAAGTAGGTTAAGGCTTCAACGCATTCGTCCACGCTTCATTCAAGATAGTGACTGCCTTCCGAAGATCCGGTCTCCAGCTATCGAACGTTTTATAGATATCTGACACCTCACGTGTTTTGTGGCCAAGGAGCAGCGCGATGATGCCTGGATGTACATGAGCCTCTTGCAGTGCGCTACCGCAGTTTCGGCGGAGATCATGAAAATGGAGATCGTTAATTTGGGCCCGTTTGGTGAGCCGGCGCCAACTCCTTCGGAACTTGTCAGCCGGCCACTCGCCAAAGATCATCGGTGACTTGATAGCCTGATCGAGTAACACCTTTGCCGCAGTCTCATTAAGTGGGAGTTCCAGCGGTCTCCCTTTCACGATGGTCGGTGCTTTCGGCGGGCGATACCACCAGCCGTCCTTCCGTTCATACACATAGGTTCGATTCGCGGTGATGACCAACTCTTGCCGGAGTGGCAAGTTGAACGCGAGTGTGATGGCTTGCTGCATTCGCGGAGATGCGAGTTTCAGGAGCGTTCGGAGTTCTTCTGGTGAAGCAATCCGATCACGGGCCACGTAAGGCTGCAAAGGAAGATCCACGAGCGGATTGGCAGTGATCAACCGATGGCGCATCGCAAGATGGACATACCGGCGCGCTGTATTGATGATGCGGCGAATTCCTTGGCCTTCATAATGCTCCGCGCGTAGTTCCAAGATTAAATCAAGGCCGTGTTGGCGGCTCAAGTCTGAGAATGGTAGATGGCCCCATTTGGGGAGCAAAATGGTATCGACGATGCCAAGCGGGCGTCGCATGTCCGCTAGCTGCTCCGCTTTCAGTTCCTTTTCGTACAGAGACCTGAACGAACCAAAGGTGCCGGACTCATACGGGCGATTTCGTTTCGGGCGAAAGACGAGGCGCCCTGCCAGAACCCCTTCCTGAATCCGCGTTGCACGATCATAGGCATCCTGATAGTTCGACGCATCGGAAATAGTGAAGCGGATACGGTCGTTGACGTGAAAGAAGTACACGTCGTATACGACCCCTTTCCTGGTCTGTCTGGCCGTTACTGATAATTTCCTGGACATCGAACTTCCTCGAATGCGGGATGGAGGGGGGAGCGACTCTGTATCTGAAGATCGTTAATCACCTGCTGCCAGTCGTATCGGACCACCCGGCCACGCTTGAGTGCGGGAGTGATGGCTCCATCCTGAGTCCAGTTTCGGATCGTTTGTGGACACACGCCCAGACGTTGAGCAAGTTCCTGGACCGACAAGAGCGGCGCAACAATGGCTGGTGACTGTGATCGGTTCGACGGTCTCATGATGACATGAGCATAGGAAGGGATTGGCGTCATGGGGGAACTCATACAGTGCCAATGAGAGTGCGTTTCTGGCAGACTGTGCGGGGCGGCTCGGACGGTTCGATGGCTGGGCTTCGTCTTGAGGTACTCAAGACACAAGTCGTTCGGGGACTGTGATGAGGGGATAGATTGCGCCTGCAATGCGGGGCGTCTTACCGATCCCTCAGACCTGGACGGGGACGGGGAAGGTCCCTATCAACAGGCCATCGCCGTGTTCTGGATGTATTTGTTGCAGCCCAGCAGGCCTGTATCGGAGGCGCTAGGTCGTGATTGAGGAAAAGGGGGTTGCGCTGATTCGGTTGGGGATCCTCAGTCGGTTGTCTTGTGTACGCCGGATCGAAAATGGACAGAGTGGAGATGGGTCCGAAGCGCGACCACCCGTATCCCCAGCGACTCCAAACGCTCGAGCAGAGCAAGCAGCGCAGTGAGGTCTCGTGAGATGCGAGCGTGATCCGTCACCACAACGACATCAACCTCACCGCCCCGACAAGCTTCAAGCAGTCGAGTTAACCCAGGGCGATCGAATTTCAGGCCGGAGATTCCCGGGTCGAGGTATTCGCCTTGGATCGTCCAGCCTTGGGATCCAACGTAGGTTCTTAATTCGCTCACCTGTTGGTGAACGGGACCATCCATCATCGGTTTCATGGCCGAAGCGGATCGCACATACAGGGCGGCGCGCGCTGGTCTGAGGGATGAGCTTCCTGAACTCGATAGCATCATGTGGTCCTCCGTCGATTGCGATGTGACTTGTGGTGATGGGGCATCCATTCAAATGGTATGGGTCTGTCGGCGATGATCATGCCCATGTGTCAATCACAGTCGTGTGAAGAAACGGCAGGCATGCATGGCGCCGCCTTAGGCGAAACAATGGCAATTTGCGCTGGAAGAAAATCGTCGGTATGGATTGTGAGGCTTCCCGAAACTTGTAATCCGACGATTTTTTCTTTCTTGAATAGCCCCTGGGCATTGAATGTCACGGTCAGCCTCATCTCATTTGTACAGCCCATCCAAGGAAACCTGCGCAGGAACTGTGACATCTCCAGGTGGTGTTTTCGAGCGTGTGGAGGCCCAACCTTCTGGTGCGTCGTCTGACAGAGCGGACAGGTGCGCCGCATGGGGTGGCCCGACTGAACCGTGACCCTTTTGATGAGATGAGCAAGTAATTCGGCCCCGGCCTGTCGGTCGCTCGTCAGGGCCTTGGGGAGGTCGGCAATAAAGGCTTTCAAGACCTGTCGATCGTAACTCACCGTCACCGGAACGCCCGCTCCAGTCCCTTTGGTCCGTTCAAGCGCTTCGATTTCATCGTTCAGAAGCTGGAATTGTGCCTGGGCCGTCTGTTTCGCACGGCCGGTGAACTGGGCTTCTTGAATACTCGCCAGAAGGCGGGTCGCCTTCGCATCAAGACTCTCAATCCGTTTCTGGATTCCGAGGCTATCTTGGGCTGAGGTGGCAATGCGGTGGCGCACGGATTCGATGAGCATGTCCAGATGTCCAGGCAAATGGTTAGCGACGGCCTCGATGACCACTTGCTCCAGCGATTCCAGGTGGATGAGCGCCGTATTGTTGCATTGCGGATCGTTGAGATAGGCACGTGCACAGCCATAGGAGCGGTGCTGAACGATCGCGATGCGACCGTTGCACTGCTCACAGAATAATAGGCCGGTTAGCAAATGTTTGGCAGCCGGCTGGCGATCTTTGAAAAGACCCTTCCGCCGGGTCATCAGGTTGTGGACTTGTTTCCACGTTTTCTTGCCCACGATGGCCAGGCTGCGGTCATAGCGATGGAGCCACTCTGTTTTCTCACGGAGCCGAAAGATCGTTTTCCCCGTCTTGGGATGCTTAAGGTGTTCGTGTTGGTTGAACAGGCGGCGACCAAAATACATCGGGTTGGTGAGAATTCCTTGGATCCTGGTGGCGCTGAACTGGTCGCCTGTGGAGGCGTTCAGCGCTCGGGCGATCGTGCGATAGCCTTCTCCTGCCAGATAGCGACGGAAAATGTCACGGACGGTCTCGGCCTGCTTGGGATCGACCATCACCTTATAGCCCTCGACAGCGCGAGGGTCATTGTCTGCCCCTGGCCTATATATTGGTTTTGAACAATACCCGAACGGCAACGAGCCGGTCGACAACCCTCGCATGAACTGTCCGTCCATTCCGCGCTTGACGTTCGCTCGTTGATCGTCGAGAAAGAGTTCATTCTGCATGCTCTTAAAGACGACCTGCATCTTGGCATTGCGATCGGCCGTATCGATTCCATCAGCGACCGCCATGAGTCGAATGTTGTGGAACTGGAGTTGCCTAAAGATGATGTCCCACGTATCTCCGACATTGCGTGAGAGCCGAGACAATTGGTGAACAACGACCCCCTTGAAACGGCAGTCGGGCGATGCAATCTCAGCAAGCAGGTCCTGAAGGCCTGGGCGGGGTGCCGCCGTGGCTCCCGTGAGAGCCGCATCGGCGAATTCGGCCACGATGGTGTGACCATGTCGCGCGGCCCATTCCTGGATGACTCTCAGCTGATCCTCCAGCGAGGTGTCTTTCTGGCGGTGTTCGCTATAGCGAAGGTAGGCTGCTAAATCCATGATCGTTTAGCCCTGCGCGTCGAGAGAGAGATGGTGCGCGTGATTGCTCGTTTGGATCGGCGGTCCTGTTTCTGAAACCAATCGGGGTGCGCATTCACGTATGCCGCGAGGCACAGCCAGAATGCCTGGATCCAGAGTGGAAAGTCTTTGCGTTCGTCTGCCCATGAACCTGTTCCTGCTCCCTTTGATGGCCGCCGTCCCGCTGTGGAGCGGCGTCGTGTCGTTGATCGATTCACTGGTCCTGTCATCCTTCCTCCGGATGGAGTGATGATCGCCGGGGCTTGCGTGCGTGCGGCGTTCTTGTCACTTCACACGGAAGAAGAGAAGGATGGCTCGATTCGCTTGACCGGATGTGCCTTGGGCCTCCGATCTTCGACCGACGATGTCGCTAGGTGGGAATGTAGTGGTGGGCGCAGTTCACGCGGTCTCAAAACACCGCCAAAATGATGAAAGTTCTGACCGAACGGTGAGCGGGTTTCCACAGGGCATTGGGCTATGCCTGTAGGGGAGCAAAGGCGACGGGGCGTTGGATAAGGAAAAAGGCAGGCCCTGTCACACCGGCGTGCAGGGAGCAGGGGAGCGAGTGAGCGTCGATCGATACAGATGCAGTCTCATGTAGGACGAGACCCTCGCCGTTTGATTGAACAACGTGAGATCGCATTGAGCACCAGTTGTGCGAGTCTTGCTGGCAACAATTGATCGGCTTCCGAATGGAAGGTGATCAGTCTGGCACCTTTCCCTGTGGCCTGAAGTGCATAGGGCTTGCTCATGGAGGTCATTACTGGTTGCAATTTGAAGATATCCAAACGAGTATTCGCCTTGCGCACGCCAGTGCAGAAGTGGTGGCGGCAGAGCTATATGATTCCGGAGGTAGGCGACAGCCCGTCTGCGAACGCCCTCCATGCAGAATTGGAATGGTGATTGCTGGGTCTGAACTTTCACAGGAAGACGAGTGTGCAGCGCGGGGCGCAAGTGTTGAAGGAGGATACAGCTGTTGGCAGCTGTTCTTCCTGGACCACCGAAGGCGGTCGCAGGGTAGGCGTCGTTGCCGGGACTATGTCAGGGGCCTGTATTCAAAACAGCGAATGGGAGTATGACACCGGAGAGCGGTCAGGGCTTCAGAAGGGGTGAAGTGTACCGAGCCCTGTCGCGGGTACGGGAACCGTGAAGCGGGTCAGCTCTACCAGGGGGAGCCCGCATGCTGCAGGCTCCCCCTGATAATGGTGCCGAGCGGGTAGCGTCTAGAACAAGCACGATTGGGGGGCTTGTAGGTTGTGCGAACTCACAACGGGGTTGATCAGGCGACTAGGCCAATTGGTTTGTAGCGTCTCAGCGCTCGGAGTTCGTTCTGCAAGTTCTGCCTAAGGTGGGCGATCTCCCGTTCCAATGTGTTGATCTTTTGGTCATAGCGTTTCTTGATTTCGCGAGCCCTTTCCTTGTCCTCCTGCATGGCTTGCGCCTCCATCTTTCTCAGCCATCCGGACAGATCAAACTGTTGCGAATGGAGTTGCCGCGCTTGCTGGATGAGCTGGTGAAACAGAGCCGTATCCTTCCACGCATCCGCTGAGAGAATGGCCCGAGTCGGTATTCGAGCAGCGGGAACCTTCGCCTGCTTGATGATGGCGAAGACTGACGGCCCATAGGCAAAGAGCAACAAGGCCAGCGCGAGCGACGCACGCGTGCGGTCAAACGGCGTGTCGACAGCGTCACTAAATTTCGTCGTCGTATGATTCCATGGGTTGCGCGGACACGCTTGGCACTCCCAGCGCTTCCGCGCGTCGCGGCTGTCGTCCGCCCAAGTGGGGCGGCTGCATCGAGGACAGAGCGGTACTCTGCCATAGCCCCACCTCACCCCGCGCAGCAATGCCCAAGCCTGTGCCTCTTGTCGAAGCGCCGCCTGGACCTGTCGAATGGTGAGCCTCTGGGCTTTAGCTCGGACAGCCTTGTGAGTCCGTGTCATTGCAACCCTCTGTCGGGAGGATATCTTATCGGCAGGTGTGCCGGATTTCTTGAATCGAGGTGTGCTCGACTCGGCTGGATGGGCCACGGTTCCTTTCTCGGTTTCCCCAGGGAGTGCCGCTGAAGGGACTGTTCCGTCGTAATTGCCCAATGGGCTGGGATGCGGGATGGAGTTATCCACAGCAAGGGAAGATCGATCTTCCCTGCAGGCCTGTTCCGGTCTGTGTTGGTACGGGTGACTCGGCCCAGCTCCCCACTCTCGCGGTCGTCATCGGCTGGCGCTGATCAGTGGAGCGAACGGGCGTGCCTCGCCTGTGGCCTTGACCGGCGTGCGCTTGCTCCCTGTTGAGCAACGTCTCTGGGGATGTCAGCTGGGCTTCAGTTGCAAGAGGATGATTGGATGACCGCTGACAAAGAGGCGAGAGCCGACGGTGATCCGTCGTGCACGGGGGGAAGATTCTTTCGCTGCGCGCCCCTCACACTCAACCACCCCTTGCCCAGTTACGAGCTGCAGCGATCCTCGCGCTGCTGCTCTCCAAGAGCTACTCATTCAGCTGTCGACGTGACAAGGCCGCGCGTCCCTTCCGAGCCACCTGGTCATATCTCCCCCGGAAGAGAGCCATATCCGAAGTCACACATCATTCACGCAGTAACAGGGAAGGTAGGCAGCACCACGCCCGGACTTTGGGAATCCCGCCAGCACCGAGGCCAGTGGGGCGGAGTTTTGGCCCGTCGGAGCGTTGCTCATCCCGTACACCTCTGGAACGTCACGGACTTCTCATTCGGAGAGGAGTGGGGGCGTGGCCAACCAGGAGGGATTTTCTATGAATGAGTCGGGAGCACAGAGGCAACATGCCATCGTCGAACCGGTATCACCGTACATTGGCATCAATGAGCTGCGCGACGCCGTGAAAGCGGCCGCTGAGGCACACCATGAGGCCTCGCTGAACCTGTCGTACCTATTGCGTCGCGTCCGTGAAGAAAAACTGTATAAACGGTGGGGTCACACCAGTTTCGCCCAGTACGTGCAAGGCGAACTTGGCCTGGATGTCAAATATGCGCAGAGCCTCGTCCGAATCGAGCGCCTGCTCATCGAATCAGTAGACCTATCGCGCGAGCAGGTGTACCAACTCGGCCTGGCCAAGGCCTTGGTGCTGGTGCCGCTGGCGAACAGAGGGCGGTTCAATCGTGAAAACAGAGATGCGATCATGCAACAGGCCACGGCGTCGAGTGTGCGTGCGCTGAAGGAATGGACTCGCTCCGGTTTCACAGCGGAACCATCCAACCACCCGAGCGTAACCATGGAGCGACTCGTCTTTCGGGCGACAGCGGATCAAACGGCGATCGTCAATCAGGCCCTCGCTCTCGCGCAGACGACAACGGGGCTTGAGTCCAGAGATGGTCAACTAGTGGCGATCTGTCAATCCTACCTCTCCCTCACTCACGCGGCTGAGCCGGCCTCCACAACGGGAGGCACCACTCCGACCAGACAGCAGCCGCCAAAGAAGATAGCCCGTGGCCGGCATTCCAGCAAACACCAGCCGTCCGCCACACAACTGTCATTCCTCCCTGAGCGGCCCCAGGGCACGCCGGACGCGCCGATTGAACCAGCGGACGCCCGACACGAGACTGAGGAGGGGCTCACGCTGCCCGTGGACCCTCGGCCCCCGAGTGTGGCCAAACTCAAACGATCGGCGGCGTCACGGAAGGGCCGACGTATGGACGCGTCCCGCGCAACCCAGGAGGGGAACCTCTCGGAGGAATGGGGACTCGTTGAGTGCGCTGAGTCCGTCATGACAGTCTCTCCTGGCTAGAAGGTTCACAAGGCTTGTTGTGATGGCTCGCGACTGGCAGCGCCTGAGGGTTTGGTGTCATGCGCGTATGGAACGGAATCGTGCGTTCAAGGCAGCACCGTCAGTTCCTCAATCCGGATCGCGAGGACCACGTGTTCGCTGGGTGGTGTGGCCTCGGCGCGAAAGAGATAGTCCATCGAGCCCAGGATCCGGAGGCGGGTCCCGGCTTCCAACGTGGCCATCCGTTCCGCAAGGGAGCCCAAGGCCCAGGCATGGACCACATAGGTCTGCCGTTCCATCGTGCCCCAAGTGCTCGGTTGCCATTTCCCTTCGATCGCGACCAGCGCAATGGCCACCAATTCGCCCGTGAGCCCCGCCATTAGGTCTGGAGGAGACAGACAGAGGCCGGTGACGGACACGGCATTGAGATCGGGAAGGGATGGGGACTGGCTCGGATCACGATGCAGATGGGGATTCATAACAACCTCCTGTGACGGGTTCTGATTGGGGGAGCGTGACGGGTGGCTCGTCCGGAGAGGAGGAGAGCCTTATCGTGCGATGCCAGTTGCTGGACGCGACAAGAGCCGAAGGAGGTCCTGCAATCGGATGGCAGCCACATCCAGCGCGCCTGAGAGTCCGTCCGGTCCGGCGGTCACATCAAGGCGCGCGAGCAGTTCTCGCGTTCGTATGTTGAAACAGGACAGCGCGAGGCTGGAACGGGTGGTGTCTCGATGTCCATTGAGCACGAGCAGGACGGTCGCCGCCCGCCAATGGCCCGGACCGGCCGCATGGTCGTCCTCGACCATGGCTTGGAGATTCCGTTCGATCTCTCGTCGCACGAGGATCTGCCGTTCCTCGGAGGCTACCACGGGCAGGCCCTGCTGGAGGAGCAGTCGCTCGATCATGCTGCGCGGGTCGGGAAGGATGGGCGGCAGCGGATCCATCGCGATCTTGAACACCAGGGAGTGTGGCCACCGGTTGCGGGGCACCATCACGGGCACCTCCAGCCGGACAGCGGCTTCCAATTGCTCGGCAGTGATCTCCAGGGGCCATCGATGTAGCAGACGATCATGATGCCAGGCCGCGAGTTCGATTCGGCCATGAGATACAGCAGCAAAAGCAATATGGTCTTGGCGTAACGCAGTGGCCAGGTGGCTCAGGCGGATGAGGGCTCGTCCGTCTTCGTTAACGGGGTACGTGACGAGGACCTCTCGTTCCCCGTGCAACGACACCGTGACTCGTCCCTCCGTGAGGGGACGGGAGTCCGGTTCAAGCTTATGCTCGACAACTCGGTCAACCGCCGTCAGCTGGTGATCCGAGCGGGCGATCATCAGGGCCATCAGGCAGCTGCTCCTGGTGAGGTCGAGCCACTCCTGATGCCGTTCAAGTTGACGGTCTGGGCTGACTAGGGTCGCGAGGGCGCTCAATCCCCACCCCCAGACTGACGAGGGACAGGCGAACAATCCAACGGGAAGCGTCAACGGATTGAGGTAGTAGGTATGCTGCTCTTCCTGGTGGGATCGGACCATCTTGACTTGACGCATTAGGGGCTGCGTCACACGCACGGTCCAACCTTGATGGTCCGGGTGTGGCAGGAGGCTGGCCTCAGGTGTGCCGTGCGACGTGACGCCGGTTTCCTGCCGGACACTGGGGCTAGGGATGATTCGATCGGTCACCTTCAGACAGGACGTCTGGCTGATCGAAACCCAGCTCAGCAGCAGGGACGACAGAAAGTGGAGGACGTGTTTCGTGACGAGCATCGGAGTCTTCCTCTCTTGATATGATTGGGGGCACTGCTGGTACGTGTTGTCAGCATGGTGGCTGAACTGGTCCAATATCCCCGCATGATGGCTCGATGTTCGTCCTCTCCAGAGAGGAGCCGATGGCGGTGATGCGTAGAGGCAAGACGATTTCATGCGGAGCGATGGTTT
>CAADGK010000088.1 GCA_900696515.1 uncultured Nitrosospira sp. | reverse complement strand
TTGGCGAACGGGACCGTGACGTATACGCCGCATGCGAACTACCACGGGAGCGACAGCTTTACCTACACCATCACGAGCGGGGGCGTGACGGAGACGGCGACGGTCAATGTGACCGTGACGGCGGTGAACGATCCGACAGTGGTGACGGGGGGCACGAGCGGGAGCGGGAGCGAAGACAGCACGATCACCAACACCCTGACGGCGACGGATGTGGAGGGGCTAAGCGACGGGAGCGTGTTCACCGTGAGTGGGGCGGCCAGTAACGGCACGGCGAGCATCGATCCGGCGACGGGCCTGTGGAGCTATACGCCCAATGCGGACTTTAACGGGACTGACAGCTTCACCGTGACCATCACCGACGATGCGGGCAACACGGCGACACAAGTGATCAGCGTGACCGTGAGTCCGGTCAACGATGGGCCGGTGCTGGCCATCAATACCGGCAGTACGTTGGCTGAGGCCGGGACCGATACGATCACCAGTAGCGAATTGGCGGTAACCGACGTCGATAATAGTGCAGTGCAACTGACCTATACAATCGGCACGGGTCCTGCGTATGGACGGCTGGAACTGACGACCGCTCCGGGTGTTTCTGCCGCGACCTTTACACAGGCGGACATCGTGGCCGGTCGGTTGGTCTATATCCACGACGGGTCAGAGACCACCAGCGACAACTTTACCTTTACGGTGGATGATGGAGCAGGAGGGAGGCTGGATACTACGACGATGACCCTGACGATCACGCCGGTGAACGATGCGCCCACGATTACGAGCAATGGCGGTGCGTCAATCGCGACGATCAATGTGGCGGAAAATATCAGTGCCGTCACCGTGGTATCCGGCATGGATGTAGATCTGCCGGCGCAGGCCCTGACCTACAGTATTAGTGGGGGAGTGGATCAGGCCTTGTTCACGATCAATGCAGCCACTGGTGCCGTACATTTCGTGGCGCCTCCTGATTTTGAAGCGGCGACCGACGCGAACGGCGACAACGTGTATGTGGTGCAGGTGCAGGTCACCGACAGCCAAGGGGCTAGTACCACGCAGACGATTCAGGTGACCGTGACGAATGTGACGGAATGGCTGCCATCTACTCCCACGCCACCACCTATTTTACTGGCGCCTCTGCCTCCCAATCCGAGTGGTCCAGGGCCAGGTCCAGCAGGTCCGGAGATGTCACCGAGGGGCGACTCTCCTCTATCTCCGGAAGGGACAGGTCCAGGGACAATGCGGCCAGGGGTCTACACAGACAATCCCCCGCCGCTTGTGACGGATGTGCCGGTTGATCGCAGAGAGGGTCGTATTCCGGACGACTTGCTGAAGAAAGGTGAGGCGACTAAGGACCGGCCGCTCTTTCTTGTCGGGCATGAGAATACTCGTCCTCAATTTTCGGTATTGCCGTTTGAGACATGCCCCGTATTGGATCCTGAGCCACCCCTGGAACAGCAGCCGGAGAGTGATCTCTTAGTGCCCAAGGTGGACGAGATGGTGGCGTCGATGGAACAGGCTTTGCGCGCGTCAGAGGAGCACCGCGAGCTGGTCGCACGGATCGCAGCGGTGACGGGGATGACTCTGTCCGTGGGATTCGTGGCGTGGGCGCTTCGGAGCGGCGCTATCTTGGCGAGTTGTTTGGCGACCCTGCCGGCTTGGCGGCATTTTGATCCGCTTCCCGTGGTCAAACTCACCCGCAATGAACGAGCGCGCCGACGTGATGAAGCCATGCGAGCGCAGCAGCAGGAAGCCGCGGAGTTCCAGGGACTGCCCCGTGTGATTGACGACGAACCTCCCTTCAAGCGGACTGCCTAACGGACAGTACTCACGAACACTTCTTTTGCAGCCGCCGATGCGCCGGTCTAAGGATATTCCGTGCTCGTGGTCCATGAACCATGAAGCGCCTCTCGCCCTGTGATAAACCTCGGGGCCGTGAGGTGTCGAACGGTGACGCGTCTTCCGACAATGTCCTGACGCTGTGAGCTTGCCGGCAGGCCAGAGCCGGTTCATCGAAAGGTGTATCTCGCTCTGGAATTCGGACGCCTCACGCTTCACACGGGCTATTTCACGACGCACGCCATCTACCTGCCCACAGTTGAAGCAGGGATCGTGATGTGTTTTCCACCGGGAAATGGGTTTCGGCAGAGTGCTGTCGGAGGTGTGCGTTGCAATCTGTTGCACTTTTCTTCCGGCGTCCTATTCCACTTCTCAGAGTCGCAGGGTAAGCTGGGGGCATGGCATCTCGTTCGCGGTTCTCATCATTCGTCAAGCGGTTTGTGCTTGTTCTCCTCGTTCTACTGGGAGGAGCGCTTGTCCTGCTAGGAGGCTACGGTGCGTTTCTTTCCGGCAGTCTGGCGCTGCCCAAAAGCGATGAACATCCTCCGCTCCTGATCTACGGCGCACCGTTTTTCCTCACGCCTGGATTACATCCTCAAGATGCCGGCTTGTTCGACCGACTCCAGCGTTTGGAATACCGGCGAGTCAATGGTCGTCCACGGGCGGCCGGTGAATATGCCGTGACCCAGGATGCCATCGACATTTTTCTCCATGCCCAGGAGGAAAACCGGTTACCGGCTCGAGTCGTGAAATTGACGCTGGCGGACGGCATTGTGGCCGAGGTGCTCTCGGCCTCCGATGGGCAACCGGCGGCACTGGTTTCCCTTGAACCGGCATTGATCAGCGGCATGCGTGGAGGAACCAAACAGGTTCGAGAATGGATTCCTTTGAAACGGGTGCCGCCCACTCTGATTCGCACGCTCTTAGCGATCGAGGACCGCCGGTTTTTTTCCCATATCGGAGTTGATCCCATTTCGATCGGCCGTGCGCTCTGGACGAATCTGACCCATGGCGCGGTCTTGCAGGGCGGCAGTACATTGACCCAGCAACTTGCGAAAAACCTCTTTTACTCTCCCCAACGTACGATGACGCGAAAGATCCGGGAAATCGTCGCTGCGGTGGCGCTTGAGTTCAAGTATCGCAAGGAGGATATCCTCGAAAGTTATGTCAATGAGATTTACCTCGGTCAAGCTGGGCCGGTTTCGATTTATGGCGTCGGGGAGGCCGCGCATCGCTATTTCGGCAAGACCGTGGAAACGCTGTCGATAGAAGAGACGGCGTTGATCGTGGGGTTGATCAAGGGGCCGAACGTCTATTCGCCGGTCAAGAACATTGAGAATGCCACCAAGCGGAGAAATGTGGTACTGCGCCGACTCCGGGATGAAGGTTTGCTGACGGAGGACGCATTGAAACGGTCGCTGAATCGACCGGTGAAGGTCGTGTTGGCTCACGATGTGCTCACCGATGCGCCGTACTTCGTCGACCATCTCCTTCGCGAAATCGAGGAGGGCATCAGACAGGAGATTCCCGAAGGCGCGCGTGTCTACTCGACGCTCGATCCCCGGGCACAACAACTTGCCGCTCAGGCTTTGCAGCATGGGCTCGCCAAACTCGAAAAGACCTATCCATCGCTGGCCGACGGAGACTCGCCGCTTCAAGGCGCCGTCGTGGTGTTGGATGTCAAGCACGGTCATGTGCTGGCGATGGTGGGCGGGCGTGATTATCGCACGAGCCAATTCAACCGTGCGGTGCAGGCCCGTCGATCCGCCGGGTCGCTGTTCAAACCGTTTGTCTACCTGGCCGGATTTGAAGCGGCACGTGATCAAGGGGAGACCGGATTAACGGCCGCGACCCTGCTGGCGGATGAACCGCTGACGTTGGAATCAGGCACGGGATCTTGGTCGCCGCAGAATTATGATCGCCAGTACCGCGGGCAGGTCTCCGTTCGAACGGCGCTTGAACAGTCACTGAACATTCCTGCCGTTCGGACAGCACACCGGACCGGCATGGCGCCGCTCACGAGCCTGCTCCAGGGGTTCGGCATTGCGACCCCGTTGGCGGACAATCTCTCGTTGGCATTGGGGAGCTCCGCCGTTTCGCTGATCCAGATTACGTCGGCCTACACAGGGCTCGCGAACGGAGGCGTCGTTGTCCGTCCGGTCGCCCTTTCAAATCTGGTGCGAGGCGGTGGGGAGACGATCTGGAGTCCTGCGGTCGACCGGCGGCAGGCTGCCAGTCCCCAAGGGACTTTTGTGGTCACCTCGTTGCTCAAAGGAGTCGTGGATCAAGGGACCGCTGCTAAGGCCCGAGCGATGGGGGTGCAGGGTCCTGTGGCGGGCAAGACCGGAACGACGGATGGATATCGGGACGCCTGGTTCGTCGGCTATACACCCGACCTTGCGATCGGGGTGTGGGTGGGGTTCGATGATGAGCGTCCGATCAAGCTGACCGGGGCACAGGCCGCTCTCCCGATTTGGAGCGAATTGGCTGTACGGCTTATCCCTCGCCAGCACGATGACTTTGACCAGCCTCCCGGGATCGTCGAGCGTCGGATCGATCCGCGAACCGGTCAGCTCGCCACGACACAATGTCCGGAGCGGCGCATGGAGTTTTTCATCGTGGGGACGGAGCCGACCGTGTACTGCGACGTGCATGGAGGCGGGTTTTTGGAACAACTGAAAGAGACGTTTGGAGTCTCTCCCTGATTATGCGCGGACACAACCCGCTGGATTCCACAAACCGTTAGGTCTATCAGCAGTCATCAGGTAATCTTGTATGGACGATAGGCTTGCACGGGGAGGTCCCATGAAAAAGACCGGATACGGAGACGACGGCAATATTACGCTGTTGGCGAAGGGTGTCGAACTGAAGGGAGAGATCAGGGTCGACGGTACGGTGCGCATCGATGGGCGATTGGAAGGTGACGTGCACACGAAGGGAGAGGTCATTGTCGGTGAAGACGGCGTGGTGAAAGGCGCGATCCATGCCGACTCTCTCGTCAGCAGCGGACGGATCAAGGCGATGGTGACCGCAACGGGCAAGGTGCAGCTCCTCAAGACCGCAATCCTGATCGGTGAGGTACATTGCCCGATGCTGCTGATGGAGGAGGGCGCCAAGTTTCAGGGCGTGAGTGATATGGGGGTCACGGGTTGGCCCGAAGAAAATCAGCGGCTGCCCAGCAACGTCCGCGACATGAATGCGCATCGCAACAAACCAGTGGCACTCATCGGCAGAGAAGCCGACCTCTAGCCAGCCGCTTCTTCCATTCTCTCTTCTCGCGGCGTCCGGCCGTCCACTTTTCGTCGGCGGACCGGTTCTTCTCGTGACAGACGCGTTCAGATCTGCTATTTAGTCCGGACCCTCCATAAGGTCTCGGCACCGCCCATGACTCGACAACAGATCTTTTCAGTCGTGTTTTTTTCTCTTCTGGTCCTCCTGCTCTATCAGATCGGGTTGATGCTCAAGCCCTTTGTCTTTTCAGCCCTGTGGGCCGGTCTGTTGGCCCATTGGGCGTTCCCTCTGCACCAGAGACTGACGCAACTGCTCGCAGCAAAGGATGTGCTGTCAGCCGCGTTGTTGACCGTCGGCGCCTTGGGTATCGTGGTCGTGCCGTTGGTGGCGATGGGGGTCATGTTGGTCCGGGAAGCGAGCGGGGCCGAAGAGGCCATTCGATCGTGGATTTCAGCCGGTGGGTTGCAACGGTTGCCGGAGCAGGTCGCGGCGATTCCGATCATCGGCGGATGGTTGAAGTCCGCGATGTCGGGCGCCGATGCCCCCGTGATTTCGTTGGAGCAGTCCGTGATGACCGGGGTGAAAGAACTCAGCCAATTCCTGGTCGGCGGGATGGGAGGGTTGCTCAAGAATACCTTCGCGCTCGTGACCAATTTCTTCATGATGTTGCTGATTCTGTTCTTTCTCTTCAAAGATGGCCGGCAGTGGCTCGCTGTTTTATACGATCTGATTCCGATGGAAGAATCGCATAAATCAAAAATTTTGGCTCGGCTGGATCAAACGATCCGGGCCGTGGTCAAGGGCATGCTGGTGACGGCCATCGTTCAGGGAATTCTGGCGGGGGCGGCCTATCTTGCGCTCGATGTTCCGTTCCCGATCGGGCTGACCGCCCTCACAGTCGTCTTGGCGCCGATCCCATTTGGGGGGACCGGGTTGGTGTGGGGACCGGTGGCCATGTATCTATTCTGGATGGGGACGACAGGGAAAGCCCTGGTCATGCTGGCTTGGGGAATCGGAGTCGTGTCCATGGTCGATCAGTTTCTTCGCCCCTGGTTGATCGGCCAAGATGTTCAGATTCCGGTGTTGCTGCTCGTACTGAGTGTGCTCGGGGGGTTGGCCTTGTACGGCATCCTGGGCATTTTTATCGGACCGATTATGGTCAGCTTATTGATGACGGCCATTCAGATCTATCGAGAGGAATATCACACGGTTGCCACTCCCGCAGGAAAGGCCGACGCCGCTCCGTAGGTTTTTTACCTGCCTGCGAAAGTCATTGGCCCTGGTCAATCGTCATCGGATGCGGAACGGAAGATGTTCCGTCTGCCGATGGCGGATGACTATCGACCGGTGATTACGCCGCTACTCCAGCGGAATGGTGATGGCGATTCCACCCATGACATCGTTCAGTTTGAAATCCTGCTTGGGACTGAGCGGATGACTGTTGTGGCAGATCACGCATGCGGGCGATACGGCACGATCAGCATAGATCGCCTGAAAGTAGTGTTTCTTCCCGCTGGCGACCACTCCGGTGACCGGTCGATCAGGCTGCCGTCGCAGGAACTCCAGCGCGTTCCGTTCAAACTCCGTAGCCGGCGCGTTCCGTTGGTAGATCGGGGAGAATCCGATGAGTTTGTACCGGAGACCGTATCCGGATTCGGCAACCAATCGACCGGAATGTTGGAGAAACTGTGCCGGCAGGGGGAGTCCCTTCGCGTGCTCCCACTGTTCCGTCGCGGCGACAATCCCTTGTTCCTGCATCCGGTTGACGACGTGACTCGTGTAGAACGAGCGGTCGGCTTCCAGCACGGCATGGACATAGTCGGCAACCTTTTCCGGGGCAATGCCGACAGCCGTTGTCCGCTCCTTGGCTGAGAGGAGAGCGCTTCCTCCCCAGAGCCCCCCTACGAGGAATGCGATGGTTGCGGTTCGGCGTGCGAAGCAGAAGTAGTCCATGGGCCTCCTTGAGGTGGCGATATCGAACTGATCGGCAGGGTGACGGAGCAGATGGTGCCTTCTCCTTCATGGCTCTCGATACGGAGGTCTCCTCCGAATTTTCGGATCAGCCGCCTTGCAACAGTGAGCCCGAGGCCCGATCCTTCGCCCTGCCCCTTTGTAGTGAAGAATGGATCGAAGACCTTCGAGAGGTGCTGTTTCGGGATGCCGGGCCCTGAATCGGCGATCGTCGTAACCACGATCCTGTCCATCACGGCGGTGGTCAGCGTGATGGTGCCATGGCCCTTCATAGCCTGGGCGGCGTTGGTCACGAGGTTCACCAAGGCCTGACGGAGCTGGTCCGGGAGCACGAGGACCGGTGTCGTGCCCGCATAGTGCCTGAGGATCACGATGTCCTGCATCTCCACCGTAGCTTGGGCGGTCGTCAATGCCTGATCCAAGACGTGCTCCATGGAGACAGAGATCGGCTTGTCGGAGGTCTCACGATCGACCACGCCGGTAAAGTCCCGTATAATGGCGGCCATACGGCGGCCATGAGCCACGATGTCTTTGGCGTAGTTCTTGATCATCTCCATATCCTGCTCATCCTGCATGACCTCGCCTAGGCCGATGATGCCGAACAAGGGATTGTTCAACTCATGGCCGATTCCAGCCGTGAGCACGCCAAGGCTCCCCGACTTTTCGGCCTGGACCAGTTGGTCTTGCAACCGACTCTCGTCCGTCGTGTCACGAAGCACCAGGCCGATACTGTCTTCTCCCCCAGGTCTGGCTGGGAGGCGGAACCACTGATACCGGTAGATGCGCGATCCGATCCGGAGCAGATCGCGATGGTGAGCCGAATCATGATCGGTGTCCGGTACCAGCGGATCACGCGGGGCCGACTCCGGTGTACTCACCGTTGTGGTGAAGGACGTCCTGCCGCTCGCTCGGAACTCTGCTTGCAGCTGTTTCTGTTGCCCCCTGTCGAGGCAAAGAATTGAAAACAACGATGAACCTGGTACTGTTTCCTGTACGGGAAACGATTCGCGTCCGGCTTGATTGATGTACTGCACGATTTCGTGCGCGTCGATCAGGAGAATGGGAGTGGGAACGGCATCCAAGATCTGGTCTGTCGATCGCTGGAGCACTTGGACTTCCTGGGTTTTCAGTTTGACCTGGTCGGTGAGGCCGGCGAACGCGGTTTTCAACTGTGCATTCATCCGGTTGAATTCTCCGGCGAGATCTTCCAGCTCATCACCGGTCCTGATCTGAATCGGTCGATCGAGTTCACCACGTCCGATGGCCTGCGCCGCCTGTTGGAGTTGTCTGACCGGTGTGACGATACGGCCCGCCGCAAGGTAGCCCAGCGAGGCGAGGAGTACGATGGCGATCAAGCCGAATATCAGGACCCAACTGAACAGATGCTGAATCGGCCCGAACAGCTCATCGGATGACTGCCAGACAAACGTGTGCCATGTTCCCTGGTCGATGGAGCCGTTGGTGGCCCGGCTGGTTTCCGGGAGTGGTGCAAAGCCGATGACGGACGTCGCCCGCCCTCCATGGCCGTCGCTTGAGGCTTGTACCCATCCGGGGTGGTTCGGTGTGATGAGGGGAGTCAAGCCAGGATCGGACAGTGGAACGCCGGTCGGCAGAATGGGACAACTGATGACGATGCCGTTGGTGTCGATCAGCATGACGTGACCGGTTTTCCCGAATCGGATGGCATGGGTTGAAGGGGAGAAGAATTCTTTGGCATCGATCACGCGATGGAGCACCCCGACGGCGCCGTGCCGCAGACTGTCCATGACGGGCAAGGAGATCGTGAACACATAGGCGTTCACTTTCTCGTCAAAATGGAGGTCTTCAATATAGAGCTTGCCGACGCCTTTGTGAAAAGCTCCTTGCCACCAGCGAGTATTGTGATGACGAAATGCCGGATGATCGGTCATGGTTCCGACCAGGGTACCCTGGGTGTCCGTCAGGAAGAGCATCTTTGTCGAGGAACGGACCACTTGAGGAAGCAATTGTCCCGGTGCGGTGTGGATTCCGGAAAAGTATTCGTGAATCAGTGCACTGAACGGGTTGTCCGTGATGGATTTGAGGGCCGTCGTGTCTCGGTTCATCCATCGCCGCTCCAGGTCAGTGCCCGCTCTGGAGGTGCTCTGGGCGTCACGCCGGCGTTCCAGCTCACGGATGATGGTAGGATCATTCGCGATCCGGGCGGTGTGCGCGATTTCTTCTACAACGAGCAAGTCGAGTTTGCGGGCTGCTTCGGTGGCTAAAGCTTTAAAACTTTCTCCGCTGACTTCCCGGATCTCTTGGGATCCCTGCCAGAACGCCATGCCCAGGCCGACGATGAGTGGAAGCAGGCCGACCAGCAGCATTGATACGATGATTTTGGTTTTGAGTCCCCATCTGGCGCCGACTGGTGAGGGGGTGCTCATGATGATCCCCCTTCCCTCCGGCTGGTGTCGCCGGGGAATGTGAGCGTAAAGGTTGACCCGCGTTCGACCTGGCTTTCCACGGTGATGGTTCCGTGCATATGGTGGATGACATTTTTGATATTGTAGAGGCCTAAACCGGTTCCCTTCCCTGGAGGTTTTGTCGTGAAGAACGGATCGAAAATACGGTTCAGCAGTTCCGGTGGAATGCCGCTGCCGGTGTCCGAGACACGGATCCGTGTTTCCCCGTCTATCGTCGCCGTTTCCAGGGTCAAGACCCCCTGGTGTTCCATGGCTTGGACCGCATTGGTAATGAGATTGACGAATACATGGAGGAGCTGATCAGGATTCCCCAGCGCGACCACGTCCGGTTGGTAGTATTTGCGAATCTCAATGTCTTGGAGGGCGACGGCATAGCGGGCGATCTTCAAGGCCTCATCCAGCTTCGCGTTCACGCTGATGAGGCCATCTTGCCGGAGCGATGTGCGACGCGAATAGGATGTCAGGTCTCGACAAATGGCCGTTGTCCGCTTCACGGCTTCAATGATGTCTCTCGCCTGAAGGTGCACCGCGTCCAGGTCTGTTTCCTCGGCGAGGTTTTCCGCCAAACCCAGAATGAGCTGAAGCGGATTATTGATGTCGTGGGCGATGCCGGCGGCGAACGAACCGATTCCGGCGAGTTTCTCCGCTTGCAGCAACTCGGTCTGCAGCGTCGTTTCGTGCTGGATCAACAGCCACAGCAATCGCGATGTCTGTCCGTTGACGATGTCGGTGTCCGAAGACACCTGTTCCTGAAGTGCCGACTCCATGGCGGAATCGCCGGTCACATCCATCACGAGGTTGGGTTGCTGGCTTTTGATGAGATCCGATACCTGCTCATAGATCGGTACAGTGAGTTCCCGGGCTCGCCTGAGACCTGGTGCCGATGAATTCTTGTCGGTGATACCGACAACCTCGATCGTGTCGATTTGATGAAGTGCGTCAAGCAGGGCCGTCCCCCCACGGCCCGCTCCGATGATGGCGACTCTCATCGGAGGCGGCGTGGGACCTTGCCGGGTCCCTTCAGTCTCGGTTCGCGGATGCGAGATGGTCGGTGAGAAGGTCGTCATAGGGGGTGGTCTCCCAGCTGTGGTTCAGCTGATCAGAGATGGGCCAGTTCACGCTGCTCCATGGCTCGGGCAACGGAGGCCTTCAGGTTCTCACCTTCGACCGGCTTGACCAGATAGTCCACCACACCTTGCCGGAGCAATGAGGTGGCCATGTCGGTGTCCGGGAATCCGGTCAGCACAATCAACGGGACGCGAGGATAGTTCTGGCGGAAATAGGCAATCGCTTCGATCCCGTTGACTTTGGGCATCCGGATGTCGCAGACGATGACATCGAGGAGCAGGCGGTTTTCGCCGGAGTTGATGACCTCAATGGCCTTCCCTCCATTTTCCGCTTCGAGGACATCATACCCGGCTTTTTGGAGCGTCATGCGGACGACCTTGCGAATGTCGGGCTCATCATCGACAACCAGTACTCGCCCGTTGCAGCTTTCACCTCCGACGAAGAATCCGGACTTGAATTCACTCATGGCAACCTCCTTGGTGAACGGCGGCGATTGGTTTCCGTCTATACGCCAGAGAGGCGCAAGGTCGATGCCGCGTTGTGAGAATCAGGAAGACGCATCATTTCAACGCCTTGATTATCCGGGATCACAGCATCTTGCACGCAGCTGGTTGATATGCACCACCACCATGCTGAAAACCACCAGGCGACGGGCTCATTGCCTTTCACGGCCGATTTGGGCTAGGGTATTGAAAACAGAGGAGTGGAGGCCGGTGATTACCCAAGATGTGCTGACCGACTATATTCGCAAAACTTTGCCTGATGCCGTGGTGACGGTGACGGACCGTACGGGAACGATGAACCACCTTAAGGTGGTGATTGTATCGGATGGGTTTCAGGGGAAAAATCTCTTGGACCGGCACCGCATGATCTATCAAGCGTTGGATGTGCCGATGAAGGATGGACGGATCCACGCGTTGGAACTGACGGCACGAACGACCGACGAAGCCTAGGAGGAGACGATGGCCGACCAGATGGAAGATGAAATTCAAAAGGAAGTGAACGCTCATAAAATCCTGATTTACGGCAAGGGAACCAAAACCATGCCGATGTGTGGATTTACCCGGGAGACCATGCAGTTTTTCGACAAGTATGGGTATCCGTACGAATTGATCGATGTCCTGTCGCAGCCGGCAAAGCGTGAAGCGTTGACGAAGATGACCAACTGGCCGACGCTCCCCAAGGTGTTCATCGACGGCACCTTTTACGGTGATACCGACATTCTCGATCCCATGGCCGCCAAGGGCGAGATTGAGCCGCTGCTGAAAAAAGCTTTTGGGAAGTAGCGGGGAGGCCTGGCTGGCGAACGGTGCGCGCGGCTCGGTTGCGCCAAACGCACGAGAGCCAGACAGTAGATGAATCTCGCTTCCTTTCCCGGATGCTCCTCTAAGGCTGCGACTCCGTCGCACTGCCGTCGCCTCCGGCATCGGTTTTCAATAAAGCTAACAATTCCTGCTATGGCGCAAACCTCTGCGCGCAACCGGTCCATCCGAGCCTTTGAGAGGGGGAGGAGAAGGAACAGTGCTATCGTGAGAAGATTCACGTACATGGCGAGCACGCTAATCACAGCGCTGAGCTTCATCGTAAGCGCGGGATGCGTTGGTGATCGCCAGGTCGATCGGATTGCCTGGGAACAATCGAGAATCGTTGACCTGACGCATTCGTTTGGCGGGGATACAATCGTCTGGCCTACGGAACAAGATTTCAAGCTCGTCGTTCAGCATGCCGAGCATACTGCGGCTGGGTACTACTACGCGTCCAACCGGATCGAAATGCCCGAGCATGGTGGTACCCACGTCGATGCGCCGATTCACTTTTCTGAAGGGAAGCAGACGCTGGATCAGATTCCACTCGACGGATTGATTGGGTCGGCTGTGAGGATCGATGTGACGGAGCCGTGTGCTCGCGATCGTGGCTACCGCGTGACGATCTCGGACTTCGAAGGCTGGGAAGCAGAGCATGGTCGGATTCCAAACCATGCCATCATCCTACTAAACACGGGCTTTGCCAGATTCTGGCCGAACCGCAAGGATTATCTAGGAACGGAGTTGAGAGGGCAGGAGGGGGTGAAGGCCTTGCATTTTCCGGGGTTACACCAAGACGCTGCTACTTGGCTGGTGCGAGAACGGCATGTGAAAGCGTTGGGGATTGATACGGCCTCAATCGATTACGGTCAGTCGACGACGTTTGAGACGCATGTCGCACTACTGTCCCACAATGTTCCGGTGTTCGAGAATTTGGCCAAGCTGCAAGACCTTCCCGCTCACGGCTTCGACGTCATCGCGCTGCCGATGAAAATCGCCGGTGGCACCGGCGGGCCACTACGGATCATTGCAGTGGTGCCACGCTTTCATTAGCTTAATGACCTTGTCTTGAGATCTTTCACCCGTTCTTGTCTTTCATCAATAGCCGGATCAAAACTCCAGTCTCACCTCCTAGGAGCAACCATTGATTGAGAAGACACCATCGACGCACCCACGGTAGGTGGACCAGCGTTCAGGGTGGTTTTGTCCGCGGTCACCGGCATAGCTTAGTTGTAGATCCTGCCTCCCACTGCCTGACCATCCAAGGTCTGAGTTTAAGCTGGGTTGTGTGTCATGGGTGTCAGGTTCTCTGTGGAAGCTCTTCGGGGCGCAGGAGTGCTGTATTTCACGCTCTTAAACCCGTGGCAGAGCGCTGCAACCGACCAAATTTTGGCGACTTGAAACAAAAAGTGGCCCTGCTTGTCAAACTGGGATCTCGAGGTACAGTGGTACTTGGCTGAGGCGTTCGCAGAAAGATACCGCCCCGCTGCTATAAGAGCGGTTCAGATCGTTGAACCGGCTCACTTTGAGCATGGATGCCCAAAGTCATTGTCGAGTCATCGCTGGCCTAAGAAATGTCGATGAGGCGCACTCTAGGCTAGGAGACGATGGCTTCCACGCGTACATGTTCAAGCAATGGAGGAGTCGATGTTGGTCTTGATTGTCGGCGGGGGGCTCGTCGGGCTGAGTTTGTCCTTGTTGTGGTTCTTCAAGCTCATGAGTGAGTGGGATGAAGACTCCCTGGGCTATTCCCAACCCACACAGATCGAGCGGTAGGGGAACTGCAAGGGTGAATCTGGATAGAGGATGGTTGGTGTAATACCATCCTGGTCGCCTCTCCATCAGGAGGGGCGACCAGGGCAATAGCCCCCACGAAAATAAGCTCAGGTGCCCATCTCCCATGATGCCAGATACTTCTTTTGCTCCGCCGTCAGCGCATCGATCGCGACCCCCATCCCGGCCAGTTTGAGTCGGGCAATCTCTTTGTCGATTGCCTCCGGGACCGGATAGACCT
>CAADGK010000087.1 GCA_900696515.1 uncultured Nitrosospira sp. | reverse complement strand
TGCTTCGAACGACTCACCACCTGTCCGGCCTCCACGGCGAGGCGCACGGTCTCCACTGCGACAGACGCCTCCCGGTCGTCCAAGGCCACATCGATGCGGGTCACATGGCCTTTCTGGGCAAAGATCCAGGCCAACACGGTCTTCAACTTGGTTTCATCCCACTGGGAGACAATCCCCGCTGAGAGATCCACATGCACTTCCTTTGGATTGCGAGGGGCACCCGTCCCCAACTTCCCAACCCCGGTCTTCCCCTGTGATATGAGTTGCGCCACGGGATAGCCGCGAAAGCCGCTCTCACTCTGGAACCAGTCGCCACCAATCATCGCAATCACATCCGCGACTTCAGCTTTGGGGAGCGTGAAGGCCAACCAATCGATGGTTTGGGTGAATCCTCCGGTACCTGTCATTTCTTCCTCCTAGGAGTCTGTGCGATAGACGCCCCCGTCTTACCCAGTCGGGGGCGGATCGGCTGCGCGCGCCGCCGGCTTTCTCCGCCGGTCGCGCGCAGGCCGTCCTCGTCACCGACAAGGGTGAGTCCGTTGAGGCGCATCGCATGGCGTACTTTTTCGAGATCAAACAAATACATTTTGCAGAGGCGTTCATAGGGAATCCGCCCGGTACGGTACGCCCGTCGAATGGTCGTGATATGCACATCGAACTCTTGGGCTAACTCTTTGGCCGTGAGTAACATCGGTCGAATCACTCCTTTCTCACTTCTCAACATAGTGGGGACAGTACGCGAGCAGGGGGACGTTGGGAACTATGCGTATGCATGCTTATGTGCGCTTTAGTGAGCTTTCCTGTGCTTTCGTGCGCATCGAACCCATGAGAGGATCTCCCTTGAGGCGGCACGACAGCGGACGGCATTTAACGTGATCAGAGATGAAGAACGCCAATGGGCAAGACGAATGGAAACAATCAGTCGCAGTTACGGCTGAAGTGTGACGGATAGTAATAGTAATGGGTGATAACCACCATGACTGGCGAGCAGTTAAGAGGCAGGGGAATCGGAAAGGAGCGCAAGATGAAAATGGCTCTGGACGATAAACTCGGAGAAGTTAAGGATATTTGGCCCTAAACCAACATTCGGTATCGCATACTTCGACCATTCATAAAATGTGAAGATCACAGACATCCTTTCAATTCTGCTAGCCGCCGATCGGCTGAAAAATCACGCACCTTGGCTCGTTCATGTTTGAGATGGTACTGGGCTTCCACTTCCTCTTGGTATGGAGTGGCCTCTAGGAGTTCACAGCAGCGTTCCATGGGTGTCTTGCCGCCCAATGCGCTGTGAGGGCGATGCCAGTTATAAAAGAACTGCGACTCCTCTAACAGGTCAGGCAGTGACGGATCCTCGAGGTTCACGTGGAATAAAATTCCACCCAATCGGTTTGCTGTGAACGTTCGACCTTTCCGTTGAGGTGGGGAGCTCGGGGGCGGTTGGGCCGGAACTTAATGCAGAATTGTGCAGGGCCTCTTGGAACGCTACCCCGAAAAATTCTCCACCGCGATCCGTTTGGACCCGCTGGATCGGAAATGGAAACTCTTCGATCATGCGATGCTCAAGAAAGTGAACCGCATTGCTGGCGGTGCGCCTGGGGTACAGACCAAGCACACGCAGGCGGGTGCAATCATCGATGGCGGTATACTGAAAACGGCCCGCGATGACCTTCATCGTATCGACCTGAACGCGATCTCCGGGCAGTGGCCGGCTGTATCGTCGTGGAGCCTCGGGCGGGCGCCTGCCCACGAGTGGGGCTCGCTCATGGGCATGAAGGACTTTCCATATCGTTGCAGTGGACAAGCGAAGGCCATGATGGCGCAGTAATTCTGCTTGGATACGTTTGGGACCGAGTTTGCGCTCATCACGTAAGCCTAAAATCAGGCCAATGTGTTCCTGATCCAGGACGCGGCGCGGGGAATGATGTGGTCTCCGGCTCAGGCTGACGAGTCCCGCGTCCCCCTTTGCTATAAATCGTTCCCACCACAGGCGTAAGGTAGGACGGCTGATGCCGCAACGCCGACAGACCAAGCCTGCATCCCTAGTTTCGGCATAAAGCTGAACCCACCCCAGTCGGCGTCGTTGCTCATCTTGAGCACTATTCACGGAGCCGAAATATACATCAGTTCATTGAATTGAAAGGATGTATGTGATCCCGACACATAAAAGAATCCGTAATAAATGACGGAATGGCCACAACTCATTGAATTAGCATCTCTTATGGCATATTGTTCACGACCGTTGATGCCGTGCCATCTATAGATGGTAGTGGATCCGGGTCTTGTGCGGATCAGCGGAAACATTTTCATGGCGCCACGTCGGCAGTGGACGCCCAGAAATTGATACTCCGGAATGCCTATATCGGGAAACGATGATACTTTCTGGTGTCTTGAGCATGACCATACTGCAGTAAGGCAGGCTGATGGCCAGGACTTTGTGAATCGAGTCTAACGAGAGCTTGAGATCATGATGGCGCCGCAGTTCGCTCTGAATTCGCCGTGCTCCCAGTTTACGCTCTACTCGCAAGCTGAGAATAAGCCGTCGTTCTTTCTCGAACACACGCCGATTGGGTGACCGCACGGGGCGGCGACTGTGACTGAGAAGACCGGCCTCTCCTGCCTCATGAAACCGGCGAATCCACTTCCGGAGTGTGGGGCGAGAGACCCCGCATCGTCGACAGACCAGGCCGGCATTACCGGTTCGCTGATAGAGCTGTACCCACAGAAGTCGCCTGCGAATGTCGGGGTCCATTGTTCTACTTTAGTTGAAACGATGTGTGCGAATCACACACATGAAATACGAGCGATGTCTTCCATGCTGAAGCGGGGCATGTTGTCGCAAGGCTCCACCGCATTGCACCACAGCCTCTTAGCCTGTAACTCGTACATCAAGTAAAGCCGATCCCCATTTGGTTTTATAAGCCCGCATGAGAGTATGTGAAACCATAGCCCAGAATTAAGAAAATGAGCCCGGCAGTGGTCGTGAGAACAAATCTCCCGCGGGAAGGGTTATGGGGCTGAATCGGTCGCCGCAAACACAGGCAGCCCATGGCAATTACAGGCCCGACCACTGGAATCAATGCTAGGAGGAAGCAGCCCTCTGGTTTCCAGCTGCGCGCTTGTGCCAGCATCCAAATCCCGGCGTCCGCGAGTGTGAAGATTAACAGAGCAGGGGCGGACGGCATCACCAATGGCAAATGGACGATAGGTTATTTTCCAGTACCAATATTGAAAATAAAAGCTCAGACATATCCAGGGTATGCCGTGGAGTCCTCCTTTGGTACGGCGAAACGTTATCTGACACACAGGGTAAAGTAGCGCACCGAGGGTCACTGCAAATGGCACCAGTAATACGACAGGGATCACGTACGGCATTGCGTCTAGCATGGAAACTCCTATGAAACGGGAAGGTTCCTGGCGCGATGGTCCGGCAGCGAATCGCTACGTTCCGTTACTAATTCTCAATACAAGTGTAGCACCAGAGTCTACGACCAGAAAAAAATCGAGGGACTCCGGAGGGAAGGCCTAGTCATGCATTGCTCAGATGGGACATGGAATGCACCATATTATAGGGAAGTGGGGAACGTCCCAGAGTTCAGGCTACGCCATTCCCCGGCCGCACCGGCCGGTACTGCGCAGAGCCCCCATTCTGGTGAACACCTCATTGAAGCGGGACTCATGACTCCCTATGCGATAGATTAAAACGGGTCTGCAGACCGGGGGAAGGTTCGAGGCAGTGCAACCTCACGTGATCGCGACTGTACTAGCCTTTCCACAGTGCCACTGCATCCTCAACAAGTCCCAAATTCCTTTCGCATTCGAACATACCTCGTAAATTCTGACCTTGGCGGAGAGACCTCAAGCGCGCGTGCTAAGACTGATCGTCCACTATTTACTCGTACAACCCATGAATAAGCGGGCCCTTCTCAGAATCCGATTGTCACCGGCGGCTTTTAGTACGAAGTTCTCCAGCGACACTTCAGGCAAGGAAAAGACGTACTGCTCAACGAAGCACATGGCATCGCGTCCGCGGAAAACTATGAAGGCCGCTACTAGGTTTATGCCTAGGTCCATTAGGCCATTGACAAGGAATTCAATCCAAATTAATTACAAGAAACTGATTATTGAAACCTTGCTAATCCTCAGGACGAATCAAAGGATCCTGGGTGGGATTTTACGGCTGGGATACAAATGTCGTACTTGGTCCATCTTTGAGAGCAAGGTCCTCCAGTGAAGAGGTCCCTTGTGTATTAGCGGTTCAACGTTCCGTTGACTTGATGCTACTCGGCTTCAAAAAGTTGAATGACTGGTGGCAGGAATGCGGCAAATTAGGCAAGGGGCGCAGTGATAGGAGGAATAAATGAAAAAGGCGATGTTATGTCTTCTTCCTTGCGTCGTTATTTTCAACAATGGTTTTTTTAGCGCTATTGCTCAACCAACGTTGTCGCCGGCTACATTCTACGAACTGCGTGGTGGAGGAATTGAAATAAAGTATTTCGCAACCGGGATCACCGGTGAGCCCTCCTTATCATACAAAGACGCAAATCAGGCTGTCACGTTCAATGGAGATAAGATCAGGACATTACATACGGAATTGGGTGACTTAGTCAGCGTCACTCTGATGCGTGGTCGCGAGGGGGGCGATACAATCTTCAGTCTTATTATTCCAAGGGTTGACCTGGCAGGTGAACGGGCACCTGTCCGCACGCACGGGATTACGACAAAAAATAAAATTGGCGTTCCGCGTGTCGCAGGGCAGCAAACCAAGAATACCATTACATTGCTGATGGGTTCGGGTTCATTGCTGCAGCCGTAAAGGGGGGGGCATGCAACTTCCTGAGAAATTAGAAAAGCGTCTGCGTCCCAATAGGCTTACTATTCCTGCTCCTATTTCAAAGGAGATGCCCTTAGGAGATGCCGTAAAACAATTTACGCATTTTCTAGGGATAAGACCTTGCGGGGGCTGTCAAAAGCGAGCTCAGACCCTTAATCGCTATGTGACGTTCGTTCCATACCGATAGGTTCGTCGCTACATGGTCCCGAGGTAGTCATTGAAAATGGCGTCTTCACTCGACGATATATGTAGTTCTATCGGATTGCCAATTCGTCCACAACTAGCTAACCATCCCATTGGAATTGCTATTTTGGACTCCACGATTAATTGCGACACTCGCACGTCAACAGAAAGTCCTCCCCATGGACTGTGCATGCTCCAAATCATCGAAGGTTTACTAAATCGAGCCAATGTATTGTTCGAAGTGTTTCCCTATAACGTGTGTAGCGAAAGCGCCTGCTATTGGGCTGATGTTGAGAAAGCACTCCAGCATATTGTTCATTCAAATGTTAGGGTTGTGCTTATGAGTCTTGGAGGTTTGTTACAGGAATTGCAGCAGGGTATTGTGGAGAATAGGGTGATTGACACCCTGGCCTCTGAAGGAAAGCTCATAGTTAGCGCCATGAGCAATTCCGGTCTTTATGTGCATACATATCCTGCATGTTATAGGAATGTTTTCCCTGTCGCCGCCGCTGATTCGTATGGCCGGAGATTGGCTAGCTCTTCATATTGCATGGATGTCCTGCAGCGAGGAGCGCTGGCTCCAGGATCAACAGAACTCGAAATAGGGGGCGCTTTATCCCCGATTGAGGGGACAAGTGTTGCTGCTGCTATTACTGCTGCCAGCGCGGCTGTTTTGATGAGTTGTAGACCACATCGAAACAGTGCAGAAATCAAATACGCATTAAGTAGGTCAACACGGGTTGCCCCAGGCACTCAGCGGACGTTGAATATATTCCAAGCGTTGCGCTTCACGAACTGAACCACTTACGTTTTATAGTGGGTTTTTTGTTGTGACAAAATAATTCGTGCATAACTCGGAGGATTATTCAATGAGGCTTCCCACACGTATTTTGCGGTCATATGTCAGCAATAAGGCCATACACCTACAAACATCATCTGAAGCAACTTTCAACATGCCTGCCACTCCCCCTGCTGATACTCCTTCTCCGTGCCAGACATGCCATCCAACCGCACTGCATCCAATTTATGCCATCGGATCGGTTCGTGCCGAATTCAGGTCTAATTCCATTCAACGCGAATTCCAATTCGAACGAAGCAGTATGGAACTAGGCACCAGAACGGAACGTGAGATGTTTTATGACGTTTTATCACGCCGACGTGATTTGGCAAGATCAATTTGTTGGATATTAACCGTTGAATCTATACCCGTGTATCACATAATCCCACGTACCGATCGCGATCTGGACGATTTCGTCAATGCATTAAAGCCGGAAGAGTCGGGAGACTGGTCCGATACTACTGTGGTCGTAGGAACTAAGGGGCCGGTACGTGAATGTGCCGGGTTTGCACTACCGGTTGTCTTCACTGAAACCCTATATGCTTTTCCCGAGCAGGCATTAATGGAATCTATGATAAGCAATATAGTCCCCGCACAGACCGGCGTGACATCTGAGCAATCGATCAGCATTGCCAAAGAAGTGTTCGAGCGGATAAGACAAATCAGCGACAACATGGGAGAGACTCCAGAGCATCGAGCAATTAATTACATAGCTGTGCGGTTCACCCCCCTTTACGAAACTGTAATGCGGTTGAAAGCTCGAAATTATTCATTGGCTTCTATTGATGTCAGGCAATCGCGACTTTATACAGATCTTCACCGAGTCTATGATGTAATTGTAACCTTCGAGCCAAATTTTGCAGCTGCTATCGAACAGTACTTTGTACGGGTCGACGTGACAGATATATACCCACACGTCCACTCGACTGCGATGCAGCCGTTTTTTGAACGATGAACTTACACAAACAATCTACGACCTTTTGGCGCCATTATTGATCCGAAAGTGGGAGCCCGTGTGGGACCGTAAATTTAGAAATGATCGAACTCACTAAACCACCATGAACCAAGTAACGTTCGATACCGAGACGAAATTTTGCAGGAGGCTTATTCACCTCAAAACCTCCCAAGCATGCGCCTTTGTCAAATGGAGGCCTGTTCATAGTGGATGGACCTTATCACTTCGAGTGAGCCCATAGCTGACGAGATGAGATGATCTGATTCCATTACGTCGTCGAGAATATTCGAACGATATGGAGGTATTATGAGACTACCGATGGCTATTCGCCCTCATGCCGGGTATTTCAAAACTCTTCGTTGTTTCCGAAATATAGATCCCGATAGAGGACCAGGTCTTCCAGGATCAGGATGGGACCCGTTTGGTGAGCAAAACTACCAGGCATGCATTGCACCACATTCCGCAAAACTTGGCGTTTGTACGGACATGTGTGAGCTATGGCCCGGGCCACCCGATCAGACCCCTCGCGAGCGTGCGCTCAGCGTTAGCCTATGTAAGTATGACTGCATGCGGGAATACTTGAAAGCGAGCGAACATTGCGGCGGCCGTGTGTTGACGTAAAAATTGGAGCAAACATCGGGGTTGATAAAAGTGGTTGAGGACACCGGAAGATCTTCGCATCATCGTTATAGTTTCCTAATGTGGGATCAATCTTACTGCACCATGATCGCTAAACAAATGCCGCCCAGAAAACTGAATAGGTCAGCGCGTTAGATGAGCCACCTAATGCGTATAGAATGGAATGGGAATAAGGAGGGCGGAATCGTCGAAGGGAGATAGACACCCCGATGGTACTCCGCGCTGAGCCGTACGAGCCGCAATCCACTTCGCTCGACGATGAGCAGCGCATGTAGGTCAGTATACGCCAAAGGAGCCGCCCTTTCCCACTGCCCGGACTAAACGCGGAACGAGCGGGAGAAGGTGTCGGAAGGAACGACCCATTCCACTGTGGTTATGCCAGATCGTCGCCTTGATGCTGCTGCATCGTTGCGAGGTCGCCGGTTTGCAGTTGTTCGTCATGATGTTTCCTTCTTCGTGGAAATGAAATTGGCTCTCACAGCCGAGGCGGTGAGCCAACGCACATTGCAGTTTCAGGAGGCACATTCAGAGCGAACAATATTGGTTCGGGTCTTTTAGCACCGGGGAAAACGGATGCTGTCATGGACAATGCGGACTCCCGATTTATACGAACGATTGTTTTTGGAGGACGACTGTTCAACCGGCCTCCCGCTCACCAAGTTAGAGCAAAGGGGGGAGCTTGACCTGCATGTTAGAACACCGCTTCAGAAGTTAATTGAATGATAGTGGTTGGGCAGGTTTGATCGCGATAAGGTTTTAATCTTGAGTGAAGCGTGACCTTCCCCCGATTTTACAGACACCTCTCTAAAGGAGGAGCATGATGAAATCGGAGGACAGCATGAGCACCAAGACACGACGGTCCTATACGGAAGCGTTTAAAGAAGAAGCGGTACGATTGGTGCGGGAGTCGGGGCACCCCATCGCGCAGGTGGCGCGTGATCTGGGGATTGCCGACCACCTGCTCTATCGGTGGCGGGCGGAACAGCAGCAGGCGGAGGGGCGTTGGGCAGACCCGTCAATCCCTGCGGGGCGAGCAGGCGGAACTGGCCCGGCTGCGGCGAGAAAATGCCCTGTTGAAGCAGGAGCGAGATTTTTTAAAACGTGCGGCGGCGTTCTTCGCGAAGGAGTCGCGATGAGATATCGGGTGATCCAGGAGCACGACCGTCGCTATCCGATCCGCCTGATGTGCCGCGCCTTGGCGGTATCGCCCGCCGGGTATTATGTCTGGCGCACTCGCCCCGCGAGTGCCCGAGCGGCTGCGAATCAGACGCTACTGACCGAACTGCGCCAGCTCCATCACGAGAGTCGCCAGACCTATGGGAGCCCACGGATGTGGCGGGTGCTGGTCGAGCGAGGCCGAACCATGGGGCGTCATCGCGTGGCGCGGCTCATGCGGTACGATGGGCTGCGCGCCAAAACCGTCACGAAGTGGCACGCCACGACCCACTCCCGGCATGCGTTCCCGGTGGCCACGAATCAGCTGAACCGGCAGTTTGCCGTGGCGGCTCCGAATCACGTGTGGGCCGGGGATATGACCTATATCTGGACCCTGGAAGGCTGGCTCTATCTGGCGGTCCTGCTGGATCTCTATTCCCGAGCTGTGGTGGGCTGGGCCATGGGGGCACGGCTCACGGGGGAGTTGGCGCAGCAGGCCTTACAGATGGCGCTGCAGCGACGGCAACCGAAACCAGGCCTGCTCCACCATTCAGATCGCGGGAGTCAGTATGCGGCCACGGCCTACCAGCAGCAACTGCGGGCCGCGGGCATGACCGGGAGCATGTCCCGCCGGGGGAACTGTTGGGACAACGCCTGCGTCGAGAGCTTCTTTGGCACCTTGAAACGGGAACTGATTCATCATCGCCAGTACCGAACGCGGGAGGAGGCCAAGCAGGAGATCTTTGAATACCTCGAAGTGTTTTATAATCGGCAGCGACGCCACTCAATCCTCGGCTATCGCTCACCGGCGGAGTTTGAAGCGAGGGCGGCTGTCGCGTAACCAAGTGTCCACGAAATCGAGGGAAGATCAAGCGTGTATGCTTAATATGTAACGGAGAATCTCTATGAAGTTACCAGTTCGGATATTAGAGAACAGTTTTAGTGTGCTGCTACAGCTCAACAATAGGAGACCATTCGGCAACATTAATAGGCATTTATGCCAAATCCGATGCGATTGGGTTTTTTCTGAGTGTCGTAATTTTTGCGGCATGGAAAGAGCCACCCGCAATTGTATGGCCGACTGTATGGCTGAGTATGCATCATGTTCCGCCGCATGCCATGGAAGCAGAAATGGGTGGCCTGTACGACCAGCATAGAAAACGACGATCGATTCAAGTTACACCTGGTTTGCGATATTGCGGATTATTAGATCTGGTTTCTGGTCACGAGGGAGGGAGAGGTGGCACATTCTATATTGGAAACGGCCTTAGATAGTGCGGCTAAGACTTCACTCGATAATAACAATCCTATGTTATTCCTCAACGGACTTGAGGCCATTCATACCAATTGGCATCGTCGTCGTTTTGATGCACGAGGGATGGGCTTTCTAATTTTTCACTGGAATGTCATAGAACGTTTCCGTCGGTGTAAGGGTCCCACCACGTGGAATGGGGGCGTTAAGAGTTTTCGGCCTGCCGACTTCACAAAATTCGGTGCAAGTTATACTGTAACGACGCATGCTAGAGAAGGAGATCTTGAGTCCGTGGCCGCATTTTCGTTAGAGGCGGAGCGTTGGCATAACGACGCGCACATGGCAATCGGAATGGAGTTTGGGATCGAAAATGAAATGATGGATCCAGCGGTCAATATATATTACCGGGAATTTTGGCGTCTGCATTACTTTATCAACGACCGTTTCGTTCGGGAGCTTAAGAAATTCGATCGGGCTGGGGCACCTCCTGCAAAAATAAGAGGGATTGAGGAGAATCATCATAACGACGTCCATAAGATATGATATCTGTATTCGTTTAGAGACGTCTCATCGTAACTATGCGATGAAGCAAATAGGTTCCTCTAATTGAAATAATCGGGCTATATAGATAAGGGAGGAGTTGGATGAAACTGCCTACTGCTATCCGAGAGCATGGCACAATTAGAGCCATCCGTCCTATGAGAAATATCGATCCCGACAGAGGCCCAGGTCTACCGGGTGGAAGAAAGCCGGAACAGCCAGATAGTGGGTTCCCTCCATTTTCAATCGCTTGGTGGATGTGCTTCGATAGGTGTAGGCGATGGAAGGACTCCTGTGACGCCACGTGTAACACACTGGAAGAAGAATCTCCATTGCAACGTAAATGCAGAGATATTTGCGCCAGTGGACAGGTGGAGTGTGGAAAGAGTTGCGGGTTATAGAATTACATAGCGCTGAGCAAGACGTCAATGCGGTTGGCGTAGATCATAGCCAAGTAGTTCAGCTGCCTTCTTTACACTGAAGAAAGAAACTACCCGCGCCATTCTCGACCTTGGCTACGGTTGACATCCTGCCAAAATACTGGACCAGCGAAAGCTATAACGGTGTGCTCGTTGACGTCCTCCCGAAAAACCGGACCAGCCTAAACTGGAAAACTTGTAGTGCTCCCCTGAAATCAAGCCACCTGAGTTGATTGTTCTGTCCGGTATTGAACCGGGCTCCGATACCCCAGCGCCTGATGCGGGCGATTGTGGTTGTACCAGTGCATCCAGTCCCGAATTGTAAGCTCCCCGTAACTCGAGACAGTCAAAAGGAGAACTTTCTGGCACATGACGTTGGCCCCGTTCTGAGACGGTCCTTAACCAGAGCAGACGACTTCTTCGACGATCGGTTGTCCCTGACGTTGTGCGACGAACTCGTTCGGGGTCAGGTGCACAAGCGAGCTGTGAGGCCGACGCTGATTGTAGTCCACGCGCCAGACTTCAATGAGGGCCTGCGCCTCGGCCAGCGAGGCGAACTGATGCACGTTCAAGCACTCGTCTCGTAGGCGCCCGTTAAACGATTCAATAAAGGCATTTTCCACAGGTTTGCCCGCTCGAATGAAGTCCAGGTGGACGCCTCGCCGATAGGCCCAATCCTCCAATGCGCGCGATTGGAATTCCGTCCCATGATCCACCGTGATCGAGCGGGGCACAGCTGGTGTGTCCAGTACACGATCGAGCACCTGACCGACCGTCTCTCCCGTCATCCGAAACCCTGCCTCTAGTATGGGACTGTGCCGACTCCAATTATCCACGACCGTCAAGATCCGAAACGGCCGCCCGTCGGCCAGCGTATCATGGACGAAATCCATGCTCCAGCGCTCGGTCGGGCCCACCGGGACCGGAGCCGGGCCTCGGTGCAACGCGATATGTTTCCGTCTCCGCATCCGCATGCGCAGCTGCAATCCATCGAGACGGTAGAGCCGACGGATGCGTTTGCGATTCACCGGCCAGCCTTCGCGACGCAGTAACACCCAGATGCGCTGGTAGCCAAACCGAGGTCGGGCATGGGCCAGATCACGCATGCGCAACCGCAACGCTGACTGATCCTTGGCCCGACTCCGTCGATACCAGGACGCGCGGCCGAATTGCGCCAACCGACAGGTCCGCGCACAACTCACCGAGAAGGTGTCCCAGAACCACTGGGCCAGTTCCCGGCGGCGCACGGGCCTCAGACTTTTTTTCGCAGGGCCTCCGACAGCATGTGCTTGTCGAGCGAGAGATCGGCCACGAGCCGTTTCAGCCGGCTATTCTCCTCTTCCACCTGCCGCAGCCGGCGGAGTTCGCTCACGCCCAGATGCGCGTACTTCTTTTTCCAGGCGTAGAACGTCTGCTCGGCGATGCCAAGCTGGCGGCAGAGATCGCCGACCGGGGTCCCACTCTCAGCTTGCCGGAGGGCATAGACGATCTGTTCTTCCGAGAACTTTGACCGCTTCATCGATCCACTCCTTTCGCAAGGGACCGCCGAAGCCGCCATTCTACTCTCGTTTTACGTTGCCGTCGTTTTCGGGGGAGACGTCACACAATCGTCACCCTAGCCAGGAGGTTCCCATGCGGCACTCGAAGTTCACCGAAACGCAGATTGTGTCCATTCTCAAAGAAGCCGATGCCGGCCGCCCCGTCAATGAGATCTGGCGGCACTATGGGATCAGCTCCGCCACCTACTATAAGTGGAAAGCCAAGTATGGCGGGCTGGAGGCCTCCGACGTGAAGCGGCTGAAGGAATTGGAGCACGAGAACAACCGCCTGAAGCGCCTGTATGCCGATCTGTCCCTGGAGAACGCCGCGCTCAAGGATGTCATCGCAAAAAAGCTCTAAGGCCTGCTGAGCGGCGGGAGGTCGTCACCCATCTGGTGACGGTGAGTGGCCTTCCGGTTCAGCGGGCGTGCCGCGTGGTTGGGATGGGCCGGGCGACGTACTACCGGCCCCTCGTGGATTGGGCCCGGCGCGATGCGCCGGTGATCGCGGCCCTCACGACGCTCGTGGCGGCGAAGAGTCGCTGGGGCTTCTGGAAGTGTTGCGATCGGCTGCGGCTCGATGGGCACCCCTGGAATCACAAACGACTGTGGCGGGTCTATTGCCAGCTCCGCTTGAATCTCCCACGACGGACGAAGAAACGGCTCCCCCTTCGGCTGCGTCAGCCGCTCGTGGTGGTGCCCCAACCCAATGCCGTGTGGGCCCTGGATTTTATGAGCGACACCCTGTATGGCGGCCGGCGGTTCCGCACCTTGAACGTGTTGGATGAAGGGGTGCGAGAGGGACTGGCCATTGAGATTGATACGTCGCTCCCGGCCGAGCGCGTGCTCCGAGTGTTGGAGCAGGTCGTGGTGTGGCGCGGACGGCCACAGGCGCTTCGGCTCGACAACGTACTATAGGCGGAAAGCAAGCACGCCCTGCGGACAGATCTCCCCCGTGCCGTCGGAACGGCCACTCTGCACGAATCGGCACACACTCCCAATGGTCTTCCACGGTTTGTGAGGCACTGCTCACCATAGTGATACAAGATCCTGGCTCAGGCCTTGACCGTACTCCACACAGCAGGCAGCCCCCAGTGGAAGCTCCGAGCATTATCTACGAGGTCAGTGCCTGCCTCGACGGCCCACGCGAACGGAGTGTGGATTGGCAGCGCCTGATGGGGCCCTTCATTATCGAGACGCGGCCAATCCATTCAGTAGCCGACCGTTATCCGGGCCATATACTGGGCCGCCATGCCATGCGCAACGTGTTTGTCCGGTGGTCGGAAGATAGCTCGCGGGTGCTGGTCACAGCACCTACATCTCGACCGAGATCCATTGGACAGTTCACGTATGATGATCGACGGCCGACACGTCAAGATAGTTGATCAGCTCTATGTGATGTACGAAGTGAGGAGCGATCGACTATGGTGTAACGGGACGCCAAATTGTGACAAGCGGCCGCCATTCAGCGAAAATGATGTTGCCCACATCTCGTGGATTCCCAACCTGCACCTCCCTTCCAAGCAATATGGTCGCAGTTGGTGCCAAGCCGGTGCCAAAATACCCCGACACACCATGACCAATCATGATGTAAGCCATCACGAATCAGCCTCTTTTGCTGATGCTTCCTCTTGCTTAGCGTCCTGAGATTGGCTTTCGATTGGACTCTTCCTCGGAGCCGGCGTAGTTGGGAGAGGCATCGACCATTCTCCTCTCAGCCTACACAGTCATTGCTTCTTAACGACCGCAATGCCAGACGATTCCCAAGTGTACTGAAAACCTTTGGATTGTGTAGCCAGATACCTATTTGGACACGCAGTTGATTGATGAACTTGTTCATGGAGAGATAGCAGGGAGGATCTGAACCCATCCAGGTTGCTAGTTCCAGATCATGTGGCACTTTGCCTATGGTTGACAAGTAGGATATCAACGATACATTTGAGGAATGAAGTTAACTTCTTTTCTGATCAGGTTTGCCGCGATGCTCATCTTGTCTGCTCCTTGTAGCCTTCTGCCGCTCAATGGCAATGCTGCTAGTCCTCCACTCCCTAGTGATAAGTCCGCTGGGCAGAGCCTCGCGGCTCAAGTGAGAGTGGCCAAAGGCTTGATTGATGACTGGCACGGCGATAGAGGACCACTCCTTCGAGCTCAACAGATGCTCGTTGATCTAACGAAAAGGGACCCTGGGTATGCACCGGCCTACGTGCAGTTAGCTCGGGTGACGTTCAAATTGGGCTATATCATAGGTGACAACTATGACGAGCGTGGGTTGGAGTCGGCTCAAGAGTATGTATCCAAAGCGCTGAAATTGGATCCCACCTTGGGCGATGCGTATGTTACGTATGCTTACGTTCTCTACTTCCAAAACAGGCTGGATGCGGCAAAGGAAAAGGCGGCACAGGCGAGTCGGCTACAGGCCTGCGCAACTGACCTCCTGATCCTGCAAGCCGTTTTGGCAAACGCGGAAAACAAATCGGCCGAGGCCATTGCCTTGGCGAACAAGGTGCTGGTCAGCACAGAGGATAAATTTTCTCTCCATCACGCTCACCAAGAGTTAGGCAGAGCCTATACCCAAAAGAAGGAATATGAGCAGGTGGAAGCTTCTTATGAGGCAAGACTCAAATTATATCCCCAGCGCGCCTGGGACCATGCCAGTTACAGCAAATTTCTATCGTGGCGCGGCAAACACGAGGCGGCTGTCCAACACGGAGAGACCGCTCTTAAATTGATGGATTTTGGAGCAGGGCATGTTGCGTTGGCTTATGCGTATCAAAGCAAGGGCGACCATCTCCTGTGGACCGTCGGAGATGCGCGCCAGGCGCAGCAGTACTATCACTTGGCGATCGAACACAATCCTGAGTTGCCAGAAGCTCATTACGGGGCTGGAATGGCTTGTCGTGCTAACGCAGCATTCTCAGCAAACTCCTCCATGATCGAGCAGTGTCGAATATCCATCGAGAAATCTTTAAGGCTAAACCCCTCTCTTCCCTATGCAAAAATAGTCCTCGACACATTGCCTGATTTCAAGACTGCCATCAACATGCCAGGTCAGACTGCCGACGAACACCTGAAACGAGGGCTCGTATATCTCAAGGCAACGGGATATGACGAAGGGATGAAAGATCTAAATCAAGCACGTGAAATGGAGCCTACACGTATAGACATATATAAGCAGATCGACAATGCGTTGAGCGGACGTCGGAAATGGGATGCCGTCATTTCGATGTGGACTAAGCTCATCACTCTTCAACCGAAGAATGGGCAGGCCTATTATGAACGGGGAGGAGCGTCGTTTCACAAAGGCGATATGCCAAACGCGTTGAAGGACTTAGAGCACGCTTGCCAATACAACTATGGTGATTCCTGCCAGCGCCTTCAACGCTTCGCTAAGCAATAGATTTGTCTTCACGATTCGAAGCTCACAGGCGGTTTGCTAGTTCGCTAAGTGATGCCCGACGTGCTGGTGCGCACATACTGTGAACGTGTCGGATCACCGGCCGGCCTTAATGGTCGGTATCCCGTTTGCTGGCAAACCCGCCTGATGGTCGGTGGCATGTCCTTATTGTCCTGTACGGTGAGCTATGATGTCCTGAACCACCCCGACTGTCCCGTCTTTCGCGCCTCCTGAACAGTTCTTCTGCGCATCTGAGCCTCACTTATGCAGCGAGGCCGAACATGTCTCACTACAATGTTGGGCCATCAGTCGTGGCCATTCCAGATAGCCACAGTGAACATTCTGGCAGGAACTGACCATGCTCAATTTTGTCGGCGAATACCCACCGAGCTAGGTCATTTTTAAGCCCCCTTTTCTGCACCCCATTAAAATTGTCATTGTTAATGAGTCGTCTACCAAAGAACTGAACGAGACTCTATAAAAGGCCGGTCAACTATCAGATAGAATGAAGGAACGAATTCTTGCGCGCGATGTAGGGATATCCAAGAGGGGAGAACTGGCCTCCTACGCTGCCAATGATTAACCGTTGAAAAAAGTCGGCAGTAAGATGACAATTGAGCAAGCTGAGCCGTCATGCGGACTATATCGATGCATTGGGTCTGGATTGCCCTCCTGACAGGATTCCTCCTTTCTGCCACGGCCTCAAATGGAAGCTCATCTGAACTTGCTTCAGATGGCCCAACGAAGACTCTCATCCAGCGTGCCTCTCTGATAATTACGATGGACCCGGCCCTTGGAACGGGTCCGCTCGGTAGTCTTGCAGACGTCGATCTCTTAATGGAAAAAGATACCATTTTAGCCATTGGTAAAGGCTTAATCGCTCCGGACGCAACAGTTCTAAATGCCAACGGGAAGATTCTATTGCCAGGTTTTGTTGATGTTCATAACCACCTGTATCAATCGGTATTTCGCGGCGGGTGTGCTCATGATGATGTGCTTGGCTGGTTGCAAAAATGCAATTTGCCGATTCGACTTGCATTGAACGAGACGGACATTTATGCAGCGGTTCGTCTTTCCACGCTCGATCTTATTACCACAGGAGTTACGACTGTGGTGGATTGGGCACACATGTTCCCGCAGAACCTGGCGAAGGCAAATATTCGTGCGTTAGAGGAGTCGGGGCTTCGATTCGTCTTCGCCTACAGCCAACCAAAAGAAGGGCTGGATACGCTCAGGGCCTTTAAGGCGGAGCTCATCGACCCCAATCCGCTGGCCGGTTTCCAGCTAACAGGCGGTACAAGGAAAAAGAGCGCTGAACACTTGGCTGACATGGTCAATCTGGCCCATCAATTACATGTCAAGGTAAACGTTCACCTGCTCGAGCATATAGATCAGCGCCAAGAAGATCCAGTTGGCGTTCTCGCTCGTTCCGGTGCGCTCGCGCTGGGTCCTAATCTGCTGTTGAATCACGCCATCCACTTGACGGACGAGGACATCACGCTTCTTGCCAAAAGCGGTGCTCATATAGCCCACGCCCCCTTAAGCAACATGAGACTCGCTTCGGGAATTATCCGGCTGCCTGAACTGCACAAGCACGGGATTAAGGTAGGACTTGGTTTGGACGGAGGCACGAATGATACGAGTGATGTGTTTGCAAACATGCGGACAGCCGTGGGTTTGCAGAGGGCGACGACGCTTCATGCCGGGACGTTCCCTACCGTGTCAGAGGTGCTCAGAATGGCTACGCTTGGAGGGGCAGAGGTGTTGGGTCTTGAACACCAGATCGGCAGTTTGGCACCTGGGAAGAAGGCCGATGTGATTATTTTGGATCCAAGCGCCATTAACTTCGCGCCTCAATGGGATTGGCTCAGCCAGATTGTTTTTAACGGTCAACCAGCTAATGTTGAATATGTATTTGTAAACGGAAGGCTGCTAAAAGAGAAAGGCCGGTTGATTGGAGTGGCAGAGAAGGACGTCATCGCCGCGGCCGAACAGGCAGCAGATCGTATCCGGAGAAGTCTAGACCCTGGAAGAAAACCAGGCAAAGAGTAGGCTTAAACCCCTCGCTCTCAATTATACTCACGTCGCGGCGCAGGCACGCATGACGCACGGCGCCTTACGGTCGCTTCGCTGCGCTTCTATCCCGTTTCAACCAACAAATGACTACGGTCACCACCATCCCAACAGAAGAAAACGACAATTTTTACTTTTCGGATCGTCCAGGGTTTTATACGCTCTGTCTCAAGCCGGTCGTATGCCGGGCATCGCAGTTCTGGATGAGCTAGGAGGGCATAAGACCGACATGAGCCGGAACTGAGTCCAGATACTCTGATTTTGGAACGCAACATTGCGGAGGGCTCTAGTGAAAAACATACTGCGTGTAACTCCCTAGCTATAGGTGAACTGCGTGCAGGCTGTCGCTCAGCCCGGGCTGTTAGTCAATTGAGAACGCTGGAAGCCGATCGGTATTGGATTTTGAGGAACATCTATGAAGACAAACCTATTCGACTTCAAACATAAGACCATTGTAATAACTGGCGGCAGCACCGGCATTGGCCGTGCGACAGCCGTGGCCTTTGCGCAGCATGGAGCCAATATCGTCATCGGTGATATTAACGAGGCTGCGGCGAGTGAAACAATCGAGTTGATCAAGAGAGAGGGCGTGGAGGCACTGTTCGTGAAGACCGACGTTAGCCATACAGCTGACGTCAAGGCATTGATTGACAAAGCCGTGAGCACATTCGGCCGCCTGGATTGCGCGTTCAATAATGCCGGCATCGCGCACAGCCTGCGCCCAATCGAGGCCCTCGAGGAAGACGACTTTGATCGAGTCGTCGCCGTAGACTTGAAGGGAATATTTTTATGTATGAAGTATGAACTGCAACATATGTTGAAGGTCAAAGGGGGCGCGATCGTTAATACAGCCTCTGTCGCAGGCCTCGTACCAGAAGCCGGATTGGGTGGTTATGTGGCCGCCAAGCACGGCGTGATCGGCCTGACAAAAACGGCGGCAATCGAGCACGCTCACCTTGGGATTCGTGTGAATGCTCTCGCGCCGGGATGGGTCAGAACGCCCATGACGAAAGGCTGGGATGAGCATAAGGGCCTCAACGCCCATTTAAGAGCTGCCACACCGATGCATCGAGGTGCTGAACCTGAAGAAATGGCTGGGATGGTCCTGTTTCTGTGCTCAGAAGCCGCATCATACGTCACTGGTCAGACCTATGCTGTTGAAGGCGGGCAAATGGTGCGCGGCCTTTTGCCAATTACCATTGGTCCGGAACCCGGACGGATATAAAGACCAGTTCGTCTCTTTGGATCGTCATACCCGCCATAGCCCTCCCTTCCAAATCGGCGTACGTCGTCATCCCGAGAGCACCATACAACACATCTGACTAGAACTGACCTTGTCTTAATTTGTTCTGCGAACACTCACACCAAGCTAGGCCATTCTCAGGCCCTCGCCTTTTTGAGCTGCATTGATGCCGCCCCTAGGCTCCCTCTGAATGGGAGGCTCAAGTTTCCGCAGCCTCTCTGGCAAATCCCATCTAATCCCGTTGGAGATTTAAACCCGTGTCACATCATGAGTGAGTTATCGTTGGGTGCGAACAGACGTAGTCGATAGCTGGGTTGAGATCGCGAATAGTTTGACGCTTGTCCTATATAGGACAAGCATTTTGTAACTCATTGTAAATCCTTATCACTCATTGGACGTTTCCTCCATATCAACATATTGTTTTTCCTCACTTTCACAGGCCCTTTTAAGGCGAGGGTCCTGGGTTCGAATCCCAGCCGACTCACCACAATAAATCAATCACTTACGAGGCTGTCGAGCCTCGAAAATCCTCAAAAACCGGCCCGTGTGCTAAATTTGTGCTAAACCGCTCCGGTTGGCACTCATCCAGCACCTTCACACCCTCTCTCAGGCTTTCCGGCGAATGATGCGCATAGCGTTGCGTCATCAAATTCGTCTTGTGCCCGAGCAGCCGTTGAACCTTGTAGAGATCCACCCCGCGCTGCACCAACCGCGTGGCAAAGGTGTGCCGCATGTCGTGAAACCGGAAGTCTGGAATCCCGGCCCGATTGCGCGCCTCACAAAACTCCCGTACCAGAAAACGCACCTGCAGGAGATTGCCGAGTGGGGTCTTGAAGACTGGCCCACGTGACAGGCCCGTTGCAGCCTGTTTCGCGGATAGGAGTTCATAGACCTTGGCATTGAGAGGAATAGTTCGTCGTGTCCCGTTCTTGCTTTGCATCACGATCAAGGTTCCTCGCGAAAAATCCACGTCCTGCCATTGCAGGTTCAGGATTTCGCCTTGGCGCATGCCGGTATTCAGGGCAAAGACCATGATCTCTCGCAGCCAGGGTGACGACGCGGCCATCAGCCGGTCTTCTTCCTCCGGCGTCAGCCAACGGTCCACTTCGTTCCTCACCTGTT
>CAADGK010000086.1 GCA_900696515.1 uncultured Nitrosospira sp. | reverse complement strand
GATCAGGGATCACGGCAGGCGATGAGTGTTTCATATCCATGATGCTACGCGCTCACACAATCCGAATTTGTGACTTCGTGCCGGCCTTAAATTCCATATCGATGATCTCAACCTCGCCGGAAGGCGACACCTTTACCGGCAAGGCATCCAATCCACGGGGCGCCGGTCCATCAAGAACTTTCCCCCCCGCATCATAGATACTCAAATGGCAGGGGCAGAGAAACACCTGGCCCAAGGCCTTATGCTGTCGCCATTTGAAGCCACAGCCAAGATGGGGGCACTTACCGGAAAATGCGATATAGGGAACATCTTTTTTGTTGGTCCAGATGGCCTTCCCCTTAGCATCGTGGAATTCGACATCTTTACCCTGATACACCCTCTCCAGCAGGTCGGGGGTCGCCCGGAGCACCCAGACGTTCTTCTCGACTTCGTACTCGGGCATGTATGCCTCTTTGACCTGTTTTTTGTATTTAAACTGCGTCCCGACATCCTCTTGCTTAATTTTGCTGACGTTCCCGACCTTGAGCCAGGCGTTGTCAAAATCTGCATACATCGGCTTCATCAAAAAGCGAAGGATGGGGTAGGCAAGAGGGAGTCCGATCAGAAACCCAATAACATGGGTAAAGTTCATGAAAAATGTTCGACGCTTGACGTTCTTCTCCAGATCAGGAAGAGGGACCAACACCTCGCCAGGCGTGACATGGATATGGTCTTCCAGATGCGAGATCTCCACCTCGTGTGTCGTGACATAGTCTTCACGTTTAAAGGGAGGCAACGCCAAGATATCCGAGGAAGGACCCCGTAGCTGTACCGCGTCCTCCGTAACGTCCTGAACCTGGGTCATCATGACCTGTCGCTCTCCACTGCCGTTCATGGAGACGACGATATGACTGATTTCATGGGAAAGCGGATCAAGCACGACCCGAGTGACTTCGCCGATGTCCTGGTCCGTGCAACGGACCTTAGATTTCAATTTGGGTTGCAGCATTACTTTTTCTTGATTGGCTTGGGAGTATTGATTGCGGTGTTCTTGAAGGAACCTAACCAGGTAGCCAGCGCCAGCATTTCTTTGGGATCCATGAGATCTTTGAATTTGTCGGGCATAATGCCCTTTTGCCACTCCTTGTCATACCCTTCGGCCATGAAGCTCTTCGGGTCGGCAATTTTTTGCTGAATCTCCTCGACCGTCAGCAAGGTGCCGATATTATCCAACTCAGGACCCCGCTTCTTGCCCCCCTCGCCCCTCAACTTGTGACAGTTGTAGCATTCCTGCAGTTGCCACTGCTCTTCGCCGATTTTCATGATGTCACCGGAAGCGCCACCCCCCGCAGCAGCAGGTTTTTCTCCAGCTGGAGGAACTTGAACCGCTGCCACCGCCTGTCCACCCCCGATACCCTTGAGGCGATCTTCCAACGCTTTTACTTGCGCATCGAGGGCTTTGGCACGAGCAATCAGCTCTTCGGTCTTTCCCTGGGCCGACTGCTTACGCTCTTTGTCAAGGAGTTTGCCGATCTTAGCCTTTTCATCTTCAGGGTCGAACTGCGGCAGGAATGACGCGCCGGCGACGCACACCGAGATGAGAAAAACCCAAAACACGGTCACGGCAAGAAAGGACATCCCTCCGCTCATCACGTTCACGGTCTTTGCGTCAAGAAGCGCAAAGATACCGGCCCCGATCAGCGAGACAACAAAGAACAAAATCTGGAAGCTCACCGGCACTTCTTGTGAATTGGCGATGGCCATAAGAGCCCCGCCGACTACTAAGCCAACCGCTAGCTTTTTAAATAAATTCCACATGTGATTTCTCGCTGCCTCGGTAGATGCCCCACAAAGTGATTATTTGACCGGAACAGGAACAGGACTCCCTTCAGGCTCTTTGGCCGGCGCCACAGAAGGCCGAATGGCAATCAGTGCTGCGACTGTCACAACAGCGATAAAAAAGACCGTAATAGCAGTGATCCATCCGGCGGAATACGAAAGCGTCGGAGTAAACGACTCCGCGCTGAGATCCGACACCAGACTGTAGGTATGGAAATACTTTTTCAACAGCGAGCGCACAGCGCCCATAAGCCCCATAATCCAGGTCGACGTGAACGCCAGGAAAATCAAGACGAATTGAGCCGCAAAGTCGATCTTTCCCCAGACAATCGTTCCTTGCTTAATCGCGCGATTGTACAGAACAAAGTTGACGATCGTGACGAACACCAGCGTAAAGATGGCAGACAACTTCGCCGGCATCGACGAGAGATAGTCCCACCCTTCCGGCAACTTCAGCTCATCAGGCATATCCGTACCGGTGGCCACAAAGCCGGCAGGAGTGAGCCAGACCGCATCGCTGATGAGCATGACGATAAATCCGATCTTGATGACTGTCCTGGCAGAAACCGTTACCGGAATAAAACGCCCGAGCAGGAACGGGGACAGCGTCAGAGGCAGGAGGAACGCCAGCGACATCGGGTCCGGAATCCACCAGCTGTTCATCACCCACATGGTCACCGGGAGCAAGACGATCAGCACAATGGGAGCCAGGATGCTCATCCGAACATTGTCGGCACCTTCAATACGCTTAACACTCAGCCAGCTGTAATAGTTGACGCCCAGGAAGAGCAGCCCGATCATGATCCCCTGCATCTCAAAAAACATGGAAAGCTGATCGGCCATCATGTACGGACAGAACGAGAAATCGTAATCGCACATCTCATAGGCCAACAAAAGCCCTGTGAAGGGCTGCAATAGTGATCCGCCGACGGCGATCCAGATCGCGACGAATCCCATCCAGTCGTAATACGCCCGCTCTTCCTTCGTCTTGGCCGCCATGTACATGTACGCGGCGATCATGCCTGCAATGAAGCCGCCGAATGCGACATTCCCGTCGATTCGATGGAGGCTGAGCGGGAACCAACTTTGATTTGCAATCTTGTCCCACAAGGTCGCCGCAGCGATGAAGTCCTGCGGCGAAACACCCTCGGCCTTCGGCGGGGTATTCATGAATGATGTCGGTCCGTTGATCACGAACAGAATCAGCAGGCACACGAGATTTAGCAGCACGCCCAGTGCGATATGGCGCCCCTTCTTCTCGCCTTTCCAAATATCCCATGTGTAGAGATAGGCATACATAAGGATCGTCTCCGCGATAAACAAGGCCGGGTACAGGATCGCGAAGACTACATAGAACTGATTAATGAAGGACGTCGTAAACTGTGGATAGGCAGCAAGGAGAACAAAGATGAACAATCCGCCGGTTACCGCCGTCATGCTGAAAAGAATGACCGTCACCTTTGTCACTTCTTTTGCAAGACGATCGTATCGAGGATCTTGCTTCCGGTAGCCTAACCATTCCGAGATCACGACAAAGATCGGAGCGCCAAGAATGAAGGCTGCGAACAGGATGTGCAGCTGCGCGACGATCCAAACAGCCGTTCTATTTCCGGTATACGGGAAGTCTACAGGAGATGTTCCAGCCTCTTGCGCGAATACGTCTGAAATACCCAAGCCGCACGATAACGCCACCAGAGTCAGAGCCAGGAGACTGCTCGAATGTGTTTTCACGGTGCCTCGATGCCCCCTATCCTTGTATATAGAAGAACCCAACACTGAGGAGCCTATGACTCACGACCGCAGCTGCCAGTTGCAAACCACCAGAATTCCCACAGGGCGCGAGCCCCACTCAACCCAGGGCCTGCCATCAGATAACCTACATCGCCTTTGCGTGATGACCGTTGGTCGATACAGCTCCAAACAATATTTCAGGCCGGCGCAAATAGTATCAGATTCACCGAGTACAATTGAACAAGTGAATCGCTGAGCGCCTCACAAAAACCCATGAACTTCCTTCATCTCGCCCACGCAGAAAGCAGAAGATTCATTACAGCACTGCATTCCCAATCCGATAGAGCCCATGCCGGCGACGACCCCTTGCATTGATCGAATTGTCATTTGGCGCCCGCATCAATCCATTGATTCGTTTCCACGCTCCACATTTTTCCGGACAAGCCAAAGCTTCGTTCAAACAGCACAAGCTTCCACCGATCATCATCGGAAAGCTTGCTCTTCCAACCCTTCATCTTGGTATTGGGCACACCCTCCGAGATGCGCCAAAACCACACGGAGTCCGAATAGAGCTTCATGCGTTCTGGATTTCGAAAGTCCGTAGCCCCCGCCTTGACAGGTTTCCCATCTTTCCCATGGCAGCTGGCACAATTGACATCCGGATTCGCTTCGCCCACGAACAGCTTGCGCCCCTCTTCCAGTTTCTGCGCATCTCCCCACCAACCCGGGGGCATATGCTTATCCGCATATTCAGCGGGCGCCGGAGGGGGAGGCACGATCGGCCCATCACCCTCATCACCTCCACTGCATCCAAGCAACAAGCCCAGACTCAGAGCGACCTGGACATGGAAAATTCCGAACTTCATGAAGACGAACGCCTATCTGACAATAAATAACCAGGACCCTTGGAGCTTTCTCCAATTACCCTTTTTTCTTACCCTGCAATCTTCCCTTCCCCTTCGCCTTTCCTCCGGATGAACTGAGAAGCCTCAACCCAATCGCCCCACCAGCCGCCAGAAGAACCGCTCCACCTCCCCACCACATCCAGGGTGGAGAATTAGCCCTACTACATCCACTCCCGAAATCAACGCGGACCTTCCTATCACTTTCAAGATCCTTGGGATCAAATTCAATTTTCAGTTTTTTTTGCTCCCCCAGCGCCTCCACCAGCAGCGGATCCCCAAGATTGTCGTTATGCAGATGGAACATGGCCTTATAATAACCATCTCCGTCTGTCTTGACGACCTGGCCGTAGGAAATCCGAGTATCCTTGACGAGCACCTCCGCATTTGAGAGGCCCGCGCCACCCGCCCCGCAGACATACCCTTCGACCATGAAGCGATGATCCGCCTCGTGCGTCGCAGAAGCGATGGGAGGAAAGCCGACGCTCACTGCGATACAACCCGCGACTGCGAGCAATCGTCCCAGTGCTCTCTTACCAAACCTCACACTCACGTGCGGACTCCTCGCTCCCTAGACAACACACACCGCCGGAGCCCGAACGCGCTGCATCGGGGCACGGGTTTCTAGCACAGCAACTACTCTTTGTCAATGAAAAGACAGGCCCGCCGTACGAAACGATGATGCGTGAATCATCGTTTGTTAGGATCTAGAATACACGCATAGATGATGCTGTTAGCGCGGATGAGAAACTCGTCGGTCTCGTTCACCTTTCCAGCGGCACCCGCCTGCGGAGACCTCGCTCCTTCACGCAGCGCAGCTGAAATTCACGCCTCCTGCCCCGTCATTCCCCTCGGCTCAGGGCGGCTCTACTTGGTCAAGGCATTCCGACAGACGGAAAGCCTGCGCGCAAATAACATGATGGCGAGATATGCATGATTATCCGGATGGGATGAGAGAGAAAACCGAGCCCACTGCTCCAGGGCTCCGCTGGCGAGACGCACTTTCATTTTTCGAGGCTCGTTAGAGGTAGCCCCGTGTGCGTGCATCCGCTTCCAGCTTTGCCGCTTCCGCCTGACGCTCGGATTCCTTTTTAGACACCCAATTTTCCCAGGATTTCCCGTTGGCCGTATCCTCACCCGTGAATGCAATCGTGGCGATGTCGGCATATGGAACGCGCTGAGCCTCCGGACGGTCGGCGGGAAACAATTCAAGGTAGGAATCAGCGGCGGAGACATGGCGATTGTAAATATAGCCGGTGATCGATTCACCGGAGCGGAGCGTCAACGTCACGTCGCCACGATAGTCGAATGCGAGTTCAACGGCCTCGATCGTATCGGACGCGGAGACCGGCGTAAACGCCCGCCCCTCAAGTGAACTTGAAATCGCAACGGCGTGATTCTTGGTATCAGTCATGGGCAGAGAACGTCACTCGTCATTGGTCATTAGTCACTAGCCACTGCACGGTCTTGCACAGAAGTGCCTCATCATGACAGATGACCAGTGACCGCATTACCGCGAGGTAGGCAATAGGGTCAACTTGGCAGTTCTCGCAAATCCTGAGGCGGTACTAAACGTATCTTCAACCGCCGACGCCTCATAGCCGCAATGGACCATACAATCAGCACACTTTTCGTTTCGCCCAGTCCCATACTTCTCCCACTCCGTCAATTCCATCAACTCTCGAAAAGTTCGGGTATAACCTTCCTGAAGTAAGTAACAGGGCTTCTGCCATCCAAAGACGTTGTACGTCGGATTTCCCCAGGGCGTACATTGATATTCGCGTCGCCCCATCAAGAAGTCCAAAAACAGGGGGGATTGATTAAAGTGCCAGCCCGGTTTGGGACGGCTCAGAATTTTCGAAAACAGCTCCTGGGTTCGTGACCGTTTCAAGAAATGCTGCTGATCCGGAGCTTTTTGATAACTATAGCCCGGCGAGATGGTCATCCCTTCGACACCAAGAGCCATCATCTCATCGAAAAACGTTCTGACTCGTTCCGGATTGGCATCATCAAATAACGTCGTATTGGTCGTCACTCGGTGCCCACGCTTGACTGCCGCCTTGATTGCCTTCACGGCGACATCATAGACTCCATCACGACAGACCGCCAAGTCGTGTTCGTCCTTGAGTCCATCCATATGGACGCTAAACGTTAAATATTTAGAAGGCGTAAACTCATCGAGCTTTCGTTCCAAAAGGATGGCATTCGTACAGAGATAAATATATTTTCTCCGATCCACCAAGCCTTGGACGATTTTTGCGATTTCAGGATGAATGAGCGGCTCCCCTCCGGGGATACTCACCATCGGAGCACCGCACTCTTCAGCAGCAGCCCAGCACTGCTCGGGAGTCAACCGTTTATCGAGCACATGGTCGGGATACTGAATTTTCCCGCATCCCGCACAAGCGAGATTGCAGCGAAAGAGTGGTTCCAGCATGAGGACTAAAGGATATCGCCTCACTCCCTTGAACTTCTGGGAGAGGACATACGTCGCCACGGTATACATCTGGGAAATCGGAACAGCCATTCCGCTCTCCTTCACCTAACTGATTGTACTTTTAAGAACCCTATATATCTGAACAGCCACATCAAGTGGCTGTACTTGGAGGCACAAGAATGTTCGGGATTGTAACATCTCATCTAGAGGTCGTCAATTTTCTTATCGACCATACTACGCGGGAAGTTACCCAATGATTGCTTCCCGACTCATTTCCACCGGCCCGACCTCAGCACGTATTTGCTCGTTGAAGCCTCCTCTCTTGTCAGGGCTTTCCCAGACACTATAGACGAGAACGATGTCCTTGGTGAACGCAATGCCGGCGACAGGATTTTGCCCCTGCCTCGGATAGGCATCACATGAAAGGAGCATGAGTAAGAAACTCCATCTTGTGCGGGTACGAACGCTCAACCCGATTCACTGGCAAAACCGAAGAGCGTCCCAGTTTTTGTTTGTGCGAGCAGCAACGACCAACAAGAAGGCACCCACAGTCAATGGATCAAAGGGAAGAGAGCAGGTGGCAACCCAAAGAACTCTTGAAGAGTGGATGAAGAATGGGGTTCGATGAGCTGAACGAGAGAAGCGAGAGATTGGAGGCGCCGAGCGGGTTCGAACCGCTGCATCGCAGTTTTGCAGACTGCTCCCTTACCACTTGGGTACGGCGCCCCGGGATCGGCATTATAAGCGCTTCGTTTTCGAGAACTCAAGACAAGAACGACACCAGCACATTAGATCTCATTTGCCATTCGAGGAGAGGAAGGAAGCAGAGGTTCTGACCGGAATTTAGAGGAAACCACCCGGTCCTTCGTACTGAGCAGTAAACCATATAAGATGAGCATGGCGATACCGAGGTGGTGATAGCTTTTCAAGGCTTCCCATCGGACTCTCCCCACGACTTCATAATTCAGCACCATCGTCAGGACTACGTATACCGCCAGCATCGTGTATCCTGTGCGGCTCAATGTTCCGCTCATCTTTGTTGCGGCGGCGGCGACGATACAGGCCGCCGGTATCATCCAGACAAGATGCTGGTCCCACGTGATGGGCGAAAGAAACAATGCCAAAAAAAGGACTCCGGCGCACTCTCGCCCCCATTCCGAATCTCCTAATCCTTGAAATGTTCGTCGACTAGACCAGGCGAATAATCCGACGATACCGATTGCAGCCACCCCGACCATGGCGTTCGCCAGCGGTGCAGGAAGGTCTAACACCGGCTTGTAACTCTCATCTATTTGTCGCAGTCGATGAGTCGGGGGATACGTCACAAGGTACCGCAGCATGGTATGGCGGAGCGAAAGATTGGCCTTCTGCAGCTCATTTTCCTGTCGCCCCTCCACCTGTCGATCGAGGACTGATAACACCGCATTCCTTGTCCATTCCACGTGATGATCCCACCAACTCGTCGGCCCCATATAGAGAATGGGGAGCAGCATCCAAAGAACGGTCGCGAGGACCGTGTACGAGGCAAGCCGCCACTGCCGCTTCCAGAGAAAGAACAGCACGAAGAGCGCAGGCGTAATCTTGAGGACGATGCTGAACCCCATCAAGGCAGCGCCCAGCCGCTCTCTCCCGACCCATATCGCATAGATTCCACCGGCGATAATCCCCAACAGCATGAGATGTGGACCGCCGTCATCAAGATCGTTCAAGATGAACTGGAGCGTTAATGCCCCTGCGCCGACGCCCATCAGTAATCGGCTCCATGGTTGCCTTACGGATGAACCGCACACCATCCGGTGAAAGAATATCACCGTCATGACTAAACATCCGATAGCCACCGCATACCGCAGGGCCAGACTTGGATTTCTATCCAGCATGAGCAGTGGGGCAAAATAGATGCCGGTGGTGGGCAAATACATGTAACAGTAGTCGTTGGCGTAGAGGTATTCGCCGGTGAGAAAGCGCCGCCCGATCTCACGATGGATATCGATGTCCCGGAAGTGATACGACCGCCCAAAAGAAATGATGTAGCCGTGTACGACTGCAGCAATGGCAAGGCCGAGTTTTGCTAATCGGATAAAAAACGGCGACTCGGCGAGGGCACAAATCCAATGAATGACCGATTGCAATTGCATGCTGCCACGCACAGTGCCATGCGCCAGAACGACACGTCAATTGTTTCTTTGATCAACCATGTCCAGAAGAACGCTGGACAGGTGCCACACGCCGTAGTACGGGAGCTGAATTATCTGTGCGGCAAGACTGGAATTTCTTTGCCGAGCGTTGAGGGTTGATCGCCCCGAGGAATAAGAGGTTCCCACCCATCGGTAGCAACAGCTGCAACCGGCTCGCCGTTCCCTTCCGCTTCTTTTTCCTTTGCGAGCTGCTCCACTTCCACAATCAGCGTGTCCATCAATTCTTCCATCGGGACCTTTCGGACAAGCTTCCCCTTCTTGAACAAGATGCCTTTCCCCTCACCGCCGGCGATCCCGATATCGGCTTCTTTCCCTTCTCCGATCCCGTTCACGACACAGCCGAGTACGGATACGTTCAACGGCGTCTTAATGTGACCGAGCTTCTTCTCAAGTTCGTTCGCCATACGGACGACGTCGATTTCAACTCTTCCGCAAGTCGGACAGGCGATGACATTAATTCCGCGATGGCGCAGCTCAAGTGACTTCAGAATCTCGTAGCCGACCTTCACTTCTTCGACCGGATCTGCGGCAAGCGACACCCTCAACGTATCGCCGATGCCTTGCGAGAGAAGATACCCAAGGCCCATGGCCGACTTCACGGCGCCGGTCATTGCCGTGCCGGCTTCGGTGATACCGATGTGCAAGGGATAGTTCGACTGCATCGCAAAGAGATAGTACGCATCGATCGCATGATGCACATCGGATGCCTTGAGCGACACCTTCATATTGGTGAATCCGACATCCTCGAGTGAACGAACCGCGTTCAACGCGGACTCTGCCAAGGCTTCTGGGGAGGGCCAGCCGTATTTCTCCAACAAATGCCGTTCGAGCGATCCACCGTTCACTCCGACACGGATCGGAATGCCGTGGTCATTGACAGCCTTGATAACTTCTTCGACTTTCCACCAGGCGCCGATATTGCCCGGGTTGATACGGACACAATCAACGATCTTTGCCGCTTGCAATGCGAGACGATGATCGAAATGAATATCCGCGATCAACGGCACCGTCATTGCGGCTTTGATCTTCGGCAAGGCAGCCGCCGCTTCTTGGTCCGGCACGGCAACGCGAATGAGTTCGCAGCCGACTTCTTCAAGGCGGCGGATCTCCTCAATAGTCGCGTTGGCATCGCGCGTATCGGTCGAGCACATCGACTGAACCGACACCGGTGCATCACCACCGATCTTCACCGTGCCGACTTGAATCTGCCGAGTCTTTCGCCTCGTGATATGCATCTAGTGGCTCGCCTTACTCCTTACCCTTTACCCCTCGCGTTCCTTTAACTACCTTGCTCATCTCCATGCGGAAGGTGGCCCGCATGTGCGGTCCCGACAAATTGCACTGTTTCTGCCGACGCCTTCCCGATGAGCGCCTTGACAGCTTGATAAATTCCTTCCGCCGTCAGCCCATATCGCTCCCGGAGCAAGTCTTGCGGCCCCTGCTCAATGTACCAATCAGGCAAACCAAGAATCTTGGTCCTCACACCGGAGACACCTGCCTCCGCCAAGGTCTCAAGCACCGCAGAACCGAACCCGCCCATCTTACAGCCTTCTTCAACCGTCACGACGTGCCGGACCCGCTTCGCCACATCCACGACCAGTTCCTGATCGAGCGGCTTCACAAACCGGCCATTGACGACCGCCGTAGAGATGCCTTCTTCGCTGAGCCGCTTCGCGGCCTCCATCGCTTGCCAGACGGATACACCGATCGCCATGATCGCCACATCCGTCCCATCCTTCAGTAACTCGCCTTTCCCGATGGGGAGCGCGTGCGGAGCCGGGTCCATCTTGACGCCCAGGCTCACTCCTCGCGGATACCGGACCGAAATCGGGCCATTATATTCCAGGGCGGTTTTCATCATATGCTGCAGCTCGTTCTCATCTTTTGGCGCCATCACGACCATGTTGGGAACGTGACGCAGGAATGCGTAGTCGAACGCACCGTGATGAGTGGTTCCATCCTCTGCCACGAGACCGCCACGATCGATACAGAATGCCACGGGAAGATTCTGCGTCGCCACGTCGTGCACGACTTGATCATACGCCCGCTGAAGAAACGTCGCGTACATCGCCACGACCGGCTTTAACCCTTGCGCCGCAAGCCCTGCCGCAAATGTCACGGCATGCTGTTCAGCAATCCCGACATCGTAGAGACGATCGGGGAATTCCTTCTCGAACGCCGTCAACCCTGTGCCTTCACACATGGCCGCCGTGATGGCGACAATGCGGTTGTCCTCCCGGGCCAATTTGACCAGCGCATCCATCGCGAACGTCGTGTATGAAGGGCGCGCGGCTTTTTTCGCGGGGGCACCCGTCTCGCGAACGAACGGCGGGCAGGCATGGAACCACACGGGATTCTTCATGGCCGGCTCATACCCCAGTCCCTTCTTCGTAATGATATGGAGAAGGACCGGTCCCCTCATTTTTAGTACGTTCTCAAGGGTCGGAAGGAGATGTTCGAAGTTGTGTCCATCGATTGGGCCGCTGTATTGAAACCCAAGCTCCTCAAACAGCAATCCGGGGAGAATCACGCCTTTCGCGAGTTCTTCGGCACGACGGGCAAGCTTTTGCATATCACTGCCGATATGAGGGATCTTTCCCAGCAACTGCCCTGTTTCTTCACGCATCTTCCCGTAAAACTCGCCCGTAATCGTTCGGCTCAAATAGGCGGAAATCGCCCCGACATTTTTCGAAATCGACATCTGATTGTCGTTCAGGATCACGAGGAAATCTTTTCCGAGCCCTCCGGCATGGTGCAGGCCTTCCAGCGTCATGCCGGCCGTCATCGCCCCGTCACCGACGACACACACAACTTTGTGCCTTTGCTTCAACTGTTCACGGGCCTCGACCATACCGAAAGCCGCCGACACGCCGGTCCCTGCATGTCCGGCATTGAATGTGTCGTATTCACTTTCCTCTCGCTTGCAGAACCCGCTCAGTCCTCCATACTGACGAAGCGTATGGAACTGTTCCCGACGACCGGTCAGCAGTTTATGCGCATAGGACTGGTTACTGGTATCCCACACAATCTTGTCGGCCGGTGTATTCAGAAGATACTGGAGCGCGACCGTGAGCTCGACGACCCCTAAGTTTGAGGCCAAATGCCCTCCGACGTTGGAGACCGCGCCGATAATCTGTTCACGAATCTCTTGGCATAAGGCCGGAAACCGGTCTGGAGATAGTCGTTTCAGATCAGCCGGACTATGGATCTTCTTCAAGATGGACATGGATGGTCTCCTTCGTTTTTCTACCATCGACGATCACCGCCTTTGGCAGGGATACGCTACCCTGTACATGACTTAGGGGCGAATTTTTGGTGAAGTTTCACACAGGAACCACATGAAGTCAAGCACTTATGGAAGGTTCCCGGCCCTCTGAGCCCGCTCGCACTGTCCGTGGTACGAACTCTGCCGCAGTCGTTGACCTCGCCCTGCTCCTCGCGCACTCGATACCGAAAGATCCTTGAGCCTTGCGCACCCTCGGTTCAGAGGCTCAAGAGGCTCCACCAAATGAATGCCTGTGCGTGTCCTTGCATCTCTACGGGGAGGAACCTTGCCGGACGCCATATTGAGCATCTCAGGGGGAGGTTATTCAATTCGATCTCCGGCACTCTGATCCCCTAACGGCCATTGGGAACGGGAAGCGTTTGGCACCGTCCTGCTAATATGGGAAATCCAGTCCCGCAAAAATAGCCCCCCCCTCCTTACTGAAACCATAGTCGATCCGTCCCACGACGTTCGGCCGAATGATGCCTCGAAATCCGATGCCCGGTGTGATGCGATAGTCTTTGAAGCTGACATTTTTGAACGAGTTGAATACTTGGCCGGTGTCGATAAACGGGGCAATTTCAAAATCCGCCATGACTCCTGCAAGACGTGCTCGCAAGATATGAATCCGTTCTTCGACACTAAAGGCAATCATCTGTTTGTCGATGTATCGATCCACGCCAAAACCACGCAACGTATTTTGTCCGCCAAGCGAGCTCTGCTCAAAAAACGGCACGTCCGTGCCGATTGTGGCTTGCAGCTCTCCGTGAACCACCAAAATAGCTCGCTTGGACTCGCTGGCGAACATTTTCTTCACATCAAGCCCATACCGCGAGTAGAGCGGGTGGTCGCCGTTCTTGAAGTTGTAGTTCAGCTCGGCATAGGCCGTCACCGCCATGCCATCGGTCGGCGTCACGAGATTGTTCCGGGTATCGTAGTGGAAGCTGATCCGCTGGCCGAGTACGGTTGCTCCCCCGACGCCGGGAGCATTCGGAAAATTCGCGCCCGAAAACGGAAGATCCGTCGCGCCTTCCTGAATGGCTTGCATGTGACGGAGTCGTTGACTCACCGCAATCTGCGTCACCTCGTTGGCGTAGACGCCGAACTTCCAATTCAGTCTGGTTTCAGCCGCCGTATAGTTTGTTTCATCATCCTTGTCCGTTGTTGGTCCTAGCCCGAAAAACCGTACCGTCGCATTCTTGAAATGCATCGCACTGAATCCAATGCTGTATCGGCCGTTGCTGAATCCTGGGTCCACATAGCTCAACAGGAACTTCCTCTCGATCCGCTCCGTCCATGACGCGATCCCTCGCAGCTCCTTCCCTCCCGGCTCATACCGAAATAAATTGACGGTGCCGCGCGTCCCCACGATTGAGTTGTACACCACCATCGGCGCGACCAGATACTTGAGATCCCCATCCGGCCCCGTAAACAGGGCCGGTACGATCAGGCCGATGTCGTTGCCGTCGTTTTTGCTGCTGCTGATGGCAGGGATCGGGAAAAGTTTCACTTCCGCCCTGGCCTGGTTGGGAGATACCGGACAAATGGCCAGGAGCAATACAAGAATAGTGCTGATCGCAAGGCTACGCATACACGTCGTTATCACTTCGGGACCGGCGCTATGGTGCCTTGAGCTTGTCGGATTTCTTTCGGAGCTGGTCGATGAGGTCCGAATAGGAAGAAGCTCGAAGAATTTTCGTAAACTGCCCACGGTAGTTATTCACCAAACTGACATTGTCCACGACGACATCGTAGACCCGCCACTCATCGGCTTTATTGATCAGTCGGTAATCCAGTGGAATTTCGGTTTTCCCGGAAAGCACCTTGGTACGAACCTCGGCATACTCTTTTTCCGTACGCTCATTAAGATACTCCACGCCTTCACCGGAATAGGTCTCGATCTTGTCCGCATACGAATTCGTCAAGAGCGTTCGAAACAGATCAACGAACTCCTGCTTCTGTTGATCCGTCAACTGATTCCAGGGAGCCCCAAGAGCCCGCCGAGACATTTCCGCATAATCAAATCGCGCGGCCACCACTGTTTCAAGCATGTGTCGACGCGCTTCGGTTTTCGCCGGCTGTTTGAGTTCTTTATCCCGCACGATTCTGAGCACTTCATCGATGGTCGTCTTCATGGCCGCCGTGGGTTCCCCTGCGGCACTTGGGAGCGGCAGGGCCACACTCTCCAGCGCCATGAGCAAGCACACCACGACAGCCCCACGGAACATGGCCTCGCTGTTCCACCACTTCCTCATTGTCATATTCTCACCTGCTCCCTTAATTCGACGGCTCACCCCTACGTGCGGAAATCCATGCCTTCAAACTAATTGACTTTCCCGTGTACATATTGACTCACCAGTTCCTCCAAATCGAGGCCGGACTCGGTATCTCGAATGGTCTCACCCGGCTTCAACGGATCACCCCCTCCACCCGGCGACAAGGCCAGGTATTTTTCACCGATGATCCCTCTTGTCTTGATCGATGCAATGGTATCGGAATAGAGCTTCGTCCCATTGTGCACCCCCAGTCGAACGAGAGCCCGATCCTCCTTCAAGCTGATGGCCTTGACTCGGCCCACTTCCACGCCGGCGATTTCGACGGCTGCCCCGGATTTCAATCCCGTCGCGGAGTTGAACAATGCATCGACCTCGTAGAGATCCCCGCCGATCAATTCCAATTTCCCAAGCTTGATCGAGAGATACCCCAACGAGATGATTCCGATCAACACGAATACCCCGACGATCAGCTCCAGTTTGGCCTTCTCCATCACGACACTCCTTTAGCTTGCAGAACCGGAGTTTCCCATCAGCACCGTCCCTCCCACCGAAATGAACTCCCTGATTTCCGGATCAGTGGTGCGTTGAAACTCGGACGGCTCGGCCATCGCCGCGATCTTCCCCTGCTTCAAGATCGCCACGTAATCGGAAATTCCGAAGATTTCCGGAATTTCATGACTCACCATCACGGCGGTAAACCGAAACCTTCGCTGCATACTCGTAATCAAGTCATGAATCGACTTGGCCATAAGCGGATCAAGCCCCGTGGTGGGCTCATCGAAGAGCATGATCTCCGGCTGCATCACCAACGCGCGTGCCAATCCTGCGCGCTTGCGCATCCCCCCGCTTAATTCGGCCGGAAATTTATGCCCCATCCCGGTCAAGCCGACTTGATCGAGTTTTTCCTCGACCCGACTGGTCACTTCCGGTCCTTTCAATCGGAGCTTCTCCCGGAGGGGGAAGGCGACATTTTCAAATACCGTCAGCGAATCGAACAGCGCCGCCCCCTGGAACAACATGGCAAACCGCTTGCGCACCTCATTCAGCGCATGCCCGCGAAGCCGCGAAATCTCCACATTATCGACCCACACCTCCCCGGAATCAGGCTGGAGCAAGCCGATCATGTGCTTCAGCAAAACGCTCTTGCCCTCCCCACTCCGACCGATGATCGTCGTGAGTTTCCCTTCCGGCACCGCGAGATCGACGCCTCGCAATACTTGCTGCCCGCCCAAAATCTTCGTCACCCCGACAAGCTTCAGCATGATTACAGATTAAAGAGAAGGGCGGTCAAAAAATAGTCCCACACGAGAATGAGGACCGACGACAGCACGACCGCCTCGGTCGTGGCGTTGCCCAGCCCCTCGGCGCTCATTTTGGTAAAGAATCCCTTATAACAACAAACCCAGCTGATAATCAGCCCGAAACTGATGGATTTCAGGATGCCGCCATAGACATCCTTCCACTCAACCGCGGACTCTATGGAATTCCAATAGGTCCCGGCATTCACCCCAAGCAGCTCAACGCCCACAACGTGGCCACCGTAAATTCCCACGACATCAAAAATTGCGACCAAGAGCGGTACGCCGATCAATCCTGCAACCAATTTCGGCGCGATCAGGTATTGGAGCGGATTGACGGCCATGGTATCGAGTGCATCGATCTGTTCCGTGATCCGCATGATGCCGATCTCCGCGGTCATGGCGGATCCTGCTCGAGCCGTCACCATGAGCGCCGCCAACACCGGCCCCAGCTCACGAATCATGCTCACCGCCACAGCCGCTCCCAGCAACCCCTCCGACCCAAACTTCCGCAACGTATGATATCCCTGCAACGCCAAGACCATGCCCGTGAAGGTCGCGGTCAACACGACGACAAATGTCGACTTATAGCCGATAAAATGGAGTTGCTTGACTGTTTGAAAGGCTCGAAACGGAGGACGTGCCAACCAGCCAAAGGCCGACAGCACAAAGATCAGCATGCGACCCATTTCGGCCACGCAGGTGAGGGCCCAGCGGCCTAGCGCCTCAAGAAATTTCATGATCACATCGGTGCCGATACACGCTCCTGCCTGTGATAAGCCATCGCCGCGGCATACTGCCGGAAAAACACCGTCAACGCTTCGGCGGCAATCACACTCTGCCGACGAAGCCGGCCAAGCCCCAAAAGACACGACGGAGCTGCGAGAATACTCCCGATCCCTTTGAGCCACCCAGTGGGCCTGAGAAAGAGATTGAAGTCAAGCGGAAGATCCTCATCGAGAAGATCCGAGACCGTTCGAATGATGACAAACGGCGTATGGGCTCGATTCGCTTCCACAGCCAGGGCCGCACTCTCCATATCAAGACCGATCGCCTGCGTCTTGTCCGCAAACGCTCGTTTTTCCGGAGCACTCCCGATCACATGATCGGTCGAGACAAACCGACCCACGTGCATCGCAGGCACTATGGCCTGAAGCCACCCGACTAGACGATCCCGTTCTTCGCCCGGAACATCGCTAGGTGATACGGACACCGGACCTTCCCTACCGCCATACACCACCTCATGGCCGACTAAGAGCGCGCCAATGCTTACCGGGATCAGTGCGCAGGCAAACCCTGTGGAAATCAGAAGCGTGAAACATTGGTGATCAAGCAACTGGGCGGCACATTGCCGTGCTTTTTCAGGACCGACACCGGTCTGAACCAACCAGTATTCATGTTCCCCGGCAACATGCACGAGCGCATGAATTCCACCGGCAGTTCGTTCGACCACAGGATGAAAGGCCGACCGTATCGCTTTCATTTCCCATGGTGTCGCAGCAAAGACGGCGATGCGCGTACTCGCCTGCCCGGTCAAAGATAGCGCAGGAAGAAAACCGGCGGGGGTCAATGCTCGGCCCGAGAGAGATCAGTCCCTTTGAGATGATGGCGAAGTTCGTCGGCCCGCGTTTTTCCACGAGCACGCAGGTTACGATACATCGCCAACGCCCACAAGGGGAAGTACTGGCAATACCAATGGTATCGAAGGTAAAAGACACGAGGAAATCCCGTACCGGTATGGGCAATCTCCTGCCACGATCCGTCCTTCGTTTGCTGCCGAATGAGGAACTGCACTCCCCGCGCGACACTGAAGGAATCGATCGCTCCGGCCGACATCAGGCCCATGAGTGCCCATGCGGTTTGGGATGGCGTACTCTCTCCTTTTCCATGGTAATCCCCGTCGTCTCGATAGGAGAGACAGGACTCACCCCACCCGCCGTCGGGATTCTGTTTTGATTCCAGCCAGGACACGGCACGGCGGATATAGGGAGCCGAAAGATCTTCACCGATGGCGCGTAGACCAGCCAATACCGACCACGTTCCATAGATGTAGTTCACTCCCCACCGCCCGTACCAGCTCCCGTCCTGTTCTTGCTCTTTCTTCAAGAAGGCCAGGGCCGGTCCAGCAGAGGGATGTGTCCGGTCATAACCCAGGGCACCGAGCATTTCCAAACATCGTCCGGCCAGATCAGCCGTACTGGGGTCCAACAAGGCCTTGTGATCGGCAAAGGGAATATAGTTGAAGACAACCCGGTTGTTGTCTTTATCATAGGCTCCCCATCCGCCGTCTGAACCCTGCATGGCCAAGACCCATTGCATGCCGCGGTGCATGGACTCGTCCAGTTCACCCTCTTGATCCGGGAGCTTCAATTTAGAGAGCGCCATGATCACGACGGCTGAGTCATCGACGTCCGGATAGAGCTCGTTCTCAAACTGAAAATACCATCCACCTGGTTGTGCATTCGGCGAGGAGATGATCCAGTCCCCTACCGCCCGGGTTTGCCGGGACATCAGGTAGCGACCTGCCTTCTGGAGCGATGGATGATCCTGCGGCACACCGGCCTCGATCAGCGCATTGGTCAACAATGCCGTATCCCAGATAGGCGAAAAGCACGGTTGCAAGTGCAGCGTGGACACGGACTCGCCGTCCATCATCACCGCATCATGGACTTCCAGTTCTTCAATCTCACGCAGAGCCTTGATGACCAGAGGATCACTGTTTTTGTACCCTAAACATTCAAGTGCCATGATGGAGTTGGCCATCGCCGGATAGATCGCGCCGAGCCCCCCCGATCCTTTGATGTGATCCACCATCCACGACGCGGCCTTGTCCAGGGCCTTTTCTCGCAACGCCCGCATGGGCATGCGGTCGTACAACTTCAACATGAAGTCCAAGGCGACAAAGAAGTTGTGCGGGGTAAACCAGGCCTGATCTTTATTGAACGGAGGATACTTCCAGTACCGAACCTCCTCGCGCGGAACCGAATACAACTCATCGATCCCCTGATCGCGCGGAATCCGACAGACCGGCCGGTGGGCAAAGACAATCAGCAACGGAATCAGGACCGCTCGCGACCAGTAGGAGATGGCATAGATACTGAAATAAAAATTCTTGGGAAGCAACATGATCTCCACCGGCATGTGGGGAACCCCTTCCCAATCATACTGATCGAACAATGCCAGCGTGATCTTCGTAAATACGTTGGCCTGGAGCACCCCCCCCATGGCTAAAATGCGTTCCTTTGCCCGAATCATGAACGGTTCATCAGCGGATACCCCGCTCAGTTTCAGTGCAAAATAGGCCTTCACCGAGGCGCTGATTTCCGACGGCCCTCCATAATAGATGGGCCAACCGCCATCAGAAAGCTGCATGGCCTGGAGATATCGAACCACCCTCACCTCCCGTTCTGGATCCACGCGATCCAGGAATCGGCGAAGCATCAAATATTCGGATGTGAGGGTTGTATCAGCCTCCAGTTCTGCGACCCAGTATCCCTCGGCATGCTGACGGGAAAAAAACCACGATTGGCTCCGCTTGATCGCATCATCGACCGAATCCGGCTGCCCCACAGCATGACCAATCGGACGACGGCCCGTTGCCGAATCTAATGAGGAAAGCACGACCGGATTTTCAGAAACCAGTCGAAGCGGTGCCACGGAGGTGAACTCGGCCGCAGGGTCAAGTCTTCCCGGTGTCCCGGTGAGCAGACTGTCGGAGAGGCGGTTAAAAAGCGCCTTAATGAGGTTCATGAATGATTAGGACTCAAAACAATAAAGGGCGGCGGGTAAGAAACCGTCATCTACAACAGGTCTCCCTGTTATGTGATTGAAAAACCCTACACAAGTACTGCAGCGTTATAACAGACACCTAAAATTGAGTCAAGCGCGACGGATACAGAAGTACCTGATGTATCGACTAGATCCAGGTTGTCGGAGATATCCGGAAATAGACGGAGAGTAACATGGCGACCAGAGTCTTTACCGGCAGATTGTTGATCAACTTATTGATACAGGATCATTGACAAAACATTCCGAATACTCCGATGAAGCTCATGCACCTCCCATCGCATTCCGGTGATGTTTGCTCGGAGGCGGCACGTGCCGCGATCGCTTAAGGGGTACGTCTTTGAGGCGCGACTACGGACGCCATGCCAAACTACCGCATAAGAGGCGGATCACCATATCAACATAACACCCAAGAGAATAACCCCCCATAGGAGAACCGATAACCGCAGCCCGTTGATAATCCCCATGGCAGGGGCCAATGGATGATCACCCGGCTGCTTCAGTCTCGCCTTATCTTCCCGACGAACAGACTCTCGATTACTCCTCACACAGGAAGCGGATAGTATCTCCAATAGCACCTGCTCACGAGCAAGATCGTCGACCGACGGCGGACACGGGTGTCTGACTGATCCTTGGACAGGTGTCATGATTATCCCCCTTATATCGGTACCAGCTCCCTGGTTGACATACTCACAGAATACTCCAGCGTCTCCGCCTCCCATACAAAAACAATCTTTCCGGCCAGCCCGTACCCTTCATGAAGGTTCCTGCCCCATGATTCACCGCCGGTTCTCCCAATGGTGATTGCTCGCCCCCTCCCCGGACAGAGCGTTGACGAACGACTACCCACGCGAATCGGACTCGGTCGGAAAATCGATTCCTGAATTTTGGAAACAGCCAAACGGCTCAGGGACTGAGGGTGAGCGACCGCCCGAGTCTATCTCGGAACGATTCAGCTGCAAGAAGGATACACCGTAGATTGGAGAACCAGCCTTCAGCAGCTCGCCCAGCGAGCTGCTGCCATAGCTTGCCGTGAGCATCGCGTCTCTTGCATGTTGCCCGCCGTTTAGGCTGGCTGCAGATCCCCAAGCCTCACGGAAACGAGCTTCGACACACCCGGTTCTTCCATGGTGACGCCGAAGAGCGAGTCGGCGATACTCATCGTGCGTTTATTATGTGTGATGACGAGAAATTGGGCATTCTGGGCCAAGTCTTTCAGGACCGCCGTAAACCGCCCGATATTCTCCTCATCCAGCGGCGCGTCGATTTCGTCCAAGAGACAGAACGGAGTCGGCCTGATAAGGAAGCTCGCAAACAAAAGCGCCATCGCCGTCAAGGTTTTTTCTCCGCCCGACAGCATGGTAATGCTTTTGAGCCGTTTGCCTGGCGGTTGCGCGACAATCTCAATGCCAGGCTCTTGATTGCCGGACGGTTCTCCGTTTTCCAAAGGCGGTTCTTCGATCAACTGCAGTTCAGCTCGTCCCCCCGGGAAAAACTGCCCGAACACCTCGGTGAACTTCTGCTGCAATTCATCGTAGGTCGCGGCAAACATCTCCTTCGTGGTCCGGTTGATACGCTGGATGATCTCTTTCAAAGAGGCAATTGAGTTTGAGAGGTCTTGCTCTTGGGCAGACAGGAAGGTGTGCCGTTCCTCCAACTCCTGATGCTCGCTGATCGCCGCCAGATTGATGGGGCCCATGCGATCCAGGCGATCACGGAGTTTTTGCAGCTGTTCTTTCAGCTCGACGTCTGAACGCTCGTCCGTCTCCTTCCGCACGACGACATCCGGCTCGCCCACGGACTCATCTGCTTGCTGCGGGATATCGACCAGCGCCTGAGGGTCAATTTGATAGGTCCCTGCCAACGTCCCTTCCACCGTGCCCAGGTGCATCCGCACCTCGGCACGACGCACCTCCACGGTCATACGGGCATCACGAATGACCGACATCCCTCGTCGCACGTTCTCCAAGGCTGCTTCGAGCGTTTGACTCGTGGCCACGTGCTGCGCCTGGCGTTCCTGGGCCGAAATCAACTCACCCTTGACCCGCCCGGCGGTCACACCGAGATCTTGGCAACGCGTCTCTTGCAACGCCTGTTGCTCTCGGCACTGTTCGATCAAGCCCTTCAAACTGTTCAGATGCTCGCCCAAGGCCCGGCGCCGCTCCTCGGCCTCATGAATCTGCCGCACAACACGGGTATGATTCTGTTGTTCATGTTCCCGTTTCGCACGTAACCCTTCCACGGTCAGCTTGGCCTGAGTAACACGCTCCTGATGCTGATTCATGGTCTGGTCAAGCACTCCCAAGCGTTCTCGTACTCGCGATACCAGGGTATCCTGTCCGTTTTTCTCCGCGATCCATTGCACCAATTGAGCCTGCACCGACTGTGATTCGTCCTCCACCCGCTCCCGTTCATTGAAGCCTTCCTGAATCTCTGCATCCACGGCTTGTACGCGCTGTTCGAGATCGGCCAGCACATGCTGAAGCTGTTCCTCATCCTTGCGCAACGACAGATTCTGCATCTCGGCTTCACGCAGATCATCTCCGAGCTGACGGTCACGCTGGGTCAGCATCTGAATCTCCGCCACGACCATATCCCGTTGTTGCTTACTCTGATCAAGCTCCGTCACAAACGAGAGTCGCTTGGCTTCGAGATCGATCACCTCTCGGCGACGTTCGAGCAAACCGGGCGTGCTTTTCACCTGACCGCCGGTGACGATGCCCGAGGCATCCACAACTTCCCCGTCCAACGTGACGAGGATCGGTCCCTGAGGAGCCCCCCATTCCTGTCGTTCCCACAGCTGCACCGCCTGCTCCAAGGAACGAACGATCACCACGCGATCGAACAATGCGTCACGAGCCGCCGTTCGAGCCGCGTCGGTTTGAAGCAAATCCACCGCTCGTCCGACCACACCGGGTTCCGCAGCGATCGCCGGCCACCACAGGGGTGCCGAGGCCCCGCCCCATCGCGGGCGCTGAGGGATAAAGCTGCCTCGTCCAAGCGCCTCCTGCTGGAGAAACCGGACCAGCCGTTTGCCGACTGACGGTTCATCCACGAACCATCCGCGAACGCGCTCCCCTAACACCGCTTCGACCGCACGCTCCATCCCGGACGGAATGACCAGCCACTCGGCAATTGCATCCCGTACGCCCTCGCACGACTTCAGAGCAGGACCTTGTTGTGTGCCCTGCCGGCCATAGCCCATCTCTTCACGCACCACACTTTGAAGTGCCTCAAGACGTGAATCGACGCCCGCCAGTTCCTCTGACCGGCGCAAAATCACCTGATCCAACGATTGCAGGCTCCCCGCAGCCTGGGCCGCCTCTTCCTGCACCGCCCGCAACTCCGCACGCAGTTCCGACACACGCCGGTCGGCCTCGCCGTACTCTTTCCGTAAGGACTCATGCCGATCGATTGCCGTGACACGCTGGCTGACAAGCTCCTCCCGCTCCGCGGTCAACCGTGTGCCGCGCCCCACGAGATCTTCCATCCGTCTGGCTAATTGAGAGATAGCTTGCTCGGTATTCGCCACGAGAACGGCCAGCTGCAAGACATCCTTGCGGCCTCGTTCCTCTTCCGAGACGGCAGCTGCCCGTTGAGCGACCAATCGCGTCAGCTCCTGATCCAACTCTTCGAGCGCCTGAACCCGAAGCGTCATTTCCTCTTCCGCTGACCGCAAGGACGCCTCAATCGTCTGCAGGGTCTCGGAAACCTGGCCCTGTGAACGAACCAGTTCCTCGAGTTCGGCCGACTCTTGTACTTGTTGTTGCCCGAACAATTGCCCACGGCTCCGTTCCACCTCCGCCGCAGTCAACGCGTGGGCTTGCTGCTGTTCAATCCCTGCCAGTTCTTCACGGATCCCGCCTATGGTGTCGGACATGCCGATCGCATCAAGACGAGCCTGTTCAAGCTCCGTCGTGAGCTGAGCCTGTTCAGCCGCCTTCTCCGATTCTTGCTGGTCGAGATTCACGACTTCGCTCTCGACCTCCTGCAAGGTGCTCCGCAAAACTCGAAACTCCTTGGTCAGCAGCGACACTTCAATTTCACGAACTTCCCCTTGCAAGGTCTGATAGGTCCGCGCCTGGCGCGCTTGCCGCTCAAGAGAATTCAACTGCTTCTTGACTTCGGCCACGATGTCTCTGACACGCAGAAGATTCTGTTGCGTCGCTTCCAGCTTACGAAGCGCTTCGGCCTTTTGTTTTTTGTAACGCACGATGCCGGCGGTCTCCTCGATCAACTCACGCCGGTCCTGAGGAGACGCATTCAAGATCTGATCGATCTGCCCCTGGGCAATCACCGTGTGCCCTTTGCTTCCCGCGCGCGTATCGAGCAGCAAACTGCGAATATCCTTAAGCCGGCAGTGGACTTTGTTCAGGAGATACTCGCTTTCACCGTTACGGTACAAGCGGCGAGTAATCATCATCTCCTGCATGTCGGTCAACTCGTTGGGAAGACTCGAGCTTCCGTCGAGCTTCATCATCGTGGGATCAAGCCCGCCGATAACCAGAGAGACTTCGGCCATCCCCAGAGGCTTTCGAAGTTCGGTCCCGTTGAAAATGACATCCTCCATTTTTTCACTTCTGAGCGTCTTGGTGCTCTGTTCACCCAACACCCAGAGGATGGCATCCACGACGTTGCTTTTCCCGCTGCCATTCGGACCGACGATCGCAGTCACTCCTTCGGGAAATTCAATCTTCGCCTCAGCAAACGACTTGAAGCCCGTCATGTTCATGGTCTTTAAATGCATCAGCTCACCCTAGTCATTACGTAAGATTCCCACACGCCACGCACACACCTCGGGAACGGAAAACTCCGCGACCTTGTACCATAGCGATCTGAGGAAATCAAAATCAAAACACAGCAGGTAGGGGGCAGCCATCAATCCCCCTACAATTTATAGATTTTGTTAGGAATGGAAATAAAACATCAGCGGTTGCCCACCAGCTGCCTGCACCGGTGCCCCCTTCATTCGGGCGGGGGAACCGGGCAAGCGATCGCTGTTTTCACCTTCTACGCTATCTGGGAATACCGGCCATCGGCTTCTTCGAGGACTCGATTTGAACCAACTCCTTCGGCAGAAGGAACTCGACATCTTCCTCGATCACAGTTAACTCCTCGACTTCGAACGGCTCTGCCGCTCGCAAGAATGCGACCACTTCCGTGACCAGGATCTCCGGCGCCGACGCGCCAGCGGCAATGCCGACTGCCTTGGCTCCTTCAAGCCAGACCGGATCAATATCGGCAGCCGAGTCGATAAGGTAGGAGGGAATGCCGCACTGCTCTCCCAATTCTCGTAGCCGGTTCGAATTGGAACTGTTCGGAGACCCGATGACCAGAATGACATCCACGAGACGTGATAACTCTTTGACTGCATTCTGGCGGTTCTGCGTGGCGTAACAGATATCTTCTTGATGAGGGCCCTTGATATTCGGAAACCGCTTATGCAGCGCGCCGACAATATCCCGACATTCATCCACGCTCAACGTGGTTTGGGTCACGTACGAGAGATTGACCGTATTCTCCACCTTCAGTTTTTCCACGTCTTCGACCGATGACACGAGGTGGAACTTGTCGGGCACCTGCCCGAGCGTCCCGATCACTTCCGGGTGACCGGCATGCCCAATGAGAATCAGTTCATAGCCCTGGGTGTAGTCACGGTTCACTTCATTATGAACCTTGATCACTAGCGGGCAGGTCGCATCGATGACATGCAGACGCCGCTGATTCGCTTCTTCCCAGACCGACTTCGCGACACCATGTGCGCTGAAAATCACCACCGACCCTTCAGGAACTTCGTTCAGCTCTTCCACGAAGACTGCGCCCTTCCGGCGAAGGGTATTCACGACATGGCGGCTATGAACGATCTCATGCCGAACATAAATCGGCGCGCCGTATTTCTTGAGCGACAGATCCACGATATCGATCGCCCGATCGACACCGGCGCAAAACCCACGAGGATTGGCGAGGTATATCTTCATGGTCGTCGTAGCTCCTTGGCTTAGGCTCTACAAGACAGCCTGTACGCTGACAATATGGATCGCTCACGATACGTCAGATCCATGGGGTCCGTCAACCGAATTGACGGGCAGCATGATGTACTATCTGCCACTCCCTACTCGCCCGCTTGACTCGCGCCCCCCTACTCCGTAGGCTCAGTGCTGAGTGAGGCTTCTTCTCATGATGAGCTCCGATACTGTTGTCTCTTCGATTCCTGAATCGTAAAAAGGAGACACTCACATGGCTCAACGACCTTTTCAAACGGGCGCGGTCGTCAATCTGACTGCCGGAGAAAGCGTGAAAGATGCCGTCGTGTGTACGATCCCTGCCAAGAAACGATTCGAGATCAAATTTCTCGGCATCAACGGCTTTGGACATCCGAACCAGCCCCTCTTCTACGCCCTGCAGGTGACGACGAAATCCGTCCACGGCATCTATCCCGTTGCGCCGACCGGCATTTCTGAACTCGCCGAGCCCGAATTTCCGACAAGGTATTTTGGGAGCCAGGAAGCCATGCTCTATGCAGACCCAAAGTCTGATCTCATCTTTTCGGTCGCGCGTAAAGAGGCCACTGGCAACGTGCGGGTGTTCATCAATCTCTGTGGCATGCTCGTCGATGTCTAAGACCGAGCCATCACCACATCGTGGCGCAGGACTCTCAGTTGTGCTTCTTACTCACACCCGCGAGGTCTCATTCTTATGAGCCATTCTCCAAGCCCCTCGTCCATTCTGCAGACGGCCTTTGGCTTTTGGGAATCAAAAGTCTTGCTCACCGCCGTCGACTTCGGTTTGTTTACCATTCTCGGCACTCGACATCTCACCGCTGCAGAACTCGGCAAGGAATTACGCCTCCATCCTCGCGCCATCCTCGACTTCTTTGATGCGCTCGTGGCCATGAAGTTTCTCGACCGCGAAGGTGACGGCCCAATGGGCAAGTATTGCAATACGCCGGAAGGGGCGATGTTCCTCGATGAAGCGAGCCCCCGCTACATCGGCGGGATTCTCATCATGCTCAACTCACGGCTGTTTAAATTCTGGAACGATCTCCCTGAGGCCTTGCGAACAGGACGGCCACAGAACGAGATCAAACACGGACGGAAAGGGATGTTCGAGGAACTCTATTCAGACCGATCCAGGCTGGAACAATTCATGGGTGCCATGACCGGGATTTCCCGCATCAACTTCGAGGCATTTTCGGAGAGGTTTGACTTCTCCCCATTCAGAACGCTCTGTGATGTCGGGGGGGCGACTGGTCTCCTCAGCATTGAAGTGGCCACGCGCCATCCACATCTCTCTTGCATCAGTTTTGACCTGCCCGCTGTCGAACCGATTGCGAAGAAGCACATCGCGGCCGCTGGGCTAGGATCTCGCGTGAGGACGGCATCCGGTGATTTCTTCAAAGACCAGTTACCGAAGGCCGACCTCATCACCATGGGAATGATTCTGCATGACTGGAATCTCGAGAAAAAGCTACACCTAATCCGATCCGCCTACGAAGCCCTGCCGCCAGGTGGAGCGCTGGTCGCCATCGAAGCGTTGATCGACGATGCCCGCCGTGAAAACGTGCAGGGCCTGCTCATGTCCCTGAATATGCTCATCGAGTTCGGCGATGCATTCGACTACTCCGGCGCGGACTTTCGCCGGTGGTGCAGTGAGGCTGGCTTCACACGATTCGAGGTCATTCATCTGGCCGGACCATCCAGTGCGGCCGTGGCCTACAAATGACCTTCCGGTGGCATGTCTCCCTCGCTTCACTTGACACCCTCTCCCCTCCCCCGTACGCTGAACAACAGCATGGAAGCCAGCGTCGGCAAGACAATCCCGGTCGTCGAAGGCGATCAGGCTATCGCGCAACTCGTCCAATTACAGAAGGAAGGCTTTCGTTCGATCACGACCATGAGCGAAGTCGGGGCCTTGGAGAAAATAAAAGGAGAGAAGCAAGACCTGATCGTCCGCGACCTGATGTTGTCCGGAGCAGATAGACTCGACGTCTGCCAGCATGTGCGGCCCGCTCCGGATGCCGCGAAAATTCCCGTCATTATGCTGACGGCCAGCGCTCAGGAGTCCGATACGATCGTCGGCTTGGATTTGGGTGCCGACGACTATGTCACCGAACCCTTCGGGCCCACAGCGCTGGTCGCCCGCGTAAGAGCCCTCCTGCATCGAACTGACCTGGCCCCATCAAATGGGGTGACGCACTACCGCTATGGTCCGCTGTCGATGAATCCGGCTCGACATGAGATCGATCCCGGTCAACAGAACGTGCCTATCAGCCGGCTGAAGCAGAAGCTGCCGCTCCTGGAGGACGCCGTCGTGTCCGTGAAGTCACTTGGGTATCAACAGAAAGATTCCGACTGATCCGCATGTCGTGGTCGATTCGATGGAAAATCGCGGCAGGCACACTCGCGGCAGTAGCCTGTGGTCTGCTGATCGCCGGCTGGATGACGGTCCAAGCGCTTGAACAGCGCCACCTCACACAATTCGGCGAGACCTTGGAGGCAAAGGCAAAACTCGTCGAATACGGGTTTCTGGCGCTGTTTCACTCGTCCACTCCCTCAGTCAGTCCGTCTCTCCTGCAGGAGATCGCACGAGATCTCGGCGGCCGTTCATCCGCGCATATTACGCTGATGGCGGCGGACGGCGCCGTTCTGGCAGACAGTGCCGTCCGTGAGGTCGGCATTGCAACTCCGGACAGTCCGTTCTCGCGTCCGGAGGTCATACAAGCGCTTGCAACCGGTCATGGACAAGATATTCGCCCCAGCCACCCAACCGGCGAGCGGACGATGTATCACGCGAGACTGCTGCGGGTCCCGCATGACACAGCCCCGTGGGTCGTGCATCTGTCGCTGCCGCTGGCCCAACTGGACGACGCAAGGGACACATTCAAACATCAGCTTTTGCTCGCCATCGGCGCCGCCGTTCTCCTTGCCGTCATGCTGAGTATCTGGCTGGCTCACAGCATTACAAAGCCCCTCTCCGAGATCGCCTCTGCGGCTCAAGCCTTGAGTGCGGGAAACCCGACGATGCGCATCAGGACGACGGCCCAGGACGAGGTGGGACTGCTTGCATCGACATTGAATCAAATGGCCGACCAGCTCCACACCAAAATTGAAGAGCTCTCCGAAGACCGCGCACAGCTCTTGGCCGTGCTGACATCGATGGTTGAAGGCGTCATGGTGCTGGACGCTCGCGGCCATGTGCTGCAGATCAATCCTGCACTCGAACGGATGTTCGGTATCTCCCGGATGGAAGCACGCGGGCGCCCTTGGGCCGAACTCTTTCGCCACGAACGGCTCAACAACCTGGTAACAGCCATTCTTCTCGCTCGCACACCGCATGACGATGAGATCGTGCTCCCGCTCAGCGGGCGTCATCTCCACATCGAGGCGTCTCCCGCAGGAGGCGAGCGGGACAACGAAGCCTGTCTCGTTCTGGTGTTTCACGACGTGACGGATCTCCGGCGGCTCGAAAAAATTCGGAAAGATTTTGTCGCGAATGTCTCACACGAGCTGAGAACTCCCTTGACCTCGATCAAGGGCTATGTTGAAGCGCTCCTGGACGGCGGCAAGGACGATCCCTCGGTCGCCGGACGGTTCTTGGACATCATCCTGAAGCAGAGCGACCGGCTCAACCTGATTATTGAAGACCTCCTCGAACTCTCCAAGATTGAATCGGGCCAGATCTCGCTCAAGGAAGAACCCATCGACTTACGAGCCCTGGTCGACCGGACCCTGTCCACGATCAAACCGATTGCCGACCGAAAAAGCCACCGGCTCGTGACTGCTCTCGACCCTTCGCTGCCGCTGATTGCAGGCGATGACGACCGGCTTGTGCAGGTCCTCACAAACCTGCTCGATAACGCGATCAAGTATACTCCTCAAGGCGGAACCATTACGGTCGGCGGCACGCCCTCCCCGTCCGATCCGTTACCCGCCGCCATAGACTTGACCGTCTCCGATACCGGAATCGGGATCCCCGAAAAGGATCACCCCCGTATCTTTGAACGGTTCTACCGGGTGGATAAGGCTCGCTCCCGAGACCTGGGCGGCACAGGGCTGGGACTCGCCATTGTGAAGCACCTGGTTGAGGGACATGGCGGCCAGGTGTGGGTGGAAGCCAACCACCCTCAGGGCAGCCGTTTCGTCGTTCGGCTGCCGATCAAGGGCGGAAAGAGATTCCCCGCTCAATGGAATCAAGACGGGATCGTATAAGCGCCGGGCCCCCGGCAGACGGGACCTTGTAGGGTGACGCTGGGTGAAAAGAATCTTGAGCCGAAAGATGCCGTTACCGGCTGATCGTCGCCGCTACCAGCGAACGAGACTCGTTGCCCAGGTGAGTCCCCCACCGAAACTGCCGAGAAGCACCAAATCCCCCGCTGAAATGTGTCCATGGCGGACTGCATCATCCAACGTGATGGGAAGTGAGGCCGAGGAGGTATTGCCGTACCGTTCAATGACCGATGCGACTCTGGACCGTTCAATTCCTATTCGATCAGCGATCTGATCCAGGATTCGCCCATTCGCCTGGTGCAATACCACCTGTTTCAGATCATCCGCACGTACGCCGAACTCCTTCAGGATCTCGTGCACGGACTGCTCAACTCGTCGAATCGCGACCCGAAACAGCGACGAGCCGCGCATGCGCAACATATGCTCCCGCTTCCTTACTGTGTCCGCTGATGCGGGACTCCGTGATCCCCCGCCGGGGATTCGAATGAGTCCGTGAGCCGACCCGTCCGCGTACAGCCTGATTCCGAGGATCCCTCTCCACTCCGGATTGGGATCGTGTTCCCCTCGAAGAATAACCGCTCCGGCTCCATCCCCGAACAGCAGCGCGGTCGCAGGATCTTGAAAGTCGAGCGTGCGAGACTTCACTTCAGCCGCCACGACCAGACAGGTCTTCACCTGCCCGCTTTGAATCATGGCCTGCGCCATCGACAGCCCATACAAAAATCCGGAACAGGAAGCCGAGACATCAAAGGCCCCCACCTGCCCGCACCCCAACCCCCGCTGCACCAAGCATGCGGTTGAGGGAAATGCCATATCCGGTGAAGTGGTAGAAAGCACGATCGCGTCGATGGCCGAGGGCTCACAACCGGCAGCCTCCAGCGCCAGGCGTCCCGCAGCGATCGCCAGGTCTGAAGCCGCCTCCTGGTCCCCCGCCCAATGGCGTGACTGAATGCCGGTCAGCCGTCGAATGTCGGCTGGAGACACCCCGACAGCCTGAGCGATCTCCTCGTTCGGCACGACTCGAGAGGGCAGGTAGCTGCCTGTCCCAATTACTCGTGTTCGAATCATGGCCCTAACCGTCACCCCCTCAATGACCAGCGAGATCACCCACATCCCGCGTCAGATGTAGAGCGGGATTATAGGGACCGCAAGAAGGCAGGTCAATAAAACCGGTCTCCCGATTGCTTTTTGCCGGCATCCTTGTTATCTGTGTTAGTGATGCAGAAGCCTCTTGTGCATACAGACTCTCCTGTTCAAGGCAGATCTTCGGGTCTGCGCTTAGCGGTCTGGCTGGGACTCCATTGTCTTGTCCTCGCCTCCTGCGCCGGTGATTTTTCCCCAAGTGACGTCCGCAGTGGCATTAAAAAAGCCCTCAGTGGCACGGATGAGCAAATCTTTCTCGGCGACACGGTCGATAACCACTATCACCCCAATGTGATCATGAAACGTGGCGAGGCCTATTTCGAAAAGGAAGAGTATTCGGAAGCGCTCGTCGAATACAAACACTTCCTGGAGCTCCATCGTAATCACGTCCTCGCTCCCTATGCCGCCTTCAGGATTGGGGAAATTCATGTCAAAATGGCCAGAACTATTGATCGCGACCCTGAACCGATGCAAAAGGCGATCATCGCATTCGACCAGATGCGGAAAGAGTTTCCCGGTAGTCGCTATGATGCGCAAGCACAGAAAAAGCTTGAAGAATGCCACGATTGGCTGGCGCAGATGCATCTGTTCGTGGGGCAATTCTACTATCGAAGGGGCTCGTACCTGGCGGCGGCGCACCGATTCGAGCAGATACTCAAAGCCTATCCCGACAAACCCGTCGCCTCAGACGCCTTGTACTTCCTCGCCAAGTCGTACCATGATATGGGTGCGGACGATTGGGCAAGGGACCAGCTCGTGGTCTTGCTGGAAAAGTATCCGGACAGCAAATTCGCCAGCGACGGGAAGCACCTGCTCGCAAGAATCAGCGCCGATCAACCCAAAACTCTCCTGGCACAGCGATCGGAATCAGCCTCGCTCTCGGATGCCGGGTCGGGCCTGACACAAAACAGCCCATCCAGTCTCCCCTCCCAACCATCTGCAGGTTCCTTCCTTCCATCATCTACGATGGGAACACCTAGCCCGTCACCCGATTCGCTGAACGGAGCCGCGGTCCATTCACTGAAATCAGGGTTCACCGCCTGCCGCCTTGGCGCCTGGTGCTGATCCTGAAGAACCGAGTGCTGAGTAGAGGCAAGGCTACTTGGCAGAAAAATGGTTATCGAATAGGTCTCTCGATACCCTCGTTCACTGTCCCAGATACCAGCCGATCCCGTATCGCTCCAAGAAGCTGGTGATCATCGTCAACGAATTGGCGTAGATCATCAAACCGACGACGATCAACATCACTCCGCTCACGGTCGACACGCCCCACAAATACGCCCGCACTTCTTTGAAGTAGGCCAAAAATCGATCAACTCCCAATGCGGTCAGAAACAACGGCAGGCCTAACCCCAGTGAGTAACAGGTCAATAACACAACCCCGCTGAACAGGGAGTCGGTCGTGCTCGCATAGAGCAGAATCGACCCGAGGACCGGTCCGACACAGGGGGTCCACCCAGCCGCGAACGCCACACCGATCAAGAACGATCCCAGGTACCCGGCCGGCCGATTTCGAAATTGGTACCGGTGCTCCATCTTGAGAAATGTGAGGTTGAGGATCCCGAGCAAATACAGCCCAAACAGAATGATCACCACGCCGCCGATGCGGCGAATGAGATCCTGATGGCTGATCAGAATCTGTCCCAGAAAACTCGCGGAGGCGCCAAATGCGATGAATACCGATGAAAACCCGCTGATGAAGAGCAGAGAGTTGACGATGATCGCTTTCTTGAACTTTTCACGTTCGGAAGCATCGGTGAGTTGTTCGACCGAGAGTCCGGTGATATAGGAAATATAGCTCGGCACCAGCGGCAGGACACACGGAGACACAAACGAAAGAAGCCCGGCGGAAAAGGCCGCGATCAGCGAAATCTGTGGGAGAGATTGCATCATCAGCTACGACTTCATCAGGGCACGAATCAAGTCGCGGGCCTCCGGGGAATCCCAATCCCGGGCGCCAAAGATTTTTTGCCGCACGACGCCCTGCCGATCGAGCATGAAGGTGATCGGAATCGTTCGGGCTCCATAAGCCAAACCAACCTGATACTCCGAGTCATGAAGAATCGGAAACGTAAAGCCCATCTGTTTCTGGAACGGGCGTGTCACCGCTGCTCCCTGGGAGTCCGTCGACACGGCCAAAATTTCGAACTCTCTTCTCGGCAACGTCCGATAGAGTTGCTCCATCGCCGGCATCTCAACCCGACATGGCCCACACCACGTCGCCCAAAAATTCAGCAGCACAACTTTTCCCCTGAGCTGCGAGAGACTAATGACATTCCCGGCGAGATCTCGCAACATGAAATTCGGCGCTTCATCACCGATTTGGACGATCCCGCGTTCAACAGGCGCCCGCTTGACCGCTTGCGGTGGCTGCGCATCGACGGCTGCGGCCGAGACTAGCCCGCCGACAGCGAGCAGCACCGGAAGAATCGAGATTTTTCGAATAGACTGCATGTTCAAAACTCAGAACGCAATTCTACGAGGCTCCCCTCGACAGCTGGAGCACTGCAGTCCCCACAACTACAGCTGCACCTGTAATCAAGCCGTTCTCTCACTCTTCAAGTTCATGTTACAAGTCCATAAAATCCTGAGTCAAGTAAACGAGACTCGACGTTCCCTCCGGTGAACCGCATGAAATGATGGACAACGCCCACCAATCTCCTCTAGAATCGGCTTTGCTTATTCGTGGCTTGTCACTCGCCACTAGTTTCTCACATTCCAGATTCCTTAGACAGATCAGCGCTGGATTTCTATAACCTCAACCCACGAGGGGCCTATGCGAGACAATTTCCTCTTTACCTCCGAATCAGTGACTGAAGGGCATCCGGACAAAATCGCCGATCAGATCTCAGACGGCATCTTGGATGCCATTATTGCCCAGGATAAGTATTCGCGTGTCGCCTGCGAGACAATTCTCACGACAGGCATCGCGCTGGTGGCCGGAGAAATTTCGACAAAGGCCTACGTTGAAATCCCGGACATTATCCGGGAAGTCATTAAAGACGTCGGGTACTGCGATGCCTCCTGGGGATTCGACTACCACACCTGTTCCGTTCTCACCGCGATTCACCAGCAATCCGGTGACATTGCGATGGGCGTCGACTCCGGCGGAGCCGGCGATCAAGGACTGATGTTCGGGTACGCCACCAACGAAACCGCCGAACTTATGCCGATGCCGCTCGTCTTGGCTCACCGCTTGACCAAGCGTCTCGCCGAAGTGCGCAAGAAAAACATTCTCAAATGGGTTCGGCCTGATGGGAAATCTCAAGTCACGGTCGAGTACAAAAACGGAAGGCCCGTACGAATCGATACGATCGTCGTGTCCACACAACACAGCCCCGATGTGACCAACAAGCAAATTGAACGCGATATCATGGAAAAGGTCATCAAACCGGTGATGCCGAAAGGTCTGTATGACCCGACCGGTGTGAAGCATCACATCAACCCGACCGGTCGATTCGTGGTCGGCGGCCCCATGGGCGATACCGGGCTCACCGGACGAAAGATCATTGTCGACACGTACGGCGGTCATGGCAGCCATGGCGGCGGAGCGTTCTCCGGAAAGGATCCGACAAAGGTCGACCGGTCCGCCTCCTATATGGCGCGCTATATCGCGAAGAACCTTGTCGCCGCCGAATTGGCCGACAAGTGTGAGGTACAGCTGGCCTATGCCATCGGCGTCGCCGATCCCGTCTCCGTGCTGGTCGATACCAAGGGCACGGAAAAGGTATCGGTTGATACGCTCGACAAGCTCGTGCGCAAGCACTTCCCCATGACGCCGCGTGGCATTATTGATCATCTCAAACTTCGGCGGCCTATTTTCAGGAAGACCGCGGCCTATGGGCACTTCGGCCGCAACGAGCCGGAGTTCACGTGGGAGAAAACCGACAAGGTCAAGTCCTTGCAGAAGGACGCCGGGCAGTAGTCGCGACAGACTGAAGCCAAGCTGATGGCTTCGTAACTGAGGCTCAGGCAGAGGGAGTGAGGTTGAGTGTCTCGCTCAGCCTTCTCCCTTATCCTGAGCCTTCTTTTCGAGAAGGAGGACTTCCGTGGATTATGATGTGAAAGATATCAAGCTGGCGGACCAAGGAAAATTGAAGATCGAATGGGCCGAGGCCACGATGCCCGTTTTACGGCTGATTCGCAAGCGGTTCAAGAAACAGCAGCCATTGAAGGGCGTACGCGTGACCGCCTGCCTTCACGTCACCACGGAAACCGCGAACCTTGCCATCACACTGAAAGCTGGTGGGGCTGACGTCCGCCTCTGCGCCTCCAATCCATTGAGTACGCAAGATGACGTTGCGGCAGCCTTGGTTCAGCATGAAGGGATCCCGACCTTTGCCATCAAGGGTGAAGACAATCCCACCTACTATCGTCACATTGAGTCGGCTATAGCCCATCGCCCACACCTCACCATGGACGACGGTGCCGATGTGGTCTCGCACCTCCACTCCAAGCGGAAAGAACTCTTGAAGAACGTCATCGGTGGAACGGAAGAGACCACCACGGGTGTCATTCGCTTGCGTAGCATGGCGGACAAGAAAGTGCTCAAATTCCCTGTGATCTCCGTCAACGATGCCGATACCAAGCACATGTTCGACAATCGATACGGCACCGGCCAGTCCACCATGGACGGCATCATCCGTGCGACGAACCGTTTGGTCTGCGGCTCCGTCGTGGTCGTGGTCGGCTATGGGTGGTGCGGGCGCGGCATCGCCATGCGCGCCAAGGGCATGGGGGCCGATGTCATCGTC
>CAADGK010000085.1 GCA_900696515.1 uncultured Nitrosospira sp. | reverse complement strand
TGCAGTTTCTGGAGAAATATACGGCCCCACATCAATAACATGTATACCCATCGGGTCGGCGCACGTATGGCCCATTTTGGCGGGGAAGGACTCTCAATCTGCTCGGCCATCATCAAAAGTGATATCGCTACCATCGTTCCTATCTTCAGCCATCCAGCAAATAACATCGCCAGTGACATGAGTAACCAACACGACCCCAAGCACCATAGCCCATGCCTAATCCCGAACACGAGCGTGTCGCGGTAAGCCACCCAGCCAAAGGCCCCAATTTCTGGATGCGCACGACGCCAATTTAGGCATAACTGCTTCATCGGCGAGAACTGCCACATGACCAAGGAAACAATTAGAAGGTAGACATTCGTAGGCAGAGTGAGGTTTAGTCCAAACCCGATTAAGATCCAGACGCATGTGTACCCACAAATGAACAATGAAACGGCATGGAACCGACGGTGCGAGAATGTTCGAGCATACACATGACTTATGGGTTGACGCAGCAAGGGTCCCATCATTGCTGCTATCATCACAACCCAATCCCACAGCATGATGCTAGCAGTTTCATTATCATGAGAGTCTTGATACGATCCATTCAGTATTTCCAGTACGCACCAAGTCCACGCGGTCGCGCTCACTGTCCACAGAGGAGTGCGGACCTGCCAACGTTCCCGCGCAGCCTGCGTCATTGTCCTTGCCTATAAATGCTGACACGCCCTACGGTCACTTTCGCCTTGTTGTCCACAGGCTGCGTGGGCACAAGATGCACATCGAGCTTATCAACATCAAAGGCGTCTGTCAGATGTAATGCGTCAACGATGTCGGTAATATCCAGTGTAAAAGTCAAACCTTGGCCAGCATGTTTACCCTTAGGATCACTCGCTTCGGTCACGCCAAATAGTGCAATGCTGCCGGCGAGGTGGTTTGGGTCACCATGGATAGTTTTATCTCTCCCTCCAACGTAGACATGGAACGCAGTGGAATCCCTATTCCCCCGCACGTTTTCAAGATTGAGAAACATGCGATCGGGAACAACTACTCTTTCGCCCGGAGGCAGCATAAGGCTCTTCATCACCTTTTTGCGCATTTCCGGATTCATCGTCACCGTCGTACGCGCCTCGACACCTAGCAACTCCAGTGGTTCCTTGTTTGCGCCAATAAGCTCCACATTCTTTCCAGCCTCCATCTCGAACCTTCCTTTGGCTGTCAGTCCCAGCCGTTCCAGTCGCTCCCCTGTGCCAACTCCCTTAACAGGTTTCTCAAGCTCATCATAAATGTATCCGAGAGTTGAAAGGTCCGCCATGTCGCCTGGGCTATAGGTCCAAACCGTACCATCTAGTTTTGGCATTGAGAAGTTACGATCACCAATTGAGGATGGCCCATTAATCCAGTTCAAGGCATCAGGGTTACTGTGAACCTGAGAGGAGTGCAGCCAAGATTCCCACAACCTATCAATGTTAGCGTGGTGCAGCCAGAAAATGGGATCAAGCCCAGCGATAATAGGATTCGACATTAGGCCGGGAAATGTGCCATCAGGGCTTTGACCTCCGACAAGTCCATGCACCCAGTCGTGCGGTTGGGTTTCGATTGCGCCATGATGCCGACCTCCGTGCTCAAACCCTGTGTCGGGTCCACCGAAGCCTGTGCCGCCACCGCTGGTTACGCCGACGAAGTCTTCCTCTAATAACGCCTTCATGTTGACTTCACTCAATGGAACCATAATCTCGCCATCATTCTTAGGTCCATATCGATGCACCTCGTACAAAGGGTTGTTCCCTCGACCATCAGGCCAATCAGGCGATCCAAAAGCTTTCGGCATCTTCGCCTGACCTGGTTTGAAGTAGTTCCAATAAGGCAGCGTCCAATTGTGAGGGCCGTTCAGGTTTACAACCTCGTCACGAATCAACGCTTCGAACGCCATGAGGTAGCCGCGGTGCCACGGCAAGAAATACCAACTTCCATGCTGACATTGATTCCAGTAAGTGTCTATGTCCGATTTGGAGGGCATCTTGTCACCGCTGCTGTAATAGCCAACGAGTTCCCACAAGTCGCGATTGAAGCCATGGATAGCGGCATAAAACCTCCAACTCTTACTGGCCGCTAACGGCTGCTTCCTCAATTGTCCCACTGCACGTGCGTACCACAAAATGGGATCAGCCCAGTCGTCGCCTAACTCAAAAACGTTCCTTCGAACAAGTGCCATAAGCCCCTCTCATAAAAGCTTTCGCTAACAGTGCGCGCCACAAAAGTATCATTGTTGTCCGGCGCACGCTTGTGGACCTGATGGCCTTGTAAAAGGAAAAGCGCGCCAGGCTAATTTCGTCACTTGCAGAACGAGCATTCCAATCTATTTCAGGGAGAATTTCTTCAGCAATTGGTGCACCGGCATGGAGCAATGCGGGCTAATCGCTAGTACAACGGAACATGCCTAGTGCGCTTAAAGACAAAACTTTACTATCTGCTTGGGTTGAAAATTCTCACCCAGCGATCTAAGGGTTTTGTTTCTTTTCCGTCTTTTTTGCCAAATCAGTTAAATAATCCACCAATAACTTGGAAAGATCAGACGATTTATCCTTTATTGACTTGGCAAAAGCTCTCTGCACATCCCCCTTATTTTCGCTCTCAGTCGAGATAACAGTGCCACGAAGATTCACCAAATTCAGAGATTGCAATTGCACGACCTTATCTCCAACCCCAATGGATGTAGTCTCCATGAACGGTGGAACTAGTGGCCCTTTGGCAGCTGGCATCACGAGAAACTGTTCATCCTTTAGATTTGAAGGTATAGGAGTCTTCCCAAAATCAAATGGATGGTCCAGCAGCACCTGGCTTTCAGGTGTTCCATTTTTCAACACCGTAGCTTCCAACTTCACTTCAATCAAAAGGTTCTTTTCGTCTGACGATCCCTTCTCCGCACCAGACTTTAAATAAGCGAGTTTGACTGGACGCAAAGTCATACCTGTAAATGCAGTGTATTTTTGTTTCACATCTGGGGGTAAAGGTCCTGGCAATTTGTGAAGAGCTTGGTTAATCTGGTCGGCACTTATTTCTCTTTCTGAATAGTCTATTCTGAACTCCGCATAAACCTCCGGATAATCTTTAAGATAGATCCCCGCCTTTTCGAGTTCCATGCGATTGTTTACTGTCTCTGTGAGCCCCGCGGACCATGATTCATTTTTTGATGAAACCTGTGATGTCTGGCTTGCCGGCTTCACAGTGGTAATATCGCCTCGGACAAACACTAAACACCCTGGGAGGGGGGAAACATTTTCACTCTTGACCTTCCATAACATTCCGTCCGTAACGGCTGTAGAGGATGCATTACGTTTGCTTGCTCCTTCTTTTAACCATTCGGACACGCCAGTTGTAATGACATCGATAGCAGGAGGTACGAGTGCAGAAATGGCGACTCCAAGGACAGCAGCTAGAGGGAACATCTCTGTACCAGCTGCTCTTTGCGTAAGCGGACAATCTGAAAGTAGCCGTGCGATTGCAGGCTTAGATGCTTTAGGAATTAGTTGTTCTTTTTGTTCATTCTTGCCGAATGTCGAACAACCTGACTGGAAAACGAATAGCCCACAAAGCAAGTAAGTTATTGAAGGCACTCGCCTGGCAATACTTGTCATCTTGCATCACCTCCTACATCAAAAGTTTTTCCACACTTTTTCTCGTCTGCATGGGAAGGACTCGCCAATACGGTGACGTCTAACTTTGCTGCGATATCAGTTAGACACGCACGAACCCATTGAGTATCCAGAATGCTGCCCAAATTTGGTGCCCCCAGATCGAATATTCGATTGTCTCTAGAGTCAACGGGAGGAAAGTCGCAGGAGGATTTCCCGAATGTTCCGGAATGAACTCCTAGATAGACCACATTCTTTGAAGTCGAATTGAAAGCAAGAATTGGGGAACCACTAAATCCCTTGACCGTGGAGCAACTATGCTGAAGACATTGATTTTCTCGCACTTTTTCTTGCCTGCAACTGCCGCTGTTATCCCAGTATAGGTAATCAGTCCACGTGCGAAGGACTTCATCTCGCCGACTCAAGGGAGTTAATTGCCCTTCAGGGTAGGCCAACAGACTATGAAATCCAGGGATAACCAGGTTCGGATGCAAATTAGTAGGGCTTCCCCCGGTTTCAAAAAGATCTTCCATCGGGAGCTTGCCTCCTAACTCCAGTAGTGCATAGTCCATTACATATCCCACATGACTCCTATGTTGGAGGTACCATTTGATCTGAGTCTTCTCGATAGGATAATGAAAATCGATTATAGGGACATCCTTCTCTGGATCGGCATACGCCCTAAACCTTATGTCCTGTTTGTTCACAAATGCACCGTCCGTCTCCAAGTCACTCAAGCAATGCAAGGCGGTGGCCACCACAGTTGGTGCGATTTGAAAAGCAGTGCAGAAAATGAATTTTGCTTTTGGATAATATAAAACGCCGATGCGGTTACTTATCGCCTGAAAATACTCTGCATCCTCAGCCGGAGCCAACTGAGGAAACCTAGCTATGCAATCTCTCTGATAAACCCCTAAATCTACAGAAATGTCTCCCAGGCCTCCTGGCTTCATCTTTTCGTTGATTGCGGATAAAAGCTGACTGCATTTTTTACTGTACAGCTTGTAATCAACAGATACAGGTTTCTTTAATCCGACCGTGGCCGGCAGCTGCTTCTCCATCCATATGTAAGTGTTGACCTTCTCTTGAATCGCTCGGCTTGAAACATCCACACAGCCCTTCCTAATTTCCTCATTGTATTCGTCTTGAGCTTCCTTCATTAAGCGCGGACTCAGACTCGCCCAACCATCCGATTCATTAATTAGCAAATGTTTCTTACACACAGGGGCAAGAGGAATGCTCCACGGTTCTCTCATTACCTTACTTGTTAATTCTTGACCTGTTTTCCTGGACTGCATGGAAGTTTCACCCGCTACGGCTAAACCTATGCAAAGGATAGACATAATAAGAATGAGGGGCAAATAGCTGGCCCAGGATGTGAGCCCACGATGTGGGTTAAACAATCGTTTCAAACGCTCATCCATGTCCATCTCTGTAACTCCATATTGGACTCTAACAATCGTATTTCTACCGGGATCACGAATGAGCCCTAGCCTTGACTGGAATTACTTAGTCAACCTATGTTCCCGTGGAAAAACCATCGCAATGCATTTCCATTAATTTTGGGGTAGTGCTCGAACCGGAAGCAATTTAAGGGCCAGTCTAAAAATTAGACTGCTAATTCTGCGATGTAATGTACTGCAACAATTTGAGGGATTTAATGCAGGGGAGAGTTGGGACGGAGCAACTGAAGGTCCAATTTAGGTATCTCAAAAGATACAGTACGTATCTATAACGATACTCTCATTCCACTGAAGAGAATCATTTTGAACACGCAATTGGACGACGCGCGATGTGCGAGAAGTTCCAGTGTAAGCTCCCCCGTCAAGGCTACACTGCCAAAGGAGAACTTCGGGCTTCTGACGTTGCCCCCGTTTCGAGACAACTTTTAAGCAGAGCAGACGACTTCTTCGACGATCCATTCTTCCTGACGTTGTCGGACGAACTCACTCGGCGTCAGGTGGCCGAGTGAGCTATGCGGGCGGCGTGTATTGTAGTCGAGCCGCCAGGCTTCGAGGACTGCTTGTGCGTCGGCCAGTGAGGCGAACTGGTGCACGTTCAAGCACTCGTCACGCAGCCGCCCATTAAATGATTCAATGAAGGCATTTTCCACGGGTTTGCCCGGTCGAATGAAGTCGAGCTGGACGCCCCGCCGATAGGCCCAGTCTTCTAGCGCGCGCGATTGGAATTCCGTCCCATGATCGACCGTGATGGAGCGGGGCCCCGTCGCCTCGCCGAGGACGCGATCGAGGAGCTGGCCGACGATCTCCCCGGACATCCGCCCCCTCGCCTCCACGACTGGACTGGAGCGACTCCAGTTATCGACGACCGTCAAGATTCGAAACGGCCGCCCATCGGCGAGCGTATCATGCACAAAATCCATACTCCAGCGCTCGCGAGGACCGTTCGGCATCGGCGCGGGGCCGCGATGCAAGGCCATGTGCTTGCGCCGCCGCACCCGCATCCGCAACTGAAGTCCATCCAGGCGGTACAACCGACGGACTCGCTTCCGGTTGACGAGCCAGCCCTCTCGCCGCAGCAACACCCAAATCCGCTGGTACCCAAAGCGCGGTCGAGCCTGGGCGAAATCTCGAATGCGCAGTCGGAGCGCCGATTGATCCTTCGCTCGACTCCGGCGATACCACGCGGCCCGACTGAACTGCGCCAACCGACAGGCCCGCAGGCAACTGACCTGAAACGTGTCCTGAAACCACGCGGCCAGTTCTCGACGGCGTGCGGGCCTTAGACTTTTTTTCGCAAGGCCTCCGACAGCATGTGCTTGTCGAGCGAGAGGTCGGCGACCAGGCGTTTGAGCCGAGCGTTCTCCTCTTCCACCTGCCGCAGCCGGCGGAGTTCGCTCACGCCCAGATGCGCATACTTCTTTTTCCAGGCGTAAAAGGTTTGTTCGGCAATCCCGAGCTGCCGACAGACATCCCCCACCGGGGTGCCACTCTCGGCTTGCCGGATAGCATAGACGATCTGCTCTTCGGAGAATTTCGACCGCTTCATCGATCCACTCCTTTCGTCGAGGACCGCCGAAGCTGCCATCTTACTCTCGTTTTAGGTTGCCGTCGTTTTCCGGGGGGACGTCACTTCAAGCTGGGCACGATAGAGCGCCGGCGGAAGGCCCGCCAACGCATCGTGCGGCCGCTCTTCGTTGTAACTCTGTAACTATTCAGCGCTGATCTCCCGGACCTGATCAAGGGACTCGAATACATAGGCATTGAGTACTTCCGTCCGGTAGGTTCGACTGAAGCGCTCGATGAAGGCATTCTGATCCGGCCTGCCCGGTTGGATGTATCGCAGCTCGATCCGCGGTCGGCACACCAGGTCATAAACCGGTCGGGATCAGCTCGTGGCCATTGGCGAGCCGAAGCGCCCGCGGCCGTCCGCGCCAAATCACGACCTGCCCCAACACCCGGATCACGCGCTCGGCCGGGAGGGATGAATCAATCTCAATGGCCAGTCCCTCTCTCACCCCTTCCTCCAACACGTTCAATGTGCGGAACCGCCGGCCGCCATAGAGCGTGTCGCTCATGAAGTCCACGGCCCAAGTCGTATTCGACTGTGGCACCACGACCAGAGGTTGGCGCAGGCGAACCGGAAGCCACCTCTTGGTCCATCGTGGCAAATTCAACCGCAACTGACAGTACACCCGCCAGAGGTGCTTATGGTTCCAGGGTGTCAGTAATCATGCCAAATTGACCCCTGTCATCATGTGAAATGGACCCCTCCCCCACAACCAGGAGAGGACACCCATGGAGCTAGCAGAACCAGTGCGCACCCCACTACCTTCTTCTCGGGAGACGGCTCGAACGGAGGAGGATGGGATGCTGCGAGAAGACGGCGTGCGAGAGGTGCTGGCGCGACTACAGCGCGGCGAGCGTATCAAAGCCATTGCGCGGGATCTCGGCGTGGCCCGCAATACCGTGAAGCGGTGGCAACGGCTGGGGGGCTGGCGCCCGCGGCCGTCGGGACCCCGCCCCAGTCAGATCGATCCCTATCGGCCATTCGTGGAACGCCGCGGCCCCGAAGTGAATTGGAACGGCCGGGTGCTCCATCGGGAACTGCAGACGGTAGGATTCGCGGGGACCTACCAACAAGTGCAACGGGCGATTCAGCCGCTCCGCGTCGATCGCGCCTGGGCGACCGTGGCGACTGTGCGGTTTGAGACGACTCCGGGCCAGCAAGCCCAAGTGGATTTTGGCCAAACCCGTCTCTGGATTGGCGACCGGCTGGAAGTCATCCACATCTTTGTGTTCACCCTCGGGTACTCTCGCCGACTGTGGGCGTCGGCTTATCCGCATGAACGGCTCAGTGCGCTCCTCGATGGGCATGAGCGGGCCTTCCAGCATTTTGGCGGCGTGCCGTTGGAGTGTCTGTACGATAACCCCCGGACCCTGGTCCTGGGCCGGCGCGAGGGCCGCGTGCTCTGGCATCCGGTCTGGGAGGATTTTGCGCGGCGCTATGGGTTTACGCCGCGGGCCTGCCAGCCGTATCGGGCACAGACCAAGGGCAAAGTAGAAAGCGGCGTGAAATATGTGAAGCGCAATGCCCTCGCGGGCCGCCGGTTTGCGTCGTGGGACGCCTTGAACGCCTGGCTGCAGGAGTGGACGGTGACGGTCGCGGATCAGCGCGTCCATGGGACGACGCATGAGCGGCCGATCGAGCGCTTCGCCCGGGAGACGCTCACGCCGCTGGGCTCGCGGTCCCCCTATCACTATGAACGGGTGCGTCTGCGCCGCGTGCCGGCCGATGCGCTCGTCGCCATCGCGGCCGCCCGCTATTCTGTGCCGGTGGAGTATGTCGGCACGACCGTCCACGTGCAGGAGAGCAGTCGCCACTATGAAATCTTCCATGGCGGGGTCTGCATTGCGCGGCATGCCAAGTCCCCGCGCCATGCGGTGGTCGTGGATCGGGCGCACTATCGCGGGCTGCTGCGCGCGGGCGGACCCGCCCCCACGCCCCGGCCGCCCCAGTGGGATCCTGGGTATGGGGACCTCGGCGAGGTGATGGTCCGGGATCTGGCCCTCTATGCCGCCGTGGCCGAACCGGGCGGTGCCTCATGAGCACGCCCCAACTGGAGCGACTCCAGGCACACTGTCAGCGCCTGCGCCTCTATCAAGTTGCCGCCGAACTGCCGAGTTTACTGGAGCAGGCGGCCAAGGCGGAACGCTCCTATACCGACTTTTTAGAGGAGGTACTGCGGCGCGAGGTGCAGGCCAAGACCGACAAGCATCTGGCGATGCGGTTGGCGATGGCGCGGTTCCCGTTCCAGAAGACGCTGGAGACGTTCGACTTTAAGGTCCAGCCCTCCATTGATGTGAAACTGATCCGTGAACTCGGCACCGGGCGCTATCTGGAGCAGGGCGAGAATGCGTTGTTCCTCGGGCCGCCCGGCGTCGGCAAAACGCATCTGGCCGTGGCCCTGGGCATCGCGGCCTGTGAACAGGGCCACCGCGTCTTGTTTACGACCGCCATGGGCCTCCTCGCGACGCTCGGCAAAGCGCTCTCCGAACACCGGCTGGAGGACCGGCTCAAGGTGCTGGCTCAGCCCCAGCTCTTGATCATTGATGAGATCGGGTATATCCCCATTGATCGGCAAGGCGCCAATCTGTTCTTCCAGCTCATCTCTCGGCGCTATGAGAAGGGCTCGATCCTGCTCACCAGCAATCAGAGCCTCGGCGCCTGGGGCGACGTGTTTGGCGATCCGGTGATCGCCACGGCGATTCTCGACCGGCTCCTCCACCATTCCATCACGATCAATATTAAAGGTGAGAGCTATCGATTGCGAGAGAAGCGGAAGGCGGGGCTCTTCAAGTCCCCTGTCGGTGACGCGGCCCAGTCGGAGTCATAGCGCCATCACATGCAGATTCAACTCGGGGGAGGGGTCAATTTCACATCAGAATAAAAGGGTCAACTTCGGCTGATGAT
>CAADGK010000084.1 GCA_900696515.1 uncultured Nitrosospira sp. | reverse complement strand
CGGGACACGGTAGACACCTTACGGGCTCTTCGGCTAATATGGCGATTCGTTTCAGCCAGCCTTTGATTCTGCCGTGGCGGTGTAGCTCAGTTGGCAGAGCAGCGGACTCATAAGCCGCGTCTCGTTTTTCCCCTTCACCGGCTAAGCTGCATATTCCTCAAGAGAATCGCGGCGCACAACGCGCTCCCCCGATCCCCGACATCCGATCTCTTCCCGCCTAAACCGACCAGTTCCGGCCTCTTGGTGAACATCTGGTGAACACTTTTAGAACAGAGGGATTAGGGCCGTAGAATGACCAGAGTCTCAACAAATTTGATCTGCACCGACGGCCTTTGTACCCGCTCAACGGTGGATCAAACTCCCTGCCAGGTTGTTTCTTAAACCATCGTTTGGAGATTCGAGTCTTTCTCGCCAGCCTCTTCCTACCCTGCTTTCCTGGTACCGGAATCCCGTTTCCCCATTACGACTCAAACTGACCCACTCCCTGTCGCCTCAGCGTTCCGTTACCAATCTCTCGGTCTCGCGAGCGGGTTACCATATTGCTTGACTTATCAAGCAAGGCGTAGTATTCTTAGCACCATGAGAAAAGAGGAACAACCAATGCTCGGAACCTACCTGAAATCAGTCCGTGACGCCAAAGGTATGTCTCTTCGCAATGTCGAGGAGAAGACCGGCATCTCCAACGCATTCCTCAGCCAGCTCGAATCCGGGAAGGTGAAGCAGCCGTCCCCGTTGATGCTCTACAAGCTAGCCCAACTCTACAGTGTGCCCTACGAGACTCTCATGGAACAGGCGGGATATCCAGTCCCTGGAGGTGGTATCCCCGATTCGCGCTCTGCATCGGCTGTATTCGACCGGCTTGGCAAGATCAGCAGTGAAGAGGAGCAGGAACTGCTTGACTACCTCTTCTTCCTGCGCTCCCGAGCCAGGAGAGACAAACGAAGAAAATGAAATGGTCATTCTCCTCGCACGCGAGCTTCCGCAAGTGCCCACGGCAGTGGTTCTATAAGAGAGTTTACGCGAACTCGCGTGCCAAGGACTCCCAGCGTCGCGAGGCACACCGACTCTCCAAGCTGGAAGGCCTCCAGGCCTGGCGGGGCAAGATCGTTGACACGATCATCAGTGACACCATCATCCCGTCTATCGTGTGGAATCGCCCGTGCAACCTGCGGGCTGCGAAACGAAAGGGCGACGAACTCTTCGACCTCCAACGCAGACAACGGCTGAACGTGACTGAAAGTGCTGGCTTCTTCGAAACGGAGTACGGTATTCCCCTCACGGAGGAGATGTTCCAGAATGCCCGCGCCGAGATGCACACGGCTTTGGAGAACTTCTACAGAACCGAGCCGCTCTGGAATATCCTTAACAAAGCCGACAGGCTCATCCCCCAGCGCTCCCTCAGCTTTAGGCATGGCGAGGTCACAGTCCAAGTCGTTCCGGACCTCCTCTTGTTTCGGCACGCCACGATTCCAGCCATCTTCGACTGGAAGGTGAACGCGCGTCCTCTCCGCGATTACTGGCTCCAGCTAGTCGCCGGAGCGATCGCTTTCTCACGCTGCACGCCTCACAGGGACTGGCCCACCAATGGAACTCGGCATGGAGCACACGAGATTGAACTCCTCGAAATCCAACTCCTCACCGGTACGATGCGCACGCACACGGCGACCGCCGAAGATGTCGTCAATGCGGAGGACTTCATCTCCTTTTCCGCCACGGAAATGCAACTAGCGCTGGGGGATGGTGAGGACGACCTTAAGCCAAAGGACTTACCCGTGGCCCAAGACCCAAAGACGTGTCAGACGTGTCCATTCAAGAAGATGTGCTGGGGGTAGCGCAATGAGCCGTCTTGAAACCGATGTTTTTCCAATCACTAACCTGCACGAGCTGAAATATCGCTGCCGGCTCTACCGCATTCGCGGGCTTGCAGCCAATGATGAGGAGTACGATCACAACGTCCAAATCCTCACCCAGAAACTCACGCGCCATTTGCGAAAGCCAGTCATGGTCATCCCGCGCAATGGCCAGCCATACCTCGTCGTTCCAGAGGATGCCTCCAACCCGCCTTCACCGTTCCAGCTGGTCAGAGCCACCGCCCACCTCGACGTGACCGACGAGTTCCTGACGCTAGACTTCGAAAATCCAACCCCGGAGACGGAGACCCTCTGCGCCAAGTTCCTCCAGTTCACCATTAGCGGAGGGCTCTACAACAACAGTCGTTACTGGCAGCCCGGTGCGAGACACCCCTTCTTTGAGCGGATAGCCATGCTCGAGAAGGAGGGAATCGCCGTTTACTCCGGGTACATTATCCGCGTCGTCCCGACCGACCAGACGAAGTTCGGAGTCTGCGTCGATGTCACTTACAAGTATGTCGCGAGCAATCCACTGCCTGCCCGCATCCCTCGCAAGGACATCCGAAGATACAAGGGTTCCCGATACGTCTACCGGTTCGGTAACAGCTGGTATGAGATCAAGCTGCACGACCACTCTGGCCTAAATCTGAAAGAACAGCTTATCCCTGACGGCAATGGGAAGAACATCTCCCTTTACGACTACATCCAACTGAAGGCCCGAAAGCCCCTGCCACCAGAAGTGGTCAAGCTCGACCCCGAAAGCTCCGCCATCCAGTACATGCAGGGCCATGAGGTCCGTCACGCCGCTGCTCCTCTCTGCTACCGAATCTACGACACGAGCGACGCCCGCATCCAGCCACTGCATAGGACAACCATCCTCCCGGCCCACCGCCGACGGGGGTCCATCCACGCGTTCGTGGCCTCTGAACTTACCCATGTGCACAACAATGGTCTCACAGTACGCGTCGGACCCAAACCCATCAGCATCCCCAAGAGCTTCTTCATGCCGCCCGACCTGGCATTCGGCAACAATACCATTTATTCGGTACGGGCGACGCCGCACACCACCCACGTCAGTCTCAGCCAACTCGGTCATGCACGGATCTCCGCCCTGTACGACGCCAATATTGGACCGCATGTGAGGAAGCAACTCGATCGCCAATACCTGATCGTCCCTCAGTCCGTCATCGACAGTTACGGCCCGGCCTACTTCGAAGACCTTAAGAGGGCCGTCAGAGACATCTACCCACAGGAAATTCCATACGATCCCATCCTCGTCCCATACAACGACCGTGTCGACAAGACCTACGCCGCTCAGGGCAGAGCGATACTTGACGCAGTTGATGCCGCGGCTCGCGAACCAGGATTCGGGATCGTCATGATTCACGAGACTACCGACCGCCGGGCCCGCCAACACGACCAGCTCGCCGCCATGCTCATGCACCAACTCCGGAAGCGCAGCCTCTATGCCGCTGTTACCCACACGACAGTCCCGCAGGAATGCTACCGGCTCGTCCATAGTAGCCCAAACGGTCCGGCCTACCTACCAGCTCGAGAGTTCCGAGGTAAGCTGAACGGATACCTTCGCGGTGTCGCTATCAACAAGGTATTGCTCCTCAACGAATGCTGGCCGTTCGTCCTGGCGACGCCGCTCCATGCCGATCTCACCATCACCATCGACGTCCAGTTTCACACGGCCTGCTTCACCTTCATGGGGAAGTCTGGACCGGATATTAGGACCGAGCTTGCCACCTCCAGCCTGAAGGAGAAGCTCACCAAGTCCCTCGTAAAGAAGATCCTGCTAGAAGGCCTGCGAAAGGATGAAATCCTGCCAATGAAGCAGATCCAAAACATCGTCATCCAGCGAGACGGCTGCATCTACCCACCCGAGATGGACGGGGTGCACGAAGCCATCGACCAACTCACCAGGGACGGCCATCTGCCTGCCGGAATCAAGCCGACATTCGTTGAAATTCACAAGAACTCCGCCGCGCCATTCCGTCTTTTCGACGTCGAGACAAAGCCCAGTGGGCACGACTTCATCGATAACCCCCAGCTCGGCTCCTACATGATCCTGAACAGCAGGGACGGGTATATCTGCTCCACGGGTAGGGAATTCCTTCGTCAGGGCACGGCCAAACCGCTCCACGTGAAATACATCGCAGGTCAGATGCCCTTCATTGATGTGCTGGAGGACATCTATGCCCAGGCTTGCCTACCCCTCACACGCCCAGAGGACTGCTCCCGATACCCATTCACGCTTAAGTTGACGGATATCAGGCTCACGGAGCACGCGGGCGGCTATGACGAAGACGCCCTCACCTTTGGTGAAGAAGACACCGAAGCCGACGAGGTTCCATCCGAAACCGAGGAGGTAGAAGCCCATGAGTGACATTGGACTTCACGGTAACATCTACGAGCAACTCCGCAGCTACGCGGACAACCTTGACCGGGCTCTCATCGGCCTGCGCGACCCTCACGCGGACGCCGCACTGAGATCCAGGAAAGAAATTGCGGCACTCCTCCGAGATATTGCAAACAGAAAATCCAGCAGTCCTGCAAGCCTGTTTATCGCGGTTATTCTCAAGCAGGAGCTTCCATCCGTTGTCGGACAAGGGCTCACGGTGTGCGAATCGCTGGCGAATAGCCTCGAACAGCGTCCACCGAACGCAGATGAGCTCAGGCAACTCGAACAGATCGCCATGGCGATCGACAAGGAGTGCGCCAGTACAGTCGCACGTATCAAAGGCAGAGCATGATCGAAGGCTATCTCAGCGTTGCAATCCGGCAAGCCCAGGAACGGGCTCGAATCCTCAAGGCAAAGATTCCGAATCCAGTTGGTTTCAAGGATTTCATCGCTCTCCAACAGCTCTGCGAAGAACGGATCGATCAAGTCATCTCTCAACTCGAATATCTAGTTACCGACCCCGTCATCCTTATGAAGGACGTCCTTAAGCAACGCATCCGTTTCTTCCGCCGCGCTCTTGAAGACCTTTCCTGGCTCGAGACCACCGCTATCCTCACTCTCACCCGCCCGCATCCCGACGACCTGTTCCTCAACCGGCTCGTCTTTGAGATCCACAAGGAAATCCGCTACCCCCTCACCCCCCCTACCGCTACATGCACGTCTCGTGATTACTTCTCCACCATCCCATCGCTACGCCTGCTTCAAGTGCCACCAGCCGAGGCCGACTTCCTCCTTCATCTTCCTGACCTTTATCATGAGCTCGGCCATCCGCTCATCGTCATCCCCAATAATCCAAAAATCGAACCCTTCCAGCACGAGCTTGCGAAATTCCTCACCATCATCGCACAACATTACGAGGAAGCGCGCGCTGCAGCCGCCCGCGAGACAGGCCCGCGCGATTACCGTGACTTCGAGTTACGCCACTTTGAGCGCTCATGGTTTAAATGGGCTATCGAACTCTTCTGTGACCTCTTCGCAACCTATACCCTTGGACCAGCGTACGCGTGGGCCCACTTCCACCTGACCGCCAAACGTGAAGTCGACCCGTTCGATGTCCGTCCCTTTAAGAATCTCTCTCATCCCCCTGACCAAGCACGCATGGAAGCCATCCTCGCTGGACTCGATCTCCTTAATCTCCAAGATCAAGCCAAGCCCATCCAACAGAAGTGGGAGTCACTCTGCGCCGCCACCGGCGTCAAACCCAATCCCACCTACCGCAAGGCATGCCCCAAGCACATCCTGCAGCAAGCCGCGATTCACGCGCTCGAAGGCACAAGGAAGATCGGCTGCCGGACCGTCGCACCCCGTACCGCTGACCAAGTCCACACCCTCCTCAACAGTGCATGGGATAAGTTATGGGCCAGCCCTGATGAATATCACCAGTGGGAACGCGATATCATGGCCCAGCTGAAGGAAGACGGCACCTGGGCATAACCCCGGCTAGACTAGAATTGACAGCAGGACCGTCTCTAGGCGCATACCAAACTCGACCGCAGCAGAGCTTTGATGGATCGTCCCCTTCCCCCTCCCCGATTGTCGGCCGTCAGCTAAAAGCGCGCGCTCTTAACTCATTCGGAGGCGAGGCCGGAAGTGGGTGTTCGAGCGTGCCAATCTACCCTACGCGCCTATTCCGCTGAACGAACAGACGCAATCACTTCGGATTCAAGCCAAGGTGATCAGGCTCTGCCGGCCGTTGCAGTAGATGGGGCGAAACACCTGTGCAGATGCTGACGTTGCACAGGGCTGCGCAATCGCTGTTCCCCACATTTGACGGCGTCGAGCTCCTGTTGTCTTAGGACTCGGAGGTGCTGATGGTGGTATGCGAGTCTTTTGCAGTGACGCTGACCAGTGGCGGGGACGTGCTCAGGCGCAAAGCGGGAGGGGACACAGAGGTTCCTGGCACCCTTTCGCGTCCTAACTTGTCGCGACGATTCACGAAGGCCTGGTTAAGGGGTTTTCTGCGGCGATGGATGGCGTATAATCCAGGCCAGCGCGCAGACGAGATTTTCCATTACCGACAGAGCATCGGTAAAAGACATCCCAGGATCTTCTAGCATTTCCAGGCTTCGGTGTTTGAGCATGTTATCGGCATTCCTTCCTCGTTCGGACCAAAT
>CAADGK010000083.1 GCA_900696515.1 uncultured Nitrosospira sp. | reverse complement strand
TGCCGGGGGACAATGTGAGTGTGACGGCGGAGTTGATCAGTCCGATCGCGATGGATCAGGGGTTGCGGTTTGCGGTGCGCGAAGGTGGTAAGACGGTCGGCTCTGGCGTCGTGACGGAAATCTTGGCCTGAAGTTGAGCGCTGTCATCTGACAGCTAAGGAGAGTTGAGATGCGCGAGATCATCGACATGGCTTGTACGCTCTGCAAGCAGCGGAATTACTCGACCATGAAGAATAAGAAGAACGATCCGGATCGGTTGGAACGGAATAAGTTCTGCAAGTTCTGCCGGAAGCACGTGCCTCATAAAGAGGTGAAGTAGGGCGAGGTGTGAAGGGTGAATCGTTTGGGGTGGGGAGCCTCACCGATTGGCTGATGCCTCACGCCGTACGTTCTAGTAGGGGCATGGTGTCAATGGCAGCACATCGGTCTCCAAAACCGAGAGTCTAGGTTCAAATCCTAGTGCCCCTGCCAAGCTCAGCGTGCTTCAGTTGTTGTCCATAGGGGTGAAGGGGCGGTCTTGTGGGTAATTCGGCGAATGGTTGACAGGTTTGTAGGGAGTGTCGTGTTTGTGAGGCGGTAAAGCGCGGAGTATCTGTATGTTCAAGCGTATGACAGAGTCAATTCGGTTGTTTGTGACGGATGTGCGGACTGAAATGAAAAAAGTCTCGTTCCCGAGCCGTGCGGAGACGATCGGCTCGACGACGGTCGTGATCGTGTTTTGTATCCTGATGTCGGTCTATCTGTCCGTCATTGACTCATTCCTCTCCTGGTTGGTTGGGAAACTCATTTGAATCCGGCTGAGAAGAGAACCATGGCGGTACTTCATTCAAGACCTGAGGGTGGTGCATGATAAAAAACTGGTACGTCATACATACGTACGCGGGTTTTGAGGGGCGTGTAAAGACCAGCCTCATGGAGCGTGCAAGTCAAATGGGGCTTGTGGAGAAGGTTGGGCAGGTTCTTGTTCCAACGGAAGACGTGATCGAGATAAAGGACGGAAAGCGGCGAACCTCTCGTCGGAAGTTCTTCCCGGGTTATGTCTTGGTGGAGCTGGAGTCTCCTGTGGCGGACGAAACGCTTCAGATGATCAAGGAGACTCCCAAGGTGACGGGATTTGTCGGCGGCGGGGTCGTGCCGACGCCGCTCAGCGATGAGGAAGTCGAGTCCTTGCTCAAGCAGGTTGATGCGGGCCAGGCGGAACCTCGTGAGCAAGTCAAATTCATCAAGAGCGATAATGTCCGCATTATCGATGGCCCGTTTCTGGGTTTCAATGGTGTGGTGGACGAAGTTGATCAGGATCATAGTCGATTGAAAGTCATGGTCAGTATTTTTGGTCGATCAACTCCTGTCGAATTGGGATTTTTGCAGGTTGAACGGATTTAATGCAGCAGTCAGCCGTCGGCGCTCAGTTGGTGCTGAAAGCTGAGGACTGAAAGCTGGGGAGGGGAACGCATGGCAAAAGAAGTTTCAGCGCAAATTAAATTGCAAATCCCGGCCGGCAAGGCCAATCCAGCGCCTCCTGTGGGCCCGTCGCTGGGCCAGCATGGCGTCAATATTATGGAGTTTTGTAAGCAGTTTAATGCCAAGACTCAGAAGGAGGGGGACAGTATCATCCCCGTGGTCATTACCGTCTATAAGGATCGTACCTTCAGCTTCATCATGAAGACCCCTCCGGCGTCTGATTTGCTGAAGAAGGCAGCGGGAGTCATTAAGGGTTCTGGTGTCCCGCAGAAAGATAAAGTGGGAAAAATCACCAGACAGCAACTGAATGAGATCGCGCGCAAAAAAATGGTCGACCTAAACGCGGCCGACGTAGAGGGGGCCGCCAGGATCATCGAAGGGACCGCGCGCAGCATGGGTGTTGTGATTCAGGGTTAATTTCGAGACCGAAGGAGCAGCAGGTTATGGGAAAGAAGATGAATGCGGCGCTCAAGAATGTTGAGCCGCGGGTCTACGGGTTGCGTGAAGCGGTTGAAACCGTGAAACGGTCGGCGTTTGCAAAGTTTGATGAGTCCGTTGATCTGGCGCTGCGCCTTGGGATCGACCCAAAGCGCTCGGATCAATTTGTTCGCGGGACTGCGGCGCTTCCTCACGGAACGGGGAAGAAGGTTCGGGTGCTGGTCTTTGCTAAAGGCGAAAAAGAGCAGGAGGCGAGGCAGGCGGGGGCCGATTATGTGGGTTCCGATGACCTGATGGAAAAAATCAAGGGCGGCTGGATGGACTTTGATTGTGCGATTTCTACTCCGGATCTGATGGCGTCTGTCGGAAAGCTCGGCAAGGTGCTTGGACCGCGAGGTTTAATGCCGAATCCTAAGACGGGGACGGTCACATTCGAAGTTGGGAAGGCTGTGGCCGACATTCGAAAAGGACGCGTTGAATTCAAGGTTGAAAAGGCCGGCATTGTACATGTACCGGTCGGAAAAGTGTCCTTTGATCCGGCAAAGCTCTACGACAATGCATCGGCCATTCTTGAGTCTGTCATCAAGGCAAAGCCTGCCTCCTGCAAGGGGCGTTATCTCAAGAGCGCCACGATTGCGAGCACGATGGGGCCGGGAGTGAAATTAGATACCATCGCGCTGGCAAAGCAGTGGAGTTAGATGAAGGACGTCGGTCATTTTTGGTTGCTCGGGAAATCCCGGTAGGTTCCGATTAATCAATGGTGGATGGCGAATCCTCGAAGAAGGAGCGTGATGAAGAAGGAAGAAAAGGTTACGACAGTGGCGGCATTGGCCGAAAAGTTCGGTCGCGCCAGGTTGGCTATCTTGACGGAATGCGTCGGTCTTCCTGTCAATGAAGTCACTGAGCTGCGTAAGCAGCTCCGAGGGGTGAAGGCCGAATACCGAATCGTGAAGAATACGCTCGCGGCGCGTGCTGCTGAGGGCACTGCGTTGGCTGGTCTCAAGCTGCATCTCAAGGGACCGACCGGTGTGGTCATCGGGTACGATGATCCGGTGTTGCCTACTAAAGTCCTGAAGGATTTTATCGGGGCCGAAAAGCGAGAAGAGAAGATTAAAATGACGGCCGGTGTGTTGGAGGGCAAGCTCCTTCATCCCGCTGATCTGGTGGCTGTTGCAAAACTGCCTAAAAAAGAAGTGCTTATTGCGATGTTGCTCTCGGCCATGCAAGGGCCGATTCGCGGCGTTGTGTATACATTGAGTGCGGTGTTGTCGAAATTTGTCAGGGTCATTGCAGCCATTCAGGATAAACGGAAAGGAGACGGGGAAATGCCAGCTACAGAAGGAAAATTGTCACAAGAGGAATTGATTAAGGCGATCGAGGGTATGAGCGTGCTCGATCTGGCTGAACTTGTCAAGGGATTGGAGTCACGGTTCGGCGTCACGGCGGCCGCTCCGGTTGCGGTAGCGGCGGCACCGGCGGCAGGCGGTGGGGCTGCTGCTCCGGCTGAAGAGAAGACGTCATTCGATGTCATTCTTGCTTCTGCGCCGGCGGACAAGAAGATTCAGATTATCAAGGTTGTTCGAGAGCTTACGAGTCTGGGCTTGAAGGAGGCGAAGGATCTGGTAGAGGGCGCTCCGAAGCCGGTCAAGACGGGAGTTGCAAAAGAAGAAGCGGATACGATGAAGAAAAAGCTCGAAGAAAGCGGTGCAAAGGTCGAAGTGAAGTAAGGATATCGTCCATCTATCGTCACTGGTCATTGTGCATTGATGAAAGGTCGATCGCTGTCGATCGGTTCGTCAATGTCGTGGCCGGTGACGGCTGTTCACCGCCAACCAGTGTGGAGGAGTAGGAATGTCCGAAACGACGCTTCAAGAATTCGTCGAGCGGAAAGATTTTTCTCGCATCCGAACTAACATCGATATTCCGGATCTGATCGAAATTCAGAAGCGTTCCTATGAGGAGTTTCTGCAGTTTGAGGTCGAGCCGGATCGTCGGAAAGATTATGGATTGCAGGCGGCGTTGGCCAGCGTATTCCCTATTCCCGACTACAACAACACGGCTGTGCTCGAATTTTCGAGTTACACCCTGGGTGCGCCAAAGTACGACGAGCGCGAATGTCTCGAACAGGGTATGACGTTTGCGGTTCCACTGAAGCTTCGTGTCCGCTTGGTGGTGTTTGACAAGGAAGATAAGGGGCCTCGTAAGAAGGTGCTGGATGTGCGGGAGCAAGAGGTCTATGTCGGTGAATTGCCGCTGATGACTGAACGAGGGACCTTTATCGTCAACGGAACGGAGCGAGTCGTCGTCAGTCAGCTTCATCGGTCGCCGGGTGCCTCCTTTACTCATGATAAAGGACGCACGCATGCGAGCGGGAAAGTCTTGTACTCGGCGCGTATTATTCCTTATCGAGGCTCATGGCTCGATTTCGAGTTTGATGCAAGGGATATTCTCTATGTCCGGATCGATCGTCGACGGAAAATGCCCACAACGATTTTGTTGAAGGCTTTCGGCTTTTCAAGCGACGATTTGCTCAAGATGTACTATCCCGTAGAGGAGATTCGCGTCTCGAAGGGCAAGATGTTCCGCAAGCTGGACCCAGAGATTCATCATGGACTTCGGTGTTCGGCGGAAGTGACTGACAAGAATAGCAAGGAAACGCTGGTGCGGGAGGGAGCTCGACTGACCAAGGGAATGATCGCCAAGCTGAAGGCGTCCGGAGTCAAGGAGATTCCCATGCTTCCCGGAGAGTTGGTGGGTCGCGCCATTCTTACGGAGCTGGTCGATTCAAAGAAAAACAAGCTGGCGGAGAAGAATCAGCGGTTGACTCCCGAGATCGTCGAACAAATCGTCGAGAGCGATGTCGAGGAATTTAAGGTTATCTATCTGGACATGGCGACAGCCACGCCGGTAATTCTCGATACGTTGGAGATGGAGAAGATCGGCTCCAAGGAAGAGGCGATGGTCGAGATTTATCGCCGGTTGCGACCGGGTGAAACTCCATCGGTCGATACCGCGCGGGCCTTGTTCGATAACCTTTTCTTGAACTCCAAGCGCTATGATCTCTCGCCCGTCGGTCGTCTCAAGCTCAATAAGAAGCTCGGTTTGGATTTGCCGCTCGAGCAACGAACCCTGACGGCCCAGGATATCGTAGAAGTCATTCGCTATCTCGTGAATCTGAAGATTGGGAAGGGTGAAATCGACGATATCGATCATTTGGGCAATCGCCGTGTACGATCGGTCGGTGAACTGCTTGAAAATCAGTTCCGGTTGGGGCTTGTTCGTATGGAGCGAAGTATCAAGGAGCGGATGAATCTCCTTGATATGGAGACGGTTCTTCCGCACGACCTGATCAACGCCAAACCGGTGGTCGCAGCGGTCAAGGAGTTCTTTAGCAGCAGTCAGTTGTCTCAATTTATGGATCAAACGAACCCTCTGGCTGAGATCACGCACAAACGCCGTTTGTCTGCACTTGGCCCGGGCGGGTTGACCAGAGAGCGTGCCGGATTCGAAGTCAGAGACGTACACCCGTCCCATTATAGTCGTATTTGCCCGATTGAAACGCCGGAAGGTCCAAACATCGGCTTGATCACGTCGCTGGCCACCTATGCGAGGATTAATCAATTTGGGTTCATTGAAGCGCCCTATCGGAAAGTTGTGAAGGGGCGTGTGACGGATGAAATTGAGTTTCTTTCGGCGATCGAAGGTGACAAGTACACCATTGCCCAGGCGAATTCAAGGCTGGACGGGACGGGCAAGTTGGTATCAGAAACCGTTTCGTGTCGTCACGGGGGGGACTTTGTCCTGGCCACACCGGACAAAATCGAATATATGGACGTTTCGCCGAAGCAGGTGGTGAGCGTCGCGACGGCGCTGGTGCCGTTTTTGGAACATGACGATGCCAACCGCGCGTTGATGGGATCGAATATGCAGCGGCAGGCTGTTCCTTTGGTCACGTCGGAATCGCCGCTGGTTGGGACGGGGATGGAAGCGGTGGTTGCCAGAGATTCCGGATACGTGATTCAGGCTCGTCGTCCCGGCGTTGTTGAGAGTGTTGACGCAACTCGTATTGTGGTGCGGGCCGAATCAAAGGACGGCAAGAAGGGGAAAGATTCGGGGTTGGATGTTTACGATCTCATTAAGTTTCAGCGATCCAACCAAAACACGTGTATTACTCAGACTCCCGTGGTTCGGATCGGCCAGCCGGTCAAGAAAGGGCAAGTGCTTGGGGACGGGCCGGCCATTGATCACGGAGAATTGGCGCTCGGGAAGAACGTGCTCGTCGCGTTCATGCCCTGGGGCGGGTATAACTTTGAAGACGCCATCTTGCTCAGTGAAAAGCTGGTCCGTGAGGATGCCTTCACGTCGATCCATATTGAAGAGTTCGAGGTGGAAGCTCGAGATACCAAGCTGGGCAAAGAGGACGTGACGCGGGACATTCCCAATGTCGGCGAAGAGGCGCTGCGAAATTTGGATGAAAGCGGCATCATCCGCATCGGCGCCGAGGTGAAACCGGGAGATATTCTCGTCGGCAAGGTGACGCCAAAAGGCGAGACGCAGTTGACTCCTGAGGAGAAACTGCTCCGGGCGATCTTCGGTGAGAAGGCCGGGGATGTTAAGGATACCTCGCTTACGGTTCCTCCCGGCGTTGAGGGTATTGTCGTCGATGTCAAGATCTTTTCCCGCAAGGGGTTGGATAAGGATGAGCGCTCCAAGAGTATCGAAACCGACGACCAGATGAAATTGCAGCGTGATCACCATGAAGAGCTGCGGATCATTGACGAAGAGAAGACCAAAAAGATCCGTAAGCTCTTGCTTGGCAAAGTGGTGGGACGCGATTTGATGGATCCCGAAAGCGGCGATGTTATCCTGAAGAAAAAGGGGAAATTAACCGCAGAAATTCTTAAGCGATTGCCCGACGACACTGTGCGGCATATCATCCTGAGCGATCCTGACGAGCAAAAGGAGCTGGAGGATGTCGAGCGGAGGGCGAAAGAGCAGATTGAAATCCTGCAAACGTTGTATGACGAAAAAGTCGGCAGGCTAAAGCGGGGCGATGAATTGCCGCCAGGCGTCATCAAGCTTGTGAAGGTCTACATTGCGATGAAGCGCAAGATTCAAGTCGGCGATAAGATGGCCGGGCGTCACGGCAATAAAGGCGTCGTGTCTCGTGTATTGCCGGAAGAAGATATGCCCTACTTGCCCGATGGGACGCCCGTTGAAATTGTCTTGAATCCGCTTGGCGTGCCGTCTCGCATGAATGTAGGGCAGATCCTGGAAACTCACCTCGGATGGGCGGCAAAGGCTCTGGGGGTGAAAGTGGCGAGTCCGGTATTTGACGGAGCCTCCGAGAAAGAGATTAAGGAATTACTCAAGAAGGCGAAGCTGCCAATGAGCGGCCAAGCTCATCTCGTTGATGGGAAAACGGGAGAGCCTTTTGGGAGTCCGGTGACCGTCGGATATATGTATGTACTCAAACTCCATCATTTGGTGGACGACAAGATTCACGCACGGTCCATCGGTCCCTATTCGCTTGTAACGCAGCAGCCGTTGGGCGGGAAAGCTCAGTTCGGAGGCCAGCGCTTAGGAGAAATGGAAGTGTGGGCTCTGCAAGCCTATGGAGCAGCGTCAATACTGCAGGAATTCCTTACGGTCAAGTCAGACGACGTCCCTGGACGATCTCGAATGTATGAAGCGGTTGTGAAGGGCGAGCCCTTCCTCGAACCGGGGTTGCCCGAGTCGTTCAATGTGTTGGTCAAGGAGTTGCAGAGCTTGGGGCTTGATGTCGAATTAGTCAAGACGCAAGACTAACCGCTTGTGTGTCGGCGAGTGGCCGGCATCGGAGGAGGTCATTACCTTGGAAGGCGTATATACACTATTTGAAAAACAGCGGGATTCCGTCTCGTTTGATTCGATGCGTATCCGCATCGCCTCGCCCGAGAAAATCAGATCCTGGTCGTATGGCGAGGTTAAGAAGCCCGAGACGATCAATTATCGGTCTTTCAAACCAGAAAAAGATGGTCTCTTCTGCGCCAAAATTTTTGGACCGACGAAGGATTGGGAGTGTAATTGCGGAAAATATAAGCGGATGAAGCACAGAGGGATCGTCTGTGATAAGTGCGGCGTTGAGGTGATTCAATCGAAGGTTCGTCGAGAGCGGATGGGGCATATCGAATTGGCTGCGCCTGTCGCCCATATTTGGTTTCTGAAGGGCGTCCCGAGCAGGATCGGAACTCTGCTCGATATGAGTCTAAAGCAGCTGGAGAAGATCCTCTACTTTGAAAGCTATGTGTGTGTGGATCCCGGTTCGACGGATCTATCCGAAAAGGAGTTGGTTCCGGAAGATAAGTTGCGCACGCTTGTTTCTGAGTATGGATCAAGCGGGTTTAAGGTCGGGATTGGGGCCGAAGCCATCCGTGACCTGCTGAGAAAAATAGATATCAATGCACTATGGGATGAACTGCAGGTAAAAGCCAAGGCGTCTACTTCTGCGGCAATGAAAAAGAAGTACGCGAAGCGCCTCAAGGTACTTGAGGCATTCAGAAAGTCAGGCAATAAACCAGAGTGGATGATCATGGATGTCATCCCGGTTCTTCCCCCAGAGCTCCGCCCCTTGGTTCCGCTGGATGGTGGGCGGTTCGCCACGTCCGACCTCAACGACCTCTATCGACGCGTGATTAATCGTAACAATCGGTTAAAGCGCTTGATGGAACTGAAGGCACCGGGAGTCATTATCCGGAACGAAATGCGGATGTTGCAGGAAGCGGTCGATGCCCTCTTTGACAATGGGCGGCGAGGGCGGGCCATTCGCGGACCAAACAAGCGACCGTTGAAGTCGTTGAGCGACATGCTCAAGGGGAAACAGGGTCGGTTTAGGCAGAACTTGCTCGGAAAACGCGTCGATTATTCAGGTCGTACGGTCATTGTCGTCGGACCGGAGCTTCGTCTCCACCAATGCGGGTTGCCCAAGAAAATGGCGCTGGAATTGTTTAAGCCGTTTATCTTTCACAAGCTGGAGGCGCGAGGAGCGGCGACGACGATCAAGAGCGCGAAGCGGTTGGTGGAGAAGGAGCGCCCGGAAGTCTGGGACGTTCTCGATGAGGTCATCCGCGAGCATCCGGTATTGCTCAATCGAGCGCCCACACTCCATCGGCTGGGTATTCAGGCCTTTGATCCTGTTTTGGTGGAGGGCAAGGCGATTCGTCTGCATCCGCTCGTCTGTGCGGCATTCAACGCTGACTTCGATGGCGATCAGATGGCGGTCCATGTGCCGTTGTCCGTCGAGGCGCAGGTCGAGGCGCGTGTTTTAATGATGTCCATCAATAACATTCTTTCGCCGGCTAACGGGAAACCGATTGCGGTGCCGTCACAAGACATGGTGTTGGGATGTTATTGGTTGACCAAGGAACGACTTGGAGCCAAGGGAGAGGGAAAGATTTTCGGCTCACCCGAAGAAGTTCGGGTCGCCTTTGACGCGCGTGAAGTGGAAGAGCATGCACGAATCAAGGTGCGCTTGGCCGGGGCCCTTGTACAGACGACCGTCGGTCGGGTGCTCTTGTCAGAGATCCTTCCCGCGGGCCTGCCGTTCGCCAATGCGAATAAGCTGATGACGAAAAAAGAGATGACCAAGCTTATCGATGCAGTTTATCGCCAGACCGGCCATCGTGACACGGTCGAGTTTCTGGACAAGATCAAGGATATCGGTTTTACCTACGCTACAAAGGCCGGATTGTCGATCTGCATCGACAATATGCACATTCCTAGCAAAAAAGAAGATTTCATTGGGAAGGCACAGAGAGAGGTCAATGAGATCGAGAAGCAGTATTCTGAGGGGTTGATTACGAACGGAGAGCGCTATAACAAGGTCATCGATATCTGGGCGCATGTCACCGAACAGGTTTCCAATGAGATGATGAAGGAGCTCGGGGCCGGTGGTGACCCCGGCAAGGCGGAATCGTTTAACCCCATTTTCATGATGGCTGATTCCGGTGCGCGTGGCAGCTCGCAGCAAATTCGTCAGTTGGGCGGGATGCGTGGTCTGATGGCAAAGCCATCAGGTGAAATCATCGAGACACCGATTACGGCTAATTTCCGTGAGGGCTTGACGGTATTGCAGTATTTCATCTCGACTCACGGTGCGCGCAAGGGTCTTGCTGATACAGCCCTGAAGACCGCTAATTCAGGGTATCTGACCAGGCGGCTCGTTGATATCGCCCAGGATGTCATCATTCATGAGATCGATTGTGGCACGCGCGACGGTATTACCGTCAGCGCCCTTGTGGAGGGCGGAGAAATCATCCAGCCCTTGGAAGAGCGTGTTCTTGGTCGATTGGCGGCGGAGGACATTCGGGATCCGGTGACAGGGGAAATCATTGTCTCATGGAACGAAGAGATTACCGAGGAGCTGACAAAGTCGGTCGTTGAAGCCGGAGTGGACCGTGTCAAGATCCGATCGGTCTTGACCTGTCAAGCGCCGCGTGGCGTGTGTCGAGCCTGCTATGGACGTGACTTAGCTCGCGGGCGTCTGGTCGAGAAAGGTGAGCCGGTCGGTGTGATCGCGGCCCAGTCGATCGGAGAGCCGGGAACGCAGCTCACCATGCGGACGTTCCATATCGGTGGTACGGCCAGTAAGGTGGTGGAGCAAACGGTGCTTGAGGCCAAGCATGCGGGGCGGATCAGGTTCATGAGTTTTGATGCGAAGAAGAACGCTGACATTCACAATGCGGGGATTGCGGTTCGCAATAAGGATGGCGAATGGGTCGTCATGAATCGCAACACGAAAATTGCGATTGTGGATGATAGCGGGCGAGAGCGTGAGAAGTATCCGGTCGTATACGGAGCAAAGATCAAGATCAAGGATGGTGACCCTGTTGTCGTCGGACAAAAGTTAGTCGAGTGGGATCCGTATTCTCTCACGATCCTGACAGAGGTTGGTGGTCGGGTTGCTTACGGAGACATTGTTGAAGGCGTCACGATGAAAGATGAGTTCGACGAAGTGACGGGTTTGTCGCGCAAGGTCATTATCGAGCATACCGGTCAGACGCTTCGTCCTCGGGTATCGATCAAGGATGAGAGTGGCAAGACCGCCAAGGTTCCTGGTGGCTCGAATGCCGTCGCGCGGTATTTATTGCCGGTTGGAGCTCATATTTTCGTCGAGAAAGGGGCGACCGTGTTTCCGGGAGACGTCTTGGCAAAGATTCCTCGAGAAACCACAAAGACGAAAGATATTACCGGCGGTCTTCCCCGGGTCGTGGAGCTGTTTGAAGCCCGAAAGCCCAAAGAGCAGGCCGTCATCACGGAGATTGATGGCGAGGTCGCTTACGGCGGGTTTGTCAAAGGGCAGCGTAAGGTGCTGGTCGATAACAAGATGGGCGATGTGAAGGAGTATTTTATTCCCAAGGGGAAACATGTGAATGTGCATGAGGGTGATTGGGTGCGTGCCGGGGAGCCCCTTATGGATGGGTCCGCGAATCCTCATGACATTCTGGATGTCCTGGGTCCCAACGAGCTGCAGAAATACTTGGTGGATGAGGTGCAGGATGTCTACCGGTTGCAGGGCGTCTCGATCAATGACAAGCACATTGAAATTATTGTGAGGCAGATGTTGCGCAAGGTTCGCGTCGAAGATCCTGGCGATACTCAGTTCCTGCCCGGTAGCCAGGTGAGCAAGGGGGTTTTTGAAAAGGAGAATGAGCGGGTGCTTTCGAAGAATGGAACCCCTGCATTAGGAAAACCTGTGCTGTTGGGTATTACGAAAGCTGCTTTGACGACGGACAGCTTTATTTCAGCCGCCTCTTTCCAAGAAACGACACGTGTTTTAACGGAAGCCGCCATTAATGGCCGTGAGGATAATCTTTTAGGGTTGAAGGAGAATGTCATTGTCGGCCGTCTCATTCCTGCCGGGTCAGGGTTTGAGGAGTATCGAGATACGTTTGTGATGAGTGAAAAGCCGGAAGGGCTGGCTGTCAGTGCTGGAACGTCGTTGAATGCTCCGTCATCAGAAGCGGTTGCGTCCGCAGTGTCGGGAGAAAATGCGCGATCATGACCAAGTTGTGGTCGTTCACCTCTTGACAGTTGGTGATCGCATCATTATAATCCGGCGGCTTTGCAGGTGATGCCGAGTGCTTGATATGTTGAAGAGGATCTGAATCTAATGCCTACGATCAATCAGTTAGTTCGAAAGGGGCGGGCGTTTGTCAAATCCAAGACAAAGAGCCCAGCGTTGAGGTCCTGCCCTCAAAAAAGAGGAGTCTGTTTGCGTGTTTATACGACGACTCCTAAAAAGCCAAATTCGGCATTGCGAAAAGTTGCCCGCGTACGTCTGACGAACGGGATGGAGGTAACAACCTATATTCCCGGTGTTGGGCATAATCTTCAAGAGCACTCAATCGTGCTTGTGCGAGGTGGCCGTGTAAAGGACCTTCCTGGTGTACGCTACCATTTGGTTCGCGGTGCATTGGATGCGGTCGGGGTGGCTGGCAGGAAACAGAGTCGCTCGAAGTACGGGGCGAAGCGTCCAAAGTAGGTATATCGGTTTGATGAGTTTAATCTAGATATTGGATAGGTTACTATGCCACGTAGTAGATTTTTGGGCCAGCGTGAAGTGCTTCCTGATGTCCGTTATCGTGACAAGTTGGTTGGGAAGTTTATTAATGCTCTGATGAGTAGCGGGAAAAAGAGTACCACTGAACGTATATGCTATGGTGCGTTCGATGCGATACAGGAAAAAACTGGTGGAGATCCGCTGAAAGTATTTAAGGCGGCGGTGGATAACGTGAAGCCGGTGGTTGAGGTAAAATCTCGCCGGGTTGGGGGGGCCTCTTATCAGGTCCCTGTTGAAATCAGGCCGGCTCGCCGCGTTTCATTGGCGTTGCGCTGGTTGTCGCAGTTTGCTCGTACGCGTGGTGGCAAGAGCATGCGCGAAAAGCTCGCAGCCGAATTAATTGATGCGTCGAATAACACTGGGGCTGCGGTCAAGAAGCGGGAAGACGTGCATCGGATGGCTGAGGCGAATAAGGCATTCGCCCATTATCGCTGGTAACGTCGTTCTGTGCTGCAGTTGAGCCGTGCTGCGATTCGCAGATCGGGGTGCTCGTCTATCGCAGCAGTGTGATGCGGCTTGATCTGCGGCACATTTGTTTTTAGAGGAGTGGAAGTGGCTCGTCAAACGTCGCTGGATCGTACAAGAAATATTGGCATCATGGCTCACATTGATGCAGGTAAGACTACGACTACTGAGCGGATTCTCTATTATACGGGCATGACTCATAAACTGGGTGAGGTTCATGAGGGTGCTGCCACGATGGACTGGATGGAGCAGGAGCGGGAGCGAGGCATTACCATCACGGCAGCCGCAACGACCTGCTTTTGGCGTGATCATCGGATCAATATTATTGATACTCCGGGGCATGTGGACTTTACGATTGAAGTAGAGAGGTCGCTTCGAGTGCTTGATGGAGCCGTGGCTGCGTTTGATTCGGTGCAGGGGGTCGAGCCTCAGTCTGAGACGGTCTGGCGGCAGGCTGACAAGTATCATGTTCCTCGGATCGCCTTTATGAATAAAATGGATCGGATTGGAGCTGACTTCTATGGCAGCGTTCAGTCCATTATTGATCGGCTCGGAGCCAAGCCGGTTCCTATTCAAATCCCGATTGGTCGCGAAGCTGAGTTTCGAGGTTCGGTCGATTTGGTTCGGATGAAGGGGTACTTTTACGACGATGAAACGCTGGGCGCGAAGTATAAAGTTGATGAAATTCCAGCGGATCTGCTTGCTCAGGCGAAAGAGTATCGAGAAAAGATGCTTGACGCCGTCGCCGAATTTGATGACCAAGTGATGGAGAAGTATTTGAATGGCCATCCGTTGACGGAAGAGGAGGTCATGCGCGCAATTCGGGCAGCGACGATCTCAATGAAGATCACGCCGGTCCTTTGTGGCTCAGCCTTCAAGAATAAGGGAGTGCAGCAACTTCTGGATGGTGTTGTTGATTATCTTCCTTCACCGCTGGATATTCCTCCGGTTATGGGGGTGGATCCTAATAGTGGTAAAGAGGTGGAGAGGAAGTCTGATGATGCGGCGCCCTTTGCTGCCTTGGCGTTCAAGATCATGTCGGATCCATTTGCTGGCCAGCTGACTTATTTTCGTGTTTATTCGGGAACGCTTAAGACGGGAACGCCAGTTTTGAACGTCACTAAGGGTGCAAAGGACCGGATTGGTCGTCTCTTGAAAATGCATGCCAATAAGCGTGAGGAAATCGACGAAGTCCATGCGGGGGACATTGTTGCGGCCGTGGGGCTCAAGGGGGCCACTACCGGAGACACCTTGGCGGATGAGAAGCAGCCCGTGCTGCTAGAGATCATGAAGTTCCCTGAGCCGGTTATCGCAATGGCGATCGAGCCGAAGACTAAGCAGGACCAGGAAAAGATGGGTTTTGCGCTTCAGAAGCTGGCGCAGGAAGATCCGTCTTTTCGTGTGCGAACAGATGAGGAGACAGCGCAGACGATTATTGCAGGGATGGGTGAATTGCATCTTGAGATTATTGTCGATCGAATGCTGCGTGAATTCAAGGTTGAGGCCAACGTCGGAAAGCCTGAAGTGGCGTTCAGGGAGACGATCAGGCGAAAGGCTGAGGCTGAGTCGAAGTACATTAAGCAGACCGGAGGGCGTGGGCAGTATGGCCACGTTGTTCTGACGGTCGAACCGTCAGAGCCTGGAAAGGGTTTAGAATTCGTCAATAAGGTGGTAGGAGGGGCGATCCCTAAGGAGTATATTCCAGCCATTGAAAAAGGCGTTCGAGAGCGGATGGAGACGGGAGTGGTGGCTGGCTATCCTCTGCGAGACGTCAAAGTGACCGTGATCGATGGGTCATATCATGACGTCGATTCGAACGAAATGGCTTTTAAAATTGCCGCCTCGATGGGGTTTTCTGACGCCTGTAAGAAAGCGGATCCTGTTTTGCTTGAGCCGATTATGAAGGTTGAGGTGTTGGTTCCGCAGGAGTTCATGGGTGATGTTATTGGCAATTTGAACGGGCGAAGAGGCAAGGTTCAGGGTATGAAGGTTCGAGCCGGCGCTCAGGCGATTGACGCAGTTGTCCCGCTGATGGAGATGTTTGGTTATGCGACGGACCTTCGGTCTCGGACTCAGGGGCGTGCCACGTACAGCATGGAGTTTGACCGTTACGACCAGGTGCCGAGGAACATTGCGGAAGCCATCATTAAGAAATAGTCGGAAGCGAATGACGGGAAGGAGTTAGGGTATGGCGAAGGCGAAATACGAGCGGAAGAAGCCGCACGTGAACATTGGGACGATCGGGCACGTGGACCATGGGAAGACGACGTTGACGGCGGCGTTGACGAAGGTGTGTTCGGAT
>CAADGK010000082.1 GCA_900696515.1 uncultured Nitrosospira sp. | reverse complement strand
TCCCAGCTCTTTGCACGTCAGTCCATCGACCTGCCTGGTCCCATCGTCTAGCTTGGCCTAGGACGGAGCCCTCTCAAGGCTCAGACACGGGTTCAAATCCCGTTGGGACCACCAACCTTTCCCCTGATCTTCTGCGGAGTTGGCGACTTTCTTCAGTTCCGGCCTGAGAAGGTGTGATTCCTCATAGGACAATCCATAGGACAAAACGGGCTTCGTGTACGTAGTTTCTAGCTGCGTCACGGCCTCGCGAAGCTTGAGATTCCAGCCGTGCCCGCCATGTGAATACTGGCTCGTCATCATGGCTTTGGTGCTGTGTCCGAGTAGCGCGGAGCGAACCTCCAGGCTGACCCCGAGATTCTGAAGCCGGGTCGTGAAGGTGTGACGAAGGTCGTGGAAGTGCAGATCCTGTACCTTGGCTGCCTTACAGGTCCGGTGCCACTGATGGCCGAACGCATCAGCGGACCAATTGGCGAAAATGGGTCCTTCGATGGTTGCCACCTCAGGTCGAAGCGCTCGGTAGGCCGTGTGGTTCAAAGGCAGTTCCCTTGGCGTACCCTTCAAGCGCGTCCGGGACGGCGGCAGGATGAGCCACCAGCCATCATCCCTCTGGCGGAGCCAGGTTCGGTCAATTTCGAGGATCTTGGCTTCTCTGAGGCCGGTGTGGAGGGCTACCTGTGCAATCCGCCAGAATTCGGCCGGGTCATAGACGCGGCCCATAATTCTGTAGGGGCTTCGTTTGGCCGCCTCGGCTTGAATCGCCGACAGTTCCTCATTCGTGGCAACACGTTCTCGTCGGGCCACGTCGGGGAGTTGCACACGTTTTAAACGGTTCCGATCCAGCTTTTCGAAGTCGACGGCAAGATTCAGGATGCGCATGAACACACCCCATTCTTTGCGAATCGTGCCCGGTGCCGCCTTTGCGTCCAGCCGTTCCGCGACATAGCTCTGGCCATCCTCTGGCGTCAGCGAATCTAATGGCCGATCTCCGAAGCGGGGAAGTAGATGAACCTCAAGGATCGTCTCTGGCCGGCGGAGATCGACACGATGTTTCACCCGGAGCGCCTGCCAGTAGGTGGGAAAAAAGGATCTCAGTGTGGGGGCAGAAGGCCTCACCGGATGGACTTGCTCCCCTCGATGGATCTTGCTAATCATTTCGATCGCGAGCCGCTCTGCCTCATCCGAAGCAAGATCGTATCCCAATAACGGCCGGTACCGTTGGCCTTTCCAGCGGTAATAGAGGTCAAAGGCAATGCCCCTTAGCGTCCGGCGCTTGTTGATCGTGTAGGCCATGAGTGTTACCGGTATCGTGCTGAGCGATGGTATACGGCCTTGGGCAGTGCTGCAAGCGGCAGGATGGGCGTTCTGCCATCCTTCATGCCGCCCGTTTCTTGACGGCCTGTGTACTCGCCTTTGAGCCAAGCCAATAGCTCAGACCTCAGGAAGCGTATCTGTCGCGATCCTGGGAGTCGATGCCGTGGTATGTCCTGGCGTTGATAGATCGTCGAACGGGAAACCCGCAAAAAGACTGCCGCTTCCTCTGGAGTCATCACCTCGGAGGCGCTTGGGTTGTTTGGTTGCAGGATGGATGCTTCAATCTCTTTCATCGTTCAGTCCGACGGAAGATTTTCGAATTTGGCATATTGTTCACGGAACAGCAGTTTCTGCTCACCAATCGGCCCACTACGATGTTTTCGGACAAGCACTTCGGCGATTCCTTTGTCGAGAGAGTCTGGGGTGTAGACCTCGTCCCGGTAGATGAACGCCACCAAGTCCGCATCCTGTTCGATCGCCCCGCTTTCCCGAAGGTCAGAGAGCATTGGGCGCTTGTCGCTGCGTTCTTCGACCTTTCGGTTGAGTTGGGAGAGGGCGATGATCGGGATGCCCAACTCTTTGGCGAGCAGCTTCAACCCGCGGGACATGTCGCTGATTTCCTGCTGGCGTGACTCTCCTCGTAAGCTAGTCGTCATCAACTGCAGATAATCCACGATCATCAACGCCAGGCCTGTTTTCGCCTTCGCTCGTCGGGCGCGTCGGCGCAATTGGGCCATGGTTACCGAGCCTGAATCGTCGATATGCAGGGGTGCATTCTCCAGTTGCTCTGCGGCTTCGGCGAGGCGGCGCCACTCAGATCCCGACAATTGCCCTGTTCGGATGGCGAGAAGATCAATCTGGGCAGTGAGCGAGAGCAGACGATCGGCCAGTTCCTCCTTCGACATTTCCAAACTGAAAATCTGGACGGGCAGGCCTTCGTATAGGGCGACATGCACCGTAATCGAAAGCGCCAGGGCCGTTTTCCCCATGCTGGGACGGGCGGCGACAATGTTCAGGGTACCTGGTTGAAGCCCCGCAGTGAGGCGATCCAAGACGGCAAAGCCTGTCGAAATACCCGTGAAGGTCTTCTGGCCCTTGTACAGTGTCTCCAGATGGTTGATGCGTTCGTTGACCAATTGAGAGATCGACGGCAGTGCTTGAGGTCCCTCCTCTACGAAGGCGAGTCGTTCTGCATGTTCGGCGAGTTCCTCAAGGGAGTATTCTGCGTCAGTCGATCGGGTATACAAGTCGAAGGCCATTCGCCGTAGTTCTCGCCGTCGAGCCTTCTCCTGTACCACTCGGCAGTGAGTCACGACGTTAGCGGCCGAGGCGACGGTTTCAATCAGTTCAGCAACCGCCGCATTCCCGCCGACCAACTCCAGATGCCCTTCCTGCTTCAATGCTTGGGCGACCACGATGTGATCAATCGTGGCTCCTTTGCTCTCCAGCATGCACATCGCCGAAAAAATGGCCTGATGCCGGGAGTCGTAGAAGTCTGTCTTCTGGACGAGTTCCCCCACGGTGGCCAAGACCTCAGGACAGAGCAGGATGGCGCCAAGGATGGCTCGCTCAGCGTCCAGATCGTGGGGCGGCATGATGGGTTGTTGTGTGGCCACTATGGTCATGAGGCTTTTCCGCTTGCGAGGTGTGCTGCGATCCGTTGCCTGATAGGGAGATGGTCTGAGCAGTACTGTTCCCCAGGAACGCTGGGGTTCGGGCAGGGCTGCGAGTGCCGACCATTGGCTTGCCGGTCTCTGCAGCGTCCCTGAACTAAGAGAGTGGCAGTTGTCGCCATCGGTCGCTGCTCATCGGCTGCTTTATTGAGCCAGCTCACGACGAACTTCTGAGTCTTGGACCGACTACGACCTTTGGGGGTTAACAGCCAGGCGTCCATCTTTCCGAACTCGCAATCGAGGTCGAGATGTTTGAAGGCCGGATTCTTGCGTAGGGCTGCTACGAACTCTTCATCCGATAACTGAACCCTTCGCTTCCCAGAGAAGCTGCCGGCTGGTGAAGACGAAGTCGAACCAGCTTTCTTCTCTTCTTCTTTTGAAGAAGAAGATGAAGAGGAAGAAGAAGAGTTGGCATGTGCTTCAACCATCCGGCTGCCCTCTGGTTCAACCACCCTTGAACCACCCTTCCCGCTCAAAGTTCTTGATTTTCCTGACTGCAATCCCCCGATGCGGCTTTTCTCTCGCCAGGCATCTTGCTTCTTACGTTCCTCAAGCAGCCTCGAGTTCACGAGTCGACCGCTTTTTTCAGGGTGTAGCTTGAAGCATTTGCGGATGGTGGTTGAGGCTCCGTTGAACCACCCTTCCCCAAGGCGACTCAGCTGAGAGAGGACGGTATCGTCGTCGGGCAAGCTGCAATCAGGATCAGCCCAGGCATAGGAAAGAAGCCGAATGTAAGCCCCTTCCTCGGCGGGTGACATGAGCGCGATTGTCGGGCTGGAAAGCCAGTCATTCGGGTAGAATTGGAATGCGGGGGCGCGGTTCATGCTCTCGCTCCTGCCAAGCTCGTGTGTGCGTTTCCCGCCGTGAGAAAAATTCCTCGCTCCGCGAGGGCCTCAATTGCCTCGGCCCTTTTGTGTAGGGGGGTCTCGTGGACAGCTCCCCACAATACTTGATGGATGATGCCGCCGACTTGTGTCCAACCTTCGACGCTCCTGTTTAGGATAGGCTGTGAATTAGGTCGGTGGAAACGATCGTCCGGTGTGACGGATGGCTTGCGATGTTTAGGTGATTGCGCGTTTCCGCAGATAGTGGTAGAGTTCGACATCCTTGTTTCCTTTCTTGCCGCGCTTTGGTTGCAGCCAGGGCGCGGCGTTTTATTTGGCTAATGTTGCAGGGCGGTATAAGGCTGAAAGGACTTCCGCTACGCACACTCTGATTCCGGTCGCTCCCACGCGATATGATGGGATCGCTCCATCCTTAATCATCTTGTAGATTGTCGAACGCCCTCCTAGTCCTTTCGCTACAAGATGACTCACTGGGACTAATTCTTGTTCCATCGTCTTCCCTCCTTTCAGTCCACACTATCTCTGACATCCAAAAGGTATACCGGAACGATTTAGTCTCGCTATGTACGATATAAATTTTTATTCGTACCACGGAACTACAACGCAACTATTTAAATGACACCTGTGCAGTGGACGTAAGGGGCCGATTCCGGACGAGGTGCCGCGATGTTTTGGATGCGCTGCGAAGGCAGCAGATTGGTGGGCTATAGACTGGTGTTATGATTCGAATGTTTTTAGGAATTGCTCTTTTTGTGCTTTTGAAAGCTCTCGCACGCTAGGTAGCTGGTCCATGTATTTCTCATCAAGCAGGAATTGTTTTCTCCACCGCCGTCGGTAGCACTGTAAGAGGGTGTCTGAGCTAAGCGGTTTGTCGAGACCGTATCCAAACTTATACAAACCGCGTTTCACTCCTGCCTCCCAGTGATTAGCTACACGATGAGCCGCCAATTGGAGACTGCATGGTTTCAATGCGGCATACAAAGCTATGTACTCCGCCAACATCTTATCGCGGCGTCTCTGAGCTCGTTGTTTAAACGAAGACCCCTGTTTGGGAAGCCCTGTGAGATGTAGAAGCTGTTCGAGAGAATCTGAGCCTTGAGAAGAGAAATATTTTTCGAACGCGGCGTTGAGCTTATCTAGCACCCAAAGCGGAGGGTAGAGTTTCTCGCGGTGGGCCAGAACGAATGCCTCGAGGACCAGCAGGTGGTCACCCGTTCTTTTATAGTTAATCTGGCAATCATCTAGCGGGATACGTCCCCATTCATCAACCGCTCCATCTCTGTATAGGGACGGGAGTCTCTTTAAAGAATCACTCGTTAACCAGGGATTTGCTGAAGATGGAGGGTGTTTCACATGGACATCCCAAAGTAACGATGGTTGGCATGTAGATGCAGACTTTGATGCCGATGATTTAGTCTTGGTGCGGGACGCTTGGCCACTGCCGGTAATTTTATGTACCGCGGCTAAGGAAGCAGCCATGGACTCGAGGAAACTACCCGGATGCTTTTTACGAAACATGACGCTCCCTTCTGAGGGGCCTGCGTGAGGGTGGGAAGCACGCACGCCAGGAATGTACGTCGGCGGTGAAGCCCAACCGTTGCCTCCCGTTTACCTAGAACCTATCTCAAAATTGCTTGAGGAGCATGGTGATGGAGGCGAGCTGCACAACACCAAGAAAGTTGGTGGCGTAGTACTCCCAGCGGACCAGCACGCGTCGCTTCCATTGGAGCCACGCACAGAACCGTTCGACGAGCCAGCGGCGTTGATACCGCCGCAGATGACGCCCATCCTGGGTTTTCAGTTTGCGCGTAGATCGGTGCGGGGCAATCATGTTCACGCCGTCCTGCTTGAGGTCATCGTCGAGCCCATCGCTGTCGTAGGCGCGATCGCCGATGAGGTGCTCCGGCTTGGCTTCGAGCATGTAGAAGTTGAAACTCAGTTGCACGAGCGTGACCTCATGATGATTGGCGGCATGCGTGCTCACCGAGAGTGGCAGCCCATGGCGATCGACAATCGCGAGGATCTTGACGCCTTTACCACGGCGGGTTTTCCCGATGTCGTCGCCCCCACCCTTCGCTGAGGCAAACGTGGCATCGATGAAGCTCTCCCGTTCATCAATTGCGCCTTCTTCGCGCAGCGTATTCGCGAGCTGGGTCAGGAGGTCTCTCAGCACTTCGCGTTCACACCACTGCTGGAATCGGCGATGCACCGTTTTGTAGTTGGGAGAGCACTGCGGCAGCATGTGCCACTGCGCGCCGGTGTTCAGGATCCACAGGACGGCCTCCAAGACGGCGCGGGCCGGTACCGGTTTGCGGCCGGGGCGGCCTTCGGGGATGTGTTCCTCGGGAAAGTGTTCCCGAATCCGTTCCCATTGATCGTCACGCAATCGCAACATGCGGGCGCATTATAGGGACTTCTCACATCGATACAACCATTTTGAGATAGATTCTAGTTATTCTGTTTCCAGTTCCTTCAAGAAGCATTCGGCCACCATTGGCCTTTGCCACGATAAGGGAAACCTGATGGATGCTCGGTTGGTTTGCCAACACGGAGCGCCTTTCACGCGGTTAGGGCGCTGCCCCCAACCTGTATGCCGATTGTCCACATCATCTCTCTCGGGTGATATGTTGGTCATAGCGCTCTTTCTCTGGCGCACTGTCCTAAATGCCCGCTGGCGGAACCAGACGCAGCATTTGGCCAGTTGCTGTTTTTCGGCTTGCGACGGCGGCTTCCACTTCAAGGGGAACCTGCTCTGTTGACTCCGACCTCGGACGATTTTCCGCCACGCCTTCAAAGCCATGGGTTGGAGTCCAAGCTGCACCGAATCCGGGAGAGTTGGATCCCCAGCGGACATCTCCCAGTGCGATACCAATCAATGCGGCGACTCCTCGGCTGCGGGAATGGATCCAGGAAATTGACCCTCCCCACGCATCCAGCAATTTGCAGCTTTCGTCGTCTAAAGAGACTGTCACGCGAATTTTCTTGGGGCGTATTCTCGCCTTTTTAAATGAGTGCTTGTTGTTGGGCATCCTTCAGTGTCCCTTCTGTGTGGTTTTATTTTCCGCAAAGAGGCGTTGTGAGGCGAACAGGTGGAGGCGCGTCAGGTAATCGGTCAACGTCAATCCGCAGGCTTTGGCTACTCGCTGCATATCCGCCTTCTCGCTGGCAGTTAAGCGAATGGTGAGGGTCGCCTCTTTCACCAGCACATCCCGAAGACGATCGGACGAAATACCCTTCAAAACTTTGGCCAATCGATCGAGTTTCTGTCCTTGTGTGCTCATGCAGCCTCCCGTTGAAGAATGCCCTTGATGGCCTGTGCACTCCATGAGGTGCCGGTTTTGGTCCCAATCCTCCTCTTGGTCAACTCCGCCCCAATACGCCGGAGGCTCCAGCCTTCTGCTTTAAGTGCCTGCATCAGGCGAATCGCTTCCCGTTCCCGTTCGTTCACGATCAGCGTTTCATGATCATCGGCGAGGTCATACCCAAAGGGTATCCGGCCACTGATCCGCTTACGTTGGCTTTTCAGATGTACTAAGGCGCTCTTGGTCCGTTCAGCAATCTGATCGCGTTCGAATTCAGCCAAGACAGCGAGTAGTCGAAACACCATCTTCCCGGTCGCGCTGGTTGTATCGATCTTCTCGCTGAGCGAGACCAGATCGGCCCCACCCTTGGCCAATCGTTCACTGATCACGATCGCATCTTTTGTGGAGCGAGCGAGCCGGCTGAGGCTATACACCACCACCGCTGCCCGCTGCTTGCAAGCGTCAGCGAGTGCTGCTTGAAGCGAGGGCCGGTTATCAGCTCTGCCGCCAGAAAGCCCGGCGTCGACATGCACGGCAATCAATTCGTAGTCGTTCGCTACGCACCAGGCCTCTATTTTCGACCGCTGCGCGTCTAGGCTGACGCCATCTTGTGCTTGTCCCTGTGTGGAGACCCTAATATACGCGACCGCTTTCATGGCCCCATCTCCGGCAGTGAATGTGCACTAATTATAATGAGTCCATTAGCAAGGGGCAAGCCCTCGATTGTGGCCGAGGCAGGTTTCTTTGTCAGTGACCGTGCGGTTACTGACAGGACGTCGCTTGACGGCGGAGGGGTTACAGGTGAAGAATGCCGGCCCTATCGCTACACACGGCTCATCAATTCCAGGGGGAAGATGTGATGAAGCGAGCCCTACTCACTTTCATGATGTTATTTGCCGCGAATAACATCGTCCTGGCAGGTGACTTCGAGGACGGCCTGGAGGCTTACGAAAGAAACCTCTATGCGAGGGCGTATGCGAAGTTCATGCAAGCCGCCATAGGCCCGGGACTAGTCTTCGATGAATGTCTTGCAAAAACTCGATCCGACAATTCTGAGACCCCAGGCGATAAGGCTGGGTGGTCCTGTTTGGTGGAAGACATACTCCGCGAGGGAAACCGTCCCACTGCCATGTTCTACCTTGGTGTCATGAGCGAGAAGGGACAAGGTGTCGTGCAGGATTATGAACAGGCCCTGCGGTGGTACAAGTACTCAGCAGCAAGCGGGAACGACATGGCGGTGCTCAATCTTGCCGTCGCATTGGCGCAGGGACGCAATGTCCCGAAAGACTACCAGGAAGCCGTTCGGTGGTACGCGAAAGCAGCGGAGGGCGGCAATGCGAGCGCCCAGTACATTCTTTCCTGTCTTTACCACCGCGGGAAAGCCGTCACCCAGGACTATGTCATTGCCTATATGTGGGCCAACCTTGCGGTTTCCAATGGTGACATGGACGCGACCGAAAAGCGAAACGAAATCGCACGAGATATGACTCCTGGCCAGATCGCCGAAGCACAAAGGCTGGCTCGCCAGTGGAAGCCGACGACTGGCACGGTCCCTGATCGTCTGCAAGGCACAAACGGAAAAGAGCCAACGGTGAGCGGTACAGGCTTTGTCGTCAGCCGGCAAGGACATGTCTTGACCAACCATCACGTCGTCGAGAAATGCCGGGCAGTTCGCGTCACCACAGAAGGTCGCAAGCAGGGGGTGACGGTTCTGGGAACGGACGCAGAGAACGATCTGGCACTTCTCCAACTCCCTGCTCCCGTCCAGATCGCGGCCCGCTTTCGCGAAGGGCGCACGATTCGCCCCGGAGATGGTGTGGTCGTAGTCGGCTTTCCCTTGCCTGGGCTGCTGGCGACTGAAGCACAAGTGACCACCGGCACTGTGAGTGCGTTGGCAGGCATCGGCAACAATACGCGCTATCTCCAGATCAGCGCCCCAGTACAGCCCGGCAACAGTGGTGGTCCGCTCTTGGATCAGAGCGGCAACATCGTCGGTGTTGTGGTCAGTAAGCTGAATGCTCTGGCCGTCGCCAAAACGACTGGGGATATACCGCAGAACATCAATTTCGCCATCAATGGTGCCGTCGCGAAGGCGTTCCTTGACTCCCAGAGCGTGGAGTACGAGACAGGTGTCTCCTCCCGAGCCGTGGAGACTGCTGAGATCGGCGCCACAGCGAGGAAATTTGCGCTTCTGCTGGAATGCTACCGATAGACACGACGAAGCTGTGGTTAGTGAGCAGTCGTTGTGAGATGATCAATCACCCTATGAACAACGACCGGGCGAGCCAGAACAACGTAACCGAGGCTCCGCTAGGAGGGCTCTTGAAGCCCTTGACCGATTGCAAGCTTCCGATCGGGGAGGAATTTTTGGGGACCATCGAGCAGTTAAAAGCTCTCGAGCAGAAGGAGAGAGACTCGCTGGCCTGGAACGGGCCGGAATTCGTACCCCTGCCGTTGCGATTTCCAAAGACCTAGCCGAACTAAGGGTATCGTGTCAGCCTGAGGAGCTACCACTTTGACGCACTGCCTGGACGAGAATTAAGTGGACGCATAAGGTGTGTGATTCGCACACATCGTTTCACATAAACTGCCCGAATGGATGCTGACATGCGCAAGCGACTACGCTGGGTACAGCTCTATCAGGAAACGGGAGATGCCGGGCTTGTCTGC
>CAADGK010000081.1 GCA_900696515.1 uncultured Nitrosospira sp. | reverse complement strand
TCATCGTCGGATTGTTCAACGACATTCTCAGCGTGGGAACGTCCTATAACCTTACGGGGCAAGGAAAGGGCCAGTGGTCCATTCTCATCGGACCAAGCTACGGCTTCCAATGGTAAGGGACACGGGCATCGTTGTTATGAGAACTCGGTGGTGTTCGTACGTGCTGCTCTTGTTACTGGCGTTTGATGTCGCGGGCTGTTCGGGCTTACCGTCGCGCTATCAGTCAGAAGATGAGAAATACCTGCCCCACTATCTGTTTGTCGATCGGGATGGACACGCGAAACGGACCGATGGATCGGGGATGCATAAGCTCGCCCTGCAGGACCATCTCGACAAACATTTCTTCAAGGGCCTTGACGACCGTGTGCAGGTACTTCGGTCGCAGTGCCAGGCAGACCGATGCCCCGCACTCCAACTGTTGGTTTATATTCATGGTGGGATGAACGGCTATAACGCGGCCTTCGATCGAATGCAGCGGCTCCTGCATCACGATGCTCCCGACGCGACGCCCAAGGGGCTACTCAATTCCCGCAACACGTCTTACTATCCATTCTTCATCAATTGGAATTCGGAACCAATCGACTCCATGGTTGATGACCTCTTCAACATTCGATTTGGAGAGCGACAGAGCCTTGCCGTCACCGTTCCCACCATGCCGTTTGTTCTTTTGGGGCGGTTAGCTGGCAGTGTAGGGAGTGTCCCCGTGTCGCTTGCCGCCATGGGTTCCAATATCCAGGAATCGTTCGCTGGCGCGATTGAGCAGGGTGATGGGGTGGGCTGCGCTCTTGCGGATGCCATTGTTTATGCGCCCGTTTTCCCGTTGTATGCTGTCACCGCTCCGTTGCTCGAAGGGTTTGGTACGCCAGCCTGGTCAACAATGAAGCGGCGCGCCGAGTTAGCGGTCGAAAGCCGCCTTCCATCCGAATCGAAGTCGTCAGAGGGCGCGGTAAGAACCGTGTTCGATGCCATGATTCGGCATCTGAAAGTCAAAACCCAGGGTGGGGGACCCATCATCCCGGTGGAAATCACGTTAGTAGGACACAGTATGGGGACGATGATCCTGAATCGACTACTCCCGTTAATCGATACAGCTCAACACATCGCGGTGAAGCACATTGTGTATATGGCTGCGGCGGCCCCCATAGATGAATTGGACCAGATGGTGGTTCCTTTTCTGAGAAGTCATCGAGAAACAACCTTGTGGATGTTTAATTTGAACAGACGTGATGAAGCCCGTGAGGTTGCGTTAGGGGGCACTATCTTCTTCATGCCTCGCGGGACATTACTGGCATGGATTGATACATTCTTCGAACCGAGCATGACGGTCGGCCAAATGACCCAGGGGCGAATGGAAAATATGAATACCTTCTACCGCTGCGATCTCACAGCGAATGGGGGTGAGGCGCTTGGGTGCCCGCCCGAAGCGACATCGAAACCATTAGCATTGTCCGCGAGACGCGCCGTGCCTTTTTCGGGCTTCGTCGAAAGGCAGATCACGAGTACTGCACCGTTCCCCCCAGGCCAAGTCCGTCTCTTCGAAACGAGTCGCGAACTTGGCCATAACAATGCACCGGAAAGCCATGGAGACTTCTCTCAATCACGGTATATGGGTCAGGTGCTGTGCCAAGTGGATGCGACAGCTCTTGAACAAACTATTTGCGAGAAGAGGCTCCGAGACTTTGACCCTCCTTTGCGAGAAGAAAGAAACGTTCGTGCGTGCGGCGTCCTAACGCCATTCAGGAGGTTTAACTAAATCGTCGATAGCGCAGGCGTTACGATCAGGGATACGGCTCTGGTTAAGGAGTCTTTCGGTACGGCACCAACGTCAGCTGTCATTCGACTCTCGTTGTAAAGTACCGTCGTTTTCAGGGGAGACGACAAAGCACCAGCCCTCAAGAAAGAGCTTTGAGTTGAAATTCCGTTTGGAGTCCGGTCGCAGCCAAGGTAACGGCAAAGCAGTAGCGTCATTAGTGGCCGATTTACTACAACAACCCCCAGAGGCCGTGTGCGAACGATACGGACGGAGATGGCTAGAATTACAAAGGAATGATGTCAATGACAAAATCACCGAGCCAGCGGCGGCATGGTCTTCGAATGCTCGCGATAACGATTGCCTGTGGGGGATTGCTGTGTTGTGTCACAAACCTTGACGCAACAGAGACCGTCAAGCCGCCGGCTCCCCCTCCCGCTACTCCTCCACTTGATACCGAGGCGGCAACCGTTGTTTGCGTGAACTGTGATCAGAAATTTGAGTTTCCCGGCCACGAAGAAGTCAACGCCAGTTTGGTGGGAAACAAGTATGTGCGAGAACTTCGTCAAGCAATGTATCTGCAAGATACGTATCATCAATTTGAATCTCGTGCCCATTTTGATAACTGCGCCTTCGGAGAAGCGACGCAATACATCCAGGAATTACTAACCGAAGCTGGGACATATGTTGCGAATGCGGAGAAGGCTAAAGCGGCAGCACGACAAAGCGACGCTGAGACGTACACACAGAAGGCCTTCTTTGCCATTGGCCAAGCGTTGCATGCCGTGCAGGATTTCTTTGCCCATAGTAACTATGTGGAGTTGATGAATGGAAAGGTCACGAAGGCATCGGAGATTCCGGTACTTCATCCCTGGCTCCCCCGTGATATCGAACGGATTGCCGAATTGCGAAAGCAAGGATTGATCTCAGGGTATGTTTTCTGGGGATTCCCACAAACCTGTCCCAAATCTGTTCCTTCTCATGCCAATCTAGCGAAAGATTCCGAAACGACCAAGTCAGGCAAGGTCAAGCTTCCGCATCTCGAAAATTTGACCCAATACAAGGTCGCGCTCTTTCTCGCGAAAGAAGCCTCAAAAGATCTGGTGGTGTATGCGTTTGAGCGGTGGCCTATGCTTGCGCACATGAATGGGCAGTACGTGGCGTTTGAGATCTTTCAGGAGCGAAGAGGATTATGATCGGACCCAGTCGACTCCGATGTGTGTTGGCCTGGATGGTTACTGTGCTTCTGGTATGTGGTAGCTTCCCGCAGGAGATTCTCGCCGGCATCACCGCAATTCCTCCGTGTCGTTTTGATGTGTCGCTCAATGAGCCCATCCGTGTGACGCTCAGCCATGCGCTGGATGTCTTCAAGCTCGAAAAGCTCAGCTTGCCATTTGATCAGGTGGTGGTGAATTCGGAGACGCCAGTTCCACCAGGGTGGTTGCATGTAGAGATTGTGAAGGATGCGACCAAGGGGCAGGTGGATCAGACAGGTTGCCAGAAGCACGGACAGGAGAGCAAAGGAGAAGGACCTCTCGATCAGTTCAGTGTGCCGGGAGGCTGTTATGTCTCCGGCGAGGTGCCGAATCTGCTCCGATGTTCTGCCGGAGCCGTGAATAGTTTCATGACAGGCAGCTCAGCTACTCGGCCGGGGAGTCCTGCTCTCTTGTATGTGCTTGCCCATGAATTGGCGCACTTTCACCAGAATCGTCGAGGGGAATTCTCGGGCAAGATTGAGACCGTTGATCTCCACAAACCCAAAGCACTCAAGCTGCAGCAACTCGAACGAAACTGTGCACCAGCATTGATCACGAAAGAGGAAGAAGCGGATAACCTGGCTCTGATCGTGTTGAGGAAGCGGCTGCCTGATGCCCCATACAAGGAACCATTGTTTTCAGCGAAGGGATCGATGTACTGGAATATTGACCGCATTCGTTTGGCAGCAAGCGAGTGGGACAAAGTGACTGGACATCGACTTGGACTGAGCGAGGTCAAGGTGCATCGCACGTTCGACCCGAATAGGAACATTACTCTTCCCGCGTCTGCAACATCAGTGAAATCAGCCAGTCAGCGGTTTGTCTGCGATGTTTTGAAGTCGAGCAAGGGGATCATACGGTATCCCGCTCGGCAGTCTACGCATCCGTCTCCGGAGGCTCGGCTGAGAAAAATCGCCGATATTCTTGGGGGAAGTGCTGCCGAGATGTCGGAGGCTGGGAGTGCGGAGGCCTATCAGCCAATTGCGAATCTCCAGGCAGGAGTGAGTCCTATTTTCGCCTTCTTTGATCGGGAATTCGGGATCTATATCGAAAAGATTCATAGCGAAGTGTGTTCAGTAGTTAATGGGGGAGTTACGGAGGCGATGTGTGAGTAACGGTCGGTCGATACTTGAGCAAGGGCTTGAGATCTGCGAAAGCCAATGGGTTCGATTACATCGAGCGCTTTCACACTTCCCGGCGGCGGCAATCCACGTTGGGGTATCTCAGTCCGTTTGAGTTCGAACGGCAGGCAGAATGAGCATAGGGGCATCAACTAATTCGGTAGCAGCCTAGGCCGTAACAATGATGAAGTTCAAGGGACATCTACCGCTCATCATGTGTCTCGTGGGCTTGATTGCCACCACTTCGTGCGCGTTTGACACGCTGCATGAACCGGTGAACCCACCTGCCGTAAAGTCTGAAATGCTTCCCGAACCACTTGCTCAACCTCCAAAGCAATGCTTGTCGCTATCGGGAGGCGGAATGCGGGCGGCGTCGTATGGAATTGGCGTGATGAAGGCCCTGAGCGAATTTGAACGGTTGGATTCCTTGGACATCATTTCTGGCGTCTCAGGCGGCACGTACGCCATGCTGTGGTACTACACAGGTATCCATGCCATGGATCTCCCTCCGCAAACCACTGTCCGCGCAAATCTTTTCTCTGATGAGAATTTAGAACAATTCATTCATTACCATAATGGATGGTCCTATCTAGCGAAGGATTCACTCAATTCTCTCTCGGTGGCAATCGGCAAAATCTTTGAGGTTGGTCTCAATCCTTTGGCCATTCTGGCAGATTGGTATATCCAATGGAGGTTGAAGGATCCTCTATTTCGTACAACAGACGCTACTGCTCGCGCCATCTACACAGGTAGGCTCGCGGGGCTTTATGGCAAGGCCCACCGGCCGATCCCCTCTCTAGTTGAACTAAACCGTCTAATCAACGAACAGCACCTTCCATGGCCGATTATTAACACCACTGTGTATGACGCTGATTTTTCGCCTCGATGGCATGAAAGAAAACGCATCTTTGAGATCACGCCCATGGGGGTTGGTTCGGATTCAGCAGGTTACGCGTCTTCCACCACGACACGGGGTACATTAGGAGAGAGTAGGTTTAACCGATCTCTACTTGAGTACGTGGCCGCATCGGGAGCCGCCCTCGACCTTCCAGAAATCAGAAGTGCAGCAATGTTGACCACGTTGCTGGGGATCCGTCTTGGCATGCCGATTGATTCGCCGAGAGTCGACGGCAAGGAGTTATTTTTGTCGGATGGAGGTTTTTCTGAGAATCTTGGAGCTTACGCGCTGGCCCGTCGCGGGTGTCAGACGATCACGATTGTGGATGCCGAATATGACCCGAAGTATCAATTCGAATCGTACCGCGTACTGCAGGACCACCTTGAAGCCGTGGGGCTCCATCTGGCCGTGCACGAAATAGAAAGCGAAATGCAGACGAAGCGTTTACCCTCGATGTGGCAATTTCCGATAATGAAGGGGAAGATTTATCCACTCGGCCACCGGGACGATTCTGGGCCAGGCCTTGAGGTGCGATACCTGAAACTCTCTTTACCAGAAACCCTCGTTGAACAGCGCGTCTTGAAGGCACGGCACTGTGCCACCGGCGATGCTTCGGGGCATCCTTCCTCATATTACAGTGAGAAGCTCGTCAAGATGGTGGGCATCTTTAATCCTCAGATAAGCACTTGGAATCAGTTCTTATCCGAAGACATGGTTCGAGGGCTTATTGATCTCGGCTATGCACACATGAAGGCCGCTATCTGCACCACAACTACGACAAGTTAGCTTACAAAAGTTACAGCAGATGATATGAACTTACTGCTTCGAGGTGAGCCAATCGCTCGCAGAACTCCTCAACAACTGCGACAAGGCTACTGCGGACCATCCATAGTTGTGAAAAAGAAATGGGTACGACGATGGCCAACCGACGTACGGAGCTCTTCAACCCAGATGTCAGCCAGTGGCGTCCTGGCCCGCACTTCACCTCAAGCACGTCTTTCCGATTCTCTCCCTGTATTGCTCGCGTCGTTTCTTTGTCCTGTGCGCTTTGTTTGCAGGGATGCTATGGAACTTTGGATAATACCATCAAGGACGTTCACGGGCCAGAACACGGCGCAACGGTCGCTAGAATTGCCCAACTTGCCCAAGAAAATACAAAAAGACTGATACATCCGTACTCGCCCATTCGCGAACCATCTCTCGACGCTAATGACACACCAGTTGGTGGCACGGAAAAAGAACATACGGAAACCAACATGGTGGCTCATGCGCAAAACAGACCTAATCCGGAATGGGATTATGCCAAAGGTCCTCCGCAATATTGTCTAGCGTTGTCGGGCGGTGGTATTCGGGCCGCTGCCTATGCGCGCGGAGTTTTGCAAGGGCTGTCTGAGGCCGATGATCCCCATGGATGGAGCTTGGAAAACCTCGACATCGTGTCAGCCGTCTCGGGAGGAAGCTATGCAGCAAGTTGGTATATGGCCAGACTCGGCGGCCGCATGCTCGACGCTTCCGGGACGCGGAACAGCTTTAATGAGGAGCAATTTATTCCTGGGTTTGAACTCCATGGCTTCGCCGAACTATTCAAAGTATTGTTTGGAACGCTTCTCAAAATGCCATTCTATCTTTTAGAGTTAGGCGATTCTGATGACGCGACGTACATGACCAAGTATTACGCTGAGCGTATTCGCAAACACTTCTACGCACCCTACACTCCCCCGGCCATCACAGCGATGAAATGGCAGAAGCCTCTTCTCATCGTTAGCGCCACCATTGATGGCCGTAACAGGGAAGAGACTCCTCCCCAAAATTCGATTTTTGAATTCACGCCCTACCACGTGGGTGCGCAAGGGATCGGGTTTCGTCCAACCAGCGAGTTTTCTGATGACTGGATCACGTTGGAGAATATTATCACGATAAGTGGCGCCGCCCTTGATACAACTGCGTCATCATTTTGGACTTCGGTTCGCCCGCTGTTCGGATTCACCACTGGACGCAAGTTCAGGAATCAGCTCAGACACCCGCCAGATAAATTTTGGCTCACTGATGGTGGATATTCAGAGAATTTAGGGGCATATCCGCTTATCAAACGCCGGTGTGAAAATATCATTATCGTCGACGCGGAACATGATCCAGCATTCACCTTTACGGCTTACAACAATCTCAGGTCTATGCTCTGGTTGCATAACAGTATTCAACTAGCCGTCGATACAATTGATTTAACAGATGGCGTCAAACGACCGGATAGAGCGGTCTGGACCCTTCCAGTCATGCAGGGCCAGATCAAAAGCATCCCGATGATGCGGAACAATTCTGTTTACGATCCCCCAGTATCAGTCACCTATTTAAAGTTGTCCATGGATCCCTGCCAGACGACCGATGAAAAGGAAACGCTTCCATTTAAGACGGTCGGCGACTGCCTACGGGGTAATGGCAACTACGCCTATGGTGATTCTCTTCGTAAGACTGCACTCCGTCGGTGGTGGGACGATTATCCGGACAGACGGTTGGGACCGCTCGGGCTAATACTTGGACCGCTTTTTATACCAGAAGATTGGCGGTCTTTTCCTCAGATCCCGACGTATCGCCAGGATCTCCCAGACGATATCGTGAGAGCCCTTATCGCCTTAGGCCGCTGCCATATAGTCCATGCTCTTAGGCACGGAGCAAACAAACCTGTAATGCATTGTGACATGAGCAACTAATGCCGTTGAGCGAAAGAATGACAGCGCTCAGAGGATAAAATTGATGTTAAAGCATCCATCGGATGCCAGCCAAGCGATTTCCGAATCGATCAAACGCTATTGGGTCGTGACGGCCTCTTCACAACGGACGGAATGCCGCGTCGGTGTTCCGGAGCCCCGGTCATATATACAAAACGTTCCGCGCGTCCTTAGGCCTACATTACCCGGCCGCTTCGCATCGCTCTTTTGCCTTCTCTGCATCCTGGGTCAAGGCTGCTCCTCGTTCACACCAGCCACTACAATTGTGCAGTGCAAACAATGGCCAACCGAAAGCGAACAGAGACGCGTCGGCATGTACGGCCCAGAAGATTTTGTGATCGACATCGACCATGGTGCACCACGGCTACTTATTTCCTCCCACAATCGTCGCCATCCTGACAGTTTGGGAAAGATCTTTGAGATGAATCTGGAGACTCATCAGATTCAGGAATTGCCACGTATTAACGAGCCACCAGCGCTGACCACCGAGTTCCGCCCGCATGGCATCGACCTCAAACAAGGAGGGGAAGATGCGTACCTCTATGTGATCGTGCACGGAAAGAAAAAATGGTTTTCCCAACATCACTGGATCGTCCGCTACAAAGTTCGAGACCATGCGCTTGAGTACGATCAGGACTTCGGTCAAAAAACCCATTCATTGCTCACAAGACCCAACGATCTGCAAGCCGAGGGAGCCAACGGCTTCTACGTAACAAACCTATCGGCCCACTTTGATGATTGGATTCCGTGGTGGCATCCGGTGCCAACACTTCATTTCGACGGAAGTGCATGGAAACCGGTAGGATCGTTTAGCGGCAATGGCAATGGTGTGCTTTTACATGCGAACGACCTACTCATCGCCGATGACATGGCCAATCGTATAGTCCTGGTGGCTGGACCGGACTACACGAACGATCGCACGCTTGTTACTGTCAGCATGCCGGATAACATTACAAAAGGGCCGGGAGAGGACATTCTCGTCGCCTCTCATCAGTCCGCCTTAGGCTTTCTAAGCCACTCCCTGCTGCACACTTCCTCAGGCGGTTCAATCGCGAGAGTAAATTTGGGAGGGGTCGAACCAGTCAGGCATGAACTCTTTGTTACGAATGGTACGCCACTCAGTGCGCCTTCTGCCGCCGTCTACTTCAATGGCGTCTTATATGTTGCACAGGTCTTTGAGCCGTTCATCCTCGCGGTTCCCATCAATGACTTGGGTAAAGCCTATTCATGCCGCCCTGAATAGCTTTCGTTTCGGCGCCTTAAGGTATGTCGGCGGCGTGAATGTTGTTCAGGGACGCTCGCCCGCGTATGGCATCTTGACCGTCAGTCTACCCAGTGCGATGGCTTTATAGCCAACGTTCAGGAGGGAACCGGCAGGCTAAAGAAAGTGCCGTTACCGTATCCCTCTCCGCCGTCGTGATCGGCCACATCACCGTATGAGAGACGGTGTCTGCTTACCGAGTGCTGGATAACAGTGTTGTCCGTCACTGACCATACGACCCTGTACTCACCCTTGAAGGGAGGCGCACTTCATCGGCAATTGTTCGTGATCATCGAGGTTTGGTAACAGTGCCGAGACCTACGATCGGCGACAACGCTGTTACCCTTGTGCGGCGCAAAAGGGGCATGCGTGCTTGCGATCTCACACGCTAAGGCGTCAGGGGGAAGCATCTGCGTCGACTCTTGTGGGGGCTAATCCGGCCTGCCCCGGTTCTCTTCAAGAGTCCAGATCCTACTATTAGGGTCTGGTGCGTGCTGACGAGGTCTGAGAGTATATAGTGTTGACGCGCGAAACGCTACGCTATACAGTATAACTTCATGATTAAGACGTTTCGGCACAAGGGACTGCAAGCCTTTTTTGAAACGGGCAGCAAGGCAGGCATCCAGCCCCACCATGCGGCGCGGCTCGGGCGGCAACTCGCCCGGCTTGACTTGGCCACAACGGCGGCGGATATGAACGTGCCGGGATGGGGGCTGCATGCATTGGCCGGCAACCTTACGGGCCGGTATGCGGTGTCCGTGAGCGGGAATTGGCGACTGACCTTTGGCTTTGATGGCGGGGATGCGGTACTCATCGATTACCAAGATTATCACTAGGAGGGATACAACATGAGCCGGATGCATAAGCCACCGCACCCAGGCGAAACCTTGAGAGAGGATATTTTACCCGCCTTAGGCTTGAACGTGACGCAAGCCGCGGCGCAACTGGGGGTGACCCGTGCCGCATTGTCGCGTGTTTTGAATGGCCGCGCGGCGATCTCTTCGGAAATGGCCCTGCGATTAGAAGGATGGCTTGGTGTGAAACACGGAGGTCGTGCCGATGTGTGGGTGGCGCAGCAGGCCGCGTATGACCTGTGGCAAGCCCGTAAGGCTGGCGTGCCAAGAGTGCGGCGGGCCGTATTGGTCGAAGCGTGAGACCGTTCTACGGAAGAACCTGCCTATACAGGCGGGAAGCTAATGCCGTTGACGAGAGCCGTTGCCAGAGGAACGGTATGTGATTCTCCTTGGCTGGCTGGCGAGCCTTGGACGTATTCTCATGGCCTAGAACTCAGACCACAATTCCGAGCAGATAGTCGGGGCGGTGCCAGTTGAGAGCGGAGATTGAACGATCATGCAAGTGATTGAAATGTCGTTGCTGGAATTGACTTCCATAGATTTTGCGAAGCCTTGATAAGTTACTGAAATATAGATCATTTTTGAATGCAAGAAGGGCCCTTTTAAGGCGAGGGTCCTGGGTTCGAGTCCCAGCCGGCTC
>CAADGK010000080.1 GCA_900696515.1 uncultured Nitrosospira sp. | reverse complement strand
TTCGGATCTTTGAGCAGAATCCGGAATCCGGCGGCAACCGTCTCTTTCGTCGCGCCTCCGCCCACGTCCAAGAAGTTCGCCGGTTCGCTGCCCGCTAACTTGATGACGTCCATCGTGGCCATCGCCAGACCGGCCCCGTTCACCATGCAGCCGATGTTGCCGTCCAGTTTCACATAGTTCAGATTGTTTGCGGTCGCCTCGATTTCGAGAGGCTCTTCCTCATTCAAATCACGCATCTTTTGTACATCTTCATGCTTGAAGAGGCCGTTGTCGTCGAACGAGACTTTGCCGTCCAGCGCCACGACGGTCTTTTCTTTCGTGATGATGAGGGGATTAATTTCAACCAGGGCGCAATTCTTTTCCATGAACAGGCGGTACAGATTCCCCAGCATCTTGATGAATGGATTCATGGCCGTCGGCTCGATATTCTGAAGCCCGAGCGCAAAGGCGATGTTCCGCCCGTTGTATCCCTGAAATCCCACGGCGGGATCAATCGGTTCCTTGATGATCTTTTCAGGCGTTTTAGCTGCGACCTCTTCGATCTCCATCCCGCCTTCCGTGCTGGCGATGAATGTGGGCCAGCCCGTCTCTCGATCGACAAGAATGGACAGATAGAGTTCCTTGGCGATATTGGCGCCTTCTTCCATCAACAGGCGGTGAACCTGACGCCCCTTCGGTCCGGTCTGGTGCGTCACCAGCGTCTTGCCGATGAGCTCTTTGGCAAACCCTGCCACCGCTGTCTTATCCTTGGTGATTTTTACTCCACCGGCCTTTCCTCGACCGCCGGCGTGAATCTGTGCTTTGACGACGAACACCGGTGTATTCAGTTCGCCGGCCCATGCGGTCGCCGCATCAGGAGACGTGATTTCCTTGCCGCGCGGCACCGGCACGCCGAACTGCGCAAACAGTTGCTTGGCTTGAAACTCGTGAACGTTCATTCTTAACCTCGAAGAGCTAGTAGCTGATGGCTAATAGCTTATGGCACGGTCTGAGAGCGGATCAGCTTTCTTGCTATTCGCTATCAGCCATACGCCATAGGCTCCTTACACTTTCCTCGTGTACGCCGGCAGGATCATCGGCGAGATGACACCGCTGGCGTTCCCGTGCCTCTTGGCTTCGGCGCGGAATTGTCGCACATGCCCGAGGGTCAACGATCCATGTTTCATCGACTTAGCGCGGCCGGCTGCCGTCAAGCCGGAGCGCTTCCCGAACACCATCAGATCCAATAACGAATTCCCCATGAGACGGTTCCGCCCATGCAGTCCGCCGGAAGCCTCCCCGGCGACAAAAAGATTCTTCACATTGGTTTCCGAGTTCGTATCGATCTTCACACCGCCGTTCTGATAGTGCAACGTCGGATAGATCAAGACCGGATCCTTGCTGATATCAATTCCGAATCGCTCGAACTGCATCATCATGGCGGGAAAGTGTTTTTCCACCGTCCCCGGCCCATGCTCGGCATCCAACAACGGCGTATCCAGCCAGACACCGACGCGGCCCGACATCGTTCTGATCCCACGCCCTTCTTCGCACTCACGGATAATCGAAGAGGACACGACGTCTCGCGTATCGAGCTCGTTGACAAACCGATCGCCCTTCGCATTCACGAGGTGCCCGCCTTCAGAGCGAATACCCTCCGTGACCAACGCCCCGATCAACTGTTCGGGATAGACCGCGCCGGACGGGTGATATTGAAACGTATCCACGTGCGCGAGCTTGGCACCCATGCGATAGGCCAGACAGAGCCCGTCACCCGTCGCCCCGTAGTGGTTGCTCGTTGGGAATCCTTGAATGTGCAGCCGCCCAATCCCACCCGTTGCGAGAATCACCGACTTGGCAGCTACCACGACGTGCCGCTGATTATCGAGATCTCTGAAAATGGCCCCGCTGCAGGCCCCTTGGCCGTCGCTCAACAGCTCAACAGCGGCAGCGAACTCCAGCAATTGAATCTTTTGATTGATGACCTCGTCTTTGAGCACACGCATGATTTCGAGGCCAGTGTAATCGGAACAGGTCAACAGGCGAGGCTTCGAACTCCCTCCGCCCTTCTTCACATGCAGATTGCCGTCGGCCTGCCGATCGAAGAGGACACCCAATTCCAAAAGCCACTTCGCAATCGACGGTCCATCTTCGACCATGACTTTGAGCAGCGCATGGTCGTTTTCCATGTGCCCGCCCTTGAGCGTATCGATGAAATGGGTGACCGGGGAATCTTCCGGCGCGACGGAAATCTGCATCCCACCCTGCGCCATCACACTGTTGGAATCGCCCAAACGGAGCTTCGTGGCCAGAATTGTTTTTACTCCCGAACCATGGGCATGCAAGGCTGCGGCACAACCCGCGCCTCCACCACCGATGACCAAGACGTCGCAGGAGTATTGAGGTGTGAGATCGGCGTTATCCTGGATGGAACTGTCACCCTCGAGCAATGTCGCCAGCTCAACGACGGTCTTGTCGCCTTCATTCGGACCGAATTTAATCGGTCGATAGGCGCTGGCCCGAAAATCCGGATGGTATTTGTGAATCAGCTGGTCTCGATCTGCCGGAGAAAACTTAGGGATGGTCTGCTTGCGCCGGACATCCCGAGTCTTGTGCACGATCTGTTGGAGAGCGTGAATGTCCATGTCTAGCTTTCAGCTACCTGCTTTCAGCAACCGCCTCTCAGAAGCTGAGAGCTGATGGCTGATTGCCTGGCGGCTATTTCACTGTCGCACAATGTTCGGCCAGTTCCTTCTCATTCATCTTGAGAATCTTGTTCCACTCATCGTTGTATCGCCCGTCCTGAATTTCCTTGATTCGAGCATCGAGTCCGACCGGCTTGTCCGTAAAATGCGCACCCTGAGCACGGCTGACATAGAGGGCGACGAGATTGGGGGCAATGTCGGCTATGCACACCGGCGTACACATCCCGCACATCACGCAATCCATGAACATCTCGGAGACGCTCTTGAAGTCTCCGAACACGGCTTTCCAGACTCCTTCCCGCACATCGATCTTCTGCGGGCAGGCTTCCGTGCAGGCATTGCAATTCCTACAGAGCGGCGCTTCGGGATAGAGGTTGAACAGGTCCTGCTTAGGATCTTGGAGATGCTGAATCTCATAGGTGGCTTTTCTGGCGGGAAACGGCGGCATCATCGTAAACGACATCCCGTCCTGGACCGCCATCTGACAGGCGAGACAGGTTCGGACCTTGGGATCGTCCTTGGTCCGATAGTAAGTCGCACAGGCGCCGCAGAATCCACCGAGGCAGCCGACGCCGCGGACGACATCCATGCCCGCATACCACATCGCCTTCACAACCGTGATCCCTTCCGGCACATCCACTTTCTTGCCGGCGATTTCGATTGTCACCATTCGAGGCTTCATCACCTCGGGCTGGTCGATCACATTGACATCTTCTTGAGCCATAGGGTCCTGTGTAACACGCGAGGCGTAAAGAGCGATAGCCCCTCACGCCTCACGGTGAGTCGGATTTAGGCAATCGCGTCGATGATCGCATTCAAGGTCGCGCTTGGACGCATCGCCTTCGCGGCCTTGGCATCGTCCGGGTGATAGTAGCCGCCGACATCCTGCGGTTTCCCTTGTGCGGCCAACAACTCGCCGTCGATCTTCTTCTCGTTGTCGCTCAGATCTTTCGCGATCTTGGTAAACCGCTCGGCGATCCGTTTATCCGCCGTTTGTGTCGCCAGCGCTTGCGCCCAGTAGAGCGCCAAGTAGAAATGGCTGCCGCGATTGTCGATCTCACCGACTTTCCGGGCTGGCGACTTGTTACTTTCGAGAAACTTCGCATTCGCCTGATCGAGCGTATCGGCCAGGATCTTGGCGATCGGATTATTCCCCACTTTCGCGAGATGTTCCAACGAGGCCGCAAGCGCGAGGAACTCACCAAGTGAATCCCAACGCAGATAGCCTTCTTCCTGGAACTGCTGCACGTGCTTGGGCGCCGATCCACCTGCACCGGTCTCGAATAATCCACCGCCGTTCAGCAATGGGACGATCGAGAGCATCTTGGCACTGGTACCGATTTCAAGAATGGGGAAGAGATCCGTCAAGTAGTCGCGGAGCACATTGCCGGTGCAGGAAATCGTGTCCTTACCTTCCTTCACCCGCTCAATCGAGAAACGGCAGGCATCGGCCGGGGACATGATCTTGATCTCAAGGCCGGTCGTATCGTGCTTCGGCAGATAGGCATTGACCTTCTTGATCAGTTCGGCATCATGGGCGCGATCCTTGTTCAACCAGAACACGGCCGGAGCGCCGGTCGCCCGAGCACGCGTGACAGCCAATTTCACCCAATCTTGAATCGGGGCATCCTTGACCTGGCAGGCACGCCAAATGTCACCCTCTTCAACCTTGTGCTCGTGCAACGTCTTGCCCGCCGCATCCACGATCCTGATCGTACCGTTGCCTGGTGCTTTGAAGGTCTTATCGTGCGAGCCGTACTCCTCTGCCGCTTGCGCCATCAACCCGACGTTTGGAATCGTCCCCATCGTCTTTGGATCAAAGGCCCCCTTCTGCTTACAGAACTCGACGACTTCGTGATAGACCGGCGCATAGCTGGCGTCAGGAATCACACACTTGACGTCAGCAAGCTTCCCATCCGGTCCCCACATCTTGCCGCTATCGCGGATGACCGGCGGCATGGAGGCATCGATGATGATGTCACTTGGCACATGGAGATTGGTGATACCCTTATCGCTGTTTACCATCGCCATCGGCGGCCGCTTCTGATAAACCGCCTGAATGTCGGCCTCGATCGCCTTCCGTTGCTCATCCGGCAGTGACTTGATCTTGGCGTACACGTCACCGAGCCCGTTGTCCGGATCAACCCCGAGCTTCTTAAAGGTCTCGCCGTGCTTCTCAAAGACATCCCTGTAGTAGACGGTCACACCATGACCGAAGATCTTCGGATCGGAGACCTTCATCATGGTGGCCTTCATATGGAGCGACCACAAGACACCCTTGAGCTTGGCATCCTCAATTTGCTCCTCCAAGAACTTCCGGAGCGCCTTCACGCTCATGAAGGTTGCATCGAGCACTTCCCCCGCCTGCAGGGCGACCTTTTCTTTCAGTACGGTTGTTTTGCCGTCGGCTCCCACAAATTCGATCTTCGCCGTGGTCGCGGCAGGGATTGTCAGCGATTTCTCATTTGAAAAGAAGTCGCCCCCCTTCATATGAGAGACGTGAGTCTTAGAATCGGACGACCAGGCTCCCATCTTATGCGGATGCTTCCGCGCATAGGCCTTCACGGAGAGCGGCGCACGGCGGTCGGAGTTCCCCTCCCGCAACACCGGATTGACCGCACTGCCCTTGACCTTGTCGTAACGAGTCTTGATGTCTTTTTCCTTGTCGTCTTTCGGATTTTCCGGATAATCCGGCAACTTGTAGCCCTGGCTCTGTAACTCCTTGATCGTCGCGACGAGCTGTGGAATTGACGCGCTGATGTTCGGCAGCTTGATAATGTTGGCTTCCGGCGTCTTAGCCATCTCGCCCAGCTCGGCCAAGGCATCATGCTGCTTCTGTGCGGGAGTCAAATATTCCGGGAATACCGCAATGACGCGGCCCGCGAGAGAGATATCCCGCAGCTCCACGGTGACGCCAGCCGCCTTCGAGAAGGCGTTGATGATCGGTAGGAACGAATAGGTCGCCAGCATCGGCGCTTCATCGGTCTTTGTATAGATGATTTTGTCTGCTTTGCTTGCCATAACGCTCCCTCTTTGTGTGACTGGTTTTAGTTCAACGCATTGAGCGCCGAACCCGCCTTGAACCACGCAATCTGCTGGGCCGTGATGCTGTGGTTCGCCTGGATGGTGAGCGCGTTACCATCCGCTTTATGAATCGTTACCTGCACCGGCTTGCCAGGAGCCAGACTGTTCAGCCCCGTCACACTGATGCGGTCCTGCTGCTCGATCTTCTCGTAATCCTTCGGGTCCGCGAAGGTCAACGCCAAGATCCCCTGTTTTTTCAAATTGGTCTCATGAATACGCGCGAAGCTTTTTGTGATGACCGCACGGACATTGAGGAACCGCGGCGACATCGCGGCATGTTCCCGACTGCTGCCCTCGCCGTAGTTTTCGTCACCGACCACGATTGATCCGATACCCTTGGCCTTGTAGGCGCGGGCAATCTGCGCGATCGTGAGGTTCGATTCACCGGTCAACACGTTCGTGCCCTTGCCCGGCTCGGACGAAAATGCGCTGTTGGCGCCGAGGAACATGTTGTCGCTAATCTTGTCCAAATGCCCACGGAACTTGAGCCAAGGACCGGCAGGCGAAATATGGTCGGTCGTGGTCTTGCCTTTGGTCTTGATCAAGAGCGGAAGCTTGTCGAAATCTTTGCCGTCCCACTTTGGGAACGGCTGTAAGACTTGTAGCCGTTCGCTCGTCGGGGGAAGATCAACGGTAAGGCCCTCACCGTTTTCAGCCGGCGCTACATACCCTTCCTCGCCCTTCGCAAATCCCTTGGCCGGCAACTCTTCACCGACCGGAGCCTGGAGTTTGAATTCCTTGCCGTCGGCACCCTTCACCGTCTGATTCACCGGGTCAAACCCGAGATCGCCAGTGATTGCATAGGCCGTCACCACTTCCGGACTCGCCAAAAATGAAAGCGTTTCACTGATCCCGTCGTTCCGGCCCGGGAAGTTTCGGTTAAAGGAGCTGACGATTGAATCCGCTTTGCCCTTCACGCCGTCCGCACGCTTCCACTGTCCAATACAGGGACCACACGAGTTCGACAACACGGTCCCACCGAGCTTCTCAAAAGTCTCCAGGAACCCGTCACGCTTCATAGTGTGATAAATCCGTTCAGACCCAGGAGAAATCAGGAACGAGGCCTTCGCCTTCAAACCCGCTTTCAACGCCTGTTGTGCCACATGAGCCGAACGGCTGATATCTTCGTACGATGAATTGGTACAGCTCCCGATCAACGCCGCTTTTAGTTCGACCGGATAACCCTTCTCTTGCGCCTCCGCTTTCAGCTTGGAAATCGGCCTGGCAAGGTCCGGGGTGTGCGGTCCCACCACATGGGGCTCCAACTTCGAGAGATCGATTTCGACGATCTGATCGTAATACTTCTCCGGAGCCTGCATGACCTCTGGATCAGCCATCAACAAGGCCTTGTTCGCCTGGGCTAGCTTCGCCAGATCCGCTCGATCCGTAATGGTCATATAGTCGACCATCTTCTGATCGAATGGGAAGACCGATGTGGTCGCGCCCAGCTCCGCGCCCATATTGCAAATCGTACCTTTGCCGGTGGCACTGATTGTTTCAGCCCCAGGTCCAAAGTATTCAACGATCTTATTGGTTCCACCCTTCACCGTCAGTAGGCCGCAGAGATACAGAATCACATCCTTCGCGGACGCCCATCCGCTCAACCTGCCTGTCAGCTTCACTCCGATCAATTTCGGATGGAGCACTTCCCACGGCAGACCGGCCATCACTTCACCGGCATCCGCCCCGCCGACGCCGATCGCCAAACCGCCCAGCCCACCACCGTTCGGTGTGTGTGAATCGGTCCCGATGATCAAGCAGCCAGGGAACGCGTAGTTTTCCAGCACCACCTGATGGATGATACCGGCACCCGGCTTCCAGAATCCGATGCCGTACTTCTTCGCCGCAGAAGCCAGGAAGTTATAAACTTCCCTGTTCTCGTCCAACGCGCGCGTCAAGTCCTTCTCGGACCCCATTTCCGCACGAATCAGATGGTCGCAATGGATCGTGCTGGGAACCGCCGCCTTCTTCTTGTTGGCCTGCATGAACTGCAGCACGGCCATCTGGGCTGTGGCATCCTGCATCGCCACACGATCGGGACGCAGCGCCAACATGGCCTTCCCCCGCTCCCAATTCTGGGTATCGAAGTTGTCGGCGTGTGAAACAAGAATCTTATCCGCCAGCGTCAACGGTCGGCCGAATTTCTTTCTGGCTTTTTCAAAGACGCCTGGCATCTTGGCATAGAGGTTTTTGGCGAGATCCATCGACATGACTCATCTCCTTTTATAGTGCCGCCAGCAATCAGCTCTCAGCTACTGAAGGCTGACGGCTGCAAGCTGATCGCTTCTACTTGAGCGGCGGCACTTCCCGACGCTTGGGCGCCGCGTAGTTCACCAGGTAGTCGAACAGCCGGATCAAGCGACTGTCCTGACGCTTCTGATCGACCCAGTGGCCGATCAATCCGATCGTGCGCGACAAGATGAAGAAGCCGTTCAAGCTGTCGACGGGGAAGCCCATGTCGACAAGAACCGCTGCCATCGTGCCGTCCACGTTCAGAATCAGGTTATCCTTCTTTACAGCCGTCACCTGCTCCACCGCCAAGGCGAAGTCGAGGCAGGGCGTTTTGATGTTCAAGCTCTTCACATACCCGACAAGTTCCTTCACCCGCTTGTCCGGATTGCGCAGGCTCTTCACCCGGTGACCGATTCCCGGCACCGGCCCTACGTTCTTCTTCATGTAGACCAGAAACTCGTCGACATTCATTTTATTGTCAACGGCGTACTTGAACCATCGACCGGCATCCGTCACAGCTCCACCGAACCGAGGACCGATCATGATCAATCCCGCAGCCACCGCTTGCGACAAACCGATTCCGGCACAAGCCGCAAGGATTGTCGCATAGGCACCGCTGACGCAGGGCCCATGATCAGCCGAGAGCATCATGATGCGCTTGATGATTTCCGCTTCCTGCCTCGAAATGAGGCGCTTGTCCCAGAGCAGACCGATGACGTGAGGTATCTCGTATCCCTTATTGATAAGTTCTGAGGCTGGATACCCCACATAGCATGGCTCATCGCCACGGTCGTCGCTGATCGTGGTTCGGATCAACGGAGCCACCATCACTTCGTCTGCCTTCATCGCCTCTTCTACCGACTTCGGCAACCTCGGCAGAACTGCCGGCTCCACCGGCTCCTTCACCTGACCGGACTTGAGCAGCTCTTGATAGGTTTCCTTGATGGCAGGCCCCAAGGCCCCGAACGTCGCCGGAACGATTGCCCCGGATTTCTTGAGCGCATCGGACTTCGACCTGGCAGAACCCTCGCCCTTCATACCTTCTTTGGCACCGGCATGACCGAACTTCATGCCCTTCGGTAAGCTCTCCTGGCAAAACCCCGAAACCACGCCGATCAACTTGACGCGACGCTTCTTGGCTCCATACCACTCAGCGGCCCGCTCTTCGAGATCGCCACCCATTTCGCCGACGATCACGACTGCCTTGGTCTGCGGGTCGTTCTCGAACATTTCGAGGTAGCTCACATAATCGGTGCCGGGGTAGGCATCGCCGCCGATACCAATAGCCGTCGTGATGCCGTCGGCAAATTGTGAGCAGATCCAGATGATTTCATTGGAGAGACCGCCTGACTTTGTGATGACACCGAACGAACCTTCGCGATAGAGCTTCGAGAGCACGAGGTTGTCAAACGCGCCACCAATGACGCCCAACCGGCAAGCCCCTGCCGAGATGATCCCGATCGAGGATGGCCCGTTGAACACCTTCCCGAGCTTGCGCGCATGGGCTCCAAGGAGTTTGGCATCCTTTTCCGGAACACCCTCGGTAATCATGGAGACGACCTTGATATTCGGATCATCCAGCGCTTCCATGCCGCCCTTCATGGCGCGGTCGGCACCGATGTAGACAAGGCTGGTGTTGATGGCAGGATGATTTTTCGTCGCTTCGGCGATCGTCTTGTAGATGGGGATCGCAATCAACCCGCTGCCGTAGGGCACTTCATTGGTCTTGCCGGCATCGGGCGGATAGACGAACGCCTCCACCGTGAGGGGGCGTTTAATCAGGTAACAGAATTCCGCCATGCGGCGAGCTGCATTGACACCGGCGGCACCACCCTGAATCACCACGCGGGTGTCTTTATTGGCCAGAATACTCATCGAAAGTCCTCCAACAGTGAAGCCTCCAGCGGTCGGCATGCAGCCGACAGCTGATGGCTAATAGCTGATAGCTCGTTACTTTTGTAACGCTTTGTCGACGATGTCCGTCAGCGGGGTGTTGCGGTCGAAGACGTTGATGTCGAAGCCCTCGTCCTTCAGTGCGCGCATCGCATCGAGCCCTTCCTTCTCACGCGGCCCGCCGCGGCGCACCCAGATCTTCACGCCCTTTAACTTGCCATCGCCCTTCGCCTTGCGGAATCCGTTAATGATGCCGCCAAAGGTTTTCTTGACGTCGGTGAAATTGGCAATCGCGCCACCGACGATAATGTTCTTAATACCGGGCAATGAACAGACCTTCTCCGTCAGCACTTCCACGGCCCAATCCGGCGGATCACCGGAATACTCGGCATAGTTCGCCAACTTACCGCCGCGCGCCACAACCGCATCAGAATAATAGACGCTGGCGCCGCCGCCTGCCGGCAGCATGGCTGTGTCACCACCCGGGATCTCAATGAACTTGACGGACCCCTTGATCTTGCTGTCGACCGCCATGACTTCCATTTCGTCTTTGCTGTAGGAACGACCGAACTCAGCCGCGAATTGAAAGTTCCAATCCGGATGTCTGAATTTGGCGTCGCCATCCAGCAAGGTGACGGCATCGAGCGCCACCAACTCACCGTCGCTCTCGCGTGTCACCACAGGATTCACTTCGAGATACTGCGCATCCTCGCTATCGAAACAGGTGAACATCTTGCCGGCAAAGTCGGCCATCTTTTTCGCGAGCGGGCCGGCGAATCCGGCATCTTTCGAAAGTTTTTCGAGTTGAGCCGGCGAAGGGGACTGCCCGACTTCCAAGCAGAGGCGTTTCACCCGGTCCCAGTTCGACTCGACCTCGATCCCACCACAATTGGCGACAAGGACCTCGCTGCCTTCGCGGGTCGACTTCACCGCGCAATAGTATTCCTCTTTATGTGGAACCATCTCCGACACAATGACCTGCGAAACGGTAATGCTGCCGACCTGACGACCGATCATTTCCTTGGTCGCGGCAATTGCGCCGTTCAGATCCAAACCAACTTTGACCAGACCGAGCTTAAAGCGTGAGCCGAGCGCCTCGTGCGCCTTCGCCACTAACTTCGAGGTCTTCATCCAATCATTGGCTTGTCCGAGCTTGGTCAGTTCGTCAACGGACGTGACGACGACATAGTTGGGGACGTGAATCCCCCACTTCTTCATCAGCCCCATGCCGGGGCCTTCCAACACCTTAGCCATGCGAATTCTCCTTCGTAGTAACTCAGGCAAATAGGGGAGCGGGATTTTAGCTGAAACTGACAGGATGACTCAAGACGCCAGAGGAACTAAAAGAGAAGGGATCAAAAGACCTAGTAGAAGATGTTTCGCCGCATGTTCTCCTAAGCGTTTAAAATATAATAAATTTTACGGGCTATGATTCCCGTTTCAATCGCAGAGACTGGCAGCGTGGACAAAAATATGAGCTTCGTTCACCCCGAAGACGTTGAATCACCCCACCACATTGATTCGGGCAGGGTTGCCCCTCTTTCCCATAGACCAGATGCCGCCGCTTGTATTGCCCCTCGTTCCCGTCAGGAGCGAAAAAGTCTCGCACGCTCGATCCTCCATGCCTGATGGCCTCATCCAGGACCTCCCGCATGATCGCATAGAGGGTTTCGGCCTTGCGCACAGATAGCTGGCTGACCTGGCGATTCGGGTGAAGGCCGGTGCGGAAGAGAATCTCATTTGCATAGATGTTCCCGATGCCGGCAATGATTTGCTGGTGCATCAACAGTGCTTTGAGCCTCCCACGGCGCTCCTGCAAGAGTCGCACGAAATCCTGCTGAGACACAGCCAATGGGTCCATCCCAAAGCGGCGAGTGAGATAGCGATCCAGTCCGGCTTTATCCAACAGCGAGAGCCGTCCGAATCTGCGGGGATTCCAGTACCGCAGTTCTGGTTCATGGCCTCCTCTGAACGACAGTCTCGCATGGACATGCTGTGGATATTTGGTCGGTGCCGATTGGAACAGAAGAAGTCCGGTCATCCCCAACTCGGCCACGACATAACGACAGGCTCGACCGTTTACAAATCCCAAAGCGACGCTTTTGCCGAACCGTTCAACGGACTGCAGAGCCGCTCCGCAATACCACGACGCGGTGTCATACCCCTCTCGAACGATATCCGCTCGTCCGATCCACACATCAGTCACCTGTGCGCCGAGTAGACGCGCGCGGATTTGTCGAGCGACGACTTCAGCTTCGGGAAGTTCAGGCATCCTATAACCGCATTCTGAGCAGAGAAGGTGCGGCATTAAGCCACGAGCGGGAGGGAAAGACAAGACTGTGCGATGAAAGCGAGAATCGCGTTACGAGCCATTCCGGCGGGTCGGCTGGGCCCGGCGAAGTTGACGAACCTGCTCGATGGCGACCTGCAGATTCGGCAGCGGCATGGCACCCGGATGCCTGGTCATGACCAGCTTCAGCACCTCGTCATACGATTTCCCTTCCACGCAACACAGGTACGCCATGACGACGGAAACCGATCGGCCCATGCCGGCACGGCAACAGACCAATTTTCGCTCGGTCGGCGCCCGCGACTCAAGCCATTGCACCGCTTCCATCAACTTTGCAGGATCAGCCTTGGCACACTCTCGAAAAGGAATGTAATGGTAATCCACCCAGGAAGCAGGAGTCATGGTCAATTCTTCGGCGACAAACAAGAGTGTTCCTATCACCGGGGATGGATCTTCCGCATCCATGATGTTCCCCACCGACAACTGGTCCGTGATCATATGCATGGCATTGTGCAGTATAGCGTGCCTCGGAGGAGCGTCAAGCATTCTTGCCAGCATGGCAACAGCGGTTGCGATTCCCCTTCTTCGCCCGCTATACTCACCGCATGGTCACGCTCACACAGCAAGAAGTAGAACGCCGGCTGAACACCGTCCCATGCGCCATCTGCAAACAATCGAGCTTTGCCATCGATGAACGATTCATGGGGACCGACGGCGACTGGCGGGGCATCTGTAAAAAGTGTTTTTATACGTTCCCCGTCTATACCGACATGGAATTCTATCTCCGCACACAGCCTGACATCCCGTTTCGCTTAAAGGAGATTTCATGCACCGCGTGTAATCACCGTGGGGTGAACCTCGACCTTCGAGCCACCGTGTCGGTACGGGACGCCTACTACTTTGTCACCTGTCAGGGGTGTCGGCGAGAATTTGTCGAGCGATCCTCGTTGGAGGCCTTTGAATAAATCCGTTCCTGCTCCCAACACTAGTGTATACTGAGACTATGAGTGACATATCAAAACAGCCTGACCTCTCGCCGGAAGAAAAGCCCAAGGTGAGAAAAGAAATCCCCGTGTTCGCCATTCAGGACGATGACGCCATCATGGCTGAGGAAATGGCGGACCTTTTCGAGGAAGATAAGGTCTCCCATCAGCATGGTAGTTCAGAACCGGAAGCGGATTAAGGGCTACCGATAAGTGTCCCAACTTCCTTCTCGATCGCCAGTCTTCCTGCGACAGACCAATTGACATAGCTGGGTCACCAGGCTCTCTGCGGCCTCGTTGGTTGACCATTTTGAGCAGCCTACAGGGGAAAATTGTTTGTACACTCGACCTAGGCTAGGAGGTCGCAGCACCGCCCAAGGTCGCTATAAGACCGCAGTCTGAAGATCCGTACCAAAATTGCTATGAAGCTTCCAGAGCGTCTCTCTGCACCGCCACGCTCTGGAAAGTGATTCTGTCACCGCCTGCTCTGTAATGCGAAGGTACTGTGTACCGTTCTCTTGATATCTTAAGTCCACAGCGTAGTTTTCGGACACAGTAACGAACAGATCACCATGGGCAAATTTGTTCCGATCATTAATCAGTTGATGGATTTCCTTGCGTAATATCTTCCCATCGCTATCGGAAAGAAGCGTGAAATACGAAGGCACTGCAGCCATCAAACGCTGAAGCATCTTCCATTTTTGGAGTGAAGTGCAGAATTCAGCCGCGAGTACCAGCTCAGTAAGCCACTCCCGCTTTGAGGTATCCCGACCAACAAATAGGTCTAGAAGAACCTGATCTAGTATTCCTTCAACCGAAAGAGCAGCCTCAATGATTTCTGCTCGTTTTACCTTCATCGCGCTATATACAACTGCGGCTTTGGTTCGCACTTGCGGATCTTCCATCTGTCCCGGAGAGACGTTTCTGAAATGGACGATATTCCACTGATTCATACGTGGCTACCTGTTTACCTGCTGTTCCAATAATGGTTTGAGCTTTCCGATCGATGACGCGATTCTTACTGGAGGTCGATGGCCTGTCAATACTTTACTGAGAGAGCCGTAACTGGCTTGTGAATTGCGAGTCCTGATCTGTGGCTCATTCGAAGAAACAAACTACTGCGAGCGGTACGAACAACTTACGTTTGGTGACTGTAAGCCGCTAGGCGTTTGAAGAAGAAAAGCCGGAACTGACTGAGACTGTGCCGTTACGGACCGAAGTCGAATGAATTTCAGAATTCTTCCACTTCAGAGTACCGCGGGATGGGTACCGTAGGAGGCACTGAAAGGAGAGGGCACATGCTTCCGAAGAATTGGTAGAGGAGTTAGACAGAACGAATGATTTTCACGGCTGCGTCTTGTGTGATTCGTCCCAATGACGAGACTTTCCCCCCACGTTCCCTTCTGATGATCTTTTCAATCTGCACAATCGCCCCGCGATGCCATTGATCGAATGCTGCATTGTCTGGAGATGAGAGGCGATCCTGTCGGCCAACCTCTTGCCGGCCTTGTTCATTGCAGAGCCATGCTCGTTTCTCCCCTTTCATGACTCGCAGTTCGCTCACGACTCGAAACACATCAGACTGCCGCTCGACGATCGTCTTGCCGTCTTTGCGTAACAACAGGTAGGAAAACTTCAACGCGTCCTTGATGAAGCCCACTTCAGCATCAATCTGTTGAATGACGGCCGGAGGCTCCCATGCCCGCTCCTCGTGGCACCAGTCATCTGGCTTCACTAAGGCTGGACATGCGTTTTCATGAAGACAGGGGCTGTAAATAGTGCAGCGTTTCTCTTGAATTAGTCGATCCCGCACGTGGAGCAATGCTCGGGAGGTTTCCCGTAGAGCCGGCTCGACAATCATCATCGTTCCGTGCGGGGCGAGGAGCGATAAAGCGTCACGCACCATACCCGTACGCTTCTCGATCGAGTCGTTTGCGTCTGCATAAATCTCGTTCAAACAATTGGCGACGATAATAAGGTCAAAGGGTCTCAGCTGTTTAACCCGCTCGAGCCAGGCCCCTCCCTCAAGATTCCCTTCATGGGTCTGCAGAGGCGCTGTTCCAACATCAGCTGCCTGACAGTATCGATCCCACAACTGTCGGGCTTGGCTAAGAGCTGCTTTCGAACCATCGACAGCAGTGACGGACAGGGCATACGGCAACGCCTGCTGTTGCCACCAGTCAAGGACTGCCAAGGCCCCGGTACCAGGGCCTGAACCAAGATCCAACACTGAGAAACTCTCATCCACTTCAAGAGCAGGCATCTCATTGAGCAACTGCTGTATCTTGGCGAGATTGACCGGCAGGAAATACTGAAGATAGGCCATACCTAAGTGGCCACTATCCAGATACGAAACACTGAGGCGATCCCGTTCTTTGGTGAAGATTCTCGACAGCTCGCTTACGGCCTGAGCCAGCTGCTTAGTCGAAGCGCTCGCTTCCTCAACCGAGGCATAGATGGCGTCAAGAAGCCTTCGTGAGACCGGAACGTTGAGGCGTTGCATAGCTGTAGTGTATGCTCAAGGCATTACGGAGGACAATCATGACAGATGATATTCTGAAGGCCTATAAAGACGTCGAATCGGCGGTGGAACGCTATATCCGACTCCTGCACGACCACGTCACCATGCTCCAAAACATCGAGCCGCCCGGCTCCGACAAAGTCGTCCGGTTGACGGCCGGGTCCAAAGCCATGACGGACAGTGCGGGAATCTACCTCTCCTACGCCAAATATGTGGCCTATGGGATGCCGGCCAGCGAGGAAATGGTCGAGGATGAGATTCAAGGCTAGCTGTCAGCAACTAGCTTTCAGCTGACAGCTGTTGGCTAACGGCACAGAAAAACAAGAGCCCGTCCGGTATCTAGCCGGACGGGCTCTTGTTTTTAGTCTCTTGCTATTTTAAATGCTGCGCATAAACTGGGCCACTTCGTCCGGATTGACGACGCCACCCATAACTTGCGACATTGCAACGTTCGTCGATTTCTTCCCGGTCAGACCGGACTCGACTTCATCCACAATCAACTCTACCGGCATTGATTGTCCACCGTACACACGTGGCCCACCGATGATCTTTGCTTTGGAGTAACCATAAATCGCAGTGGCCACTTCTTTCGCCAACCACCCGACATAGTTAAATTCAGGCACAACAATCAATTTGGCCTTCCCGCACAGCTCACGCAATTCCTTGGTCGGGAACGGACGCAGCGAACGAACCTTGATCAACCCGACATTGAGCCCCTTGTCTTTGCAAAGGCGCACGGCTTCGCGAGATTGAGCCGCAGCGCTTCCGGAGGCGATGATGATGGCATCAGCACCCTCGACATTTTCTGCCGTCAGCAACCCACCCATATACTTATTGATGTACTTACGGGACCGTTCGACAGCCGCCCACACTTCCTGCTGCCAGACCGCATGAATGTTGTAGGCCATGAAGTTCGACTTCTGAACCGGGGCGTCACGGGACAGACGAGCCGGAGGATTCTCGGCATCGAGCACCGGCACGGCACCTCGCCAGGCTTCACGTGGCGGCAGCTTGATCCCACGGTCTTGCATCCGCACGTAGCCACGGGCATGAGTTACAAAGAACCCATCGCAGCATACCCCGACCGGCAACGTCACATCGTTCTTTTCACTGATCGTGAAACCAGCCATGGTAAAATCAAACATATCCTGTTGATTCTCTGCATGGAACACAATCATACCGCAGTTCAGCAAGTAAGCGACTTCGATATTGTCCGGCTGAATGGCCAGTGGCGCATTGACGACGCGGCAAGTAAACATCGCAACCACCGGAAGACGGTGGCCTGGCCAGGAGGCAATCCCTTCCAGCCCCCGCAACGTGCCTGGTCCCGCCGTAGCGGTGTAGCATCGAACACCTGCGCGAGATCCACCGGCGATGGCCGCCATAACACCGACTTCCTCTTCGCCACGATAGTACTCTTTCACATAGCCTTCGCCGTAGAGCACCCCGACGAGCTGCATGGTTTCGCTCTGCGGTGTAATCGGATAGGCAATGGCTAAGTCCACGTTCGAACGACGAATGGCTTCCTTAGCCGCTTCGCTGCCGGTGATGAACTCCTTCGTCCGCGGCGCTTCAAGAAACATATATTCAGGAGTCACGACCTTTTGTCGTTTTGCTTCGCCATGCGGATCTTGTTTTTTAGCGCTCGCCGGCGTTGCCACACTGGTAACCGGGTCGCCTTGGGGATTCGTTTTCACTTCCGTCTCGCTCATAATCGCACCTCTCTATATGGACGGTGAGCTGGTCGCCCAGCCTACCCTTCTCGCTTCATCTGTTCTGCGGAATGGCCAAACATCGCCGCGCTACCCGCCCCACCAGGAGTCGGGGCAAACGCTATCGGATTGGTGTGGGTCTTACCGCCATGTACTTTGGACTGCGTGCCGGTAAAACGGACATTTTCTCCGTTCTCCGGCAATTTGATACCCATTTGTTCACGAACACGCTTGAAAATCTGTGCGACGCGCTTGATCTTCAGCGTATCGGAGTCCCGAATCGTGAGCATGGCATCCTCATGACCTTGCTCTGCGCAGATGGCCATGGTGCAGCAATTGGTTCCCGCCCGAATCATCTTGAGTGTAAGATTGGCATAATGACAATGCACGCCAATGAAGATACAGGCTTCGATCTTATTGCCCCAGATCGTCAAATTAGGATGATTCGGATTAATGACTTCTTCCGGATCGATCTTCGGATACTTCGGACGATAGTCCGGCATCGGAATAATCATGACTTCCGGAATCTGTGCGGCGATTTCCAATGTCGCCTTTGCTTTTTCTACCGCGTGATCGTTCCAGGCCCATAAGAGCAGAGGGCCCGGGAAGATCGTCGCATTCGGGCTCGTCAGCATTTTGCGAGCCATTTCTTCAATGACGACTTCCTCGTTTGGCTCAAGCAGTCCGTAAAACAATCCTTCACCGGGATCTGGCAACGAGACCCCCAACTGCGCAGCCGATGGAGGATGGAAGCCAGCTGGCCCCGGTACGATAATGCGCTCTCGAGTATCCTGTGTTGTTGCCACGCCCTTTCCCCTTTCCTCAGCGGTTATCCGACGACGGGACTGGCCAAAACCGCCGTGGTACTCTTCTCTCCATACGTAATATTGTCGGTTAATGCCGCTTTCGGCAGTTGATCGATCATGATCATTTTAATGGCATTATTCTTTGCCATGGTATCGCAAACCCACACACATTGCGCACACCCCTTACAACGGTCGACTGCAACGTAGGCGGACCCATACTTGAACCCTTGATCTTTGCCCATCTCGTCACTGTAAAGGATCGTGTTGGCTTCCGGACAGTACTGCGTACAGAGCTTGCAGCTCTTCGCGGCACAAATTTCGACACTGATATCGGCTACGAGATACATGGAATCTCCTTATATAACCTGTTACGCGGTGGCGGCTGCAACAGGCTCTTCCACCCGCTTGACATCAGCCGCGGCCCAACCATGATCAACAGCGTAGTTCCACCCGGCCCGCATAACGGCAACGTTTTTCTCGATCAGCTCTTGCTTCTTCTTGAACTTCCGCTCAACGACGCTGTCGAGAGCGGCTGTACCACCAGATACGACGAAGCCCTTGCCGAGGAACCGGTCCTTCACGGCCTGATCCAGCCCCGCCATACTCGTCAACCCTGTAATTGCACCGATACAGCCCATCAACGCCATGTTAGTGGCCAGATCCATGCCGGCGACTTCAAGGGAAATCTTCGTTGCGGGAAAGTAATAGAGCTTCGCGCGAAGTTTCTGTAGCTCAGCCGCCTGGTCCCTATGAAGATTCATAGGGCCATCATTATTGATCAGAGCAACTCCATCCTCTTTCAGACCAAAGTAGAACGGCATGGTGTACGATTTGCCGTGGGTGATGACTTGAGGATGAAAGATGATAATAATGTGCGGAAAGGTGATTTCACCGATCTCGTAGATCGGCTCATCCGATACCCGAACATAGCTTTCGACCGGGGCCATTCGCTTTTCTGATCCATAGAATGGCACGATCGTGCTTTCGCCGCCGGCATTGATGACGGCGGTACTCAGTATGTGCGACCCAGTCACGACGCCCTGTCCGCCCACACCTGCCATTCGAATATTGAAGCGCTTTGCCATCGTGGACTCTCCTTCGTTCGCTTAGGCCTTGTTAGGAATCGCAGCAGCCG
>CAADGK010000079.1 GCA_900696515.1 uncultured Nitrosospira sp. | reverse complement strand
CCCCTCAGACCCTTCTTTCAGCCTCTTACGGAGGCGAGACGGAGTCTCTTACTTCCTGTTCGGAGACTCAGCTCAGAGGCGAGTTCGGCGACGTCCAGGCTGGTTTGCACCATCCACCAGCTCTCTCTAGAATGTTGAAACCGGATCCTCACTGCGGTCTTGCCGGATCACGGCCCTGAACATTCTGTTTTCTAAACAGTTCGCCTACTACTCCTCATCCTAGCCGTTCACACCCTTGTCGGTTTCTCTCCCCTCCCTATCGCTATGGGTTTGATTCCACCGGTGGCAGGTCAACTTTTCCGACAGCCCGTTTCCCCGAGACCGGAATGAGCAGCCCAGCAATCTTTTCGACCGGTCCCATCAAGGCATAGCCCGCGAACACAACGAATAACATGACGGCCGGCCACGCGGCGACCATCATCAGCGCCAGAATACCCCACACCAAGTACGTGATCTGGCGATGCCCTTTGAACTTCAGATCCTTAAAGCTCCGATACTTGATCGTGCTCACCATCAGAAACGACAGCCCTAACGTCATCAATAGAACGACAATCGACCGGACATCCGTTCCCATCTTCATGATGTAATGATCCAGGACGACCAAGGACGCCACGACCCCGGCAGCAGCGGGAATGGCCAACCCGGTAAAGTACTTACCGTCGGACACTGCCACGGTGGAGTTGAACCGCGCCAATCGGACGGCTCCCATGGCCACATAGGCAAACATCACAGCCACACCGAATGTGCCATGCCCGCTTAACGCCCAGGAATAGATCAAGATCCCTGGGGCCACACCAAACGACACCACATCAGACAGCGAATCGTACTCCAACCCGAACTGGCTGGTGCTGTTGGTCAACCGAGCTGATTTTCCATCCAGGACGTCGAAGATCATGGCGACCAACACCGCAATTGCGGCTTCCAGGTAGTTGGCATTGAAGACCGATAGAATGGCGAACACCCCGCAAAACAAGTTGCCCGTCGTAAAGAGGTTCGGGATCAAATGCATCGCGGCCTTCCTCCGCTTCCCTTCCTTTCCAAACGAACTTCTAAAGCTCGTTGTTTTCATGGCAACTCTCCTAGGATGGTTTCCCCGCCTTTCACCCGCTGCCCGACCGCCACCCGAATGGTGGTGCCGATGGGGAGAAAGGTGTCCATGCGCGAACCAAAACGAATCAATCCGTATCGCTCACCTCGAACAGCTCGTTCCAGCGGTGCGATCCAACACACGATGCGCCGGGCAATCAGCCCTGCCACCTGTACGCACAAGACCTTGATCCCCTCTGGCGTCTTAATCATCAGTGCATTCTGCTCGTTCATAAACGTGGCTTCCGGCTTACTTGCCACCATGAACAGACCGGGCTGATACTGCACATTTTCAACCATCCCGTCGCAGGGCATCCGATTGATATGGACGTCGAACACATTCAGAAAAATCGTTACTCGAATGCCGCGTTCTTTCAGATATCTTGGCTCAAATTCTTCTTCGACGGCGATCACTTTCCCATCGCCCGGAGCGACGATGAGATTCGGACCCTGTGGAATCACTCTAGCCGGGTTCCTGAAAAACCAAGCCGAAAACAGCGTTGCAACGCCACCGAGGAACGCAACGAAGGACCAGCCCAGCAATCCCGTCAACAGTGTAACGCCGGCGGGAACCGCAATGAAGGGAATTCCTTCTTTTGCAAAGGGAACACCGACTGCACGATCCGCCATGGAGTTGCCTCAGTTCTTCACCAGGAGATATTCAAACCGACTGTCCAGCGCGGCCGCAGTAAGTGGATAACGAGCCGTACGCTTTCATTGTCCATAGAGCCACTGAACGATACGAGAACGAAGCTGAGAGCCAGTTTCAATATCTCTAATTTTTCGTCTTGTCGACCAGCTGATCTTTCTTGAGCCACGGCATCATTCCCCGCAGCTTAGCCCCCACCGCTTCAATGGGATGCGCCTCCCCCTTCGCGAGCAGCGCATTGTAGACCGGTCGATTGGCCTGATTCTCAAGCACCCATTCCTTGGCGAACCGCCCGGTCTGAATCTCATCGAGAATCTTCTTCATCTCCTGCTTCGTTTGCTCGGTCACGACTCGTGGGCCGCGAGTCACATCCCCATACTTTGCCGTCGTACTGATCGAGTAGCGCATATTGGCGATACCCCCCTGATAAATCAGGTCGACGATGAGTTTCACTTCGTGCAAACACTCGAAGTATGCCATCTCAGGTGAGTACCCGGCTTCAACCAACGTCTCGTAGCCCGCTTGAATCAAGGACGTAAGACCGCCGCACAACACCGCTTGCTCACCGAAGAGATCGGTCTCGGTCTCTTCGCGAAAATTCGTCTCGATAACACCGGCACGTCCTCCGCCGATCGCACTCGCATACGCCAATCCCACTTGCTTGGTTGTCCCGCTGGGATCCTGGTGAATCGCCAACAAGCACGGCACGCCACTGCCCTTCGTGTATTCGGAGCGAACGAGATGTCCCGGGCCTTTCGGCGCGACCATGAACACATTGATGGAGGCAGGCGGCACGATCTGCCCAAAGTGAATATTGAAACCGTGACCAAATGCGAGATAGGACCCTGGCTTGAGATTGGGCGCAATGTCTTGTCGATAGATGGCGGCCTGGGCTTCGTCCGGCGCCAGAATCATCACGACATCGGATGCCTTGACGGCATCGGCGACGGGCATCACTTTCAATCCACTCTGTTCAGCCTTTTTCCAGGACGCTCCCTCGCGCAGCCCAATCACCACAGAAACTCCGCTTTCCTTCATGTTCAGGGCATGCGCATGGCCCTGGCTTCCGTAGCCGACCACCGCCACCTTCTTATTCCGAATCTGTTGAAGATCAGCATCCTTATCGTAGTAGATGTTCATGACCGACCCTTTCCATGCTCAGGAGAAAAACTTTTGCGTTCGTTGTGGGTTGCCCGCTATTCGCGAGCGACTTTTTTCGCTTGGACCGCAGCAGGACGAACCGGCTCCCGCGCAACAGCGACTCGACCGGTACGGACCAACTCCTTGATCCCAAGCGGCTGAAGCAAATTAATGATCGCTTCTATCTTCTTCGGATCGCCGGATACTTCGATCGTATAGGTCGTCGGTGTCGAATCGATCACGTTCGCGCGAAAGATATCGACGATTCTCAGCGCCTCGGCTCGATCCACATCCTTCGTATGAACCTTGATGATCGCGGTTTCTCGCGAGACGAATTCCGTCTCGTTTAAATCGACCACCTTGATCACATCGATCAGCTTATTCAGTTGTTTCACGATCTGCTCGATGATCCGCTCATCTCCCGAGGTCACAATCGTCATCTGGGACATGGAGGGATCGAGCGTCGGAGCCACCGACAAACTTTCAATATTGAATCCTCTCCCGCTGAACAACCCTGCAACCCGGGACAAGACTCCAAACTTATTTTCAACAGTTACTGAAATAATATGTTCCATTCTCAACTCAAAGAGCTTATGGCTCGGAGCCGACGACAGTCTCCCGCTTCTGCCATCAGCGAGACGCCCTGCGCTCTCACTCCTATGCCGTTAGAACTGTATCCTTATCTTCCGGCGTCACTTTGGCGCCACCGGATTGTTTCATCTTCAACTCAGGCGGATCTTCCAGAATCATCTCATGGTTGCACCCGCCGGCAGGAATCATCGGATAGCAATTCTCATAGGGATAGGTCGGCACATCCACAATGACGGGTTTATCCGTTGCCAACGCCTCTTTCAGAACCGCATCGAGATCACCGACCTTCTTGACCCTCAGCCCCACCGCCCCATAGGCCTCAGCCAACTTGACGAAATCCGGCGTCGTACCAAGATTGCTCGACGCGTAGCGCCCTTCATAAAATAGATCCTGCCATTGCCGAACCATGCCGTGGAATCCGTTGTTCAGGATGATAATCTTCACCGGCAGTTTGCTCAATACCGCCGTCGCCATTTCCTGCATGTTCATCTGAATGCTGCCATCACCTGCGATACAGAGCACCAGGCGATCTCGGAAAGCCGCTTGTGCTCCCATTGCCGCGGGGAATCCGAAGCCCATCGTCCCCAGCCCGCCTGAGGTCAGCCACCGGTTGGGTTTCGCCAGCTTGAAATATTGCGCCGCCCACATTTGGTGTTGCCCGACATCGGTAGCGACGATCGGATCCCGGTCTTTCGTCAACTCATACAACCGCTTAACGACTTGTTGCGGCTTGACCGGCCCATCCTTCTCCTGGTGATACGTCAAAGGATGAGCCTGTTGCCACTCTCGGATCTGATCCCACCATGGTTTCCGAAGGTCCTTCTGTTCGCCGTTGACCGTCGCACGAAGAATCTGATTCAGCTCGCGAAGCACGGTCCGGCAGTCGCCGACAATCGGGATATCGACATGGATGTTTTTGCGGATCGACGTCGGGTCGATATCGACATGAATCACCTTCGCGTGGGGGCAGAACTCCGACACCTTCCCCGTCACCCGATCATCAAACCGTGCCCCGATGGCAATCACCAAATCGGAATAATGCATCGCCATGTTGGCTTGATAGGTCCCATGCATCCCCAGCATCCCCATGGACAATGGATGTTCCCCAGGGAAGGCACCAAGCCCCATCAAAGTCATGTCGACCGGGATCTGCGTCATCTCAGCCAATTCAAGGAGCTCTTGCGATGCGCCTGAAAACACGACCCCACCGCCGACATAGAGAATCGGCTTCTTGGCCTTCATAATGGCTTCGGCCGCCTGCTTAATCTGCCACTTATTCCCCTCGACAGTCGGGTTGTACCCGCGGATCGAGACCGAATTCGGATAGGTAAAGTCGGCTTTGGCCATCGAGACATCTTTCGGGATATCGACCAGGACCGGACCCGGTCGGCCGGTCGTCGCGATATAAAACGCCTCTTTAATGGTAGCCGCCAAATCGTTCACGTCTTTCACAAGGAAGTTATATTTCGTGCAAGGTCGGCTCAGCCCGATATTGTCGGCTTCTTGAAAGGCATCATTCCCGATCAAGCTCGTCGGGACCTGACCGCTAAAACACACGACCGGTACCGAATCCATATAGGCATCGGCCAATGCCGTGATGACATTGGTCATCCCCGGGCCGGAGGTCACCAGGCAGACGCCCGCTTTCCCTGTCGCCTTGGCATAGCCTTCGGCCATATGCCCCGCACCCTGCTCATGACGCGTCAAGATCACTTCAATATCTTTCTGCTGATGAAGCGTATCGAAAATCTTCAACACGACTCCGCCGGGAAGTGCGAACAGCGTTTTCACCCCTTCCCGCTTCAGGCATTCGATGAAGATTTCAGCACCGGTGAGTTTCATGACACTCCTCCCTCCGACCGCACGTGCATAAGGCCTCCGATCGATCGTGAGACCTGACAACAGCACCCCTCGCGGAAGCACGCATCATCGTGCACAAATGTGTTTGAAATCAAGGGGAAAGATTTCTGATCCTAGCATTCCCGCATAGGAGCGTCAATATAGCCCTGTGGGCACCCAGCGACCGCACAGAACAATGTGTCGACGGCTCAGAAAGACTCTCGTTGAATAAAGTGCGTAGATGGAGGGCCTATAAGCCGGATTCTGTCCCGCAAAGAAGTCTCCCCCCTTTGCATGGATGATCATTTCTCTGGGATTCGAGTTACCTCGAACCTCAAGCGACCTACCCGAAGACCTCGACCGGGCAGTCGGCGTCCCGCAGTCCGTAAGGAGCACGGGACCTGTCTTCCTATTTGGCCTTGCACCGGGCGACGCTTACCGTGCCGGTGATGTCACCATCCCCGCGGTGGGCTCTTACCCCACCGTTTCACCCTTACCTGATCCGTAGCAACCAGATGGGATCCCGTTGCCTTGGCCATCGGCGGTTTGTTTTCTGTGGTGCTGGTGTCGGATTGCTCCGCCTGGGAGTTACCCAGCGCCCTGCCCATGGAGTCCGGACTTTCCTCTCGGTGCCGAAGCCCCGAGCAACCATCCAGCCTTCCACCCACGCCCAGCTAGTATAAAGAATGGCGCCGGTCAGTCACAAGCCAACACACTGCCAGTAATAAACAACAATGGCTTTACCTACCGCCAACTTCCGGAAGTGGAGTCGTCGGCATGGGCGTTCGCTTCTGATAGATGTCCATGGCCTCGGGCATCCACTCTTTCAATTGCTCAATTCTGGTGTCATGGCTCGGGTGGGTCGACAAGAATTCACTCTGTCCCCCGCCGCCCGATGCCTGTCCCATTCGTTCCCAGAGTGCAACGGATTCGCGTGGATCATACCCGGCATCGGCCGCAAGAAGAATGCCGATATAGTCTGCTTCTGATTCATGTTTCCGGCTGAACGGCAGCAACACACCCACCTGCGCGCCAACACCCAGCGCCCCCATCGCTGCCTGGCCAAGTGCGGGATTCTTAGTCCCAATCCCAATGGCTGCCCCTAGGACCTGCATGCCAACATTCGCTGCTTGCCCCTGGCTCATCCGCTCCGCACCATGGCGGGCCAGGGCATGCACCACTTCATGACCCATGACTGCCGCCAACCCAGCCTCCGTCTTCGCCATCGGAAAGATGCCGGTGTAGACCGCCATCTTCCCGCCGGGGAGAGCAAAGGCATTGGCGGTCTTATCGTCTTTGATTACCGTCACTTCCCACTGAAACTGTTGCGCCATCTGCGCATACTTCGAGCGTTTGGCCGCTTCAACAATGCGAGCGGCCACCCGCTTGACTGGTTCAATCTCGCGCGGATCCTGTGAGAGTCTCATCTTGGGATCACTCCTCACCTGATTGTAGGCCTGGGCCCCCATCTGCATTTCTTGACTAACCGAGGTCATCAACAGCTGCCTTCGCCCAGTATAGGGATTGGTCTCACACCCCACTAAGCCGACCCCTCCTGCGATCAAACAACAGATCGTCACGGCACGGGTAAATCGCTGAGCCCGCATGTTTATTCCTCCAGGAAATACTCCGGACACGATCGAGGCAAGATTGACCAACATGGATTCGCTTGATAGATTACCGTCCCCCAAACAAGATTTCCAGCTAGCGTAGAAGATCATCATGAGCGAGCCTCATTCCCGTAACCGAATCGAACGCATCGGCATCGACGAATCGGGGAAGGGGGACTACTTCGGCCCGCTCGTGATCGCCGCCGTGTTTGTGGATGCGACCACGCAAGGGGAGCTGCGGCTCATGAAAGTGCGGGATAGCAAGAAGATCTCCGATGGACGAGTGCTGGAGATGGCGATCGACATCAAGACCATTTGCCCGCACAGCGTCATCGCTATCGGCCCCCAGAAGTACAACGAACTCTACGCCAAGATCAAAAACCTGAACCGGCTCCTCGCCTGGGGCCATGCGAAGGCGCTGGAGACTCTGCTGGAACGAGGCATCACCTGTGAGCGAGCCATCTCCGATCAGTTCGGGGATGAAAAGCTGATTCTCAATGCGCTGCAAGAGAAGGGACAGAAGATCGTATTGGAACAACGGCCAAAAGCCGAATCTGACCTGGCCGTGGCTGCGGCATCGATCCTGGCCCGCGCAGAGTTCCTCATTCGCCTGAAACGACTGTCGAGCGAAGTCGGCACCACCCTGCCCAAGGGTGCGTCACCAGCGGTCGAACTCGCAGCCAAGATGGTTATCAAAAAGCATGGCCAAGAACGACTGGGCTTAGTGGCGAAACTGCATTTCAAGACCACGAAGGCTGTGCTGGCAGGACGAATCTGATCATCCACCACACATTACTTTCCTATGACTTTCTGAGATCATCCGGTCAGTGGCTGACAAATTCAGGAACAACTCATGCCCTTCTCGTTCTGGCAGCTCGTCTCCATGGAGCCCCTAGAAGGGACACTGCGTCAGACCTCTTCAATGCCTGCAAAGAACCTCTTAGGAACCGATCGACCCGTCTTGTTGAGTTCAGGACTCCGATCGCCGCACCGTGTGACGATCGACCAGTTGTACGATCTCCTCAGCCAAGGCATCTGCGATCATACGATTACCTCGAGGGCTCAGATGCACCCAACTCATCAGGACATCTCTATCTTGATCAAGTACCTTCTGAATATTCACAAACGGCACATGGTTGGAAACCGCCCACCGCTCGAAATCGGTCGTGAGCACACCGTGTGTTAGGAGGTGGAGTTCCCTCGCCTTGATTGCACCTTCTTTTTCCAGTTTGTCTTTTATCATTTGAACTTCTTGAGCATATGTCACGCCCTTCATATCCGCTTCTTTGACCATGTGAGACTTCGCCTGCTGCTTAAGAGCCACAAAAATGATTCCGCGTCGCTGACATTCACGATACAGCTCGTCAAGATTCACCATGAAATGTTCGCTGGTGCCCGTCATGTGCCGTTCAACCTGTTGGCGGTTGAACGTTGGCTCGGCGATCATGTTCTGACGAATGCTGTCGATAAACGCGACCGTCACGAAATGTTCACGCACCATCCCATACCCTGCCTGCAACGGCGCGATCACCGACTGTTTCTGTCCCTGGGTGGAGTTCTTGCTGTCGTTCCCCTTTATAGTGGGGTTTCCTCTAGCCGCATCGTTGACCCCCTCATAAAAGGTAACCACATCCGGGTGCAACGGAATCGCCTCCGCATAGAAGAGAGCAAGGATCTCCTCCGAGTGAAGGTGAGGAATACCGAGATTGATGACTTCAAATTTGCCAGCTGCTGCCGGACCCGTGTTGAGTTTTTGTTCAAGATAGTAGGGATAGGTTTCATTGTCGCGGTCATAGTAGCCGAACGTAGACGAGGACCCGAGCGTGACAATGCGCGTGACTCCTGGTTTCTTGGGTTCGTCAATTTCTTTACCGCGGAACCCACGCGAATTGATAGAAACCGTAAAGGTTTCGTTCGTCACTGGGTCATGGTCGACCTTCAATTCATGCGGAAAGAACTTCGTGTATCCCTGTTGAAGATTCCCGTGCTTCATGACCGTGTGATTATCCGTGACGGTAGGAACGTTCTGTCGCTGGAAGCTCGTGCCATAGTAAAGCACACTGGGCCCTACACGGAAGGCGAGCACCGCTCGAAAACCTGCCTCAATCACCAGGAAGCTGACGAGAGCCATCACAACATAGAACGTCATTCTTCTGCCTGGCGAAACTTGTACCCCCATCAGCACTCTCCTACGGTGTACTCTGCCAACCGTCTATTTCGTTCGCCTGCTTGAGAGGGGGAGATTTCCTGTTTCTTCCACTGACAGGAAAGTACGTCGCTGGTTCTTTCGTAAAGTCTGACTGTTCCACAGACTCGCCTCTCACCACGGCCCCCGCCAATAGTCATTTGTTTTACTACGTTACTTGTGACTCGCAACCGTAGTTGGGGAAACTGTCTGGGCATAGACGTTCGCAATGCCATTGGCCATGTGTTCCGCCATCACGCGATGCCCCTCCGCATTGTGGTGCCTATCGACCTTGGAATTCTCTACTGACGACTCGTCGAACCCCTCAAACCAGGGGGCCATATCCTCGACCGGAACTCCATTGGCATGTCGCACCACATCCTTGAGCAACAAATTATTATCGTTCGGACGCATACGCTCGAAAAATACTATCAGTGGGATCTCTCGTGCTTTGCACAACGCCACCAGCTCTTGCAATGCAGCCATGGACTGCCGCCACCCCGCCCCTTCCTGCGGAGCGACAACGGCCCGCTCGGTCTGACGCTTGGGCAAAACATAGGCATAGGTATGATAGGCCAGGCGATAGAGCCAGAGCTTCTTTACTATGGAGCTGACCATTTCACCAACTGATTTCTCAGGAAGCGAGCTGGAGGCCCATGGATTCCAGGCTGGGTTAAGCTCTTCGATATCATTTTGTACATATGTCAATATCACCAGATCTGGTTGCAGGGTAATCCCTTCCTGTTTGAAATAGGTCAGCTCCTGCACCGTGTTGTAGCCCCCCACCCCGCTGTTGATGACCCGTACCGGCCGGCGCAACCGTGGCTCTAGCAAGGACTCGAGTCGGACAGGGAAGATTTTATCCTGGTCCACACCCCATCCAAATGTCACTGAATCTCCCAGTGCGAGAATTCGATATTCCCCAGAAACTTTGGGCAGAATAGGCCGATCACGCAACCCCCGCTCGTTAAAGGTCACACGCACGTCTCCATACCGGGTCTCCCACGACGATTTATGCTTAAAAACCAACTGCTTATCGAGCAGTTGGTCACGCATATAATTGCCGATTGTCTCGTAGTACGATATCCCGAGCGGATCGATCAAACGGATCCCCATTTCGAGCGCCGCAAGCGTCAACAGCAGCGAAATACCACTCACAGCGAGACCAACTCTTGCCTGATAAAGCCTCAGATACCACGCAGAGCTCGCTAGTGAGAGCGTCAGCGCAACAGTGACAAGCACGCCCAGCAGCGCAATGTAGCTCCAACTATACCGACCGAACACCACCCCAGTGTGTGACTGATAGGTCGCCGCGAGCAAGACACCGGCCCAGGCTACAACGTAGACAGCCACCTTCACATACCTCAAATGCCCCCCCAAGCCTCTACCTCCTGCTCTTGAGAACACCGAAGCAACATACACATTGCTACTCTAAGTACCTATTTATTATGAACCCAAATAAGGCTTATTCGTCCATACTTCAATAATACGAAAGAGGGGGAATGTGGCCATTTCTTTCGAAACCTGGGTGACCACATATCGATATGCGGCAACGCTGGCCACTCCTTTCCCTTCCCCGTGCCGACCGCAGGCTGAAGTAGGCTCCAGATTTTGCCCTCACGTCCCTTCGCTGTGTGCATCGCACAAATCAGAAGAGTGCCGGGCCTCCAGAAGGCAAGAAAAGCGTCAGGCAATCACTTCACCCGGTTCATGACCTAAAGGCTGCAGCTATTTTCTATATAGATGAAGGCAGCGCGTGATGGAAGCACGCAAGGGCTACTCGTACCAGGGTAGGCACACGGTTTCCGACGATCATGGCAAATTGATTGAGCGCCCGTTTCCACTCCGGAATCGGGGCGGTCCAGTTCGTGGCGATGCGCTGGATGCCCAGATAGAGCACTTTATGGATCGCCTCATCTGTAGGAAACGCCCCGCGTTGTAGGTATGGCTGCTGAGATTGCGGTCCTCCAGTATCCGAAACCACTCCGGACTATCCTGGATCACCTCAACCTGAAAAGCGGCGCGTAGACTGTCCCGTGGAGAGAAGGCTTCAAATCCGGACTCCTCCACGTATGCTTGCACGCTTTCCCCAAAACAACTCGAAGGTCAATTCGAATCGTTGGATGGCTGAGTCACGGACAAATTCATTGACCGGCCGGGCCAGGGCATGGTCCAGACGTGCGAGAGCGAGACCCAAGAGCCGCAGTAAGTTATGCAGCCTGTCGCTCATATAGACTGATAATCTTTTGAAGGGCCACTGTCTTGAAGGTAGCGTCTACCGACGAAAAATCGACGACGTCCACTCGTTGCAAGATCGGGAAGTCGTCGAAGGCATCGCGAATCCTCGCAAAATGTGCGCTTTGATCGGATGCCCCAGGTCGATGCTGAGATCGATGTCGGACCGTATCAGCGCTCGACCGGTGGCTTGTGAGCCAAACACAAATACTTTGATGGAGGATTCTGATGCAAGTACGGTCCTGGCCAGTTCCCCAGCCCTACACTCAACTAACGAAAGGATAGACTGCCCACCCTCCCGACTTGAGTTCACTCACTCAACTCCTCAGATGGATTACCTTCGCTTCGTTCAACGGTTTAGCGCGCTCCGTTCGATCTTGAGACCGCTCGCTAACGGTATCCCCACCCAGCTTAGACCGATTCCCCCACTTCCATATCCGCCTTCCTGGCTTCGCTGAGGGCCGAGGCGCTTTCTTTCGCTGGTTCCCCTTCCCAGTAGAGGATCCGTCGGCAATAGGGGCAAAGGTGCAGGTCATCTGATCGCCTGACTTGGGCAATAAGTTGTGGTGGGATCTGCAAGCGGCACCCCACACACATGCCGTCACGGACAGCGGCCAAGGGCTGATCCTTTCGCGCAGCCTTCACCTGGTTATACCGATCGAGGAGGCTCTTCTCCACCTTGCCAGCCGCTTCTCGATAATCGCTCTCCAGTCGTGCCAACTCTTCCGCCAATTCTTTATCCTGTGCATCCAGTCCTTGTTTTTCCTCAGCGAATGCTTGGTCGTGCGCCTGTTTTTTCTCCTGCAGCTCCTTGGAGATCTTTTGGAGTTCGTCGATCTTGTCCATCGCCACCAAAATCTTCTCTTCAAACTCGCCCCGCTTCTTGTTCGCCAATTCGAGTTCAAACAGATGCGCCTGATACTCCTTGTTGGTCTTCAGACTCGCCGCATGGGACTTCATCTTCTCCGTCTGTGTTTCGTGCACTTCGAGATCCTTCTCATACGTGCGCCGTTCCTTGCTGGCTGCATCGACTGCGGCTTTCGTATCGGCCAGGACCTGGGTCACTTCTCGAAGCGGCGTTTCGGCAAGGTGGAGACGTTCGGGGATTTTTCGTCGGATCTCCGTGATTTCCATGATCCGGAGATCGAGTTTTTGCAATTCGATGAGCGGGGACAGTTTCTGATTCACCGTATCCTTTCCATCAGTGCCGGAGCACCGAAGGTGTGAGCAATGTCTCCGCTGGTGGGCCCACTAGGACTTGAACCTAGGACCAGCTGATTATGAGTCAGCCGCTCTAACCACCTGAGCTATGGGCCCATCCGGAAGGGTCAAGTCTCAGGCTGAGGTCGTCTATGAGGGCAGCAAGACTCAACACCTCTCACCTCAGGTCTTCTCGGATCTTCTCCTCGACCTGAGCCTCAGCTTGGAGCGGATTCTAGGCCGACCGTCTGAACAGAGTCAAATCAGCCCGCCGGAAGTCCTGCCGACTACAAACTTTCGACAAAACTCCGCAACTTCTTGCTGCGGCTCGGATGTCGCAACTTCCTCAGAGCCTTGGCTTCAATCTGTCTGATACGCTCGCGCGTCACTTCAAAATCCTGACCAACTTCTTCCAAGGTGTGGTCGGTCGCCTCCCCGATCCCGAACCGTTTACGCAAGACCTTCTCTTCACGTGGCGTCAAGGTTTCCAACGCACTGTTGATCTGGCGTTGCAGATCGTAACGAATGGCCGCCTCCAGCGGCGACACCGCCTTTTTGTCTTCGATGAAATCGCCCAGATGACTGTCCTCTTCCTCACCGATCGGTGTTTCAAGCGAAATAGGCTCACGGGCAATTTTGAGAATCTTTCTGACTTTATCCAACGGTAGATCCATACGTTCGGCGATTTCTTCCGGCAACGGTTCTCGCCCCAGTTTCTGCACGAGATGCCTGGACGTGCGGATCAGTTTATTGATTGTTTCAATCATGTGCACCGGGATCCGGATCGTGCGCGCTTGATCGGCGATGGCCCTGGTGATCGCCTGCCTGATCCACCACGTGGCATAGGTACTGAACTTGTACCCACGCTTATATTCAAACTTGTCCACCGCCTTCATGAGGCCGATATTCCCCTCTTGAATCAAATCGAGAAATTGAAGACCGCGATTCGTATACTTCTTGGCGATACTGACGACCAGCCGCAAATTCGCCTCGACCAACTCCGCCTTGCCGCGCTTGACTTTCTCCTCCGCAACATCGAGATGCTTGACCGCATCCTTGATTTCCTCGGCAGGGACCAGCGCCTCCTCCGCTTCCAACTGGCGGACTCGCGCCTTGGCGGCTTGATACACCTTGCGAATTTCAAGCAAGGCCTCTTCCGATACACCGGTCTTGCGCTTGACCGCCAAGAAATCCTGACGGCTCCGGCACATTTTTCTCAATAATTCGGCTCCGGCCTCGCCACCGACGCCAATACGCCGCTGGCAGCTGACCGCTTCTCGTTCGGCCATACGGATTTGGACGGCGAGATCTCGGACCCGCTGCACCATCCGCTCCTTCAGTACTCCGTGGAGATTGACCGATTCGATCTTGTTCACCACTTGCTGGCGAACGGCCTCAAACTGTTTCTTGAATTTTTTGTGCTTCGCGGGATCATTCCCGAGATGCTTGCCCTTCTCCGCCAACGCCTTGAGCGCAAGCGAGACTTTCCGGACCGAATTCAACGCATCGAGGGTCTTGACCCGCAGCTCTTCGTAGTCACGCTCGACCGGCTGTTGCTCTTCTTCGAAATCCTCTTCCGTCTCTTGAACCGGAACGATTTCACGGACATCGATTTTCCCGTTCTTAAGCTGATCGCGGAGCGCCAAGACGAACTCGATCGTCATCGGCATCCCATAGATCACCGACGCGATATCGAACTTTCCCTCTTCAATCCGTTTGGCGATCTCGATTTCACCCTCACGGCTCAGGAGCGCCACGCTGCCCATTTCCTTGAGGTAGAGCCGCACAGGATCGTCGGTTCGACTCAAGGCACCCGGCGTCAGATCGATCGCCTTATCATTGTCGTCATCCGCATCCGACTCCACATCCTCGCCCTCTTCAGCGCCTTCACCCTCGCTTCGTTTCGAACTCCGTTCTCCGTCCGTCGCTTCAACGATCTCGATGTCCATTTCGCCGAACATCGCCATGATGCTGCCAAACTGATCGGACGAAACCACTTCGGCCGGCAAGGTGCTGTTGAGCTCGTCATATGTCAGGAAGCCTTTTTCCTTCCCGATGGAGATCAGCTTCTTCACCTCGCCCAATAATTCTTGTTTCGACATGACTACTCCTTCACCAAGGTCATCACGCCGGCGCTCAGCGTGCCGGCTTTCCGCATCCGCACTTCGTTGATCAGCACGTTCAAGTTCCCCACTTCGTCCACGCGGCCTTCACGTTCCGCCGTTTTGAGACGCTCGATCAGATCCCGCAATGCCTGCTCCGTCCGCTTACGATCGAGATTATCCAAACAAGCCTGGGCATGGGCCGGCACATCGTCGAAATAGTCTTCCCGCATGGACAATTCCGTCGCAATTGCACTGCAGTCGGCATCTTCTATCGCCTCATCCAGCACCGCGCGAAGGCTAATCCGTCCGTCAGGATCCAGATGAGCAAGTGCAAGTTCGACCAGCTTTCGTCCTGACGCGAGGGTAAACGATTCCGGCTTCAGGCGACGTACATCAGCAGCAGACAGTTTCCCTTGCAGCAACAGAATCAACAGATCCCGCTCTTCCGGCAATCCTTTAAACAGCGTGGTCAAGGAAATCCCCTGCGCCGGGTGTACGCGCGGAGGGGAGGCGCCAGATTTCGGCTGTGCCGACAGCGCCGGATAGCGCTCGATCAGCCGCGCCTCGCTGATCCTCAGCCGTTCAGCGACCACTCTCATCCGCTCCTGCCGTTCGATCGGATGCTCGCTCTTCTGGAGTATTCGCAGCACTTCATCGACGCTTCGAATACGGCTCTCCAGCGAACCGGGATCGGCCTGATTGATCGTGTGATTCAGCGCATAGTCCAATAAGCTCGGCGCAACCGCCTCCAACTGGGCGAATCCATCGGCACCGGTCTTCCGGACAAACGTATCCGGATCCTCCCCTGCCGGTAGCGTGACGACTTTGACGCTCAAACCGCTGTTGACAAAAAGATCCAACCCGCGCAACGCGGCGCGCACACCGGCTGCATCCGGGTCAAAAAGTAACACCACCCGCTCAGCGAACCGCCGCAGCACCTGCACATGTTCAGCAGTCAAAGCCGTCCCCAAGGTCGCCACGGTGTGGGTCAGCCCAGCCTGGTGAAGGGCAATCGCATCGAAATATCCTTCGACCACAATCACGGTCTTGGTTCGAACAATCGCTTCGCGCGCCTGATCGAAGGCAAACAGTGTCTGCCCCTTTTTAAACAAGGGCGTATCGGGAGAATTCAGATATTTGGGCATGCAGTCGCCCAGCACGCGACCGCCGAATCCCACCACACGCTTGCGCAGGTCGGTAATGGTGAACATGAGCCGCCCGCGAAACTTGTCATAGTACCCATCGCCGTTTGGCCGGGCGGTAATGAGCCCAGCGGATACGCCGTCACTAGCCGAGCACCCTTTTCGAATAAGGAACTTGCAGAGCCCGTCCCAATCCGAGGAAGAGACACCGATCCTGAACGCCTCCACGGTGGGTTGTTGGATTCCTCGTCCGACAAGATACTCCCGAGCAGTTGCCCCAATCTGCGGATCACGAAGATTCGATTGGAACCACAGCATGGCAGCCTGATTCATCTCTTCAATGCGATGCGCCTGTCCGCGTTGCCCTCGTTCCGCAGGCGACTCCTCTATCGAAATACCTACCTTGTCGCCCAGCTCTCGCAACACTTCTGGAAAAGTTGCGCCGGTCATTCTCGTCAGAAAAGCGAACACATCGCCCCCGGCTTTGCAACCAAAACAGTAGAACATTTGTTTGGAGGGGCTGACTGAAAAGGACGGACTCTTGTCCTGGTGAAATGGGCATAACCCCATCAGGTTCTGCCCGGCCCGCCTTAATGAGACATGCTGGCCTACGACATCCGTGATATCCACTCGATCTCGTATTCGACTCTTGATCTCGTCGGAAATCAGGCCTCGGCCCACGAGAGTCTCCGCTCCTACATTCCCGTCGCGCACGACCTGACGAGTTGGTTACTAAGTAATCGGAATTATTGACCGTTCAGATTAACAGACGAGTGGAAAAGCTGTCAATTCGTCGTCTTCCCTCAGCCTGGCGGCCACCCCATATGTCGCCCACCCATGACATGAAAGTGCAGGTGGAAAACGGTTTGCCCTCCATCTCGCCCGGTATTGGACACGAGGCGAAACCCTGAGCCAGCCAGCCCTTTGTCGCTCGCGACCTTTCTGCAGGTCAGCAATAATCTCGCCAGCAACGTCTGATCGGCTTCACCCAAATCTTGAACGGACCCGACATGGCGTTTCGGTATCACCAACGTATGGACAGGTGCTTGGGGATGGATGTCGTCAAAAGCCAGCGTGTCTTCATCCTCATGAACCAACTTCGCCGGGATCTTCTTCTCGACAATCTTGCAAAATAGACACTCGCTCATGTCGCCCCCTCTGAGCAATGACTCCTCTCACCGCTCAATACACAGACTGATGCCCTCACAACCCACGGTGATTACTTCTCCGACCGTAAGCCGGATTTCCCAAATCTGCGTCCCAGTTCTTCATAAATCTCCTGTAAGGTCAGACCATGGTACCCGAGAACCATGAGGGTGTGAAAAAAGAGGTCAGCCACTTCATACACAATTTCCTCTTTCTTGCCGCCTTTCGATGCCAGCAACACCTCTCCGGCCTCCTCTGCGACCTTTTTCAGAATCTTGTCATGCCCCCCCTCGAATAGCTTTGTCGTATAGGATCCGGCCTGTGGGTTTTCGCGACGTGCAAGAATCGTCCGCAATACCGATTCAAGAATGCCCCCCGCTGCATCCTGCGCCGGCTCCTCGGTAACCCGGCCTTGTTCGTCCAGCCGTGAAAAGAAGCAGGCCCGCTCGCCTGTGTGACAGGTCGGCCCAATCGGCTGAGCCTTCACCAAGATCGTGTCACGATCGCAATCGATGAAGAGCGCCTTGACATGCAGTTTATGGCCGGATGTCTCGCCCTTCTCCCACAGCTTGTTTCTGGACCGGCTCCAAAAGTGCACGGTTCTGGCTGTAACCGTCTTGGCCAACGCCTCTTGATTCATATATCCGAGCATCAAGACCGTCCCGTCGAGCCAATCCTGAACCACGGCAGGAAGCAAGCCTTGTTGATCGAATTTGATGTGGTCAACCGTTGCCTGATTCATGTGTTCACACCGCGTGAGCCATCTCGCCTATCATGCGCACTGGAAGGCCTCGCGCTTTCAAATAGGCCTTTGCTTGGGAGATCGTGTAGGTTCGAAAATGGAAAATGGACGCAGCCAAGACGGCATCCGCCTTCCCCTTCGCGAAGCCGTCATAGAGATGCTCCAACGTCCCCACTCCCCCCGATGCTATCACAGGAATTGAAACCGCCCCGGACACCGTCGCCGTCAAACCCAAATCATATCCGGATTGACGACCATCCTGATCCATACTGGTCAGTAAAATTTCACCGGCACCGTACCGTTCCATGCGTGTCGCCCAATCGACCGCATCAATCCCAGTCGGTTTTCGGCCGCCATGAGTGAAGATTTCCCAACGATCCGGTGCGACGGACTTCGCATCGATCGCGACGACGATACATTGCGTCCCAAATCGCTGCGCAGCTTCTCGAACGAACTCGGGCCGCTGAATCGCTGCGGTATTGATGCTGACCTTGTCCGCACCAGCATTCAATAAGGCTCGGATATCCTCTATCGTCCGCACGCCGCCACCGACCGTCACCGGCATAAAGACGCGCGCCGCGGTCCGCTCGACCACATCAAGAATCGTCTTCCGGTTCTCATGGGACGCAGTAATGTCGAGAAAGCAGAGTTCATCCGCCCCTTCGCGATCATATCCCGCCGCGACTTCGACCGGATCACCCGCATCGCGAAGATTCACAAAACTCACGCCCTTCACGACTCGCCCCTCTTTGACATCGAGACAGGGAATGATGCGTTTGGTCAACATGTTCGATCAGTGAAAAGTGAGGGGTAAACGTTAAGCCCTCTCTCACCTACCCCTTCACCCCTTACTCCTGACAGAGTGCCGTAAGTGCGGCACGATAATCCACGTGGCCATCATATAGCGCTTTCCCCACGATGGCTCCTTCAATCCTCGATCCAAGCGAGCGCACCGCCAGAAGATCCTCAATCCTGCTGATCCCCCCGGAGGCAATGACAGGGAACGCTGACGACGCGGCGACTTCCTTCAACGCCGTAAGATTCGGCCCGTTCAACATCCCATCCCGCGCAATATCCGTATAAATGACTGCCCTGATCGCCAGCCCACTGACTTCATTCAGCAGATCGATCGCTCTTGTGTCCGATACCGCCGTCCATCCTCTCACCGCAACCTTGCCATCACGTGCATCCAGACCAAGGACAATCTGTCGGGGAAATTCGGCACAGGCCTGCTCAAGGAAGGCGCGATCCATGAGAGCCGCCGTCCCAAGAACTACGCGCGACACACCGGCGTTCAGATACTGACGGACGGTTTCGATTGTCCTGATTCCACCGCCGACCTGGACATCGACGGTAACCGCCTTGCGCACCGCCTCAATTTGCGGCAAATTTCTAGGCTCACCCCCGACCGCCCCGTTCAAATCAACGACATGAATAAGACCGGCTCCACACTCTTGCCATTTGCGGGCGACACCGATCACATCCTCCGAGTACACCGTCTCCGCCGCCAGATCGCCTTGACGCAACCGCACACACCGTCCGTCCTTGAGGTCAATCGCAGGAATGACTACCACGTTAGCGTTCCTCTCCACTACCGAATGGAAATTCTTTCAACACTTCTCCGACGCCGTACTCTGCCAATTCAGCTGCAGTCACAAAGGACCACCGCTGCAGAAACCCCAGGAGATCCTCAGTCATCGGTCGTTGCCGTTCATAGTACCCGCCGGCCCAAAGCACTTGGCCATCGACAGCAATGACTTTCACCTGAAACCCGACAGTCGCCGGCGGATTGGCACCGAGCCGACTACCCACCCGCTCTTGATACATCGACACAAGGCCGATCAATGCCGCATCCGCCTTGAGCCGTTTGGCGGTCGCGACGGCAGCCTTTTCTGATCCCAGTCTGGCAAGATCCGCATCGTCTGATGAGGCTCGCGCCGCTTCGGCTGGAGATACCACCTGAATGCCTTTCCAATTCCGGAGACGTGTCCAGAATAGGTCCGTTACCTTCTCCGCTGCGTATCCCGGCACGAGCATGGTCTTGGGCGCAAGCGGCTGTCCCTCCAAGGGAACTCCCATGGAGATATCGGACCGACGAATACTCTCCGGAGCCGGAATAAAGAGGGCATCGTGACCGGGCGACTGGGGAGTCATAATCGAGGTAAACGGTACCAAGACGAGGGACCGAATATGGTATCGAGACAAGTCAGGCGCTGATTTCGTGGCAACTTTCGATCCGCTACAGCCGATACCCAGGCCAGTGAATCCTATCAGGATGATCGATAGCGCCATGCTGGACAGTGAGGATGTGCTTTTCACTTCCATCTCCCGAAGTTCCGGATCAATTGCAACCCAACGGCCTGACTCTTCTCCGGATGGAACTGGCAGGCCACTACGTTGTCTTTCCAAATACTGGAGGTGAAAGGGATACCATAGCTCGTCATGGTGGCAGTGACCTGCTGATCCGCTGGATCCACAAAAAATGAATGAACGAAATACCAATTCGATCCGTCCTCAATCCCCTCGAACAGCGGACAGGGTTTTTGGATCGCGATCTGATTCCACCCCATGTGCGGCACCTTGAGTGACTGATCCTTTATGAAGGCTCGTACTTTACCAGGGAAAATGTCCAGCCCCTCATGGCAACCGAACTCTTCGCTTTCGGTAAACAGGAGTTGGAATCCCAGACAGATGCCCAAAAACGGCTTTCCCGACTGAATCGCTCCCTTGATGGGTTCGACTAAATGATACTGTCTGAGGTTCGCCATGCAGTCGCCAAACGCCCCGACGCCGGGTAATACAACATGGCTGGCGTTATGAATCACGGCTGCATCGCGGGTGATCATCGCCTGATGTCCCACCACCTCAAAGGCGTTGGACACACTGCGCAAATTCCCCATTCCATAGTCGATGATGGCAATCATAGCGTTTCCAGATATTCGGGACCTGTAACAATACCGTAACTGAGTTCATCCTGCTACTGAGATTCTTTCTCTGCATACAATGCACTATGAGATCGTTCGGCTGGCTCTCCTCATCCCACGGTGTATGATCGAGCAGGTTCTCCGCATCCAGACTTACCTATCCCCTAAGCCCAAGGCCTTTCAGCAGGTATACGAACAGCACCTACTTGTCGGCTAGATTAGGCTCAATGGGGAAAGGGGGAATATAGATTCCCCCGCCTTAACAGGAGGGGACCTCCCGCAGGATTAGAGAGGGAATAGAAAGCTAAGAGTTAAAACGCTGTTTATGCTGAGACACCGCGCCCCTACAACGTACCCTTTGTCGAGAGAACCTTCCCAGCTAGCCGTCCTTCAGGCATCGTCGCCTGATCGAGCGCTTTGGCAAGCGCCTTGAAGATAGCTTCCATGATGTGGTGCGGGTTACGGCCATACATCAGATTGACGTGGAGATTGAGCCCGCCGTGGGTTACGAAGGCTTGGAAGAAGTCCTCGAACAGGCCGAGGTCGAACGCTTTGATCTTCCTGTCCGGCAAGGCCACATTGTACACAAGGAACGGTCGCCCACTGAGATCCACCGTCACCTGAGCCAAGGTTTCATCAAGCGGCGCGGAAGCAAATCCAAATCGCTTAATCCCCGCCTTTTCCCCTAACGCCTGGTGCAGCACCTTCCCCATGACAATACCGACATCTTCAACGGTGTGATGTTCATCGATATCCAGATCCCCCTTCGCCTGCACCGTGAGATCGAAAAAACCGTGCTTGGCGAGAAGCTCCAACATATGGTCAAAAAATCGAATGCCGGTACTGATCTTGCTCTGCCCGCTCCCATCCAGGGTCCACTCGACGCGGATATCGGTTTCTTTGGTCGCTCGATGAACACTCGCCTGTCGTGGTGCTGATCCGTTCTTCTTCATGAAAACCTGCTCTGAGCCGACTTCGCGTGTGCATCAAACCCTTCGATCTGCGCGAGCCGGATCAAAGGATCTTTGACTTTGGCCAAAGCCTGCTTCGTATAGTGGACGATGTTGCTGACTTTCACATAGTCGTTGACAGACAGCGGGGAAAAGAACCGGGCGGTTCCGCCGGTCGGTAACACATGGTTCGGTCCGGCGATATAATCGGCCACCGACGGGGGGGTATAGCGCCCCAGAAACAACGCACCGGCGTGACGAATCTGCTCTAAATAATCGAATGGATTGTCGACGGAAAGCGTGAGGTGTTCCGCCGCGATCTCATTAGCCACCGCAATCGCCTCGTCCATCGTCGGAACAACAAAGGCCACTGCGTGTTGTGTAATCGCCTTTGAAGCGATCTTCTCCCGCTGAAGCCCTTTTAGTTGAATCTCGATCAGCCTCGAGACATCCTTCGCCAATCGCTCCGATGTGGTCACCAGAAACACCTGCGCGTCTTCATCATGCTCTGCTTCACAGAGCAGATCGGCGGCAACATGCGCCGGTTTCGCCTCATTATCAGCCACTACGAGGAGCTCGCTGGGGCCGGCGACCATGTCGATTCCGACCGTGCCATAGAGTAACCGCTTGGCCGTCGCCACATAGATATTCCCCGGCCCAACAATCTTATCAACCTTCCCGATGGTTTTCGTTCCATAGGCAAGTGCGGCAATGGCTTGAACGCCGCCCACACGATAAATTTCCGTGACCCCCGCGATATCAGCCGCAACCAGCAGGTAGGGATTAATTCCCTCTTTTTGTGGCGGCGTGACCATCACGATACGCGAGACGCCGGCTACTTTGGCGGGAATGGCACACATCAAGACAGAAGACGGGTAGACGGCTTTTCCACCAGGCACATAGACCCCAACCGCATCAACCGGTCCAATGACCTGCCCTAGCGTGGCATCTCCGTCTTGATACATCCAGGTCTTCATCCGTTGCCGCTCATGAAAAGCGGTTACCCGCTCAGCAGCCAGCCGCAGCGCATCGCCTTCATCCTTTCTGATATGGAAGTAGGCGTTCTTGATCTCCTCCGATGTAACCCGCACCCTATCGGGCTTCAGTGTCACCTTATCGAATTGTGCCGTGTAGCGGAAAACAGCCCTATCGCCACCTCGCTCAACTGCTTGCAAGATGGCACGTACGGTCTTTTCAACGGCAGCCCCGGCGGTCCTTCCTCGCTGCGAAGCCTTTTTCAAGGCTGGAAGAAAGTTTCGATCAGCTTGGGTGACGATTTTCATGAACGAGCCATCTTTTTCTTGTGCGTCCGTTGGGCCATCGGCCGACTGGAACCAGCCGGTGGTTGCTGACTTGGGACCACGGCACGAAGTCTCCGAATCAACGTCATCAGGGGTTCTTGTTTCAGGCGCAGACTCGCCCGATTGACGATAAAACGAGCAGTCGATTTGGCAATCACTTCAACTTCCACCAGATCATGGGCCTTGAGCGTGCTGCCGGTTTCAACCAAATCAACAATCCGATCGGCCAATCCTACGACCGGCGCCAGTTCAATCGATCCATAGAGTTTGATGATCTCGACAGGAACCCCTCGCGCATTAAAATACCGTTCACTGATCCTGGGGTATTTCGTCGCAATCCGAACTTTTGACGACAGCCGAGCACCAGCTCCTTCCCCCTGAAGGGCCGCGACGGCGATTCTACACGCTCCGAATCCCAAATCCAATGGTTCGTATACATCACTTTCCTGCTCCATCAGCACGTCTTTCCCGACAATGCCGGCATCCGCCCCCCCGTACTCCACGTAGGTCGGCACGTCGCTCGGACGAACGATCAGAAAAGTCATATCGTTCTCTGGACTTATGAAGATCAGCCGCCGGCTCTCGGCGGAAAGTCCGGCAATCGTGTACCCGGCACGTCGAAAGAGGTCCAACGCAGATTCGATGAGCTTTCCTTTTGACAACGCAATCGTCAACATCGACTACCTCTAATGTGTCTTGGTCATCATCGGTCGGCGCCGGATGTCGGCACCTAAGGCCCTAAATTTCTCTTCAAGCCGTTCGTATCCACGATCAAGATGATAGACACGTTGAACCTGCGTGAGCCCCTCAGCAGCCAACCCCGCCACAATGAGGCCGGCACTGGCGCGGAGATCGGATGCCATCACCGGTGCACCGGTCAACGTCTTGCGCCCAGTCACCACAAGTCGGTTGCCTTCCACTCGAATATCAGCCCCCATCCGGCGTAACTCCTCTACATGCATAAATCGACTCTCAAACACGGTCTCCGTGATGACACTTGTTCCCTCTGCAAGACTCATCAACGCTACCATCTGCGCCTGCATATCGGTTGGAAACCCCGGGAACGGCAATGTCCTCACATCCGTCCCTCTTAAGAAACCCGGTATAGCCAGATGCACCATGTCTCTTTCTTCCTGCACATCAGCTCCCGCCTCCCGAAGCTTCATCAGGACTGCCTCAAGGTGACTGGGGCAACAGTGTGTCACCGTGACCTCCCCGCGCGTCATGGCTCCTGCAGCAAGGTACGTTCCCGCTTCGATACGATCAGGAATGACATCATGATCACCACCATGAAGTTGCGGTACTCCTTCTATCGTGATCACGTCGGTTCCCGCCCCATGAATGCGCGCACCACGCTTGACAAGGAATTGAGCCAGATCCACGATCTCCGGTTCCTTCGCCGCATTCTCAATCATCGTGACGCCGTCAGCGAGTGACGCCGCCATCATGAGATTTTCCGTTCCGGTTACCGTCGGGGTATCGCAGTAAATACGTGCACCTTTTAGCCGTTTCGCTTTGGCCGTGATATAGCCATGTTCGATGGAAATCTCAGCGCCTAACTTTGCCAATCCCGCCAAGTGCAGGTTCACCGGCCTGGAGCCGATCGCGCAACCGCCCGGCAGCGAAACCTTTGCCTCCCCGCACCGTGCCACCAACGGCCCTAATACCAGTACCGAGGCTCGCATAGTCTTGACAAGATCGTACGGTGCTTCGGTTGACGCAATCATGGCGGCTTGAATCACCGCTCGATTCCCCTCATGCGAGACCTTCGCACCGAGGATCCCCAGCAGCTTTCCCATCGTCAGTACGTCAACAACCCTCGGCAGGTTGGTGATGACACATTCCCCATCGCTGAGAATGGTTGAGGCTAAGATCGGGAGTGCCGAATTTTTCGCCCCACTGATACGGACCTCCCCAATAAGGCGATTGCCCCCACTGATTAGGATCTCATCCATGACGCGGCTCCCCATCTGCCCGCCGCGCGATCAGCACACGTTCAATACCGGCTTCGTCCGTGACGGTTTGAAGCCCTGTATACCCTCCCGCCTCCACTGCCATCCGTTGCACAACAGGCAATTGCCCCTGACCAACTTCCATCACCAGCAACCCGCCAGGAGCAAGGAATTCTTTAGAGTCATGGATCAGCCGTTCATGGAACTCAATCCCTTTCGGCCCTGCCAGCAACGCGCTTCGCGGCTCATACGCCCGCACCTCCGGCTGCAAATCTGCCCATTCTGATTCAGCTATGTATGGAGGATTAGAAATGATCGCATCCACAGCTCCGGCGACTGAATATTCCATCAACGGAGAAAGGAGATCCCCTTCCAGCCAAATAATCTTATCGATGACTCCATGTCGTTCCGCGTTCTTCCTTGCAACCTTCAAGGCATCTTGCGAGCAGTCCAGTGCAAAAATTCGCATGCCACCGAGGATGGTCGCCAGCGTTACTGCCACACAACCTGAACCTGTCCCTACATCCACCAACACGGCGCCCTCCTCAAATCCCCCCTCTCTCAGCGTTTCCTGAACAAGAAGCTCCGTTTCCGGACGCGGGATCAACACAGCCGGAGTCACAGAAAAATCGAGCCCACAAAACTCTTGCGAGCCTAAAATATACTGAAGCGGTTCCCGTGCTTCCCGTCTCTGTAGGACCGAGAGAACACGCGTAAGTTGTTCAGCTGTTACCGGCTGTTCAGACCGACTGACCAGCTCATGATGCTTCATCTCTAAGGCAAAGGCCAGCAACCATCTCGCCTCCTGTGCAGCATTCGCAATCCCCGCGCATTCCAGCGTTTGCTGTGCGCTGGCAAGCAGCTTACCGATAGCCTGTGCCTCTGACATTGCAGGACTTGTTACTCCTTAGACTTTCGCCGTTTCAGTTTGCTGCTGTTGGGCCTTCAAGGCCAGCACAATATCTTCGAGATCACCTTCCATCACCAATTCCAACTTGTGAAGCGTCAAACCAACCCGATGATCCGTCACTCGATTTTGCGGAAAATTATAGGTTCGAATCTTCTCGCTCCGTTCTCCACTCCCAACCTGTGACTTCCGATTCTGTGCGATCTCTGCTTCTTGCTTTTCCCGTTCGGCTTCCACAATCCTGGCACGTAACGTCCGCATTGCCTTCGTCCGATTCTTGAGCTGTGATCGCTCATCTTGGCAAGAGACCACAACCCCCGTCGGCAGATGAGTAATGCGAACAGCCGAGTATGTGGTATTCACACTCTGTCCACCAGCGCCAGACGAGCAAAACGTGTCGATCCGCAAATCCTTTGGGTCAATCTGCACGTCAACTTCATCAACTTCGGGCATAACGGCCACCGTCACCGTGGATGTATGGATACGACCACTCGCTTCAGTCACAGGCACTCGCTGCACTCGATGCACGCCAGCCTCATATTTAAACTGGCTATAGGCCCCTTTCCCTTCAATCAGGGCAACAATGTTCTTATATCCACCGATACCCGTTTCGGATGCCTCAACCGTATCAACCTTGAACCCCTTCTTCTCCGCAAACCTGGTGTAGAGCCGAAAGAGCTCGCCGGCAAAGAGCGCCGCTTCATCACCACCGGTCCCAGCTCGAACCTCGAGTACCAGACTCTTCTCATCCCGTGGATCCTTCGGAATCAAAAACTCCAGGACCTGCCCCTCGATTTCGCTCTGCCGCCGCTCCAACTCTGTCCGCTCCTCGAATGCCATTTTTTGCAACTCGCCCCCTGCCGATGGGTCACCGAGAATCTGCAAGGCGTCCTCGAGTTGTTTGGCATTCTCGTGATAGACGTCAAAGAGCGCGACCACTGGTTCGAGCTCCGTCCGCTCTTTGCTCAATTTACGCAAGAGTGTCGGTTGACTAATGACGGATGGATCCATGAGCTGGTCCGTCAGCTCATGAAATCGAGCGGCAAGACTCTCCCACTTCTTGAGTAAGACGACTTCCATTTATCTAGCCTATTTCCCAGCTGACCACAAAAAAAGGACCCTGCTTCAGACACGAAGCAGGGTCCTTTTTACAACCAAGGGGCGTGCTACTTACCCTTCTTCGCGTACTTCTTCTTAAATCGCTCCACTCGTCCTTCCGTATCGACGATTTTCTGTGTTCCGGTGAAGAACGGATGGCAATTAGAGCAAATATCGACGCTGATGTCACCGATCGTCGTCCGAGTCTTGAACGAATTACCGCACGCACAGTGAATGGTCGCTTCTCGATAGACTGGATGAATACCCTTCTGCATGACCTGCGACTCCTTACCGAAAAAATTACTAATCTTTTAAGCCAATGCCAAGGCGCCACACTTTATCTGAAGATCGTACCAGATACAAGCGCATCCTTAACGATTCATGGACTGCAGAAACTCTTGGTTGTTTTTCGTTCCGCCAATCTTATCCATCAGAAACTCCATCGCTTCCATCGTTCCCAATGGACTTAGAACCTTGCGCAGAATCCACATCTTGTTCAGCCGATCTTTGTCCACCAACAACTCTTCTTTCCTCGTCCCGGACTGACTAATATCAATCGCCGGGAAGAGCCGTTTATCAGCCAAACGACGATCCAAATGCACTTCCATGTTGCCGGTTCCTTTAAACTCCTCGAAAATGACGTCATCCATACGGCTGCCCGTATCGACCAACGCCGTTGCCATGATCGTCAAACTGCCACCATTCTCGATATTTCGAGCCGCGCCAAAAAAACGTTTCGGCCTCTGCAATGCATTGGAATCCAACCCTCCGGAGAGCACCTTCCCGCTGGGAGGCGCAATGGTATTGTAGGCACGAGCAAGCCGTGTGATGCTATCCAGCAAAATAACGACGTCTTTCTTGTGTTCGACCAGACGTTTGGCCTTCTCCAGCACCATTTCAGCAACCTGGGCATGCCGCTGAGCCGGCTCATCAAACGTGGAGCTGATGACCTCAGCCTTAACCTGGCGCTGCCAATCAGTCACTTCTTCCGGACGTTCATCGATTAAAAGCACAATCAGCGTTACTTCCTTGTGATTCTTGAGGATCGCACGGGCAATGGCCTGCAGCAACATTGTCTTTCCGGTACGAGGAGCGGCTACGATCAACCCACGTTGGCCCTTGCCGATCGGAGTCGTCAGATCCATTACACGCGTGCAGTATTCCTCTCGGTCAAACTCCAGATTGATCCGCTCCTCCGGGTATAGCGGAGTCAGGTTATCGAACAAGATCTTGTCGCGTGCAACTTCCGGGTCTTCATAATTGACCTTTTCAACCTTGAGCAAGGCAAAATACCGCTCGCTCTCCTTAGGGGGACGGATTTGCCCCGAAACGATGTCGCCGGTGCGAAGATTAAACCGTCGAATCTGCGACGGAGAGATGTATATGTCGTCAGGCCCTGGCAGGTAATTAGAGTCGGGCGCCCGAAGAAAACCGAACCCATCAGGTAATGTTTCTAATACTCCCTCTCCAAAGACCACTCCGTTTTTTTCAGTTTGGGCCTGAAGGATTGCAAAAATGAGCTCCTGCTTTCTTAGATTGGCAGCTCCTTCAATCTTCAGTTCTCTCGCCACATCATTCAGATCGGCAATGGATTTCTGCTTCAGTTCGGCAAGATGCATTACTTCCCCCCTAGCTACTGACATACGACTCCTCTCGAGCCTTGGCTCGGTTATCGTTTATAGAAGAATTCGCGCAACCTGATTTGGCCATGCAAACGTGCTTTTGTCTCTTGTGATCTACTCTGAGTCTTGAGTCTGTTTTGGGTGGAAAAACTTGAGGAAGTCGGCTCGTTACTCGCGATGGAAGAATTCCGTCGTTATTGTTCTATAATACAACCTAAACACTATTGCTTTGAACTGCGTACCTGAACTCCACTGCACCGAATGACGCTTAGGATTTAAATCGAGACAGGTTCCGGGATTGAATTATCCGATGGAGAGGGTCAGCCCAACCCAATGCTAGTGTGATGATACCTATGCACCCTCCACTTGTCAACCGGCATCTGGAATTTTGTGGACGGATGCGCGCGTCAGCATAATTAAGATACGCCATCCGACCCGGGTTGTTCATAAGATGAGAAGTATGTTACACAGAAAATACGACTACCTTATGGCACATGGGGAAAACGAGATAACTCCGGAACGGGTCTTCTCCCTCTCAGAGGCGAATCACCTCATCCCTCAACTTCAGAAACACCTCTCGACCGTTCAAGAAGGGAAAGAAGTGCTCGTAAGAACCCGAGAGGAAGTGAGCAGGGCCTCTGCCAACGCCGCCTTTGGAGGCGGCACAGCGATGGGGAAACCCTATGTAAAAAGCCTTCTGGATATCAGTACTCATCTTCAGGCTATCCACGAGCTGGGCGTCGTTGTAAAGGACATTGATCTCGGACTATGCGACTTCCCGCATATCCGGGAAGGTCGAGTTGTCTACTTGTGCTGGAAGCTGGGTGAAAAAGAAATCCGCTGGTGGCACGAGGTTACCACCGGGTACAAAGATCGGTGCCCCATCGAAGAAGGACCTTCCGAAATCTGAATTCGTTTCCACTCTCCTGACCATTATTATGAAATTCGTCATCATTGGGCACGATGGGCCAGACGGAGAAGCAAGGCGGAAAGTGCATCGTGCCGCCCATCTCCGCAACCTTGAACAGCTTGATAAGCAAAGGCGTGTGATCCTCGCTGGTCCTCTGACCGATAAGACGGGAAGCTTGCTCGTCTTAGAATTCGACTCAAGAGAGGATGCCGAGGAGTTTACGCGCCAGGACCCTTATACCATTCACGGTGTCTTCGAACGCGTTGACATTCATCCATTTACGCAGGTTTTCCCAACCCCTCACGAATAATCCTCCCTAGCAGAATACTTTCAAAATTGACCCCGGCCTTCCCCTTTTGGGTGCATTGTCTGGCCGCACAGTCAAGCTGTATAGTTTGTGCATGAATCTCCATCGGATACCGTGCCTACCTTTTCTCATCACCATCTTCCTGCTGGCGTGGCCCCATCCCGCATCCGCCTTGGAAACCGCTGTCATAGCCGAAGCACACTATGTGATGGGAGATGGCGATACCCTTGCTGAAGCAGAGGAGCAGGTACTCCAACGGGCCCAACGTAAGGCCGTGGAGGAAGCTGGGCTGTACATTGAATCTACTTTCCTGGACAGGGAAAAAACCGAGGCCGGCACGAGCCTCCAGATAAGCTCGTTGGAGGTCAGAACTATCGCCGGAGCGCTCACAAAGACTGAAATTCTTGAGTCTCGTCGCACCTTCGCAAATGACCGTCCTAACTTTTATGTCCGAATCCGTGCAATCGTCGATCTGGATAGCTTAAAGGCAGCGGTTCGAAAATGGCACTCGGAACAGCGACTCGCCGAACACTATCGTCGGCTTCAAAAAGAGAATGCGTCGCTTAAGACCCAGCTTGAAACCCTCAGGGTCCCACCATCGGGGGTGCGAACCCTCATGATCGAACCGGTCAACCGCAACAATAATTCTCAAGCACAAGCTCGCACTTTGCTTGAAAAAGCGATTGTGACTCAAGACCTCCCGCTGAAACTCGATTTGACATCTCAAGCGACTGTACTAGCCCCCCAATTTATCGACCCACTTATCCTCCGCGGTCAGACCTACCTGAGCCTCGCATCCGTTGCCTATTCGAACAAGAAGCGGCCAAGCGACTATTCTGAGTACATCGATAGCGCTCGAATGGATTTTGACCGCGCACTCCTTATTGACCCCCACAACATCTGGGCTCTACTTGGAAAAGGTGATGTCGATACTTGGCTGAATCGCCCTCAGGAGGCCGCACTGTCGTTCGAGCAAGCCTTAAAATTGGCCCCTTTCTTTGATCTCGCACGGCTCCGGCTGATCACCTTATATACTGCTGAGGCAAAAAAACTAGTGGATCTTGAACAATGGGCCCCCGCCCTTTCCATGTTGCAAAAAATCCTCCCACCCCACCTGCACGAGAGCTGGATTCCCCACCAAAAGGAATCATATCTCCTCAGAAGCACGATCTATCAGCAGTTGAAACAACCAGCCCTTGCGATCGAGGACCTAAACATCATCCTAAGGCTTGACCCATCAGACAAACGCGCCTTACAGGCAAGAGCCCAACTCTACCAAGGTGCGTTGCCGGGGAATTCTGACAAAACCAACTCTCCTCAGGCCTGCAAATTTGGGTCGATGGTGGCCTGTGCTCAACTGCCATAGAGGATATGCCAGGGGCGAATCATTCTTCATTCTCGGAGTACAGCCCCTTCGCGCTCTCGTCGAGCCTTCGTTGACAATCTAAATGATCGACACCTATAATGAACTGCCCTCACTAATGATATTGTGCCCTCCGAATTTGTGACTATAAGGGGCAAAAGGCCTAAATTATCTAATTCTGTAGTGCTCCGAAATCTCCTCTGCGTGGGGCTTCTGTGGTCTTGCAGCGGATTAAGAAAGAGCTTAAAGTGCTTAAACGAACTACGTGCATAAAAACGGTGTTTTTTCATAAACCTTTATTTTTATTCGGAGTGTAGGTTGTGATGAGTGACTATCGTGTGCTTCCAGGCCCCGAACACTTTCTTCCCCCGGCTGCTGCAAGTATGGGAATTAGCTTGCCCAATCCAGGAGAAGCTCATATTAACGGTGTCATCACTTCGGAAGATAAGGCCTATGAAGAGGCTGCTCGCCAATTTTTGATGGCCAAGGTTCCAACTATCTTCCCAGGACCGCTCGTTCTATGGGCCTGGAATGAGAAGGCGGCCAAGAAAGCCACGGCTGTTCGTCATCTCTTCAATACCCTGAAGGAATGCGTTCAGCCCGGGCAAAAACCGATGCTGATTCCTATGCCCGACTATCGTCCCAAATATCCCAAGATCAATCCCGAGGTTGAGATCAACCCGAATCACCCGAATTTGACGATCTGGCATAATAAAATCGATTGTTGCATGTTCATCGGCGTTCATTGCCACCAGGCCAATCTATCGTTGAAAATCATTCGTGGAGGCACCTCCTGCTATACCATCGCCATGTGTGCTCAGGCAGGTCATGAAGACGCAATGCTCTCATTCCGCGATGCCTCGGTCGAGAAGATTATGAGATTAGCCGATACTGTAAAACGATTGAAAGGGACCGTCCAACCACGGCTGACATCAGCCAAGAATGGGGCTTCAAGTTAACTGCTTGCCCCTGAGAACGCATGAATAAGGAGGCTGAACTTATGGCGGATACACACTCAATCATAGGCACCAAGAATAAAAAAGGCCAAACCTATACAGATACCTGGAAAATGATGAATGAAGCGCCGCGGACGCCTTCCTTCTACACCGGCAGCGAGGTCATCAAAGAAGCAATCCGCCGGGCAAGCTGCGATGTCATGATCGCCTACCCGATCACGCCGCAGAGTGAAGCCGCCGCGTTAATCGGCGAGTTATTCGCCGAAGGCTATATCGGTGACTACTTCCGTGGAGAAAGCGAGTTTGCCGTGATGTCGCAATGTGCAGGGGCGTCATTCGGTGGAGCCCGCGTGTTTACGACAACAGCAGGCCCTGGCACCATGCGAGCCATGGAAAATTTTCCGATGTGGGCTGGCGCCCGATTGCCGATTCAGATGATCGTGACCTGTCGAGGGATCAACTCACCGCTTTCGATTCAACCGGACACTCTCGAAATTGCGTATCTTCTGAATACCGGTATGTTGGTGTGGCATGCAGAAACTGCTCAAGACTTTTTTGATTGGATTCTGAAAGGGTACATCGTGTCTGAAGAGCCTGATGTGCACCTCCCGCTCGCACTGTGTTGTGACGGTTTTTTTGTCACGCATACAAAGGACGTGGTGAACCTCACACCGGCCGACATGTGCCTTCCCCCCTATGACCCCTATCGATCGCCTGTCCCATGCATGGATATGGAATGTCCCCCCGTACGCATGATGCGTGATCCGTTCGTCATGAAGAGCAACTACATCAGCTACGCAACGCATGCTAGCTGGCAACAGGAGATCTGGGCTGCTGTTGAACGTTCACGCAAGCACACGATCCATTGGCTGAATGGTCTGGTCGATACGGAGAATACGGACGCAGACATCGTGATTGTGGCTTCAGGTACGGCTGTTTCACAGGGGCGTGAAGCCATCCGCATGCTGGAAGACGAAGGCGTGCGATGCGGTCTTGTGAAGGTGAAAGCACTCCGCCCATGGCCAGAGGAAGAGATTCGACAGGCGACCAAGAACGCAAAGCATATCTTTGTACCGGAGTTCAATGTGACCGGATGGCTGGCTAAAGAAATTCGAGCCACAGTCCCGAACTCCCAGCGTGTCCATGCCGGCCCGCACGTCTGCGGCGGAATGACCATGCCGCCTGAGATTATCGTGTCGGAAATCAAGACCGCCCTAGGGATGAAAACCTTCTCCATGGCTGGTCGTGGAAGCTGAAACTGTTGGACCTCAAACCTGTGCGCCCTAACAAGCGATACTGAGGAGGATATATGAGCAAAGAACGCATACAAATCTCCGAAGCCCTATATGACATCATGCCGTCGGACTATCAAGACCTTGTGAAGAGTGCAACCTACGGCAAAGAAGATCGCGGGTGGAAAGATATCGGAACCTCAAAGGAACTGATTGAACAACATTCACTATGTGCCGGCTGTCCCGAATCAATGGCCTTCCGGTACATTTTAGCGTCCTTGCCGAACCCGGAAGATACGGTAATGGTCGGGTCTACCGGCTGTACAAGCTTGGTCTTCCCGATGGTTGCCGTCCATAATATCCATTCGCTGTTCGGCAATCAAAACGCAATCGCATCTGGTCTGAAACGAGCACTCAGCGTTCGATTCCCTGGCAGAGTGAAGGATGTCGTGGTCCTTGCTGGTGACGGAGCGACGGTCGACATCGGATTGGATATGACCTTACAGGCCTGGTTCCGCCAGGAAAAGTTCACCACCATCTGCTTCGATAACGAACTCTACGCTAACACTGGTGGCCAGGAAAGTGGACTCATGCAGAAGGGGTTCGTGGCCAAGATGGCACCGGTTGGCAAGTTGTTCGATAAGGTACGGCTGCCGGAGATCGCCCGTGAGTCCGGCTGCCATTATGTCGTCAATTGCACAGTCAGCAAGCCATCCCTCGTTGAAAAGGTCATCCGCAACGCCGTGCATGTTGCCCGAGAAATCGGCCCGACCTATCTCCAGCTTTATACGCCATGCATTCTTGAAATCGGCAAGAACAGCATGGAGGGTTTGCAGGAAATGCGCGATTCGGAAAAGCCAACTGAACGGTTTGCCTACAAGGAATATATCAGCGAGCCAGCCAAACAATTGTTGGCAGAGTTGGCAGCTAAAGATAAAGAACGGAAAGCAGCCGCCAAGCAGCTAGCAGGACAAGCGTCGGCATAGTTTATACCGGAGGCAGACATGATTAAGAGACGATTGAATATCCGGATGTCAGGATTGGGCGGACAGGGTGCGGTTACCGCAGCTCATGTCTTGGCCATGGCTGCCAACCGAGATGGTAAGTTCTCAATCTCCAACCCGTTTTTCGGTGCCGAGAAGCGCATGGCTCCGGCAGAGAGCTATTGCCGCATTGGCATTGAGAGAATCTATGACCGTGGCGAGTTGGTGTTTCCCGATGTCATTCAGGTTTTTCATCCTCAAGTGATTACCATGGGAAAGAGTTACACCATGCCGTTTTATTCAGGTGTAAAGGAAGGCGGCGTCGTCATCATCAATTCCGCGCAGCCGTTACTGTCCGCTGAGGATGTCGATCGACTCAAGGACTTGAATGTCGCGGTGTTTTACATCGCCGGTACCGAATTAGCCATCCAAGTGGCTGGTACCGAGCTGTCGACGAATATGGCGATGATCGGTTCTGTCTCGGGCATCACTAGATGTGTCTCAATGGAGGCCCTCGACGGTGCGCTTCAAGAGCGGTTTGGAAAGAAATTTGTGGCTTCCGGAGGAACCGCATCCTTGGATGAAGCCATTAAAAAGAAATTTGCCAAGAAGGAAATGCTGCTAGCTAAGAATTTGGCCACTGTGAAGGCAGCTTATGAAATCGCTGGTGAATGGGCTGACAAGAACAAGATCGAGCTGCGCGTCGGCAATCCGGCCGTTGCAGCGTAAGAGAAGGAATTACATTGCATGTATAACGTCGCGCAAGTCATCGATGAAAAGTGCACAGCGAAGAAGGGTTGCCGGCTGTGTATCATGTACTGTCCCGAGGCAAACTGTCTGGACTTAAACACCAACAAGATGGTTGCGGAAGTCGTCATCGACCGCTGTAAAGGGTGTGAACTCTGCGTCATCGTATGTGATGCAGCCAAGCATTTCGCCATCACCATGCAAGCCGTCAGTGCTACCGGCCAACTGATGACCAAAAAAGGTGAATCAGCGGCGTTAGGACAAGCCTACCAGGGCTGAACGATATCGGGTTGAATTCAAAAGCCCCATAGCGTCAGTGCTATGGGGCTTTTTCTTGGCGACCCGCAAGGTACCGACATGGAACATGAAGATAACGTCATCAACGAACTCCTGCGAGAGATTGCCGGATTGATTAATGAGTACCCTCGAGCCATTGAGCGTCGAGCAGCAGTGATTGACGCGACAGGTAAAGACCCCGATCTCGTCGAAAAGCTAGTCAAGGCAGCTGACACCATGCGCGACAGTGGAAATCTCTACCTCACGTGGGCAAAACACTATGCTGCATTGGCAGAGGGCAATACAGATGCCTCCTCAGATGAAGACGAGACCGAGGACTTTGACATTTAAAAAATCTCCCTATTCCACAAAAAGTTTTGCTAGAATACGCCTCTCATTGAATAGCACTTCTGTTCCCCGGTAGCTCAGTTGGTAGAGCAGCCGGCTGTTAACCGGCTGGTCGCAGGTTCGAGTCCTGCCCGGGGAGCCATTACACGGTCATTGCTATATCCTTCTCAACATTCTTAGCAATGAACTCCGTTCTGGAGTGCCTTTCCGGTTCAAGAGGCTACATCTCCTCTCCTGCAACGCCATCTGGTTGACCAGTATAGGTGCCGTATCGAACTATTCCTGAATATGACCTACCTGGAGGAAGTGATCTACAAAAGCCGGCATTCCCGCTTTTCATGCAATGTTGCCATCTCCTGAGAGAGTCTACCCTCTCTCATAGCAACGTCTCATGACATCCCCTGTAGCCGTCAGCATAATCCCTCCGTTAGAATATGTGGCGGGGCCACCCATGCCTTACTTGTTGACACCATAATAAGTTGACACTAAGGCTCTCCACACCTCATCCGCATCAGAAAGGAAGCGTACCATACTTGATCCTATGACGAACCCTACCGTGCTTGAGCTGGCATTGTCCTTTCAGCCTCCGCTGCCCCTCAAAAATACTCATCTCATGACCGTCATACCCCGCTATGTGCCGCGAGAGACCTCTCTGGCGAACTTGCCTCAGGAGTCGCGATACTTTTCCGTTGAGCCACAATCACAGCTTCATGGATTCTGCCATTGGCAAGATGATCGCAAGGTTTTTCCGACCGTCATTCTGATCCATGGCTTAGAAGGCTCCAGCGAATCGCGATACATGCGGGGAATCGCAGCCAAAGCCTTCCGTTCTGGATTCAACGTCATCCGCCTGAACCAGCGGACCTGTGGTGGGACCGAACACCTGTCGCCAACGCTCTACAACAGTGGACTTAGCAGTGATTACCGGGCGATCGTCAAGGAGCTTGTTCACCGTGATGGTCTCGATCGAATCTGGATGGTCGGCTATTCTATGGGTGGCAACCTTGTGCTCAAAGCGGCTGGCGAACTAGGACAGACCGAAGTGGCTTTGGCCGGAGTGGCCGCCGTATGTCCGAACATCAACCCGACCATCTGCGCCCGTGCCCTAGAAGCACCACGTAATTGGATTTATCACCGTCATTTTGTCACGAGACTAAAAGCGCGCTTACGACGAAAGGCCTCCTTATTCCCGGGGAAATGGGACCTCTCCATGCTTGGCCACATCACCACCATCAGCGAATTTGATGACTGCTATACCGCCCGTGACGGCGGCTATCGAGACGGCGCCGACTATTACGATCGGGCTGGATCGCGACACGTGCTCGATAAGATCGCGGTACCGACTCTTATCATCACGGCACAAGATGATCCATTCATTCCCTACACAATGTTCACCGAAGCGAAGATTCAGGAGCACCCTCAGATCGCGGTGGTTGCGCCCCAGCATGGAGGACATTGCGGCTTCTACCAGGGCCGACGCCAAGGCGAAGATCCCTATTGGGCGGAGAATCGAATCGTGGATTTCTTGCATGGAATGCGGCCAAAGCGATCATGAGGCGCGTCTCGCGCAAGTTGCGCGGGGAGGAACTGCGCTCTTCCTAACCTCATCCGCATAGGAAAAACCCCACGCCATGAATGACAAGGAACGTTTGACCGGACTGTTTAGGCAATACTGGGTTCAAGATGCGCCCGCACATCGTCCAGGTAGGTTTTGAACGGATCCGGCATGGGGAAAGGGGCATGACCTCGGATTTGGAAAATTGACCAATTGATCACATAGGCAGGAAATAGCCCATCAGGGGATGCCGATCGCTCGGGATCCGCAGGAGCTCTGCCTTCCAAGAGGTGCCTGACCAACGCACTGCGCCCATAGGCGCGTGTATTCTTGGGAGCCTCATCCGTCGCAATCTGAATCAACGCATCTGTCGTCATGCGCGGGACTCGTCCTTCCTCCAGAAGCCCATGGTAGAGTCCTTTTGCCGAATTCAAGTTGTGATACTCCAAATCCAAACTCTTGAGCAGAGGATCGCTCCAGTCCACTCGTTCGGCTTCTCTGAAACATTCCAGCAGCCAAAGCTTTGAGGCCCAATCCACACGGCCAATCAGCTTCTGATAATCCCCGCGCAGATCATTGAGGACCGAAGCCCATTGCGCAATGACCCAATCAGTTTCCTGATCCTGTCCCTGACAATGCCTGATGGCACAATCAAGAAACTGTTCCTGAATATCAATCGCCGATATTGTTCGCTGAGACTGAAGCCGAACGACCCAGTTCCGCTCTTGGTCCTGGGAGATTTCTTGTAGTGCCTCCACCGGTTCATCGATCTCCAAATGCTGAGGGGCATGCCCTTCTTCAATCAGCTGCAAGACCAATCCGGTCACACCAAGTTTCAATGCCGTCGCATACTCAGCCATATTGGAATCGCCCAAGAGCAAATGAATCCGACGAAATTCGTTGGGATCGGCCAACGGTTCATCTCTCGTGTTCACAATCGCCCGATTGTGCTGCACCCACTCGAAGAAATCATTGACGATGTAGTCGCTCCGTTGAGAAATTTGAAACGGCAGGTTCGAACCACCTCGGGCACCGACGGCCGCGCGTGGAACAATCAATCGATCCACCTGGATCCAGGCATCCTGCGGACTGGCTGCACCGATGCGCCCGGCTCCCGTAAAGATCTGCCTGGTGACCAGAAACGTCACGAACGGTGCCAGTCCACGCCTTGAAAACGGAAATCGACGAGAGACAAGATAATTTTCATGTGAGCCAAAGGTCGCGTCCGTCTCATGGTCGATGTTGTTCTTGATCAGCGATACGTGCCCGGACAAACCAAGATCTTCGATCGCCCGCTGCAGCAAGAGATCTCCGGCACGGTCAGACGCCACAACATCCGTGAGGGAGTGACATTCGGGAGATGCATACTCTAAATGTCCCATATCCAGGTAGATCCGGCCGCCGTTCGTGATAAATCCCCCATTTCCAGGCGGCTCATCATGGCCGCGATGGTGGAGATCCAGCACGCCTCGACGCTGCACCTGGAACAGATGATTTCTGATGTGATGGGCAAACCAGGTTGGGGAATGGTCAGGCCGGTCCTCGTGGATCAAGAGCCCGTACTCGGTTTCCAAACCAAAAATTCGATGCAACATATGCTTACGTGAGTGCCGAACTCAGGTCCTTGGGAAGCAACGTCTCCAATTCGCCAGACCCGAGTGTCCGATACTTGGAGGTTCCTGCCACATGGCGATCCAGCAGCACACATTCGATGGACTTTCCCTGCATGCATTGGCGTATATGAGTCATCAGGGTCTGGGAGTCCGCTACCGGCTGATCGGAACTTCCCTTCCCGTCCTTCGGATCCCCTCCGGTGTCATCCGTGTGCCGCTGCGCTCGATCACCGATTGCCCAGGCGTGAATCGCGAGATCCACGGCGTCTTTCAACGACACGCAAGACTGCGGTCGAAGATACTCCACCATCCGCTGCTCAACCGACGAACTTGCCGCAAGTACTGCATACCGATTCTTCTCTTCGAACACTCCATCATAGTTAATGGTGAGAAAACCGTCTTTCCCGGCCTTCTGACCCAACTCCCCCAGCAGGAGTTTTGCAATAAACGGAGCTTTGAACACCTCCTCAAACGCCTGTTTGACGACCGGGGCAATGCCGTACTTGATTAGACGACTCCCCGTCACATCGGAGGCGGAACGATTGAATCCCTCGACATGCGCCATTTCCAACAGCGTGAACCGCAGCTTCTCGAGATCGGCCGGATGTCCCATTCCGCCGAGTGCGAGACGATCATAGATTTCATACAACTTGGGAGTGCCTTTGCTCATCGTCATCAGGAGAATGCCCTGGTCGCATGATACGCCGACAACCGGGCTCCCCTGTGCAAACTGCGCATCAAGGTACTGCCGGCGATTCCCGACCGCTTCGACCCACCGATAGGGTTCTTCGTACATAGAGGACGACCTTACGAGCCTTTCGATACGTTTGATTCGAACAACGATCGGAGATGTGGATCCGCCATGGCCGTTACACCATTCGGCGTGATCAGCTTGACAACCGGATACAATCCGGCTTCTCGATTCACTCCACCCGTCGCGCTGTCGAATTCGGCAGCGCTCGTGAGCAGCCGCAGCGCCTGAACGGCCGCCTGCTCTTCGGACATCGCACTCAGGGGCTGTTCGCCCCAGGTATTCACGTAATGAAGAATGCCCCGAATAGTGGGCGACCCCGAGCCCGACACGGCATACTCCACTCCCTCAAACTCCGCGCCAAGAATATCGTAGAAATAAATCTTTGCGGATTCTTGCTCCGCATCATATCCGGCAAAGATTGGGACAACAGCCCCTGTCCCCGCCAGGGCGGCCGGAACATTTTCCTTCAGCAGCTTAGACAGAGCTCGAAGCTTGCCCTCAAAGCTGAGCTCCTGGAGTTGTGTCCGCCGATAGTACTTAAAGGAATGTTCGAGAATGCGCACCATTTCATACGCGGTGGCGGGAACCCCCGCAATCGCCATGACACTATGTCGATCAATCTCCAAGACCTTGTCGGTGCGGTCGTACATCACCATGTTGCCGGCGGTCGCACGACGATCCCCGGCCACCAACACCCCATCACGGTATTTGAAGGCAAGTATCGTGGTGGCAGTGGTCAGAGCCTGCCCCACTCCGGCTTGTCCGGACATTCCCAATACGTAACCCTGCTCCTTCAGTAGCTGGTAAAAGTCACCCTGCATACTTATCCTCGCTCCAGTAAGGGGTTAGGGGTGAAGGGTAAGAAGAGCCTTTCTCTCTTCTCACACCTTACGCCTTACCCCTTGCCACTCTATTGGCCTGTCCGCTGCCGATATCGCTCCGCCTGCTTCGGATCGACTCGGCGCATCCGTTTCAGAAGGCTATCTTTGTCCGGTGATCCGGTTTCTGGACGACGTGGCCCTCCTCCTTCTTCCAGAGGACTGGGAGATTTTGGCATGGGATCGCCTGGCCCTTCTCGTCGTTCAGGCATCAAGCTGTACTTCATACGTCCCTATCCTTTCCGTGGGTCCATGCAGCCAGCGCATCAGCCGGTGACTGGGCCGTCTTGAAGAGACCGATACATCGCGTCACCTCTGGCGGATCAAAGAGATCGCGCATGTCGAGCGTACGGGACCGGAGCCCGCCGGCAAACCGGACCTGCTCCCACTGAATCGACTGAATCTGGTCCTGAAATCTCTGCACGCAAAGGCCTCGTAACCCGCCGCGTGTGTCGGCCGGACCATTTCGGATCGCCGATTCAATCACTTCATCAGTCGTCAGCCGCCATGCCTTCCCCTCCGCTTCCAAGCCCATATAGAGGCCCATCTCAGGATCAATATTGTGATATTCCAGATCCAAACTGGCCAGCCATGGATTGTCCCAATCAATCCGCTCTTCCCGCATAAACGTTTCGAGCAGCCATTGCTTCGTCACCCAATCCAACTTGCCGACCAAGTGTTGCCGATTTTTCACCAGCAACTGCAACGTCTCACTCCATTCCTGCAAGATCCAATCCGATTCCTCGTCTCGACCGGAGAGCGTTTTCTTCGCGGCTTCATAATACTGTACTTGTATGTCTACCGGCGCGATCGTACGACCGTTTTTTCGTCTCACCACCGTTTTGAGGTCTGGATCCCGTGAGATCTGCTTGACGGCTGCCACCGGATGCTCCAATTCGAGATCGGGTACGGCCTCCCGTGCGATCAAGTCGAGCACCAACCGTGTCGTTCCCACTTTGAGCGCCGTCGCATACTCGCACATATTGGCATCGCCGATGATGAGATGGAGCCGACGATACCGCTGGCGATCCGCATGAGGTTCATCCCTGGTATTGAGAATCGGGCGATTATGCATCGTATCGACGCCCAGCTCTGCCTCCATAAAGTCGGCACGCTGAGAAATTTGGTAAGGCCCCGGAACATAGGGCGATTCTTGTGCCTCAGTCCCGACCTTCCCTGCACCGGCCACGACCTGCCGACTCACGAGAAACGGCACCATGCCGGCCACCAAGTCCGAAAAGGGAACAACCCTGGACACAAGATAATTGTCGTGGCATCCGTAACTGTGGCCATGGAAATCCGTGTTGTTCTTGTAAAGCCGAACATGCGCGCCACCAAGTCCTTCGTTACGCCGCTGGGCCGCGCGGTGTACGATCCGTTCGCCTGCCCGATCCTGCGCCACCAGATCACGAAGCGTTCGGCATTCAGGTGTGGCGTATTCTGGATGTGTATGATCGTTGTAAAATCGTGCCCCATTTGGCAAAACAAGATCGCTCTTCATGTCATGAAACGAAAAGGGACGATGGGCATCGCGCCGTGCGAACTCATCCTCCTCCCGATCCTGTTGCAAGCCTGAGACTCGAAACCCGCGCGCATCCTCATGCGGATCCTCACCGGCATAATCCCACCGTCGCTCGAAAGAGACGGCCAGATGAGCCCGCACGAGTTCCATCGACTCGACGACCGGATCCATCTCCGGCACATCATCGCGGGTGATACCGTACTCAGTCTCGATTCCAAAAAGACGCATAAGGATTTAGGCGTGAAACGTGAAAAGTAACAAGGAAAACGCGTCAGGGGTTAAACCCCTCACTCCTTACCCTTCACCCTTTACTTCTCAGATGATTTGGCTCGTGAGCCGTTCTTCAGCCTGACGGCCTCGTCGGAAGGACGAAATACCGACCACCTGCTCCGGATGATGATCGAGTAATTTGAGCCATTCCTCGGCGGCATCGTCCGGCGGTAACATGTCACCTTCCCGAAACTCCTCGGACACGGCTGCCCGGAGGTCCTCCTCCAGCAATCCCGCCGGCTGCCCGGACTGGATCATACGATCGATCGCTTTCTCCTTTGCCCGTTGAACGATCGACGCCAGGATCGCTCCGCTGACAAGATCGCCGCGGTACAATACCGTACTCTGACCATTTCTCAGCCTGATCGAGAGAAGACGAGTCTCCTCCGTTCGACGGAAGATCATCTCAATAATGTCTTCGACAAGCGACACCACCGCCTGCACCGGCTCACCCCCGCGGTCCTTCACCAACTTGGGGTCGAGCGGAAGGTCCGCCGTCAAATAGACCTTCAAAATCTCGGCTGCGGCAGCCTTGTTCGGCCGACCGACTTTAATTTTTCGATCGATTCGACCGGGACGCAACACAGCCGGATCGATCAGGTCCGGCCGGTTGGAGGCCAGAATGATGACGACATCGCGCAACGACTCGATCCCGTCCATTTCGCTGCAAAACATCGGGACGAGCGTGTTTGAGATATTGAAAGAGCGCATGGCACGCCGCGTCCCCACAATCGACTCCGCCTCGTCGATGAAGATGAACGGCAGAGCTCCCTCTTTTCGCCGAGCCCGGGCCTGCGCGAAGAGATCCCGGACCATCCGCTCTGACTCCCCAAGCCACATGTTGAGAATTTCCGGTCCTTTGACATGAAGGAATGCCCCGCTCGTCACTGGCGGGCTATTGCCTTGATCAGGTTCGCGTCCCTGCTGCGATTCGCTGAGCCGCTTGGCTAGGCTACCGGCAGCGGCTTGCCCAATCAAAGTCTTTCCACACCCGGGTGGCCCGTAGAGCAAAAACCCCTTTGGTTGAGAAAACTTGAATCGTTCGAACGTCTCCGCATGCACGAGAGGATATTCAATCGCCTTGCGGATCGCAGTGATCGCCTCGCTCTGCCCTCCGATCTGTTCCCACGTGACCTTGGGCGTTTCATCCAGAACATGGCGGCTGGCCTTCCGATCCACAAGTTTCTCAAGGGCTATACGGAGACTGGGATCGATTCGAATGTGATCGCCCGCGCTGAGTTCGACACCGAGCAAATCCGTCGAACGCTGCAACATCAAGGACTGGCGGCCCATGTCCTGCTCAAACCGCAACCGTCCGTCCGGTAATGTTTCAGCCAGCTTCAAAATGGGTCCGTTCCGATCGTACCCCAGCGTCCGAATGACCGCATAGGCTTCATTAACCAGGATCTGAGTGCCGATCCGCAGGTCGGCATCGCTCACACGAGGATCCACATTGGCATAATACTCCGCCCCACCAACGATGATACGGGCGAGCCCCGCAGCCGGAATCTCCAGCAAGGTGCCGATCCGATTGGCTGGAGCCGTGAGCTTGGCCACGACCTCGCTCACCTTCTTGAACTCCAACTCGCGTTGCTGAGAAGCGGCTTGAGACAGTATTACGGCATGCCGCAGCTTGTACAACAACTTTTGCCTGGGGTCACCGTCTGCAAAAGAAGCCAGGCACTGTTCAAGCAACTCAAGCGGATCCGTCCCGGTCTTCGGCGGCGGGTCATCACTCCTGTCATGCTGTATCCCCTGATCAAAAGAGCTGCGATCACTCATAGACAGTCCTTTACTAAACAGAATTGAGTGATCCTACCATATGCATGTCGTGAATTACCGCCACGCTAGTTGACGGCCTGTAGCGTGACCGGCACCTTTTCGCGCCGGTTGCCACGGAGGATTTCCACGGTAACCTGATCACCAACCTTATGCTCTTCCATGGCATCCATAAGGTCGTCAATGGTGGTCACAGTTTTTCCGGAGACGGCGACAAGGATATCACCCAGTTGAATTTGTCCCGTCATTGTTTCACGGGCCCCCTTGAGACCGGCGCGGTCCGCAGCACCCCCGCGCGTCACCTTGCCGATGATCACCCCTTTGATTCCCCATCGCTTCGCCATCGCATCCGGGACCAGCGAGACCCCCAGTCCAGGACGGATAAGTTTCCCGTGCTTGATGAGTTCAGGAACGATACGATTGACGGTATCGACCGGAACCGCAAACCCAATACCCGCATAGGCCCCACTTGGACTCACAATCTGCGTATTGACACCAATCAGCCGCCCGGCACTGTCGAGCAAGGGTCCACCGGAGTTGCCCGGATTGATCGCGGCATCCGTCTGAACCACCCCTTCGATCGTTCGATTGGACATTGATTTGATGGTCCGGCCCAAAGCACTGACGACGCCCGTAGTCAGAGTGTGATCGAGCCCAAACGGATTGCCGATCGCCAGCACTTTTTGCCCAACCCGCAAATCATGAGAGGAACCGATCACCATCGGCTCCAACTGGCCGTCCGAAACTTGTATCTGAAGCACCGCCAGATCGTGATCGGGATCGGCCCCAACCAACTTCGCCTGATGTTCGCTCCGATCGGCCAATGTCACCTTGATCGCATCAGCTCCATAGATGACGTGAAAGTTCGTGACAATGTGCCCTTGCTTGCTCCAAATAAACCCGGATCCTGATCCCTGCGGCACTTCCATGACATTGAGGGACCAAATGTCCTGCTGGATGGCGGTATTGGCAATGAACACCACGGACTTCGTCGCTCGCTCAAAGACCGTGATCGTCGTTCGCTCATCGGCACCAAGCTCCAGGGGCGAAGGCGTCACAGCGCGCGGTCTTCCTTCAGGGCCGTCATAGACGGCTCCCAGTGGCTTCCCCCAATCCGCCGCATGTACCGTTGAACTCAATAGGAGAGTAACGAGAGACAGCCGGAGAGATCGGAGCGAGTTATTCACCCAACACCTGCAGAACCAACTCACGCGCTCGTGCACGAGTATCAAAATCTACGAGCACGACCTGCTGCCACGTTCCCAATAGGAGCGCACCGGCAGCGAATGGGATCGTGACGGACGTCCCTTGGAGCTGCCCGCGAAGATGACTGTGCCCGTTGTCCTCGCCGGGATTGACGGTATTATGTCGCCACCGTGGATCAGCCGGAATCAGACGATCCCAAAATGCCTGCGTGTCGGAACGGATTCCTGGTTCATCCTCAATGATCATCACAGACGCGGTGGTGTGCTTGACAAAGACTGTCACAATTCCCGCCTCAAGTTGTGAGTTTGTCACGGCGGTGGCCACAGACTTCGTGATGTTTTCGATCTGCGTACTCCCTGCCATTTGAACAGTCACCGTTGCAGTGTGGACAGCCATCAGACGCTCCTAGATCGTAAGATTGCGGAGATACCGCCGGTCGGCTTGAGTCAGCGGTTTCCCTCGCGCCGCCTCAAGGATTGAGTCAAAGGCTCCTTCGGCCGTCAACGTTCGGACGGTACCGACGACCTCACTACTGAGGATCCCCTCGTGCTTGAGCTTCCCCAGATACGCAAACGCCTCGAGCAAGCTCTCGTTGTTCCTGGCGTAATAATCACGCCCTCGTCGCTGGTTACTGTAGGCCTCAAATTGCTCACAGGCGACGAGGATTTCACCTAATTGTCTCACCCAGGGTTTGGCCTTGGCTAACCGTTCCGGGTAATAGTAGTACAGCATCACCTGTTGCATCCAAGGCTGCCAGTCCACTCCCAACTTCATCAACGTCGGCTTCACCACCCGGAGCCGTCTCGCCAAACGCCTGGCATACCCCAACCGCATCTCAACTTGTTCGATTGCCCAGCGGTCCAGCGGCACACCGGCAGCAGCAAGGTCCTTTCGATAGAGCGACACGAAGGCCTCCGTCTCTCGACCATACTGTGTACGCTGGTGAACGGCTCGCCATTCACGCGGCCTTGTGGGAATGCCCCGCTGCTTGGCCCACGACCAGATCGTACCAAAGAGTCGTCGGTCCAAGCCTGCACGACCAAGATCGTGCAACAGACAGGCGACATGGTAATACCGGACCCTGTCGTCAGGATGCCCCAAGCGTGCTGCCACAGCGACACACATCTTGGCCGTCCGCACGGCATGCGGACAATCGTAACCGCGGATCATTCGAGTACGATCAACGGGATGAGGATAGTCGTACAGACCCATCAAGGCACGCACCAGCGATCGAGAAATCTCCGGCGTCTGTAATCGAGAAGAGGCAGACTGTGCCATGCGTGTTCGATGAACCCACAGGATGATGCGGATGCGGACGAGAATATCTTCGAGAGGAAGAACCTGTCAAGGCGACGTCGAAGAGAAATCGGCTCGCTCAATCCTCCCGGGTCTGCTATGCTCGCACCAGACGCAAGACAGGACCAGTACCGGAATGATGAGTCGGATCCAGCGCTGCGGACTGATCGGGGTTATTCTCACAGCACTGGCCCCACTCGACGCCTTTTCCGCCTCCCTCGACCAGTTGACTGATCTCACCGGACGAGTCCACGTACTCGTGACGCTAAAAAGTCGCGATAACTTCACCAGTGAATATCGCTACGATGTCAGCGTCAGAAACCTGTCGCCGGATACGATCACCGGCGATTCTTTGGTCATCGTCCTCGATAAGATCACCAACCTTGCAGGCGAAGATCATGAAGCGCTCACAGGTGAATCCTTCCTGAAGCGATTCGATGTGCTGGATCAAGACGGCCAGACCAGCGATGGGAGGCCCTACTTTCATATCCCGTCGGGCTCTGCACCAGACCTCACACCACAATCAGACAGTCTTCCGGCCATCATACGAATTAGAAACAAAGACTACGTCGCCGTGTTTACCCCCTCGTTTAAAGTCTTCGGACAAAAGCGGGTACTGCCCGAACCAAAGCGCCAAGGAAGTCCGCCCTCCGCCGCTGCGGCTCCGGACCCTGCTGCGGCGAATCGCAAGACCATTGACAGTCTGGTGCAACTGCTCATCAAGAAAGGGATCGTGACGGAAGAAGAGTGGAAGAAAGCTACCAAACCATGAGTGACTCAACCTGCCAAGCCTGTACGGGAACCTGGCCTCGCCCAGATCATTTTCTTGAAGACCTTGGAATGTCCAAAGCCTATTTGCACGATGATCAGTTCTTCCCCGGGTGGACGGTACTGGTCTTTCATCGGCATGTCACCGAACTGTTCCACCTGAGCCCGCCCGAGCGTAGTCAGTTGATCGAAGAAGTTAGTCGAGTCGCCACCGCCTTATCCGAGATCTACCATGCGAAAAAGATCAACTATGAACTCTTAGGGAATCAGCTCCCCCACATCCATTGGCACATCATTCCACGGCTGCCCAATGATCCGGCCCCGCTGGAACCGGTGTGGCGCATCCCGCATACACCCGTCCTTCTTACTGGTTCCACGCTTCAACACACGATCGACCGCGTACGATCCACGCTTCAGAAACAGGCCTAAGACCAATTCTTCGGTGATACTCCTGCCGATGGGGTTCGCATTCCCAAGTTGAATCATCCGTGAAACACCTGAGCATACCGACATCTTGCCGAAGGACGACATCCACACCCTTCATATCGCTACCTTGGAGATATCTCGAAACAGAGTACTTCATCTGCATGTGATGCACGACAGCCCGACCAGCCGATAAGCCAGTACAATTTGAGCAGCAGTCCTCTCATGTCTCAACGAACAAGACAAAATCCTTCACTCTGCCGACCAGACCTCATCTCTCCCACATATCTAACGGCATGGCCGCTCGATACACCCCACATGCATTGAGAACAATAAACGGTATACAATCGAGCCTGATCCCACCCATTGGGATCCAGACAGTCGAACATACCTCAAGGCCATTTGTGTTCCCTGGTAGAGCCGTCTTTCTTTTCTTCACCCCTTGACAGATACAGAACACCGCTCCTGCAAAAGAGAACGCCATCCCCAGAAAACCTTGCAACCTGTGGATAACAGGTCAACAGATTGGGAATAGCATGGGCATTAGCAATATTAAGTGGATAACTCGCGACAGTTTTTCTACAAATACGCAAGAATGACAGAAACATCTACTACCACTACTATTAGTAGTGGTAGCGGTACAGAGTAGCGGATGCCTAAATAGTAGGCACTTTGATAAATTCCGGCGTTATTTGCACAATTTTGGTGGGATTAGCAGACTTGCGCACATGGTTATCCACAGAAGATGGGGAGTATCGATGTTCATCCCATCATTTCGAAATGAAGCCACCATTGCGAAGCTTGAAGAGGCTAGAGTGAGGTACACACAGCAGTGGTTACACGGAGTACCGCTTCTTGCTCAAAACGGGTTTTGTAAGACGCGAGGATGTCCTGCATCGCCTTATTCGTCGCGGCATCGTCTGGATGGACTAGACTGAGGACATAGGTCATTTCGTTCACCATCACGCCTGAGGTCGCTCGCCATTGGCCTGACGCCTGCCAGACTGAAAGTCCTTCAGGAAACCTCGGTGTTACCACCTCGCGAAGAAACTGTGTCCAATCTGCCGGCGTGACCAAGCCCGACGGTGTATTGGTTCCGAAATACACCAACTCTTGGATAGCGCGTTGTCCGCTATTGCCACAGGCAAACCCACTCAGCGTCCCGCAACTCAAGAGTACAAGGCAGAGGAAAAGACCGAGCCCCCCACCGACGCTCCAGGAAACAACCGGCTTCCTCTCAAACCACCTGTCCTCTTGATCTGGCAGCACAGCCACTCCGGTTGAACACCGAGACCTCACTCCTGTCGGCTCTCATGATGGCCGATGACTGAGTGATACCCCGCGCACGGATACGACCGCCAAAACAATGGCGCTTCTGCTGAGCCCAAGGGAGATCCTCACGCCTTCAACTTACTCGGCGACAGATGGCATTCTTGAACCGAGAGGATTCGCTCCGCTTGCGCAACGGCTTCTCGGAGAGTCTCCAAATCTCTGTCGGTTTTTCGCCTATTAGCGAGACGCTTCACTACCCGAGCCGCTGCCTCCGTCAAGACCTGTAACGTCTCCACCACGTCTCCAGGCGCAGGGGATTTCCCTGCTGCGACGGCACGGGCCATGGCCAGGCGACGACGTGGTCCGATATAGGGCTCTGGAGCGATCGGATTATCTTTTTCAAGCTCTGGTCGTCGAAATATCATGATGGTTCTCCCACACGATTCGGCTCGGTGTTTATGCGCACTTCTCCTGCCAACGCGATACATCACGGTGACAATATTCGGCGTTCGCTCCTTCGATCTCGAGTTCCAGGTTTCACATTGAAAATTTCAAGTCATGCAGACGCCGATACTCTCAAGCCTGCAACATGAAACTTGAAACCGTAGGCCAAGGCGCATTACTCCCCACAGAGACGTGCACTCCAGGATAGTTCGTCACTCCTCGCCATGGAAACCACACGCGATGCCCCAGAGCTATATTGGCTGTATTATCTACACGCCAAAGCCATCAATCGAGATCTACTTGGGCAAATTCGGTTCCACCTGGCGAGGAGTCGGTGCGCGCAAGGAGCGCAGACCGGTTACAATGGCTTCCAGTTCAGAACGGGCGCCTGTTCTGCGCATGGCGTCGTTAAGCAGTGAGCGCAGATCAACTCGGGCGTCACGAAGACGTGTGATCCGATAGGTAACACTATAATCCGGACCGTACGTCACATCGCACACGCTCTCCCCTTTACTACAAGGGTTGAGGACAACAGTTTCGACATGTTCGTCGCCGACATTGGGCAGCATGGCCTCAAGGTCCGCTGCGGGCCAATCGATCCGGGCACGACCGATGAAATCGTCACCGTTTCGATCATTCGCACAGTGTGGCCCGGCGTGAAAACCCGCCTCCGGCGATGCGGCCGCGCAAAAACCAAACGACCATCCGATTGAATCCTTCTCCCAGAACTCGACGTCAAAACCCAGCGGAGCAGCCTCCCCGGCGTCGGTGCACACCGATGTCTTGCCGAGCACGACAATTCCCGGACGGACGGAGACCACGCAGCTCCTCAGGGGATCGAAATGGTGGGTGTCGCCCGAGTCAATACCGCCGATCTCATCGGAGACGGTCCACCCTTTCACATCCATAGTCTCGACCATCACCTCGTCGCTGCCCCACCAATCCCAGCCGGATTCGTCCCGCGCCTTGAATCGTACCGCCTCAATCTTGTAGCGGCGCTCCGTCCACTCAATCATGTCCCAAGCAACATCCTGCTCAACTGCGGCACGGAGCTCCGTAGTTCCTGGCGGATCCGCGGGCTTGGGTTCGTGCGCGAAAACGGCGTCGCCGCCGCATCCGTATGCCAACACACTCAGACACCAGGTTATGAAGCGTCTCTGTAACACCATCCTGCGCCTCCTGCCTGAAACGTGCATTGAGAAGTCTTCCCGCGTCATGAGAACAACAGTGATGTGGGGAGATCAGCAACTCGTCAAAGCTTACAGGCCTCTTCACGAATCTCCGGCCCCGGGATCGGATGTTCGCGAAGCTGCTTCACATAGTTATGGCAGTCCATCTGAGCCCCTTCCTGTGACGTCTTCCCTTCGGTGATCAATCGACGCCACTGGACAAGCCGATCAGCAAAGGGGTCGTACACACAGCGCTCGTGGTTTGAGGACTGTCCGGTCAGCTGGTTGCATTTCGTCACCCAGAGCTCCGGCGTCAGCGCACCGCTCTCCACCGACCTGGTCAACTCGTAGCGCTTGTCAGCAAACGATCCAAATTCACAGACGGCTGGATCTACGGGCGGCGGAGCGGCGTGATTCCGATCGACCGTGTTCAGCATCTGGCGACAGCTGGTCTCGCCGGCCTCTTTTGAAATCAACCCTTTCTCAATCTGCTGCTTGGTTTCCGTCCGCCGTTCATCGAACTCGGACTTGGAGAGAAGCGCCGGCGCTCCAACGACCAGCGCCGTTGTGGTCGGACATCCAGTTAGAAGCAGTGGTAAGAGAGCAAGAAAAAGTCGTCGCATCAGTACCTCACGGTTAGACGAAAAGAGCAGCTGAGAACGTACGATGGACGCGATCATACGGAGCGTGCCCAGCCAGATCAAGAGCTGTGCTGGAACAAGGAGAGCGAGAGCAGCGCACAGGAGCTCATGCCGCAGACAAAGGGGAACGTCTGGATGAGTATGATCAGACGGCGCGCCCAATCATGGCGACATCTGTTTCTCGATGGGTCTGCCCGAAAACAGAATGACCTTCAACGCTTAGGATCTCACCGTCTCCCTGTCTTTAACTTGGCATAGAGTGAGCAGCCCTTCTGCTCTCTGAGATCGCATGCTTTGCCATAATGTTTGAGGGCTTCCGTGTCGTCGGACTTGACGCCCCGCCCGACCTGATAGATGACGCCAAGGTTGATGCAACCCTTGGCATCGCCATCGTCGCAAGCCTTTCGGTAGAGGGTCGCTGCACGAACATCGTCCTGCTTAATTCCATTGCCCGCCGCGTACATCGAACCAAGGTTGGAACAGCCCCTGGCACTCCCGCCGTCACAGGCCTTCCGGTAGAAATCGGCGGCTTGAAACTCATCCTGTGGGACCCCTGTCCCCTCGGCATACATCACGCCAAGATTGTAACAACCTCTCGCGTTACCCCCGTCACAGGCCTTCCGGTAGAAATCGGCGGCTCGAATGTCGTCCTGTTGAATCCCTGTTCCGGTCGCGTACATGGCAGCCAGATTGTAGCACCCTCTCGCATTCCCGCTCTCACAGACCGCCTTGTAGAGATCGGCCGCCTGCACCTCATCCTGTTGTCCCCCGAATCCGGAAGCATACATGACGGCCAAATTGTAGCAGCCCTTCATATTACCTATATCGCAGGCCTTCCGAGTGAAGTCAGCCGCTTGCACCTCGTCTTGTTGGACCCCAGTCCCCTCGGCATACATCACGCCAAGATTGTAGCAGCCCCTCGCCTCTCCCCCATCACAGGCTCTTCTTGCAAAGACCGCGGCCTGCACATCGTCTTGTTGAACCCCGACCCCCTCCGCATGCAACACCCCGAGATTGGAACAACTACTCGGATCACCGATATCACAGGCTTTTCTGAACATCGCTGCGGCCCGCACCTCGTCTTGCTTCACCCCTTCGCCCTTCATATGTAACAGTCCGAGCACGTTACAGGCAGTGGGTGTCCCCCTTTCACAGGCAGCTTTGAGCTGCTGTGGTTGGTCCGCTGCCGCTGCGGGACACATCCCGACCAAGACCAGCGCGCCGACCATAAAACAGATGGAAAGAAACGCACGAACCGCCATAGCAGATCCTCCGAAGACACAGAACAAGGCGAGCGGGCGCAGTCTAGCGAGATTCACCGTCCAGATTCAAGGCGGGAGCGAGAACATCGATGCACAGCAACATCGTGCGAAGACTCCATTGCAGCCACGCGGTCCTACCCATGAAGACTATATGTGGCAAAACCGGCGAAACAGGCGCATGCCGCTTCGTGCGACACACCGCCTCCGCTATTCGTATTCCACATCGTCTAATGTCGGAGACACCTCTCACAAACGATGCACCCCGGTCCACCCGAACCTCATCGCCCTCCGCTGTGACAATCAGCCGACTCTGCAACGATGACTCCGACCATTCCGCTGTGCGCACCCGTTGCAAAGTGAATCTCGAAGGCGATAGGATCCGTTTCCCTCTTGCACGATCCATTCATGTCGGAGGGAACGGCGCCGCCATATCGGCAAGGGTACATCCTGTCCTGCCGTCCGAGATTTCTGAGCGGAGTCCATAACCACTTCCGTGCCGTGACGCCCGTGAGTAGGGTGCCAATCCATGCGCCGTCACCGCACTGTGTCATCCCGATTGGTAGGTTAACCATGCTTGTGAAACTCTCTACGTGGGCTCTCGTCACCATCGCCTTGCTTTACGCAACGGTTGCCGTTTCGAATGCCGCTCCCATGCCGATGCCCATATTCTCAGACACAGCCAGCGACCGTTTCCGAGCGACATCCTCTCCTCGTCTAGCATCATCCTACGAAACCTGGCAAGGTCCCCGACGTGCTCCATCGGACAGCGCCGCCCCTCGGGTCTATCGAGTCGACGACGAGTCACTCCGAAGTGCACCGGACAACCAGGCCGCGGACGAATTGGGTATGGCCAGAAGCAATCTCCAGGCATCCAAGCAGAAAATCGAGGAGCTCAAGCAACGCATCGGCGAGCTCGTGCTGCAGCTCCATGCCAAGGACACGGAAATCGCCGCCTTGCGGTCAAATGCGATCGACAACTCCAAGAAGTTTCGGGACGATCTCGCCGCACAAAGCGAGGAACTGAACCAAGCCAAACGCCGAGTAAGCGAAGTGGAACAACAAATGGCGGCGACGGCAAAAGGACAGGAACTGGTTCAAGCCAAGCACCGCATCGCCGAAGCGGAACAACTGACCGTCAAGAAGGATCAGGACCTCACGCAAGCCAAGCGCCGCATCGCCGAAGCGGAGCAACTGACGGCCAACAAAGAACTGGAACTGAACCAGGCGAAGCGCCGCATCAACGAGGCCGAGCAACAAACGGCGGGGAAAGAGCAGGAGCTGATCCAGATCAGACGCCGCGTCAGCGACGCTGAACAGCAGGTGGTGAAAAAAGACCAGGACGTGGTCCAAGCCAAGCGCCGCGTCACGGAAGTCGAACAGCTGCTGGCCGGAAAGGAGCAGGAATTGGCACAAGCGAAGCGCCGTGTGACCGAGGTGGAGCAACAACTGACATCATCGGGGCGTGAACAGGAGCTGGCCCAGGCGAAGCGCCGGGCCACGGACGCAGAACAACTGATCGTGAAAAAAGAGCAAGAGTTGACGCTGGTGAAGGACGAGTTGAAACAAGTCAGTCAAAAGTTCGCCGACGTGAATCCGCAACTCGTGGCAAAAGAGGCGGAACTCGCTCGCACCAAGCAAATGCTGGTGGATGTTGAGTTGAACGCCAATACCAACAGCAACTCGTCAAAACAAAACGACGCAGCGGCCACACAGGACGAGCCCCCTCCCGCCCTGTCGCTGCAGTCGATCGATCAGACGCTCTCCGCATCCACCCTGCTCGGACCTAACCCGGACGCCGCCGATGAGGAAGAAACCCTCACGCTCATCGGGAACAACGACCTCCGCAAGATGAATGAGAGCCTCACAAGCCTGCTCCAACCAGAGATGAAGAAGGGAACGGTCACCGTGCGACAGCGCGGTAATAAATTAACCCTGGCGCTCGCCAATGGCGACCTCTTCTCCACCGGTGACGCAACGGTAACCCTCGGAGGCACCTCCTTGCTCGAACGGATCGGCGCCGTCTTGCACGGATCCCGATACCAGGGAATCGAGGTGGCAGGACATACCGACAATATCCCGTTCCGATCCGACTCTCGAAAGGGTTTTCGCGATAATCAGGAACTCTCCCGCGCCAGGGCTGACTATGCTGCACAGATATTGATCAACGGAGGATTGCAGAGTGACCGAGTCAAAGTGATGGGCTATGGGGACAGTAAGCCGATCACGACGAATGATACGGACAAGGGCCGCAGCAGGAACCGACGATTGGAAATCGTGATTACCCAGACAGCGGAATCAGGGATTGCCCTGGGCGAGGGGAAAACCCATGTCGGCAAGAAACCACAAGACGGGCCACACAAGCGGTGACTTATCGTCGATCGAACCGCAGGCTCAGAAACTCATCCCGTCTCTGAGCGGACCAAGTCCCTCTGGAGTGTTCAACATCTCACTCGAACGATATTTCCAATGCCTCCTTCGGCAAACTCCGCCCAAAGAGATTTTGACCACATGAGAATTGCGCGCAACCCTGGACTGCCATACGACTCATCTCGATACCATCATCTGTCAGGATAAGAGAGGTCGTAGAGATAACACCGGATCCCGTGGCTGCACCATCGTGAAAAATCTGCCTTCGCAGGCTTCAGGGAGACTTCTCCATTCATCCTTCGGAAGGCTCAAGGACGAACGGAGAGGTCACGGAATACTCAGTCGATTTTCGCTCGTGCAGCGCCCTTGGGCCAGCTCAGGACAGGCTTGCCTAAGCACGAACATCGACTGTTTCCCCCTCCTGCTAGAGCCGGCTCCGCAGCCGATCGTACCCCTTCTTAAGCTCGTCAATCGCCTGGGTCAGCGCATCACCGACGGACACGGCGGTTTTCCCGACTTCTTCCCGTGCGGCCTCCAGCTTGGGCTTGATATCATCCCACTGGCTCTCCAGGCGAGCCCATTCGTCCTTGGCCTCCGCCTTCGCAAGATGTAACTGTACCTGGAGCTCATCGCGCTGCTGCTTGAAATGTTCTAAGGCCTTAGTAATCTGCTCCGTAACCTCTGACATAGGACACCCTCCTTGTTGAAAAGGTCACCAGATAGCGTGGACATGCTTGTTCACCGTGAGCGTTAGACATCCCAGCGCGTGAACAGCATCGGCGGTCAACCATGATCCGGACATCAGATTGGACTGCTTGGCCGACCAAAAACTCATCCTTTTGGGAATCACCTACATTATCGTAGTACGGCCAGACTTGACCATCTGGACGCACCATACAACCGCTAGGCCTGGAGTTCAAGCCCACAACCGGCTCGATATCAAACAACCCCTCGCTATCAGTGGTCGGTATGGGTACAAAGAGAAGGATGCAATGCGCCGACATCCAACCATGAGGGGGAAACGGCACGATCGAGGCTAACGCCTGGCCGGTATTACGGTCTTCTCGACGATGCAGCGGTCCAACTCAAGATAGTTTAGACATGTGGAGGACGCCAGGTGGCCGGCTTGAAGTAGGAGCAACGTGGCTGTTGGCTCACAGCCTGGTGAATCTCCAGGAAATGGGGATAGCAAGCCAGCCGCTCGATCTCGCCCGGATCAAAGAACCCGGCGTCGGAGGTTTCCTCCTGATCGGCTCTCGGCACTCCCGTGATTACCCGCGCCGCAAACACGGTCTCCACCCCTGACAATTGGTCGCCGTTCGGATACACCACAGAAAATCGTTCCCCTGCAAAGACGCCGAGAACCTCTGTGAGTTCGACGTAGACCCCCGCCTCCTCCCACACTTCCCGGACCGCTGCATCTGATGGCAGTTCATGAGGATCGACAATCCCGCTCGGCGCCCCCCACAAGCCGGAAGGCTTATCCTTGACGAGCACCACCCGTCCCAGATCATCATAGGCCAGGACCGCCACCATGGAACGTGCAACAACGTGGTCCCGACTTTTGCCCGAAGGGCTTTGATGAACTCAGGAATCGCCATACGCAGGACGATACGCCATTCTCAATCAAGAAGCGAGCCACGACAGGCATGTCCCCGGCACTTCGCATATAGCGATCAGAAAAGAGACCTTGGCTCCGCGCATGTCTCTTATTGAGGCCGTATCGTGCAAGATCCGGCCGCCTAGCTGATGAAGCCAAGGAGCGAGCGATGGTACCCACCTCTCAGCCCCGAATTCGACAGGCTCCCGTCGACCCGCCGCATTGACAGATGCATTTGCGAAAGTGCACCATATACCTCTCGTTGATCTGTTGAAGCTCGCATCAATTAGGATGAAGAGAATATACAACGCCGGGTTTAATCTTTAGAGCAGAAGGAGACCAGGATCATGGCATTGCTGATTACCGACGAATGTATCAACTGCGGCGCCTGCTTACCGGAATGTCCGAACGAGGCCATCTTCGAAACGCGCAGCGGCGCGGAAGAGAAGGGCCTGCATGTGGGTGACGGTCAAGGCGTGGGCGACAATATTTACGTGATCGCTCATGATCGGTGTACCGAGTGTGTCGGCCATTTTGATGAACCGCAATGTGCAGCGGTCTGTCCGGTTGACAACTGTTGTATTTCTGATCCGTTGTATCCAGAGGGGACCGATGTCCTGCTGGAACGGGCGAAGACACTCAATCCCGACAAGGCAATCGATCCGGCAAAAGTGTGGAGCGGCGTGCGGAACTGAACGGTTCCACTTCACTGTTCCGATTGGAGCAGGCTGTTTAAAAGTTCTTCGTGCCCGCGATAGGTCTCGACCTATCGCGGGCACAGAGTGAGTCAAGATCGCATCGCAGGATGCAGAGACAGCATCGGTCCAGGCTTGTGTGCCCCGCCAGAACTGCAGCATTCAGTTATGTCTGAAAAGAATCCCAGATTCTTGACGAATGCCACGGTCATCAAGGTATTAGCTAAAGTCTTCGCGTTTCAAGCCATCGAGATCAACCTCTTGAGGTCTCAGGCCGGAATCTCCGATGCGAACTGGAAGACCTTAAAAACAGAGGCCTTTAAGAAGGCGTATGCGAAGCAGCGAGCGTTTTATGAGGACCGCCTGACCGGTGCATTCGCACTGGAGCACATTTCTCAGTCCGAACGCGAAACCAGACTGCTTGAACTTTGGCTCAAACAGAGCGAAGAATCCCCCAAAGACGAACCATAGACCAGGCAAAGTCTCCACTCACTGCACTTCGCTGCCAGGTCCGTTCTTCATCATTTTCTCCTCTGAACCCAGTTCACAAACTCTCTGAATAGGCACGGCGGGATCACAAGGCGGCTTATGAATTTTGAGGATGCCAGGTCGCCGGCTTGAAGTACGGTTGGGCTTGGCTCATCGCCTGACAGATCTCATAAAAATGGGGATAACGGGACAAGTTCTCTATTTCGCTCTTGTGGAAGAACCTTGCATCGGATGTTTCCTCATGGTCGGCGCGCGGCACTCCCCTGATCGGCTTTCCCGCAAAAACAGTGGCTACTACCGATAGCTGATCCCCATTCGGATATACACCGGAGAAATGCTTTCCTGCAAAGACGCCGAGCAGATGTGTCAGTTCGACAAATACCCCGGCTTCCTCCCAGACTTCTCGTACCGCCGTATCTGACGGCAGCTCATGAGGATCGACAATCCCGCTCGGCGGCCCCCACAAACCGGAAGCGATATCCTTCACGAGCAGTAGTCGTCCTTGTTCATCATAGGCCATCACCGTTGCGGTTGGCACTTGCAACAAGTCGGTCCCAATTTTTTCACGGAGGGACTTGATGAACCGTGGAATAGCCATCGCCTCAGTACCTTACGTCATTCCTGGCAAAGAATCGAGCCGAAACGCCGGCCTGATTCGGCAATGAGAAACGGGTGGGTTGTATCGACTCGTCCAATATGATGGCATGAGCTATCTCTAAAAAGATAGGAAACCGCTGAGACTTCCCCCTCCTCGTCGTATCGCAATGTATCCAACCTGCTCTGATTTCAGCCAGTAGGACATGGACAGGAGGCCCAGTCCAAAGACAATTTCCCCAATCCGATAGAGCCGTCTTTCCGAGGATAATCTCTTGACAGAAACGAATCCACGCTCCTGCTGCAGAGAACGTCATCCCCAGAACACTTTGCAACCTGTGGATAGCCAGTCAGCAGACTGGGAATAACATGAGCCTCACGATGAGCTGGTGGATAACATCATCTATATTTCCTAGGAATATGCAATAAAATCATAAACGTGTTACTTGACCGCTATATCTTGTGGTCTATATATGAAAGAGCATATGCCTATTTAGTAGGCACTTTGATAAATTCTCGCGTCATACCTTGCATCTTGCCATGCAAGCGGAGCTTTCCCACATGGTTATCCACAGAAGATGGGGAGTACCTCTACTCTCCCTTAACCGTTTCTCTGGAGTGTGGCTTCGAGTCGCTAATTGCGATGGGTTGGCTTCGTGGATGTCCACTTCCAGGGTGGGACAGGATCCGGTTCAGACCACAGGCCATGCTTAGAGGCTCGCGCGAGTTCTTCCATGTCTTTGAGGGCAGGATCATGGACTTCACCTGGGCGGACCCAGGCAAGCCCCTCTTTCACCAATTCATGGGCGATATTTCGCCCATCTATCAGCAAGATGTCGGCCGTCATGCGGCCCCGCTGATCCTTCTTCATTGCTCGCACTACGACATCGCGATTGGCGAGGTAGGCCGCCGTCGCATGTTTTGCTTGTTTCCCATAGGGTTGTTTCAATTCGGGACAGTCCACATCTCGAAGGGTCACCATCTCATTTCTCTCTTGATAGTGAATCGTCACACGGTCTCCTTCATGCACGGTCAACACCCGTGCAACAACCTCTGCCCCAGCCATAGCCTGGACAGGTACGGCCAACAAGATCCCCGCGATGACGGACGTGAGCCTCATGACAGTCATATGCTACCGAGCTCAGCTGATTCGGCCAACCTTTTCCCAATTTCATGCAGCAATCACACATTCCAGTCCATCGTACGCCATGCCCAAGCCTTGACCATGATTCAATCCCGAGCGTAGAGTGTAATCTGATGCCGCCTCGGCAAATAGGAGGTGGTCTTCATGGGTATCTTGAGAACAGCAGGCCGCTTGCATAAACCTCATAGCGGCCGATCTCCCCTGCTTGTCCCTCTCCTCCATCTTCTCAATATATTGTCACCTTGGGGTCAGGTTGTACTGGTATGCCCGATACCGCTCGTTCCACCTTTGCGCACGTATGGTCCACCATAACGGGAGAAAGATTCTACGTGAACCGTCGTACGAGAACTGCAAGTGATCGTTCCGATCATGGAGTACCGTCCGGCTCCTTTCGGGTGCTGCTCGCCGAGACACAGCGCCTGTTCAGGCAAAGCCTGCACCTTCTGCTGGAGCGAGAACATGATGTCGCTGCTGTTGTTGAAGCGTCAGATCCACACCGGATCTGTCGTCTCGCGATGGAACAGCATCCCGACATTGTGTTGCTCGACGTGGATATGCCGGAACTTGATCCTGCCTTAGTCACACACTTCCTTCACAAGCACCACCCCAAGACACGAGTCGTCCTCTTAGCCCGATACGATGAAGACGCGAGAATCGTGGCCGCGATGAGAGCCGGTGCCGTTGGATGCATCCTCAAAGACACCGATTGGACGGACTTCCTGCGTATGCTCAGATCAGCCGCACATGGACAACCGGTCCTGTCATCGATCATGCCGGAGCGCCTTCTGCATCATGGCCCCGACTCGTTAGATCAGCCCCATGAAAGCGAGGCCATACGGCTGTCCACCCTGAGCGACCGTGAACGTGAGATACTGACCTGTGCGGCTGACGGTCGAAGCAATAAGGAAATTGCCGATCGCTTGTGCGTCTCTGTCGACACCGTGAAGACACACCTACATCACATCTACCAGAAGCTATCGGTCGCCGGACGAGTTGAAGCCGTCATCACCTTTCTTCATGCTCAGCGACCGCCGTCTCCGACAGGTCCGTCGTCACCTGATCGATGTGCACCGTAGTTCCATCCCCCGAGAGAGAGCACGGACGATGCATTTCTCAGAATGTGAGTGAATAAGGTTCTTCACCCACGTCGGAAAGATCCTTTTCCCTGTGCTTGTCCATCCAAGCCGTATCCTGAAGCATTCCTAACACTACCGATAGGCTGAGGCTGACAGCGTGCCTCCATTGAATCACGCTCATCACTGACATCGCTGCACATTCGCAATTCCGGCCGTCGTATGCTACACTCATTGATACGAATTTTGCTCCTCGCGCCATCCCTCCCGACAACTGTGCCTGCGCGATCGTCGGCGGTGAATTTCCCGGGCAAGATTTTCTTGTGAGCCATCGCGGTCCGTGTGAGGATACCACTGGCTGCGCGGGACAGAATTGTAACGATATGTACATCGCCAAGGACACAGTGTTCGGTGTCAGCGTTTCAACCCGCACTGGCTTCCCACACTCGGAGAGGACGTCTTATGACCACAGCAAGTAATATCCGACCAGCACCTGCAGAGCATTGGGTCCGCATTCCAAACGGCACAAGGGTGCGCCATCGATCCGAAGCCTACGAAGGAATCATCGACGGCCTCACGGAGATCGTCTCCGGATCAGAACGGAACCCCGACGGAAAAACGCAGTATCGGGTCAAGGTCGAAGAAGGGACGAGGTTGCTGGTTCCGGAACAACATCTGAATATTCTGACCGACGCCAACCAGTTAGTCCTGATCGGTCGTGAATCTGAACTGTATCGTCGTTCTCTTACCGACCGGCTCCGAGCAGTCCTACCGGAAGATCGGTTTGTGGCCATGACTGACAAGGCGCCCGTGTCCCGTGCGAAGGCCCGGTGATGGCTCAAACCGATATCGAGCCAACGATTCGCGCACGACCGTTTGAAATGGAGATGCCATGAAAACATCATGGGGAACGAAATCCCCGAATAAACGGAAACGAGTCGTTCTTCGAACCAAGGTGCGCTGGGAGAAGCTGGGGCTGCAAGATCCGGCAGGATTGTCTTCGGCACCGTCGATTGAAGACCTGCGTCGTCAAATTACATCAGCCGCCAGTCAGGGGTTGAGTCCCGATACGGTGTCCCGTTCTCAACAGCAGGCTGGACGCCAAGGCGCAAGCGCCAAGCGATCTCTGTCCGGCCGCAAACGCAATCCGACTTCGTCGTAGACCAAGCATCGGCGCATCGCGTCCGAAAGGAGGGCATCATCGGAGGACCAGGGAAAACCACAGCCGCAAAGAGAGATCGCGAAAAATCACGTCAGCAGAAACAGCGTGACAAAGAAGCCCGCCGCGTGGAGCGCAAAGCGAACAAGCCGGATCGCCCGGCCCAGGAAGGCGAAGACCCGGATCTCGCTGGGCTACACTGGGGGCCGCAAGCGCCACTCTATTGACCACATGGACTCTCTCCGCTTCTCGGCTTAGGAGGACCAGGGACGGCGCAGTACCTTCACAGACTCTCCTAAGGAACGGTCGGTTTGACAGCCATCGGCCATCCCATCGCGCTTCTCGCCACGAATTTTCCTGCGCGCACAATCGGTTGAGACAAAAGGAGTCGTAATGAGCCGCATGAATCTAGAACCACTCATGACGTTTTCGGATGGATCCTATCTGGCGATCAGCACGGAATGCTCGAAGGACGGCGACTTTTCCTGCTCGGTCTATACAGTCGTCGAGACCGATGATCGCACGGACTTCCGCAACATCGCGAGTCATTTCGTCTCTGCATCCACATGCTTGACCGCCCAAGAACAGGCGTACAGCTATACCCTGCGCCTCTACCCCAACGCAGGACAAGCGATGAAGAAACCGCCGTACCTGATCTGGCACGGACCGCAATCGTCAGGCAACCAGTCATCCATCAGATGATGACGGGAACGGAATCCGTTCACGTGAGACAGCGGACAACAGTATGTTGAGAAACTCTCCGCCGCCTTCGAGCGAGATCAGGGCAGAGACCGGGAGGCCGGATCCGGATATCCTGCAGGTGGCTCAGAAAAACCATCCTGCAAGGCCGACGCGAACGAAGAGGTGAACCGTGCCCAGCTCTGTACGGTGCGACTCTGAGCCCTCTTCGCCGACGTTGTGAGGTGCGTAACGCAACCGACCCGGTGAAGCCTCTTCGGTAAGGCGGCAAACGCCGCTGGCGGCTTCTGGCAACAGCCTGATAGCTATTTCCCCCCCGCACCTGTTAGGATGCCGCCACTTCATCGCGCAGGGCCTCGCATGAAACAAGATGACAATGGCCCACCACCGATGTTGTTGTTACCGAGAAACCTGATCGGAAGCCTGACCCAAGCCGCCTCCCTGGTTGCGTCTTCGGCCCTCTCCTTCCCCTCACATACTATTTCTCGCGTCTCACTCAATGTCATATCGTGAAGGAGATACGCTCATGGCTTCAAAACTGTATGTCGGCGGATTGCCCTACGCAGCCACCGAATCACAACTGACCAGCCTGTTTGCCGAGCACGGAACCGTGGAATCGGCCCGCATCGTCGCAGACAAGTTCACCGGCCAATCCCGAGGCTTTGGCTTTGTGGAAATGTCGACCTCCGAGGAAGCTCAGGCCGCCATCACCGCCTTGAACGGGTCACAAATGGATGGCCGATCCCTCACCGTCAATGAAGCCAAACCGATGGAACCTCGGTCTGGCGGCGGCGGTCGTTTTGGCAGTGGTCCGAAACGCAGCCGTTTCTGATACGTCGCCCGTTCGAGATCAGTCACCGAGGAGGCGCCTTACCTGAAGCGCCTCCTCGTCTGCCGTGGAATTCCTATTGCCCCCCACAATTGATTTCACCTGAAGCCAATAACAGTATTTCAACCTAAAAGGACACCTCAGGCTCAGTGACCCCGTTCGTTGTCCTGGTGGTAAACCATTTTATTTCACCCTGGCCTCATGCGAAGCTCGTTGCGCGGCATCCAACCGCCGCGCCTCCCATGATTCGCTATCTCTTGTTCGATGTGGTAGAGTGGCGATGCGTTACTTCTGATCCTCGCGCTCTTCCCTCCCTCTCTGGCTCCTGCGCGGTTACACTGATCAGTCCGTAGTCAGCCTGATACCGAGTGCCTCCGTGTCGCAGCCGTTCTTGTGGACGTCGGAGGCTTTCCTGGAAAGGTGCCGCATCCCTTGCTGAGTTATGAAGGTAATGCGGCATACATGCCTGTAGTCAGTGTTTCTGTGCCCTCGCAATCCGAACAGCCAACGAGAATCACCGTCGCACACAACAAAAGGAGTACCCATGGACGTCAATACACTGACTTTTGCATTCGTCATCGTGGCACTTGGAATCGGCGCAGTGATGGTGTATCTCAAGGGGAGATAGCCGAGTAGTACGATTCGCATACTTGGTGGGTTTGATCGAACAGGCAGATTGGGAACGGACATGCCTATCTTGATTAGCGAGATCTCCTCCACCGGAGTTCTTTATCCGTAGGCATTAATCCACATCCTTCTATGAAGCGCGTGCGGTCGGAGCAACGCACGGCACTCCACTTGGAGAGCTTCTCTCGCAATCTGTATCCGACCCCTTATTTCTCAAGTCATCCTGGCGCAACCAGGATTGACCTTCATCATGTAGCGGTGGGGACCGTGGGTGTCATTGCGGGTCTATTCAAAGGCCTGGCGTCCTGGCTACCTGATGCATCGCCTCTCGTGAGAAAACGGTTGAAGGTCGCGTGGGAAGGAGAATGGTAGTTCTCGTTGGTCTTCTGCTAGTCGTCTATTTTGAATAGAGTGGCTGGTCGATCAGGCAGAACGGGTAATCAGTCATTGGCTCGGTTTTGAAGAATGCCTCACTGATTCCTATCAGGAGGACCAGCCCCCTTCTACGATCCCCCCTTGAGCCCCCCACTTCGCCCGTTCAACGGAACGATACCTGTATCTATAGATCCAGCTGCTTGGATTATGGATGTGTCTGTACGCATATGGAGCCGGCGACCCGGATTGAACGGGCGACCTGCGGTTTACGAAGACCTTCTTGGTAAAAACCCTGAGCCATAGCAAGACACACCATACCACGGCAGACCAAAGCGGGGCAACGGTTGGCGGGAATTCGTGGGGTCGGCTGTGGTATGGTGTCGCCTCCCGGTTTCAGGCGTGTTTTCCTGTCAAACCGGAAAGAAACCGGAAACGGGCGGCACCATGGCCGACAAGTCCAAGGTCAACAAGACCAACAAGTCCTCTCCCCTCTCCCACGCGGATTTGCTCACAAGTTACGAGTGGAAGCGTATTCAATCGATCCGTACCCGCTACGGTGAGAACTCGCACACCTTGGCGGGGATGGCCCCGCTCTTGGGCACGCTTCTGCGACGATGGGACCGGCAGCTCCCGGAGGCGTATCACCTGCCCCAAGTCATCCTGGATCTACGGGATCGGGTGCTCCTGGGTCGGACGTTCCAGAAGCGACCTGGGTCCGTCCGCCGGTTTGACCGTACAGCAATCCTCCAATACATGCATACCTTGGTCGTGAAGAAAGGGCTGACGGTGACGGCGGCAGCCTGGAAGGTTTGTACTCATCCTGATCCTCGGATGAGATGCGCTCATGGCAGTGCGGAGAGGTGGTACTATACCTGGCGCAAGACAGGAGGCGCGGCATCATGGGGACAAATGTGATGGGGGAATGCTGATGGTGTGGCGTATAGTCCTGGTACTTCTTTGTTTGGGCGCTGGCCCTGCCTATTCAGAGCCACCGTCCCCACTTCCAGCAAATGCCGGTCATGAACAAAATGCTCATTCCCCGCAATCCATGGAAAGGGCCAAATCCAAGAGCAGCAATACCGTTGATTCGCCTTTGTCCGTGACCCTCAATGGTCCAGTCACGATAGAAAAAAGTGCGCGTGACCGTAACGACGACAGAGAGAAAGGCAATGGCGACGCGTCGAGCCAATGGTGGCTCCTTTTTTGGACAGCCCTTCTTGTAGGAGTAACTGCGGTTCTGGCTGGAATAACTGGCTTTCTGGCTCTATATACCTACAGATTGTGGAAGACTACGAGTGACTCTTCAATTAAGCAGGGTGAGGACATGCGATCCTCGCTGACTATCGCCCGGCAGTCCGCTGAGGCTGCTCAAATGTCGGCCTATGCTTTTACGGAAGCGACTAAAGCACTTCTCGCCGTTCAACGCCCATACATTTTTGTGATAGCCGTAGTTAATCACGAATCGACGATCCTCGATAGCTATGTCAATTACACCATAATCAACTATGGCGGAGTACCGGCTATTGTCGAACACCTGTACGTTGGCATTCAGGAAAGTACGCGTGCCGAGCCGGACAATCCCCCCATACGAATCGACCATGCCCATGAGATGGCTAAAGATCCTATTCTTATTCCTCAAGTGAGGCGTGAGTTGCGGGAGGAGTATCCTCTAGGCCTCTCGAACAGTGAGAGAGAACGGTTCTTTCAGGTTCGGATTGAATATCGCGGGATATTCACACAATCTCATGTAACTGTAGCAACCTGGAGGTTTGACCGATTCAGTGAAAGTTTTGTTCCATTCCATGGCCCGCAATATTGGGATGCAACATAGCGCCTGCCGGACACTCCGTAACTGCCCCGCCTGATGCCTGCTCAGTTTGGAACAATCGCCCTTGTCACCTTGTCCCGGTAGTATTTCGGCACACTTATTCTTGTTCTCAACGCTCCAGCTCACTGGTCAAGGGAAACCTTGATCCGGAACTGTCCGTGTTGCGGTCAGTTGGGCAGGCTACAATCCGCCCAACCATCGCACACACCGGAGGAGCTTTTTATGTACACGAAGACCAAACTAGCCAACCGCAAACACACGAAGCGGCAACAAGCAACGAAGACCCGACCACAACGAAAGCGAACATCCGCTCCCCGTGTTGTCCAGGCCACGCCAGTAGTCGTGGAAACGACCAAACCGTTGGTCACGGCGGATATCGTCAGCCGGTTCACCGGCATTCCGAGAGGGACGATATACGTGATGGCACGACGGCAGATGATCCCCTGTTACAAGACAGGCGCGAATCGGTACGCCTTACGCTTCATCGTTGAAGAAGTCTTGCAGGCGCTCAAGCAACCGGCGATGGTCGAACCGACGATGCCGACGGGCGGCGGGAGCCATGACTGATGAAGGCTCCCCGGAGGACATCGAGTTTGAGTTTGATACCGAACTCCCCCCGTTGGTGCCACCCGGCGACCACTACGTGGTGGCCTTTGTCCGTGCTGAACAGAAATGGCTTTGGGCAAAACGACTCAAACTGTTCATGCATTTCAAGATCGTCAGTCCGGCTGAGTATGCCGGGCTGTCGTTGTTTCTGGGAGCCAATGTGGCCCCGAACGGGAAGTGGGGGATTGGGTTCAAGTTTTATCGCTTGTGGGCGCTGGCTGCTGGCTGTCGTCCGAAACGGAAAGATCGGCTTAGCACGTCGATCTTTCGGGGGAAGTACTTCCGGGCACGAGTTAAGACCATCGAGGTTTCCTCAAAGAACACGAAAAGAGCATTGGGCGCCAAATACAGCATCGTGGATGAACTGCTCGCCATCGAGGCTGGAGGCTGACACTACTCTTAGTTCTACTCTTACTCTTACCAGTACTCTTAGCCATACCCCTACCTGTACCCGTACCCGTACCCCCTCCGTCATCGCAGTTCCCCACGCCTACGGCGGCGTTTGCACGTCCGTTTGGCAAGATACGCAAGGCACTATCAGAGCCTTGCCGACCTCCAAGACCGGGAGCTTGGAGTACAACCCGCTGGCGACCGAACCCTCCCCCGTCCGAGCCGTGAGGCTCGGACGGCGCCAGTCAGGCAGTTTGAGGCAACCACAACGGAGGCACCCATCATGATCTGTCCAACCTGCGGCGGAGAATTAGTCTTGAGAGAGGTCGTACACGAGTACTGGGTTCAGTACGGTGATGACGAAGGGCAACTCGAACTCGCGCCTGAGATCCAGCCGTTCTGCATTCACTGTCGGCCAGAAGCGGACGCATTGAGCCCAGGAGACGAGAAATGCGCCTTGTCAGGTTTCAGAACGACGAACACCTCTCACCCCTTCCCATCCCATGAGAATGTGGTTATCACCGGCTAGCAGTCGAAAGGAGGCTCATCATGCAGATCAAAACCACCAAGCCCTTGAGCATTCGGATCGCACACTCCCCCCATGTGCGCCGGGTGAAGGGCTGACTGGCGGGAAGTGGCTGATTATGACCGGACCGACGGCAAAACCGCTCAATGGGAAACAGATGAAGGCCCTGTCGGCATTGCTCTGTTCCCCGACGTTGGTGGCGGCGGCGAAGCTGTCCGGTATCCCGGAGCGGTCGCTCTATCGCTATCTGCGGACCCCACACTTTGCTGACGCATACCGACGGGCGAGAACCGAACAAGTCCGGCAGGCGGTCTGCCAGGTGCAGCGGATGGCGACGAAGGCGGCGACGACGTTGGACACGCTGCTCGGTGATCCGGTGGCGAAGGGAGCCGTGAAGGTGACGGCGGCGAAGGTGATACTCGATACCGCGTTGAGGGCGGTCGAACTCGAAGACCTGGAGGCTCGGCTGTCGGCGCTCGAAGCGCAAACGGAGGCGGGATGAACTTTGATCGATATCGGTTCGTACATCGACTGAGACGGCTGGAGGCCCTGAAGGGCCTGTCCGCACCGGATGATGAGACGGCACGGATCCAGCGACTTGAAGTGATGGCGCTCACGGCCACCGATCCGCTCGCCATGGAACTCTACACACAGTTTCTCACTCAGGTGTCGGACAGTGCGTGTCGTCACCGAGGCCAGGGGTACGGAGCCTGTTCGAGCTGTATCGAGATCTCCCCGGCGGTGCAGGAGGCCATGATGAAGCACGCGCAGCGGCTAGCGATATTGAAACACGATCAGGACGGCGGCGGGCAGGCACTTAGTACAGCATAGGCAATCACCACCATAGGAGGGTCTGTATCATGCCAACTCAAAATTCACTCAACATCGGAACCGCCCCGGTCCTCGCGCTGATCCAGCGCAGCCGGGAGGAGGCCGTGATCCACATAGAGTATGAAGGCGCGGATCGGGCTGTGATCGGGTCATTCTTGGAAATCCTTGGTCAGGCTGAGGCGGAACTCACGTTGGTAGATCGTGCGATCAATGCCCTAGCCGTGGACTCGGATTTGAGCGATGCGGGGAAGACGAAGCGGGCGGTCGAGATCGTGGGCAAAGGCTATGGGCATCTCCAGTTCGTGCGGAAGGACGCGGTGACGAAGCGGGATGCTGCCGATGAGGCAAGAGCCCGCCTCACTGCCGTGCCGAAAGTCGCAACCGATCCGGTCACGGATGCGCTCATCAACAGTGAGATTCGGCAGCGACTGGCCAAGTTGCCACAGAGTGAGCGGATGAAAAATGTCGTGCAGGCGATGACGACCGGGAGAATGCAGGTCGTTCGGGCGATCCAGGCAGATCCACTTGATGAAGAGATCGTCCCGGCGGAGTTCCTCCGACGATTGCTGCAAGAACATGCCCAACAAACAGAAGGCACGCAATGGCGACGGATGGAAACCCTTCAGTTTATCGCCGATCGCTTGGCGACGCTGGCCACGGCGCTGGACCTGTCTTTGAAGAACTATGGACTATTACCAGTATTGGAAGGGAAGACCGTTCGCCATGTCGACTTGAAGCAACAGAATCCACATACGCCACCCGACAAAGGCCCGGCAGATGCACCACCATCAGGGACGCCGCAGTTTCAGTAGGGCAGGTGCGCACCTTCCCCGGCAGTGGGTTGGATTCGTCGTTTCAGGTGGCGGCGAATCCGGCCCGCCCGTCGTCGGCTTACCCCATGCGCGAAGGACCGGAATGATGAGGTGTCCTCGATGTCGTGGATTCTTGAGGAGAAGAGAGGACGTGACTCCTGAAGGGGACTGGGACGGAGTGGCCTGTCTCAACTGCGGCTTCATCGCCGATCCGTTGATGGAACAGCACAAACGGACGAGGCCAGAACCGGCCCGACAGATCCCCTGCACGCGAGCCCGACGGCCTGACCACGACATCAGACGAGGTGGTGATCGTCGGTCCTGAACGAACTGGGGCGGTCGAGATCGTGGTGACGTGGCCCAAACAGTACTATTCCGTTAGCAGGCCCCTCTTATAGGGGAATACCCAACTGGCCCGGCTCAGTGCACCATGCTGTGAGCAGGAACACAGGAGGGCCTCATGAACGGACGACAATGTGTGTTGGCAGTTGGAATCATCGTCGTAGGCTGGATGATGACGGGTTGCGCTAGTGTGGTGAACGGGACGCATCAGGACTTGACCGTGACGAGTCAGCCGGAGGCGCTCTGCGTCACGATCAACGGGGAGCCTCATGGGGCAACCCCGGCAGTGGTGTCGCTTCCCAGAGAAAAGACGTACGTGGTGCAAGTGCATCTTGACGGCTACCAACCGTATCAGATGACCGTCGTACCAGTCATGAATGGCATGGTATGGGGCAACTTGATGGTCGGGGGATTGATTGGGATGGCGGTCGATAGCGGGACCGGGGCAGGCTATGAGCATTCACCGAGTCGAGTCCATGCCTACTTCCCGATACCGATCAACCAGACGACGCCAAAGCCTGTTTGTCAGGAGTCGGTCGCCGTCCTCGAAGAGCGACGCAAGGCGGCAGAGAAGGCAGCAGAGAGGGCGATGTTCGTAAAGACCGGGTATACCCCGTATCAGCAGTCGATGGGGCATTAGTAGGAGCGAGAGCGGGGGGGCGAAGGTAGCGGGACACACTCCGCAGACTGCGCCCTCCCAGACATCCCCCAGCCTGACCCGATCCCCATCCGCCGATCCATCCGCCACCTGCTGACGACGCCACACCATCCCCCATTCCGTTCTCTTCGACTCGGATCTTGCTGACCGCAGCAGACAGACCACGGCCCACACCACAACTAAGGTAAATCAACTACGAATTATCTTGTGTGTCGTAACTCGACTTTGCTATACGACCTCATACGACGTGAAAGGAGGAGTGCCATGGCACGACCACCGAAGCGAGAAAAGGGGCTCTACACCAGGAAAGACGCGAGCGGTATGGTCTGGTGGTATTACAGGATCTACATCGCTAAACGTGAGCAACGCGGCGGACCGTTCGCGACGAAGACCGAGGCCCAAGAGGCACGCAACGCTTTGGCGACCGACCATCGACGCGGAAAAGTCGATCCAGAGGGCGGCTGGCAGCGAATCGACGACGTATTGGATCGCCATGTCGCCGCGCGGGACAAGAAGAAAGATCAGGCCTCTCAACGTCGGTTCTGCGCCTGGTGGAAACTGAGATGTCAGTCGGCGGGCCTCACGCGGATCAAGGATCTGACCGTCCGCTTTCTTGAAGAGGTGCGCGACGAGCTGCGGCGCGAACGAATCAAGATTGGGCCGACGCCACGGACGAAGACGCACCGGGGCCGCAAGCCGTCGGTGGGGAAGCTGGCGGAGGCCGTCGGTAAGTATCGGGAAGGCGCGACGCTCAACCGCTATTTTCGATGGCTGTGTGCGGCGCTGGGGACGGTCAAGCAGACGCAACGGCAGTTGTTCGATAACTGGATGTGGGAACTCGAAAGCCAAGGACGGACACGCCACCTGAGCCCTCAGGAAGAAACGGCGTTGCTCGCAGCCCTGGGGCCGACCTATGGACCGTGGGCGCGGCTGTCCGTCTTGACGGGTTTGAGGCAGACCGAACAATTCAGGATGGAATGGCGGGATGTGGATCTGGACCGGCATCTCCTGACCCTCCCCCAAACCAAATCGGGCCCCGTGCAATTCATCCATTTGAGTCAAGAAGCAGCGGCGATCTTGCGGAGCTTCGACTCCTGGCAGCGGTCGAAGTGGGTCTTTCCCTCCGAGAATCCAGCGGCCCCCGTGGACACCGCCAACTTCTATCATCGCGTTTGGCTCCCGGCGATTCGGCGGGCCGGGATCGACCACGCCCGCTGGCATGATTTGCGGCATACCGGCGCCAGTCGCTTGGCCGAAAGCGGCGCGAACGCCTCGACGATTGCGGACTTTCTGCGGCATTCGGGCTTGTCGTTGGTCCGGCGCTACGCGCATCTCGGCGAATCGCATCTGAAGGCGGCGGCGGAATTGGTCTCCAACTTTGGGCGGGATCAGGGCCAAGGGGGTAAGCAGGGTGAAACCGGAAAGAAACCGGAAACGCGGGGATCGGGTGAAGAGAGGAACGGGTCGCCGAATACGGCGGAAGTCCGCATGAATCAAGGGGAATCGAGTGGAGCCGGCGACCCGGATTGAACGGGCGACCTGCGGTTTACGAAACCGCTGCTCTACCAACTGAGCTACGCCGGCACCTTGGTAAGACTGGAGGACGACCTGACAGGTTAGTATTTGGCATGATAACGGCCACCAACGTGGCTGTCAATTGCAGTCTGCCCTGTCGACGCGGCCCATCACGGCCCAACCTGCATGATGGTGGGAGATGGCGTCGAGATACCAGCGGGTGCCTCCGGCGCTTTCTGGAGCAACACGGGCTTTGGATTATTCCCCCTGGCTATGGGATAAATCCGGGCCATGCCGCTGCGGCCAACCTGCGGCAAGCAGAGAGGTTCCTGTTTACTTCTCACTTGCTCGCGAGTGATCTGAATGACCTGGTTCCTCGCATAGGTACAGAGTTCTCCTGCCGTGACGGTACTATCCCGGTTGAGATCGGCCACCCCTTGCAGGCCCCTCAGGAGATAGTAGGTGAACAACCCGTGTTTGCCCTGGTCATGCGCCTGGGCTTCCTGCAGATTCCGATTGCCCACCATCCACATTTCGACATCCTTCCTCGTGTCACTGAGGCCGGACTCCCAGTCCGGTCGGCGAATCGTGGCAAGATCGGCCCCGGGAGCGGGATCCAACGAGACATCGAAGAAGAGCACGGCACGGCGAATTGGAAGACGCTGGATCACTTCCTGCAGCTGACGAAGGGGATACACCCCGGTCGGACCGGCAGGCACCCCATCATAGGCCATCAGCGACACGGCCCCACTCGCGCCGTCAACCACGGCACGACCGGAAAAAAACACATAGAGGTCGGTGGCCGGATCCGCCTTTTTACGCAACCACCGTTCAAACGTCTCCTCCAGGTCCGCCAGTTGGGCTTGCCGATCGAGCAGGACGCGCATCCGTTCACGCGGCACATTCCCAATCGTGTGCAAATATTCCGCCATGACCGCCGCATCGCGGCCGGCATGGCTGACCAGCGGCACCTGCTCGTCGCGAAACCGTCCGACGCCGATCGTGACGATAAGGGCCTTCGGCTCCTTAAATGCCGAAAGGGCGCTTGGCAGCTGATCGACATCCGGATCGATCACTCCGTCAGAGTGCTTCGGCTTGCTCCCAATGGCAAAGGTTTTGGGGGGTGGGATGAACGCCAACGGAGTGGCTGCCCGAAGAATCAGCGTCAATTCACCGTGAAGAGCTTCTTCTGATGCCGTTGTTCGCTTCGTGATCGAAACCCGCTTGACCTCTCCCGGCTGAAGTGTCCCGACTGCGACATCCGAGGGAAATAAGCCTTCTAATTTGGCTCGTCCTTGGACCAGTACCAGAACGTCTTCGGCCTCCGCGGCACCTTCATTCTTCACCTCGACTTCAATGGTCACGGCCTCGTCTGGCTCTAGAAGGTGATCGCGGTTTTCATCCCGAATAATTGCCCGAAAACTGAGTTGTGCAGGCTGAACTGTTTCTGGAGCAGTTGCCTGAACGGCTTGACCCATTTCCGATGCCACGGGCGGGGGTATTACGATGGCACCCGCAATCGGGACCACCGGTTCAGATCTGGACTGGCCGGCGATCGGTTTCCACGTGTCTTTCGCTGCAGCATACGCTTGGATCTGGGACGACTGCGCCATCTGCTTCGCCAACCCGTCAGCCACCGAGTCAATGGCTTCCTGCAAAATTCCATCCAGTCCCTCAACGACGCAAGACTGTTCGGCAACCGTCACCGTCCCACGCCCAACCCCTTCCAGCTTCTTACTGAAAAGCACCGTCCCATCCCGAGCCAGAAAGACCATTTCCATTCCCAGCGTTGCCGTCGCCGGATAGGTCCCATGGCTTTGGCGTGGAATAGTAAGGTTGATCCGCCTGACGCCGACACCAACTTCAATGGCCCCATCCGACGCAAGGAGCTCCTCCGCTTGATTATGCGTAGCGACCTGGCTGAAGACCCCATTGAGCCTTTTCGGAACGGTGATGACCAAACGATCGGCAAGAGCCAGGGTTCTCTTTTCACCACAGGGGGCGTCATACGACACTTCAGCGGCCGTGACACTGGGAGAGAACCAGATCGCCGGAGAGAGAGGAATCGTTTGCGGGCTCACAGTCGGCGTCGTCCGATTGAAAAGGGAGCAGCCGACAACGAACAGGATGCACGCGATGGCGCTACAGTGACGAACAAGCCTACCGCTGGGCTTCACACAATGGACAAAAAGGGTCTGAAGGTTCTTCACAGAGTCGTTATACAGAATTCGCCATGGCGCCACAACCGGTCCAGGCCCGTTGACAGCCCATTTTCGCTGGGCTAAGGTCGCAGCATGTCCGCTCCGGCAGCTTTCTCATCGGCGGCTTCTTCTATCCTTCCTTGGTCTGCCCTTGCCCGGTTAATCCGTTTGCCGAACCAGACAGGCACCTATTTGTTACTCTTGCCCACTCTGTGGGCGCTGGTCCTCGCAGCTCGAGGGATCCCGCCCCTGAAGCTACTCGTGGTGTTTACCGGAGGCGCATTTGTCATGCGCAGTGCCGGCGTCATTATGAACGATCTGGCCGATCAGGCCTTTGATCGACAAGTGAGCCGCACCAAGACTCGCCCGCTGGCATCAGGAGAGTTGTCCCGCCGTCAAGCCTATACGCTGCTCGGCTTGTTGCTGCTGGTTGCGGCCGGCTTGCTGCTCGCGCTTCCCCCGCTCGTCGCCTGGCTCTCCCCCATGGCTGTCGGATTAGCGGCATTGTATCCTTTCTCTAAACGATGGATCCACATTCCTCAGGCCATGCTTGGAATTGCCTTTGGCTGGGGAACAATTATGGGCTGGGCTGCAGTCAGAGAGCAGTTGGACGCTTCCGCTTGGTTGCTCTTTGGCGCAACCGCCATGTGGGCCATAGCCTACGACACGATCTATGCCCTGCAAGACCTGGAAGATGATCGGCGAGTGGGAGTGAAATCCGCCGCACTCTATTTCGGCTCATCACTCCACCGCGGGGTAGGTCTTGCACTCGCGGCCATGCTCGTCTTGTTCACCATTGCCGGATGGCTCAACCAGCTGCAATGGCCTTTTTATTGTACGCTGTTTGGTGTGGGCTTATTTTTTATCAAACAGGTGAGCGACCTGCAGGAACCGGTCTCTCCCTCACGCGCATTCGCCATGTTCCGTAGTCACATTTGGGTAGGCGTTGCGCTCCTTTTGGGACTGCTGGGGGGAGTATCCGCTTAACAGAACAACGGTCTTCGGATCGTGATGCCCACGGTTAGGATTCCGCCATGGCCGATGTGCACCCGTAGCCCAAGCCTCGTATCATCCTTGACGACCCGGCTAATGCCCACAACCTGCTAAGGCTTCTCGACCGGTTTCACCGTGGATGGTTCCTCCTTCGGGGCTCTGAGCGTGGATACATAGATAGTGACAGCCTTTGCATCCGCATCATTGAGGCCCAAAGCCGGCATACGCGTATGAGAATCCATCGCCTGAGGATTCTTCAGCCAGCGGTAGATCCAGGTAGCATTCAACCGAAACCCTGCCCGATCAAGCGCAGGACCGATTTTCCCGCCTTCCCCTGCCAGATTGTGACAACCGTTACATCCGTACTTGTTTTCGTAGAGTTGTTTCCCACGATCAATCAATTTCGCCGCTTCCGCAGGTTTGACCGTCAAATCCGGTCTGGGAACACTCACTCCTTTGCCGGGTCTGGTCGAGAAATTAGTCAGTGCAACCTGTGCAACATCCATCTCCTTTTTAGCCTGGACCATCGCGGCCTGTTCAGCCGCATAGGCAGACTCATCCACATCCACATCCTTCTTCAACTGCTCGCTCTTGCGCTCAGCTTCGTCACTGGCTTTCTTTTCCGCCGCCTCATAGGCCTGCTTCGTTTGTTCGAACTTCGTCTGGGCGTTTTTCAACCCTTCTTCAAGCGAGGTCTTGCGTGCCGCGACATTAAACTCCATCTTCATCCCATGCAGCGTGCGGACATGCCCGACGATCGCCCACACCTCATCCTCGGACAGGGTATACTTGAACGTCGGCATGGTCGGAACGGCAAAATCGTCGTCACCGATTGTGTCCCCGCCTTCTTCGGTCGTGTCCAACATGTCGCGGGAAATGGTCGCGAAGAGATCCTCATCCTTGAATGTGCTCATCTCGGACTTGTTCGACAAATCTTTCGGTTTCGGATCCGGCATCGATGACCAATTAAAACCTTCGTTCTGCTTGCCGCTTTCACCGTGACAATCGCTGCAGTAGTGGGTATAGAGCTCATGTCCACGCTTCTCTTGCTCGTTGGCACACCCTCCGGCGAGCAACGCTGCGCCGCTGATGATCCCTGCCGCTAATCCAATGACACCCAGCCGTGCCGCCTTCATGCTGACTGCCCTTTCTTGAGTTTTCTGATCAGAACAAACTGAAACCCCAAGGCCAATGCCGCAGCAATCGCTGCGTACATATAACCGGAATAATCCGGCGGAGCATCGGCTCGAAAATACCACCAGGACGAGACGGCCTTTTGTGACCCCTTCTCGACAAGATCTCCGGCGCCGTCTTTTCGCCCATCCCAGACCGCGAAGGCGATGCTGATGAATTGCCCCGGTGCAATTTGCACGTCCTCTTCAGCGTGCCCCGTCGACAAATCACGCGAGAACACGACCTTCCACGTTCCGTTCGAATAGATACCTTTTGCTTTCACATCCTGATGTTCTTGCGCCTTCAAGGTGCCGAAACCCTTCGCGTTCATATCGACGGCCTTGCCCGTCTTGTTCTTCCAGAACCAGATATTGACCGGCCCTCCCTCAACTTGCAGCATCGGCTGACCATGAGCAAAGTGCGCCTTCTTGTCGCCTACCATGAACTCAAGCGCTGCGGCATCGTCAGGATCCTGGGTTGGATCGGCATATTCGACAAGCACCGCCATCTGCTTCCCGTCATGAAGAGCCCGCACGATGACATCCTTGACCGTCACTTCCTGGATACGATTCTGCCAATGTACCTGTGGGGACATGGGGAACGTAGCAGGCGGCGCACTGGTCCAGACTGCCGCGCTTGGATCGTCAACGGGAACCCCCCCTGTCATCAGCGTGGCGCGAACCGAAACGCTCTCCTGGGCAAAACTGATGGTTGCCCCTCCGACCACAACAATGGCCGTAAGCACGCCGATTCCACTACGCAGAACCTGCTTCATGATCTGATTCGCCGGTTTCATGCTGCCCTCATTCTCCCTACACACCTACGTCCATCCACGGTCTATGGCTGCCCTATTCCCAGGTTCGTGGGGACTGGTGGGCTCCGTCGTACTCTCCCATGATAATCTTCCAAATCCATTCATCGGGTAGCTCAACTTCCCAACGGGGCATCGCCGACTTCCATGGCGCCCCTTCGATCGGAAGGCCGACGCCACCCTTTTTAATCCGCCAGAAAAGATAACTCTCTTGCAGCATGGCGATTGTCGTGGGGTCCGCAAAATTAGCAGGTGCAGGAATATATCCTCGAGCGGCTGGTCCCTTGCCATCGAAGTTTCCTCCGTGACAAGGAGAGCAATAGGCGGCGTAAAACCCCTTGCCCTGCATGATATTTTCGGGAGTCTTGGGAACAGGATTCGAGAGTCCCGTATATTCTCCTGGCGGCGCCGGATGAATCGTTCGGCTTTCCGTCGGAGGAAGATCGCTCACCGCCGTACTCCCATACGTTTGCCATCCCACCAGCAGCGGAAACAGGATGAAGACACCGTAGCGCAGCGCTTGGAGACCGCCGATGTTTTCACCGGTCAGAAATCGTTGGATAGGCCCCCAGAAGGCATCCTTCGACTCCCCACTCAATGTTTCAAAAATCACGATCCCGGATGCCGTCAGCAGAAGGTAGAGGAAAATCAAGCTGGAGGGCAGCGGAGCGGAGCCTGGTATATTTGGCAATACAAACTTCAGAAACGCATACATGCCTACCATGAGAATGATCGGCTTCCCTAACGCCCCCATACATTCCTCCTAATTCGTGTGTGCGTCCGCCACGAGTGCCGCTTCCGCTGATTTCACGGGAGCAGACGGCGCTTTACCGGGAATTTCAAGCTCTGAGACGCTGACGGAGATCGGTTCGCCGCTCATTTGCTGCAGAAACGCGATGACCGCTAAAATTTCATTCTTCGAGAGTCCGATTGGATCCTTATTAATCGCGGGCATAGTGGCTGGGTATTCCTTCGGCACACCACCATGCCGGTAATCCTGATACACAAACGCCTGTGGATCCGTCAGGCTTTCATAGAGAAAATCTTTGCTGAGCTTGGCGCCAATACCCTTCAGATCCGGGCATCGAGCGGACTCGCTGGGTCCGATCGAATGGCACAACGCACATTGACCTTTGCTGAAAAACACTGTCTGCCCGATTGTGGCAATGTCGGTTGGGGTTTTGATACTGGCAATATCTATTTTCTCTTCCGCCGGGGGGAGTGAGGCCAACTGAGGCACCGCCAGGGACATCAATGAAAACAGTCCCAGGACGATGAAGACAAACCCCGTCACCCGAATAAAAACGGCCTTGATGAAGAGGAGGATGAGAATTCCAACCCCGACAATCGACAGTGCGATCAGCTGTAATTGCGCGACTTCACTCATATACCCTCTAATTTGTAGTACTGAATCACCTGTGTTGAGCTCTGTTTCATTCACTCAACACTTACAATTCAAAACTCACAACTCTCTTCCCTCTATTGCCGCTCCTCCGGTGCGCCCCCGGCCATGGCCGGAATACCATGTGGCAGCTCTCCTTTTCCGCCGGATCCGGCTGCCGCCTTGTATTTATCGCCCATGGTCGCCACCCAGAAGATAAACGCCACGAGGATACAGAAGAAGAACGTGCAGAATGCCATAATCAATGATGCGCTGCCGAGAGCCGGCGAATAGGCATAGGGCGACGTATCACGCATGACTCCATACACATGCCAATGAACCCGGGAAGAAGACCGTGCATAACCCATCAACGTCATCAATAAAATCACCATAACGGCATTGAGCACCAGCGCATATCCGGCGCGAGGGGGCATGCTGCCCCATACCATTTCCGTTGTCGTCTTGGCGCTCTTGAGCAGGAGCGCCGTCAACGGCGTGATCGTCAGAATGACAAAGCCGACGATCGCCACCTGCGAGGTTGAGAAATAGTTGATACGGACGATTGCCGGTACAAAATAACCCCATACGCCGAGAACGATGACGGCCAGACTGGCCACAACCAGGACGGCACCCATCACCGCCTTTCCCAGCTTCGCCCACCCTGCCGTATCCTGTTTTCCTGCCCGCCAGTACATCACGAAACTCATGAAGGTAATAAGAATCATGAGGTTGGACACCGTCATTTTGGCCGACATGACCCCCAGTACGCCGAGCAGCGGATGGTGTGCCCCACCCATTTTTTGCGCTTCTTCGATACTGGCGACAAGAGAATGCGGCGTCATCCAAACGGCAAGGCAAAGCAGTAAACTGATGAGCATCATCAGCATCGCGCGTCGGTACTTCGCCTCAGACCCTGGGATACGGTAGGTAATTCCGAGCCAGAAGTAATAGTTGGATCCAAGGAATAGGACGCCGATCAGCATGGCTTGAATGATAAAGAGCCAGGACAAAAATCCACCCATCAGCGTGATTCCCATCTGCTGGTTGTACTGATAGATTTCTCGCATGAGCCAATAGCCGGCGAACGGCAGAGCCAGGAGCCCGAACACTCCAATGAAATTGCCAACGTAACCCATCCAATCGTAATGTTCCCGATCCTCGGTGCTCTTCACCGACAAGTATCGAACTCCGGCATAGGCCCCGCAGATATAACCGCCCAACACGACGTTGGCGATCAATCGGTGAATATTGATCGGCCACCAGGTTGGGTTCCACGTCGCAGCCCATGCACGCTCGAACGCCGTCCCATCGGCGATCACGACCGGGCTTGATTGAAATGTCGCCCATGCATTGGGGACGATCATGATGAATAAAGCGAAGAAATTCAGAAGGAACCCGAGAAACACGTGCAAGGTTTTCTTTCTGCCATATTGCATCGCATCCCAGCCGTACCAGTACAGGTAGAGCGTCGCGGTTTCCAGGAGAAAGAGCAGGCAGTACAGGAGGAAAGACGGGAAAAAGACATCCGTCAGGTAGTTCATGAGCTTTGGATAGAATGCGACCAAGAGGAACAGCAGAATTCCGCCGAATAATGCGGTCGTGGCATAGGCCGACGTCAGAAGTTTTGTAAACTCCTTGGCCAGTTTGTCGTACCGCTTCTCGCCTCCCCTCCAAGCAATCACTTCGCACAGCCAGGCAAAAATTGGCACACCCAGCACGAAACCGGCGAGCAGGAGGTGGAGCTGGGCAACAATCCAGACAAGATTTCGGCTGCCGATATAGGGAATGTCTCTGTACTCAGTCGGCCCGGCAGCGGTCCCCTCGGCGGCAAGACCCATGGAAGGGAGGAGAAACCAACCCGCCGTGAACAAGAGACCGAGAAGCCATCGCTCTTGACCACGAATGGCCCGGAGAGCCCGTTGAACTGTTTCGACCTCCTGTATGGCACTCACCACATCACCTCGCAAGTTACGGTTTCGAATTGTCAGAGGGGGCTGCGCCTGCCGGCTTCCCCTTGCCCTTCTCTTTTTGCCCTTTGGTTTCAGATTTCTGCTTTTCCATCGCCTCAACTTGTGCGGCGACCGCAGCTAGCCGTTGGGTGTTCTTATTTAATGCTTCGACTGGTTTATAGACCGGTTCTGCTTGAACCTCCGGCTTCGCACAACACTCATGAGGGTGAGGGGTTGTCACAGGAAGGATGGTCCAGAATACAAGCGAGAACACCACCCCGGCTCCGGCCAGTGAGGCCAGGAGCAGGCCTTGGTCGTTCGGCACACGCATCAAGTCCCATCGGGTCACAAGGCCCTGATAGTTTTCAGGTGCCTGGCGACAATCCTCCGCAATACGCCGAATGGCCTGTCCAAGCACAGACACGCCGATCACCGCCAGGATGAAAAGCACCGCAGAAGAAATCGATCCCCATACCGTCAGCTCTAGCCCAATGCGCTCCGCGACCGGCAACCCCGTATCATAGATGTGCCGTAAGGCTTCCATATCCGCGAGTGAATGGGAGGCGCTGATGGCCGTCTCTGTCACTTTACTGACGATTCCCCACAGAATGGGCATGATCAATGTGCCGATAAGGGCCGTCCTCCACCAAATGGCAAATCCGAGCCCGTCATGCGGGGGCTCCTTCTTCAGGCGCTCCAGAAAGAAGGTTCGACCGACGAGACCGAGCGCCCAGATATCGATAGGAATGGAGGCTCCGAAGATAAGCGGAAGACCGATCCCCTCGCCAAAATGAGTGTCATAGATCGCCATGATCGCCGGAGCTGCAAACACAGTCACCGGACTGGCAAGCAACATAAGGAAGGCAAGCCCGAATCTTCCCTCGAAATGGACGAGCCCCATGGTCATCGCCATCACGGCAAACACGGCTTTGATCGGGATGCCGGTCCAGCAGGCGGACCAGAGGATGCCGAATCCAATCTTCGTAGGGGACATTGATTCGCGTTCTTCAGCCATATGCTCAGTTCGTATGAATGGTCGTTAGTCTAGGAACTCTCGATTAATCACGGCCGCCACTGTAAAGAGTGCAATCACAACCATAATCACAATCCAGACAATCAGCGCAATCGGTCGCTTGAAAATATTCCGCTCAGGATCCTTATCGAAAAATGGAAGCGCGACCATCAGCCCCATAAATAGAACCGGCAGTGCAACGGCCCCCATAAACTGGCCAAACTGTCCCGCAAAAAGCTTCAGCCGTAACAGCTGGAAGTAAAAGAGAAAGTACCACTCCGGCTCCGGGTGATACTCCCCAGGATCCGGTGTCGCCTTATCGAGCAATACGACCGGTTCCCAGAGGGCCAGGGCACAAAGGCCGACAAAGACAAAGGCCATCCCGACAATGTCTTTCCAGATTTGACGAGGGAAGAAGTAGTCGGTTTTCGCCTTGATCTCTTCCGTGGTCCCTTTAAAGGGGCCGGCTGGAGCCGCCACACGAAACAGGAAGATGTGGAGCCCTGCCAACGCCATCAATGCCGCAGGGAGGATCATCACATGAAGAACAAAAAAGCGGCTCAACGTCATCTGTCCAGGACTTGCCCCGCCCTTCAAAAACCTCGCGATAAAATCCCCGACGATCGGCGTCTTGTCCAAAATTTCAACGCCCACGAGCGTGGCCCAGAATGCGCGTTGATCCCAAGGAAGAAGATATCCGGTAAAGCCGAATGTAATGACGATTCCGAAGAGAGCGAGCCCGACCAGCCAGAGCAGTTCCCGAGGTTTTTTGTACGCCCCCCAGAGGAAAACCTGGGACATATGGGCAAACACACAGACGACCATCGCACTGGAGCCCCAGAAATGGTAGCTGAGCAAAAACCAGCCGTAGTCGACGTCGTGGATAATATACTGCGTGCTATCGTACGCGTGGTCCGCAGTCGGCACATAGTAGAACATGAGCATGGTGCCAGTGACCGCTTGCATGGCAAAGATGAACAACAAGATCGAACCGAACACATAGGCCCAACGCGAGCCTCCCGGAATCGGCTCATTGAGCATCTTCGCCTGCATTTCCTTGAGTCCGAGCCGTTCGTCGAGAAAGGCGAGAACCTTTTCACTCGTGCTGGGCTGATGATCAGGGATCACGGCAGGCGATGAGTGTTTCATATCCATGATGCTACGCGCTCACACAATCCGAATTTGTGACTTCGTGCCGGCCTTAAATTCCATATCGATGATCTCAACCT
>CAADGK010000078.1 GCA_900696515.1 uncultured Nitrosospira sp. | reverse complement strand
CCATCCCGAACGATGCCACAATGGCCGTGGCTGGTATATTCATCGATACACACGTCCGTGATCACCATCAACTCCGGCACCTGCTGCTTAACGGCTTTGACGGCTCGCTGCACGATTCCGTTTGGATCCAAGCCTGAGCTGCCACGGTCATCCTTGTACGCTGGAATGCCGAATAAAATAATGGCTGGAATCCCGACTGCACGAAGCTCAACCGCCTCTTTGACAAGCAGATCTATGGACAGTCGACATTGACCGGGCATCGACTCGATGGCTTCACGCCGACCCTGCCCTTCAGTCACGAACAGTGGAGCGATAAAATCCGCCGGCGAGAGATGCGTTTCTCGCACCATCCGTCGTAGCGGTTCCTGCTGCCTGAGTCGACGAAGGCGATGGATTGGAAACCCCATGTCGTGTCCTTTATGGCTGTGAGCGATGGGCCAGGAAGACCACAAGGTCTCGAACCGAGATCATTCCCCTGAGCTGGCCATCCCGTGTGGGAGCTTCATGACGATGGATCGGAAACTCCATAGCGAGGAGCCTTATTTCCGAGGGAGATTGGTTAAGAAGACGACTAAGTCTCGGACCGAGATGATTCCGACCAACTGGCCGTCTCGTGTCACACCCAAATGACGAAGGTGCGATTGGGCCATGAGATCATTCGCATCCAGCAAGGTCTTATTTTCTTCGATCGTCATGATGGGTGCCGACATAATCTGTTCAACCGTGGTTTTGGTCGCATCCGCCCCCGCTGCGACGACACGGCGCATCATGTCCGTGTCCGTGATAATGCCGATGATCTCACGGTCATTCGTCACGAATAAACTGCCGATCCCGCGATCGCGCATGATCCTCGCTGCGGTCTGCGAGTCGGTGTCGCGTGGCACAGTCACAAACTTATCTCGGGGAATCATGAATGACTTCACAGGAACCATAGTACGCTCCCTCCTTCAGTATAAAACTGGCCCATCGACATGGGCCGTTGGGTTACGATACGACACCCGCGGCACAGTGCTCGTGGCTCTCATAGTGGTGAGCGATCGCATCCACCAATGCAGGAATCGTATTTTCGCTCGGCATGATTGAGACCGTGAGACCGAATTCCTCTGCTGTCTTGGCTGTGATTGGGCCGATGCAGGCGATGGTCACTGAGCGCAACAGCGGACTCACCGCATTCACCCCTCCTAGCATAGCAACAAAGTTCCGAACCGTGGAAGAACTTGTAAAAGTGACGACATCGAGACGATGGTCTCTGAGCTCTTGCCACCATCCCGCAGTCTTCAGATCCGGAGCCAGCGTTCGGTAGACCGGCACCACGTCGACATGGGCCCCACGCGCACGGAGCTGGTCCGGCAAAATCTCCCGCGCCACTTCGGCTCGAGGGATGAGGATGCGCGATGTGCTGATTTCCTGCTGATTCAGTGCGGTTAATACTCCCTCCGCTTGATATTCTGCCGGAACCAGATCGGCTCGAACACCGAACCGCTCCAACTCCTGAGCGGTCCGAGGTCCGATACAGCACACCCGTCGTCCGGCCAGACACCGTGCATCCAGTCCTTTCGCCCAGAGACGACTCATGAAGCGGTCCACCCCATTCACACTGGTGAAGATTATCCAGTGGTAGGTGCCGATCTCGGAAATGGCGCGGTCGACGACTGTCCAATCGAGCGGGGGAACAATGCTGATGGTCGGACCCTCGACCGGGTCGGCTCCATAACCGGCGAGGTGCGTGGCCAGCTCGTGCGCCTGCTCTTTGGCTCGTGTCATCAACACGCGCTTGCCGAACAGTGGACGTCGCTCGAACCAGTTGAGTGTCGATCTGAGTTGAACAACCTCACCCACCACGATCACGGTGGGAGGTTCCATTCCGATGGCCCGAGCCTTTGACACAATGTCCGACAACGTTCCGACTAGCGTCTGTTGGCAAGCTCTGGTCCCCCAGCGGGTTATCGCAACCGGTGTCGATGGAGACAACCCTTCTTGCATGAGCTGGGCGGTGATCGTGGAGAGGTGTTTCATGCCCATCAGAAAGACGAGCGTCCCACGGGTTGCCGCGAGTCTTGGCCAATCCAACATCGTCGCCGCTTTTGTGGGATCTTCATGCCCGGTGACGATCGTTACAGTGGATGCCAAAGTCCGGTGGGTAATCGGAATGCCGGCATAGGCCGGGACTGCCACTGCCGCAGTGACACCAGGGACCACCTCAAACGGGATTCCAGCCGTTGCGAGTGCCTCGGCTTCTTCTCCCCCGCGACCGAAGACAAACGGATCCCCGCCTTTCAGGCGTACCACCACGTTCCCTGCTTGTGCACGCTCGATCAGCAGTTGATTGATGGACGCTTGCTCCGGGTATTTCCCCGTTCCCCGTCGTCCGACATAGAGCCGTTCCGCATGCTCGGAAGCATGAGCAAGCAGTGCGGGATTGGCGAGATAGTCGTAGAGGACGACGTCTGCCCGCTCGAGACAATCTCGTCCACGGAGCGTCAAGAGCCCTGGATCTCCAGGGCCGGCTCCGACGAGATAGACCTTTCCTGTGCGTGGCCCCATTCTGCTCATGCCGATCCGTAAATCTCGCGGAGAATTTTGTCTCCTCCTCTGGTCAACAGCCGTTCAGCCAACTGTACCCCAAGGGCATGGGCTTGCTGCCCTGTGCCAGCAATCTGATCACGAATGATGGTTTTCCCGTCGATGCTTGCCACAAGCCCCTCCAAAACCAGCCGCTCGCCGGATAAGGTGGCATGCGCGGCAATCGGGACCTGACAGCCACCCTCTAATCGTTGCAAAAGTGCTCGTTCTGCCGTGACCGTCGTCTGGGTTTCTTGGTGGTTGAGCCGCAACAAGATTGAGCGGACAAATTCGTCGTCAGATCGACCTTCAATCCCGAGTGCGCCTTGTCCGATCGCAGGAAGACTGAGGACGGGAGGGAGATATTCGGTAATGGTCGCAGCCCAAGCCAATCGATGCAACCCGGCTGCGGCGAGCACGATGGCATCAAACTGCCCGTCCTTAAGCTTTCGTAGCCTTGTATCAAGATTTCCGCGCAGCATGGTGATTGTGAGGTCTGGTCTGGCCTGTAGTAGTTGCGCCTGGCGGCGGAGACTGGCCGTCCCGATCGTCGCTCCTAACGGCAGCTCCTGGAACGAACAGCCTGTTCGGCTGATCAGAGCATCACGGGCATCCTCGCGCGCCGGCACACAGAGAATATCGAGGCCAGCCGGTAGTTGGGCTGGAACGTCTTTCATACTGTGAACGGCGAAGTCAATGTCACCGGTAAGTAAGGCATCTTCAATCTCTTTGACGAAGAGTCCTTTCCCCCCGATCTTGGCCAGCGGGACATCAACGATCTTGTCTCCTGAGGTCTGAATCTTTTTGAGCGTGACGCGAACCTCCGGCGCAACCTTGTGAACTTGTGATTGAAACCACTCACTCTGACAGAGCGCCAACTTGCTCCCTCTTGTCCCAAGCACCAGCGTGGAGCGTTGACCGTTCGATATCGACACAGGGTAATCCTTTCTCTGTACGTCTAGGCTAGCGGGCTCGTTTCGGCACTGAAGTTTCAGGGGTTGGCTCGTCGGCTTCCGATTGAGGGCGACTGTCCGTGAGGTAACGAGACGACTCGGAATAGGTCCCTGTCTGTTGAGTAGAGGCAGCGGGTCTATCCAGGGCATAGAACTGCCGGGCCGCCTCGACAAACGCAGGGCCACTGGACGAATTGACTTCGTTTTTCAAGGTCACCATCGTCCGATGGATCAGCTTGTTGACGATGGATGAGGCGAGACCTTCGACGAGTTCGCGATCCTGTGCGGACAGGTGTCCCAATCGCCCCAGCACTTTTTCGACTTCCGCCCGCTTAATGTCCTCCACCCGGTTGCGAAGGGCCACAATGGTCGGCGTGACTTCCAACGATTTCATCCAGTCGAGGATCATCGTCACTTCTTCGATCACCATGCGCTCGGCTTTCTCCGCCTCGTGCACCCGTTCGGCACGGTTCTGCTCAACCCGATGCTTGAGATCGTCGATATCAAAGAGGAACGCGTTGTCGACGTGGCGAACCGCCGGGTCGATATTTCTCGGAACGGAAATATCAATCAGGAACATTGGACGATTCATGCGTTCCTGGACGGCTCGATGCACATCCTCGGCCCCGACCAAGTAATGGGCTGCGCCGGTAGAGACCAACACAATGTCCGCCGAAGCCATGTCATCTTTGAACTGATCGAACGGAACCGCGATTCCTCCAAACCGTTCGGCGAGTTCAACCGCATGTTGCGGAGTTCTCGTCGTGATCCGCACATGTCCTACACCATTTGCGATCAAATGCTTCGCCGCCAGCTTGGCCATCTCACCGGCTCCGACCAACAACACGGTCTTTTCATGTAGATTCGAAAAGATTTTCTTCGCCAGCTCCACCGCGGCATAACTGACAGAGACCGCCATCTCGGCAATCTTCGTCTCCGTGCGCACACGTTTGGCCACGGAGATCGCCTTCTTCACCACTTTGTTCATGATCACACCGGTGGTCTTGTGTGCCAGTGCGACCTCAAAGGCGTCTTTCAGTTGTCCCAAGATTTGAGACTCGCCGATGATCATCGAGTCCAAACTGGACGCCACGCGAAACAGGTGGGCAATCGCCCGATCTCCGGTATGCCAGTACAAATGCGGAGTCAACTGTTCGGACGAGAGAGAAAGATGCGTGTCGGCCAGAAACTCTTGGATGCGGCCGTATCCGGTGTCGACATCCTCAACCACGGAATAGACTTCGACTCGATTGCAGGTCGACAGCAGAATTCCTTCCTTCACGCCAGGGTACGAACAGAGGCGAGTAAGGGCTTCACCAAGACGGCTTTCGGGAACGGCCAGACGCTCCCGGATTTCTACCGGAGCCGTCTTATGGCTTAAACCGACGACGATCAAATGCATGACACGACCACTTTCATACCCTACGACAAGGCGCTATGCCCTTTGAGCAGGACGCCGACCAATGTCAAGATGACACAGGCAAACCCGACCACGGTGAGATAGGCTGCCCGCTTGGCTCTCCAGCCGATGGTCAGTCTTCCCAGGAGGACGACGAAATAAAAGAGCCAGGTTACGACGGCCCATGTTTGTTCAGGATTCCAGCTGACGTACGACCCGCGAGCGAGCTCGGCGGAGATGGCACCTGTCACGATTCCCAACGTCAGCAACGGGAATCCCAGGACGATCGACTGCTGATTTAGATGATCGAGAAAGTCGAGCGCCGGCAGCTTGCTATAGAGGACGTTGAATTGTTTCGACTTGAGGAGCCGATCTTGAATGAGGTACATCACTCCCGCAACAAACGCGACGGCAAATCCGACCGTCCCCAACATACTGAGAGTGACATGAAACCACAAAGTTTTGAAAACTGGTTGAAGCGTCGGCTCGCTTTCCGGAAGGGCTGCCGCTGAGATGAGCGAGACGATCGCTAAGGGGACCATGAAGGATCCCAGCACATGAATGCGGTGACGAAATTCGACGATGAGCAGCACCAGGATGATCATCCAGGAGAAAAACGACAAGGCATCGGAAAAACTCGGTGGAGCGGAAGATGACGCTCCCGTCATTCTCATGATAAGGGTGATCGTATGGAACGCGAACCCGACGGCGGTAATACTCAGCGACACGTTTGAGAGGGCTTCAGAACGTCGTAGGGAGTAGGACAGAAACGACACCGTGGCCACGATGTACAGGCTGAGGGCGATCATGAAACAGACGGCTGCCATTGGGAATGTCCCTGCTGAATCTCCGGCGTGACGTTCGAACAGGTTGAGAGGAAATTATATCGGTGCCGCCTAAACAGAGTCAAGAAAACGCTGGCGTGTCAATAGCTTCGGCTCAGTCACCGGATGAGGAAGGGGCGGTCTATGTGGTGGCCGTCCCCATTGGACATCCTGATGATCTGACCCTGCGCGCGTTGGCGACCTTGAAGTCTGTTGATCTCATTGCCTCTGAAGATCCAAAAACGACACAGCAACTACTCGCGCATCATCGGATCTCAGCGACCGTGACCAGTTATGGTCCTGTGAATGTGAAGGAGAAGGTTGCGGTGCTTCTTCAACGCGTACGACAGGGAGCCAGGATTGCCATTGTCGCGGACACAGGGTCACCCCTGATCGTGGATCCAGGCGCGCTGCTTGTCACGGAAGCCGCTTCTCAAGGAACCCGGGTGATTCCGATCCCCGGACCTTCCGCAGCAATCACGGCTCTGACGGTGGCTGGATTTTCTTGCGAGTCCTTCTATTTTTGTGGACAGCTGCCGAGTACCGGCCCACATCTTACGCGACGTGTGGCTGATGCAGTAAAAATGAAGGCTCCGACTGTTGCCTATGGCACCCGACGCACGGCCGTACGTGCCCTTGAAACCCTTGTCCGGCTTGCGCCGAGACGGCTGGTTGTCGCAGCCTGCAACCTCACTACACCGAATGAGGTGATCATTCGCGGAACGGCCTATGAGGTAAGCCGGCAACTGTCGGACACAGCAGGGGAAGACATCACGATTGTCTTATCAGGGAGGAGGTAACGGCCAACGAAACAGGCCGATAGGAAATCTCGTTACGTATTGGCTTTCACCCACCTACGCAGGAAGCCACAGCTGTAAAGCTGTGGAGGAATGCGCAGTGGGTGTCCTCCGAAGCCTTGGCGAAGGAGGACACGCTTCGGCGGGTTCCGCCGAAGACACAAAAGGGACTACGGCTGTTACGCCGTGGGGCTCCACTAACCTGACGGCGAACACAGTACCTATGAACGTAGGGACATTCCTATCAGTCGTTATCCTCTCGACGAATCAACACTCGGTAGGCTTGCTCCACTCGCTCCTGGCCTAAGACGGTGTGTCCTTCATTCTCGACACTGCGCGGGACATTCCGAATGGGGTCGCCGTCGTCCAAGATGACAGACAGGACCTCTCCTTCTTTCATGGTCTCAAGCTTTAGTTTCGTCTTCACGAAGTTATAGGGACAAATCACTCCGCGTAGATCGAGTTCGGAGGTCGGCCCAGTAAGTGCTTTCTCCGGTTCGCTCATAATCACAGACTCACTGAATGAAGGGATATCGCGCAAGTCAGCTCGTTGATGACCAGCGACGTTTTGGCAAGTTATGCCTAGATTGTAAAAAAAGCAAAAGGGGGCAGCAGAAGCTGCCCCCTTGAAAGCTCAAACCCTGGAACGTCTCAATTAAATCCTTTTATCAAATTCGGCTTTGATAAGTCCGTACCGTAGTCGGACTTATTAGGAATTTTTGTTTCCGGTGCCACCGTTTGATAGCCCCACCCTGGCTGTGGCTCACAGTTCCAGCAAGGAGCTGATCCTGTGAATTCTCCGATCGTTGTATCAATCGTCCCTGTAATCTTACCCGGCAACACGGAACCCGCCACTCCACCTGTGGTACTGCCGCTGCTCGTCTCAATGGCACGCTCCGTTGAAGGATTCGGACGCTGTCCTAAACCACCAAACCCAGCGAGTCTTTCATTGCCACGCAGCAAGTATACTTCACGAACGATCTTACGACCCACCCCATATTGCTGATTGGGTGTGACCGCTTCAATTACTTGTAGAGAAATATCATCGCCATTGTTCAATACTTTAATCTGATCTAAGCTGGTGCGCTCGTCAAAGTACACCGTCATGGAACTCATGACACCAGCTCCCGCACGACCTTCATCATGAGAGCTTCCGCCTGTCTCTAAGTGCATTTTGGCGGCTGGAAAATCAATCGCCAACACACGACCGTAGATCGTTTCAGGAAGAGAGAGTCGGTCGAGGAAAGCATTACGATCAAAGGCCTGGACTCGATTAGCATTCCCAGACACGTCACCGACCCCTGTTCCCACACCCATTGCAGACCCCCCAGATGATTGCTGGAGTCGCTCTTGAGCCACTGCAACATTCATTGAGCCGATGCAGAGCAGGGCGGCTCCCAGTGCCAACACTTTACGCATGTGCTGCCTCCTTAAAAGTAAGTGGACCGGTTGTCCTATCAGAAGAATTCACAAGGTCACTGTAATAGAAGACGTTGAGTCTGGTTCGACATTGACGCTTTCTGAATCGAGTACGACACACTCTAGATCCCTGAGAAATATGCAGAAATTAGGCTAATAGCGCGGCGCTGTCAAGTGGGGAGCGAATCGCATCTGGTTTCGGTCTGGCCTCTGCCGCGATCCCTGTCCCACCAGGTCGTTCCTCGTATGGAACCCGAGCGGCATCCACCTCTAGTCTTCAGTCCACAACCGCACTTATTTCTATGTTGTTGGTGCCCAGAGGGAGGGTCGAACTCCCACTCTCTTGCGAGAACCGGATTTTGAGTCCGGCGCGTCTGCCAGTTCCGCCATCCGGGCGTACCCACACTCACTCTATCAAGCGGATCTGTTTCTAACATGCCGCCGTCCAAGGGTCAATCGGCAACTCTCTCCCCTCCCCACTGCCACGGGTGGACAAGAGGTCCCAGACTATGACGTCGATCATGACCCCAACTTAGTCCGTCCATCTATGTTTCTTCTGTCCTATCAAGCACTGAGGAACACAGGAATGCTGGTTCGGCCATCAGTGTCCTCCTGTATCAGGGACACCAGACACCGTTTGACGATTCGACAATCTGCGGAACGGTTGTCATCGATGGTGGGTACGCGCAGGTGAGGGACGACGCACGGAAAGCATTCATGACTAAGGAAGAGTTCGATCCGGGACGAATATTTCTTCTGCATGACTTTCTGTCGCAGGACGAGTGTGCGACATTGATTCGTCGGAGCGAAGGGCTGACCTACGAGATAGGAACTGTGGGTGGCGTAGTTGCTGAGGGAATCAGAAACAATGAGCGCGTCCTGGTTGACGACACCGCGTTGTCCGATACCTTGTTTCACCGGGCTGCTCCGTGGCTCCCATCGGTCGTCGAACATCGTCACCTCATCCGGTTCAACGAACGTTGGCGTTTT
>CAADGK010000077.1 GCA_900696515.1 uncultured Nitrosospira sp. | reverse complement strand
GACCTCAGTCAGCTGATGGCCACGCTCTTTACCGGACTCTTTGTCATCGGATGGTTTCAGGCACGCCAGCGAAAGGCAGATGCGCACCATTGGCTGATGTTGGGCGGCATGATCGCCATGTTGAGCTTCTTTATCGCGTACTATCTCTTTCGGCAGCTCGGGGTTCTGGCTTTTGAGGGGAAGGAAGGGTTCGGTGGGTCACAATCGCTCTATGACTACGTCTTCATCCCGGTACTGACCCTCCACATTATCCTGGTCATCATCGGGCTGATCATGGCGGTGTACATGATGGTGTTGGGGTTTCGTTCTCAACAATTCATCGACGGGGTGCGGTCGCTCCGGGAGTCACGGCTCATGACCACGTGGAAGAAGATCGGAATTGTGTTCGGGGTTGTGGCCGTGATCGTATTGGGGTTGTTTTTTTCGCGCGTGGCGACCGCCGGATTTTCGATGCGCAAGATGGAGGTTTACCTGATCTTCCTTGCACTCGTCGCCTTTGTGTTTGCGATTGAGATGACGATCCAGCGAATCTGGCCGGACGGCGCACGGCGGCATCGGGCGCTGGGTCGATTCACGATGGTTATCTACTGTGTGCTCTTTATGACCGGAAGTTTCACCTATACGATGCTGTACATCCTGTACCCAGGCAAGATCGGATGACTCGATGAACAGCCGCTTACTTTTCACCTTTCACCTCTCACTAGAGAGATCATGCTGACCTGCGGTTGTGGTCGCTGGATGCATACCGAGGGGATTGAGGAACGTGGTGGTGAAGCTGGTGCGTTCTGGTTCATCCGCTCGGAGTGCCGAGGCTGTGGGTTGAAAGTCGGTGTCGATGTGCCGGAGGGTCAGACACGAGGGCTCATTGATCGATTATTCTGGACCGATGAGGCGCTGCATCGATTGGCCCGCATGCCGCCTTATGTGGCACCGTTGGTTCGAGATGAGGTGGAGCAACATCTCCGTAGCCAAGGAGAACGAGTCGTCACCTATGACACGTTGCTTCGTCCCCGTACGGGAGAACGCATCGAATGGGACCCGGAAGCGGAACGGCGGTTGGACCGGGTGCCAGCGCCGGTTCGTGCAATGGCACGGGTTGAACTTGAACGAACCGCGGCAGATCGCGGATTGTCTCGCATCACCGTGTCGCTGATGGAAGAGATTAAAGCGAAGTACTTTGGAATGGCAGCTCAGAAGACGTAAGGGGTTAGGGGTGAGGAGTAAGGGGTAAAGTAACAACGATCGAGAAAACATTCCCTCCCCTTACCCCTGACCCTTCACTCCTCACGGAGAAGAAGATGTTGCATCGAATGGCGTTGCGGGTACTTCCGAGCTTGAGTTTGGCGGTGACGGAAGAGGCTGTGCGCAAGAGAAAACGCATCGTGATGTTTGTGCCGGGGTTGATCGCCTTCGGAGTCTATCGGCTTGCCAAGCATCTTGTGCCGATCGCCGAGCCGCTGGTGCTCTTGGCCGTGAGTGCGCTGGTCGCCATGGTGACGGCGGCCTTGGCCTATCGGGTCGGGCGTGCTGCGCCCTGGGCGGAGATTGTGCGCCACGATGGCGTCCGGTTGCTCAGCTGGCTCGTCGGATGGACTGGTGCCGTCTACGGGATTCAGCTCTCGCTGTTGGTGCTGACTCTCTTGTGGATCATGAGCTATAGCTATCTCCAGCACCCGGATGGGCCGGCGATGATGGCCATCATCATCTCCTGTACATCCGTCGCACGCGATGCCTTTGAAATCGGGCATGTGCGCCGGCTCACGCAGATGGGGCGACCCTTTCTCACGTTCCCGGATGGAGCGCCACTCCGGGTCTTGCTGCAGCACAAGGCCGGGCAGCTGGGGCCGTGGGTCCTTGCCGGACTTGCGGTTGGTGCGCTGGCATCAATTCCTGGACTGCTCGTTGCAGACATTCAAGGAGCGGCGTTGGCTCAGTTATTCGCCGTGACCGTTCTTGGTGGCGGGGTGACTCTCTGCGCGTATTTCGGCGGACTCTATCCATCTACTCCGTGGGTGCAAACGCTTCGCCGGACAGCACCGGGTGAGCTGATGAAATATTGGTGGTGGCCTGGGATGGCCTTTGCCTCGACCTATTACCTGGTTGCGATGGGGTTGCTGCTGTTTGTGATGAGACAGCCCACGATCACATTAGGTTCGGCCGCGGTGATGGGGGCGATCGTGACAGCCATCATGGCTTTGTATGGGTACTATCTGGGTGATCGCCGTCATATTGAAGATGAACAGGCACCCCAACTCTCGAGTGGCATGTTACGGTGCCCGTTTGTCATGGGGATTCTAGGCAAGACCATCGGTTCCACCGATGCAACCGGGGAGTTGGCACTCGGTAAGACCGGGATAAAGGGGTAGGTCTATGGGCCAAGAATTCAGGATGAACAGTTTTCTGTTTCGCGTGGTGATGTGTATCGGATTCGCCTTAATCGCCCTTGGCTTTCTGGGGAGTGGCACTGATCTGTCCTTTGCCGACTCATCCACGGACGTGTATTTCGGGACCGAGGGAATTCCGCAGGGGCCGGCGGCTCCCACTCCTCAGGAAACGGTCTATCCTCAAGTCGGTTCACTGGATAGTCGGTTGCTGGTGTGGTTCGTGACGCAGCAACATACCTATTTCGGCGGATTCGTTCTCGCCTTGCCGTTGTTTTGCGCCTTACTTGAGTTCTTGGGGTTGATCACGAAAAAGCCGGCCTTGGCCCTTCGTTATGATGGCTTGGCAAGGGATCTTGCGAAGGTGGCGGTCCTGGCTATGTCGGTTACGGCACTGATCGGTAGTTTGATGTTGACGATGTTCATCACGCTCTATCCGAGTTTCATGAAGTATATGGGCGGGACATTCAAAGGATTCATGCCTGCCTACGCCGCCGTATTTTTCGGAGAAGCGCTGCTGCTGATCGTCTACTACTACGGTTGGAACCGGATGACAGACCGTGGCATGAAATGGGTTCACGCCGCGATCGGGATTCTGACCAATATTGTGGGGACCGCATTGCTGATGATGGCCAACGCCTGGTCTGCGTTCATGATGTCGCCCGCCGGGGTCGATGCGCAGGGGCGGTTTCTCGGAAACGCGTGGCATCTATTGCACTCCGCGCTCTGGAATCCTCTGAACGTCCATCGCTTCCTGGCGGATATGATGTCCGGCGGAGCGGTGGTGCTTGCCTATGCCTGTTACCGATTTTTTACCAGCAAGACCGACGAGGAGCGTGCCTATTTTGATTGGGTCGGCTATGTGTTCCTGTTCGTCACGGTCTGTGCCCTCATTCCCATGCCGTTCGCCGGGTACTGGTTGATGAAGTCGGTCTTCGTGTTTCGTCAGACCATGGGGGTGACGATGATGGGCGGACTGCTCACCTGGCTTTTTGTGGTGCAGGCCCTCTTGATCGGTGTCTTGTTTTTGGGGATCAATTACTATCTGTGGCAGAGCATGGCGCGGATCAAGGGAGGAGAGCGATATCAGCCGTATTACCAAATCCTTCTGGGTGTGTTGATGCTGGCGCTCTTCATTTGGTTGACGCCGCATACGCTGCTGACGTCTGCCAGTGAGGCCAAGGCAATGGGAGGCGCGCAACATCCGGTCATCGGCAACTATGGAGTCATGTCGGCGAAGAACGGAGCGGTCAATATCCTGATCCTCGTGACCGCGCTGAGTTTCCTTTATTATCGCCGCGCGAATCGCACCATGACCATCTCCTGGATCAAGACCGGAAACATCCTCATCACAGTGCTGTATGTGGTCGGTGCAGTGAACATCATTTGGCTATCGATCTATGGATTCTATTTGCCGGCGAAAATTCGCGTCGGTCTGTCCGCTCCGCAGGCTTTCACCACGTTCACGGTTATTCTGGTCGGAGTGGTGATCAATCGCCTCATGCTGAGGCGTGCGGTGCTGCATGGGCCGATTCAGTGGGGGAAGATTCCGCTACGGGGTATGGTGGGCCTGTTTGGATTGGCGGCATCGTTCAGTTGGGTGATGGGGTTGATGGGGTACATCCGTTCCTCAGGGAGGCTATCCTGGCACGTCAGCGAATTGATGGCCGATGTCTCGCCCTGGGCCTTCACCCCTGATCTTCAGTATGCGACTAAAATGGTGACACTGAATATGGTGGTGTTCTGGGCGGCGGTTCTCGCGCTGTTCTGGATGTGCGAACGGGGACAGCAGCCGGTGATGGTTGAGGATGCGAGTGAGAAAGAGTCGCCATTGCTGACTCCGATCCCATCGCAAGAAACATAGAAAGGGAATCAGGGCATGACACGTACTCTGTCGATGGCTGCGGCAGCCATGCTCGGCTCAATCCTTCTCGTGAGCGGGGGTGTGCCGACGATTGCAGGAGAACCGACCTTGGTCTTGGAAGACTTTCAAGCAAAAGAGGCGGACGGGTTTCCATCACTGTGGGAACACGAAAACCAGCGGAGCCAAACAAAGGGCCGCGACGCCTACAAGGTACGGACGGAGAACGGGGCAAGTTTTCTGTCGGCCAAAGATGCGGGGCAACGGATCAAGAAAAAGAAAATCGATTGGGATCCGAAGGCCTATCCAGTTCTGACCTGGCGCTGGCGCCTGACCAAGGCGGCGACGGGGAATGAACCGCTCGCGGCGGTCTATGCCTCGCTCGATACGGATCTCCTGTTTATTCCGGTGTTCACGAAATATGTCTGGAGCGAATCGAAACCGGACGGCACCTTGACCGAAGGGGGAATGTTCAGCGGATCGGAGATCGTCGTCCAGTCCGGAACGAAGGAAATCGGACAGTGGTTTGAGGAACGGGTGAATGTGTATGAGGATTTTAAGCGGATTCATAAGCATGAACCGGCGGAGAAGGCCTGGGGGATTTCGATTATCGCCGCGCCTGGGGTAGAGATCGATTTTGGTCCGCTTGTCGCCCTTCCCGGGAAGTGACGTGTGTCTGGGCTCATAAGAGATTGACGTGATGGAGAGCCGCAAGATCGTTGATATTGCCCTCGGCGTCGTCGTGATGGGAACGGTTGGAACCCTGATCGGGACGACTATGGGCGGAGGGCTGATGCCGGTTGCCGTTGCAATCGGTCTTGTTCTCGGCGTGGTGATCGGTTTTCTTGGTGGTCGTCGGTTTCTCGTGAGCATTCTTGTCGGCACGGTCACTGGCGGTCTGTTGGCATGGTTGCTGGCCGGTGCTGATCGAATCTGGGTTGGTGCCGGAGCCGGAGCGGCCATGGGTGGATTTCTTGGTGTTCAGATTTCGATGTTGCTTGATGTGCGTGCGGCGAAGAAGGCGGCGGCAGAGCAGGTTGAAACGTCGCCGTCGTAGGGTTCAGGGGTATTGATTGTCGAGGTATGTGTGGAAAATAAAGGTGTTTTAGTCGGCTCCATTATCTTTGTGTTTGCGTCGTTCTTTCTCATGATCGGTCTGTTGGCCTACGAATCCTACAAGGCCAAGCAGATGAAACAGCTTGCAGCTTCAGTGAAGTCCGAAGCGCGACCGACGGCCAGTAGTCTGCCTGCTCAGGATTTCTCCATGTATAAGACCAAGATCGGAGACGAAGGGCGGGAAATGGTGCAAGTTCCGGAAGGGCCTTTTACGATGGGAAGTAATGATGGGGATCCTGATGAGGCGCCCGAGCACCAAGTCTACTTGAAAGGGTTCTATATCGATCGGAATGAGGTGACGCAGCAAGAATATCAGCGGTTTGCCAAGATGACGAAGCGGGGGATGCCGAAAATCGAAGTGTTTGACGACGATCAATCAAAGATCTTGAAGCCCGAGTTTGCGGCGATGAGCGTCTCGTGGGATGAGGCGGCGGCTTACTGCAAGTGGGCGGGGAAGCGTTTGCCCACGGAAGCGGAATGGGAGAAAGCCGGTCGAGGTGAGAGTAAGCGGAGGTATCCCTGGGGAGACAAGTTCGTCGTCAATGCGGCCAATGTCGACGGGACGGAGGATGGATATAAGTATCTGGCACCTCCCGGATCCTTCGAGGCCGGACGCAGTCCCTATGGCCTTCACGACATGACGGGAAATGTGGCGGAATGGGTTGAGGATTCCTACGACGAACATTACTACAAGAAATCTCCGTTTCGTGATCCCAAGGGGCCTGACAATGCAGATTTGAAAGTCGTGCGGGGAGGCTCTTGGAGAGAGACGGAGCATCACGCAAGATTGTCCAAGCGGTTTGCGGCAAAACATTGGCGTACTGATGTCACGATCGGTGTGCGTTGCGCGAGCGAGTTGGATCCGGCTTCAGGTGGAAGCTGAGGGATAGGGCGGCATGCTCGAGTCAAAATTCAAACTGGTTTTCCTGTTTGTGGTCCTGGCATGCGCGGCGATGCCCATCGTCGCCATTATGCGAGGGACCACGGTCACGCCGTATGAGAAGCCGGCGTCTGATACCGCTGCTGAAGTGGTGTCGATGGCGGAGAGTGCTCCCGGAGAGGAACCTCTTTCTGGCGAGATGGTCACGATTCCTGCGGGGCCGTTCATTCGTGGAACTGAGGGCGGAGGCTTCGATGAGCGTCCGCAACGAACCATCCATCTGGATGCGTTTGGGATTGATCGGTACGAGGTGACGAACTACCAGTATCAGCAGTTTGTCGTAGCCACGGGGCATCGAAAGCCAGGACTCCCTTCACGCTATGCCAAGAGCGGGGCCAAAGTACGTGGAATCAATCAGCCCATCGTCTATGTGTCATGGGAAGACGCGGATGGGTACTGTCGTTGGAAGGGCAAGCGGCTTCCGACCGAAGCCGAGTGGGAAAAGGCCATGCGTGGTACGGATGGAAGGCTCTGGCCATGGGGAGACAAAGAGCTGCCTGATGGGGCCAATTGGGCTCGCGTGCAGGATGGTTATGAAGCTTCGGCGCGTGTCGGCACCTTCCAGAGCGACAAGAGCCCCTATGGAGTGATGGATGGTGCCGGCAATGTCATGGAGTGGGTGGCTGATTGGTACGACGAGACTTACTATAAGAGTTCGCCGGATCACAATCCGCCGAGTCCCGAGTATGGCACCTATCGGGTGCTTCGCGGGGGAGGATATACGACGGCAGGTGGCGATGTTCGGATTACCAGCCGAAGCAAGATGATGCAAGATTTTCGGGATGAAACCATCGGATTCCGCTGTGCAAATTCGACTGCCGGTACGCTGGAGGAAGAGAAGAAAAAACCGGAAGAATTTACAGGAAATCAAAGTAGTAGAGGATCAAAAACACGGCCAAAATGATGTTGACAACCATTCCGGCCAAAACTATAATGTCAAACACTTTTGAGTTTTTCGACACAATTTCCTCTTTAATTTCGTGTTGGAAGTTGAGAAATTTTGATAACACAGGGCCGAATGCCTGTCAAGGAAATGCAGTAATTCTGAATTCTATCCCTTACCAACTATCTTGATCGGGAGTTAAATGGCGATGGCAACAGCTACCCCTGATAGCGAGCTTAAAGTAAAAATCGGGAAGATGATTTTTTACATTACTTGTGCTGTCGGATTATGGTTTTTCTATTGGTTTGCCGGTATTCAGTGCCCCTGCTGAGTTGTGGGTAGAGTTTGTCTTGTGTGGGGAGTCTGTCCGGCTTAACTGATTGATGGCATTGGTCGACAGAAGAGAGGAAGAAGAAGATGAGCGCGCTTAACAATCCAGTCATAGCACTTGTTGTTTCTCTTATTATTACCGTTGGTTATTTTGTGTTGGTTGACCACTACCTCATGGATATGCAGGGGCTAGACTTTTGGTATCTCTTCAAAAACTGAGCCCTCCTGAAGGTGTCGTCGGGTATTTGAAAATCATACATTTAACGTAGGGTATTAAGGAGGTATTCCATGGGCCTTTTAGTCGGCAAGCGCATATTTTCGATCGTGGCGCTCTGCATGATGGTCGGCCTCCTTCTGCTTCCGGTCGTCGTGGCGTTGCCTTCACTGGCCATCGGTGAAGAAACTCATGCGGGCGATGCGGCAAAGAAGGACGGGGATAAAGTCGAAAAGGGTCGGGATGTCTATTATAAGACCGAAGGCATCGTGTCCGGTGCTCCCGCTCCAAAGACGACGGATGGCGTCAAGGACTATCCGAGGTATAACTTTGAAAGTCGCGTGTTGCTCTGGTTTGCGAACCAGCAGCACCTCTATTACGGCAGCTTCGTATTGGCCGTCCCGATTTTCTGCATGATCATCGAGTTTATGGGGGTCGTGACGAAGGATAAAGCGCTCGCGAAGCGCTATGATCAACTAGCGTATGACTTTATTAAGATCAGTCTTACTGCTTACTCCCTCACGGCTATTCTGGGAGGTATTCTGATCTTTACCTTCCTGACTCTGTATCCGGCCTTCTTCTCCTATCTGTCAGGAATCTTCCGTCCCGTCATGCACATCTATGCCTTGATGTTTGTGGCCGAGAGCGGAACCCTCTACATCTACTATTATGGATGGGACAAGATGAAGGAGGGCTTCCTCAAGTGGATTCACTTGAGCATGTCGGTTATTTTGAACATCATTGGAACGTTGCTCATGTTCCTGGCGAATTCCTGGATTGGTTTCATGATGTCGCCCGCCGGCGTCGATGAGCAGGGGCGCTATCTGGGAAATATTTGGCACGTGATTCATACAGCTTTGTGGAATCCGCTCAATCTTCACCGAATCCTGGGGAACATGGCGTTCGGCGGCGGTGTCGTCGCGGCCTATGCTGCGTATAAGTTCTTGGCCTCAAAGACGGATGAAGACCGAGCTCATTATGACTGGATGGGTTACATCGCGATGGCACTGGGCGTGGCATTTCTGATTCCATTGCCATTTGCCGGATATTGGCTCATGCGCGAGGTCTATGCCTATCGTCAGCAGATGGGTATCACGCTGATGGGTGGGCTGCTTGCTTGGTTGTTCATTATTCAGGCCACCATGATCGGGATCCTCTTCTTGAGTACCAATTACTACCTCTGGCAGGCCATGGGTCGTATGCGTGGGGCAGAGAAGTATCAGCGATACATCAAGTACTTGGTGTTCTTGCTTGCCTGCGGCTATATGGTTTTCATCACTCCGCACACGATGGTGATGACCCCGGCCGAGCTGAAGGCCATGGGAGGTCAGCAGCATCCGGTGTTGGGTAACTATGGGGTTATGTCTGCTAAAAACGGAGGCATTAACGTCATTATTACAACCACGGTGTTGAGCTTCGTCTGGTATATGCGAGGCAATAAAGTCTCAACTGTATCTTGGGCGAGGTTCGGTAACATCTTTATGGGCGTGTTCTTCGGTTGTGCGTATTTCAACATTATATTCCTCGCCGTGTACGGATATTATATTCCGGCAAACGTCCGGGTGGGTCTGTCGGTTCCTCAGGTCGCGACCACCTTGTCTTGTCTCTTCTTCATGTTTGCCCTGAACAGCTTCATGATGAAGGGCGCCAAGCAAATGGGGCCGATTGAGTGGGGGAAGATTTCCGCTCGATCGCAATACGCGCTCATCATGTTGGCGACCGCGTTTACCTGGATGATGGGATTGATGGGCTATATTCGCTCCTCAGTCCGGCTCTTTTGGCATGTCAATGAAATCATGCGCGACAATTCCCCTTGGGCCTATACCCATACGGTAGGATTCGCGGCCAATATGATTTCAGCCAATGTGTTGTTTTTCTGGATTACCATTCTCTTTGTGTTCTGGTTGGGTAGCTTGACGGCGAAGAAGGTTCCGGTTGAATCCAAAGCCGGGATCCCTGGTAGTGTTCCGCAGCCGGCGCCCAGTCATTAACCTGTGTCTTCTTTGATAGTCGGCTCAGCGGACTGGTGGGGATATCTTCTCGCCGCTGTTGTAGCTGTAGGAGGTCACGACCTTGGGTAATTTGATTGCAGAAGCACTGTCGATGGGTTGGATGGCGCTGGCCATCCTTGCGGGTCTGCTGGTTTATTTTCAAGTAAGTATCAGCGACCCTGCTGCGAAGAAGCGCGCAGTATTTAAGACGTTCATTGGGATTATATCCTGCTTCCTTCTCTTTATCGCGATCGCCAATTACAAGACTAACTTCTATGGCGAAAGCCGGTTGCTTCCCGTCTCATTGGTGATGATCACGGTGACAACCTTTATTATGGCGCTGTACTTCACCAACCTTAGCGCCCTCCTGAAGATCGGTGGCATGATGTTCTTCGTGGCCGCGTTTCTTTCCGGTTATGGGAACTGGCTTCCCCAAGTGGAAGGCGGCTTTCCGCCGGTAGAGGAGAAGGTTACATGGGAGACGATGTCCACTCAGCAGTTGGCTGACAAGGGTGAAGAAATTATCTTTGGCGGCGTCGGAAAGAATAAAGAGCAAGGTGCGATCGGTAAGGGGCAATGCCCGCTTTGCCATGCGTTCCATGCAGGGATGCTCGGCGAGCGAGCGCCGAACTTGTTAGGCTTGCCGACTCGTAAGGAGCGCTTAGAGGATCCCAAGTATTCTAAGGGTAATCCGTCGAAGCGCGAGTATTCGGTCAAAGAAGCATTCCCTGGTTCGGGCACTGCTGAAACTGTGCAGGAATATATCGCAGAATCACACGCCTGTCCTAGTTGCTATGTTGTTGCCGGCTATGGAGTAAAGGGCACAAACGATAAAGAAAGCCCGATGCCATCGATCCATAAGCCACCGATATCTCTCAGTCTCGCAGAGCTTGCGGCGGTTGACACATGGATGTATGCACGTGAGGGTGTCGAACCTCCATCGTTCGATGAACTCGTGAAGTCGTACGAAAAGTTCGTTCCTGAAGCAGACCGACCCAAGCAGGCGGATGATAAGCCCGCAGGAGCTACGTCACTGCTGGCAGATGGTTCAGAGCCTGTTGATCAAATTTTTGCCAAGGCTCAGTGTGTGTCGTGCCATACCATCCCTGGTATCCCAGGTGCCACGGGGACAATTGGCCCGAAGCTTGAAGAGGGGACGACGGCCCCGCAGCGTATTAAGGATCCAGCCTACAAGGGCACGGCAAAATCAGCTGCTGAATATATTATGGAGTCCATCGTTGATCCGAGCGCCTATGTCGTAAAGCCATTCCCGGATAAGACAATGCCGGCCATATTTGGCCAGAAATTAAGCGCCGGAGCCTTAAAGAAAATCGTAGACTACTTGTCGCAAGTGAAAACCGGAGCGCCGCCACCAAAGGTTTCCTAGGATCCCGGTTGTCTGTCATGCGGAGAGTAAAGGGAGTTTGCCGATGAAAGCATTGATGTCTCTTGGTGCCTTGATAGGAGTAGCGGGGTTGCTCCTGTTGGGTGGAATGATTTTTGACGTTGTTCCCTCCAATACCGTGCGGTTAGTCGAAGGGTACATGCCGATCCAGTTGCTGCTTGAAGTGGCATGCTATGTGATAGGTTTTACCGGGCTGAGCTATATGATGAGTGCGATGGGGATGGCTCTCCCGAGGTTTTGGCAGGGGATCGGCTTCTGGATATTTTTGATGGTCTATCTCAAATATCGCGTCTATCCTCCAATTCCTTTCAGCGTGCGCGCAATGTATGGAACGGTGGGACTTGTCACCGTGTTCATGTGGGTGTCTGCCAATGAAGAGGATTGGAAGAAATTTAAGCAGCCGATCATGAATGTCCTTGATGCCCAGACGGGAATGAACAGGCTCCTCAGATATGCGTACCTCGTACTTATTCCAATTCTTATTGGGGGATTTTCATTCAATGCCATGATGCCGAAATCCGAAGAGCCTATTGAGCTTCGGACGGTACATCCTGCGCCCCCTGCCAGCACAAAGGTGCATGGGAAGACCTATACGCTTCAGACTTCCCAGAACCCATATCGGGTTAATCCTGAAGGTAAGTACGACCAGGAGTTTTCTAACGCCAATATCGTGGAGCAGGGAATGGGGCGTTTGATGAAACCAAATGCCAATCCCTGGGATGAAAAAAACCAAGGTTATCTGAAGTACGTCAGAGAGGGTGGAGAGATTTTCTTCCAAAACTGCCATTTCTGCCACGGAGATAACTTGAATGGCAGAGGGCTCCATGCCTTTGCTTTCAATCCGATTCCGGCAAACTTTACCGATCCTGGTACAATCGCACAGCTGCAAGAAACCTTTATCTTCTGGCGCGTCTCGAAGGGTGGTATCGGCTTGCCTAACGAAGGATTCCCTTGGGCTTCAGTCATGCCCCCATGGGAACAACACTTGACCGTGGATGAAATTTGGAAAGTCGTTTTGTTTGAATATTGGCACACCGGCTACTATCCGCGGACTTGGGATTAGTCGCCATATCGCTTGATAATGCCAAACCAAACATAATGAAGATTATGAGGCCAAACATGATGGACAGTATGACTCAGAAGGCCGGGATCATCGCGGCTGCAGCCTTCGGAGTGGTGTTAGTATCTACTGCGGGATATTCGCCGGTTTCAGCGCAAGGAATGCCTGAAGGCTTCAAAAAAGGTGAGCTTGCAGCCGAACCTTCGGCGGAAATGATTGAAGCAGGGAAGCGAGTCTATTTTACCAAGTGTGTGTGGTGTCACGGGGTAGATGGAGCCGGTGACGGACCTGGTGCTGATCGTCTCTGGCCTCGTCCGCGCAATTTCAATCAGGGTACATTTAAGATTCGGCATACTGCCAGCGGCGAGTTGCCGTTGTTTGACGCCAAGAAGCCGATTCCTGGTCAAAACGATCTCTTTGAAACAGTGACACACGGTCTCCCCGGTTCCGCGATGCCTCCGTGGGAAGGTATCCTGAGCGAGGAGCAGCGGCTGCAAGTCCTCTCGTTTGTGACGACCCAGCTTGTTAAAGATCGAAAATTCACCGATAAGCAGTCCGAGTCTCAGACAGTGCTGCAGTTGGCTGATTTGAAACCAAAACCAGCCACTGATGAAAGTAGGAAGCGTGGCGGCGAGTTAATCGTCGAGAAAAAGTGCGTGGAATGTCATGGGATGGAAGGTCGGGGTGACGGGAACGCCTTCAATCTGAAGGACGACTGGGGTTTCTCCATCCAGCCAGCCAATTGGCACAAGTGTTGGAACTTCCGTGGCAGCCGTCAGGATCCCTACAATGTAAGCAATATTTTTCGGACTTTCTCGACAGGTGTCAACGGGACACCGATGCCTTCATTTGCAGACAACACGACTGTTGATGAACGGTGGGATATTGCCAACTTCGTCAATTCGCTTTGCGAACGGGATTCGCTGGGCAATCCGTTGCCAATCGATCCTCTGACTGATAAACCGAAAATCAATTTCGTCATTCCGTCAGATATGGTCGAAGGGGAAATCCCGACTGATCTTGAACATGAAGCATGGAAAAAGGCTCCAAAACGATACGTGGCGATGGGTGGACAGATTACCCACAAGCCGAGGAACTTTGTGAATCGGCTTGATGATATTTGGGTGCGCTCGCTCTACAACGATAAGCACATTGTCTATCTGCTTGAGTGGGATGACCGAACGAAGAGCGTGGCCGAGGGAAAGCTCCCCTGGGCTCCTACGCAGGTCAATATCGATATCAAGGAACAGGATCCCAAGACCGGAGAAGAGGGATCCATCGCAGCTCAGCAGAATAACTATGCGGTCTACAATGATGCGATTGCCATTGAAACCGCCGTCAAGTGGAAAGAACTTCCGGCTCCGATCAAGCCGCGGTACTTGTTCGGTACGAACGAACAATTCCCGATGGACATTGTGAAGTGGGAAGCAGACGGATCCCTTCGTGCCTTCAAAGGGACGGGCTGGGATAAGGACTTTGAAGAGCGTGATAATTACGAAGAGGCCATGAAGCTCCTGAAGGCGGAGTGGAAGAATGGCAGATGGTACGTCATGATTCAGCGGCCCGTGGGAAATAAGAAGGATCAGGATTACGATGAGGATACCTTCTTTGAGGTGGGCCAGTATATTCCGACGGTCTTCTTTGCCTGGGATGGTCATAATGGCGATGCAGGGCGAAAGATGGCCGTGTCGGCCTTCTACTACACCTTCATGAATCCACCGGTTCCACAGGAAACGTACATTTATCCGGTCGTCATCGCAGTCGGTGTGGTTCTCCTGGAGGGCTGGGTTTTGACCCGCCGTGCGAATAAGAAAAAAGGGAAGACGCTGTAGTTTCATTTGAAATCCGTGCAAGGTTGTCAGCGTGAAGGGGGTGGGGTAACCCACCCCCTTTTTTATTTTGGCCGGTGATGGATTCATGATCTCCGATGTCACAGGGGTTCTTCTGGCGGGTGGAAAGAGTCGGCGGATGGGGGCTGACAAGCGATTTCTTACCGTGGGGGAGCAGACCCTCATGGAAAGGAGTCGCAACATTCTTTCTCGGATTTTTGAATGTGTCTGTATCGTCATTGCTCAGGATAGTCAGCCTCTCGAAACTCCTGTCACAGTCCTTCGTGATCTGATTCCCTCGTGTGGAAGTCTCGGCGGCATGTATACCGGGCTATACCAGTCAGTCACGCCGTATATCTTCCTGGCTGCCTGCGACATGCCCTTTATGCACGCGGACCTCGTGCAATACATGGTCGGAAAAAAGGACGAAGCGGATGTTGTTCTTGCTTATTGGAAGGGCAGACCCCAGCCGACCCATGCGGTCTATAGCCGGAACTGCCTGCCGGTAGTGGAGGGACTTATCAGTCGCGGCGATCTAAAAATACAGAGGCTGGTTGAAAGTCCCGCACTGCGTGTTCGGCTCATTACGGAGGAAGATATTCGCCGGATTGATCCAGAGGGGCGATCATTTCTTAATGTCAATACACCGTTGGATCTTGACTGCGCTCGGGCCCTTTCCGGAGATCAGGCGGAAGACGGATACGATGAACCTCCGAAGCAGTCATGACAGGGTCGTTGGTCATTGTGCATCCAGGTTCCTTGGGGGATGTCTTACTTGCAGTACCGGCCATACGGCGGCTTCATGCTCGCTATCCGAAGCGGGATACGTTACTTATTGCTCGTGACTCGATCGGTAGACTGCTGGTGGCTTGTGGAATCCTCAATGACTGGATGTCCCTGGACGGACCGGCTGGGGTTGGGCTCTTTTCACGAGAGCGGCGACTACCGCGTGAGCTAGAGTCGTGGTTGAGCCGATGTGATGCCGCGGTTGCCTGGCTGGACGACCGCGAGGACGCCATTCGCGCCACTTTCCGGGAATTCCATATCGCACAAGTATGGGTCCAATCCCCCTCCTCTCCTGTCTTACGCGCGACGCATCAAAGCGATCGTTTCCTTGAAATAGTGGAAGAGCCTGCCACCGATGGGCTGTCAGAGAGGTTCGCCCAAGTCTCTCCGAGTATCGTGGAGGATGGCAGCGCCTGTCTTGAGCATATCGGGATTCCAAAGGGGCGGCCATTTGTGCTGGTACATCCTGGAAGCGGCAGCGCGCATAAGTGTCTCAATCCAATCACCATTGCGGATATCATTCAGAGACTTGATCAAAAGGGCCTGTTCCCGGTTATCATCGAGGGGCCGGCTGATCAGCGTGCGGTTGAGCAGGTACTGAAGGTAGTCAGACCAAGACCCCCAATTCTTCGAAATCTTGAGCTCACAAGGCTTGCCGGAATTCTTGTGCAGGCCAGATTTTATCTGGGGTATGACTCGGGTGTGACCCACCTGTCTGCTCTCCTCGGTGTCCGTACCGTTGCCGTCTTTGGACCAACCGACCCGGCTCGGTGGCGACCTCTTGGAGATCACGTGACGATTGTGCGAGGGCCATCCTGTCTCTGTCCGTCATGGAATGAGGTGAGAGAATGTCACGAGAAACCTTGTTTGGATGTGTCGGCGGATCAGATTTTTACCTCGTTCGAAGCCTCTGGATTAACATAGCCTTGGCCGGAACCCCTCGGAATTCAAAGTAAACCGCCTTGTCTCTCGCCATCTCATAATGCTAGAGTGCTCCGTTGATTTCCGTCTGTTAGACACGGCTGAGGGAATTATTTTGTCGCCAGGTATTGTGCAAGGAAAGGTAACCAGCGCTCTGCTCACGGCTCTCAATGGAGCAAAGCAAAAAGGGCAGCTACGGACGCCGGTCTGGCCGCCACTGAGTCTGGATGCCCCCAAGCGACCGGAATGGGGAGATCTGGCCTCAACCGTCGCCATGTCATTGGCAGCTTCTGAGCAGAAGGCGCCTCATGACATCGCCCAGATTATCGTCGACAACCTCCCTGAGCGAGACCGACTGTTTGATCGTGTGGAAATCATGAGGCCGGGGTTTTTGAATCTCACAGTCAAGCCGGCTCTTTGGCAGGAAGTTGTTCGAGAGATCGTGGCGCAGGGCCGGTCATACGGCCGGACAGATATTGGGGCCGGACGTCGAGTGTTGGTTGAGTATGTGAGCGCCAATCCGACCGGTCCGTTGCATGTCGGCCACGGCAGAGGCGCTGCGGTTGGACAGGCCGTCGTCCGGTTATTGAATGCGATCGGGTACGATGCCGTGGGCGAGTATTATATCAACGACGCCGGACGACAAATGAAATTGCTGGGCGTGTCCGTCTATGCTCGGTACCAAGAATTGTCCGGACGCACTATCGCATTTCCTGAAGACGGCTATCACGGTTCGTACATTACAGCGGTGGCCCAGCAGATCAAGGCCCAGCTCGACAGTGTCGCCGAAAAGCTGAGTCCTGCCGATCTTGAAGCACGCTGCCGGTCGCTTGCGTATGAAATGCTGCTGGGACTTATCCGTGAGGACCTTCGGTCGTTCGGCATCGAGATCCAATCCTGGTTCAGCGAAGCGTCCCTTCTTGAATCCAAAGCCATTGAACAGGCGTTGGATGAACTGAAAGCCAGGGAACTCCTGTTCCACCAAGAGGGCGCCTGGTGGTTTCGGGCGTCCCTGTACGGCGATGAAAAGGACCGTGTCGTCAAGAAACAGGATGGTGAGTATACGTACCTGGCCTCCGATATCGCCTACCACCATGACAAGTTGCGGCGCGGCTATGATCTCCTGATCAACGTGTTCGGTGCCGACCACCACGGCTATGTTCCACGCATGCAGGCCGTCATGCAGGCGTACGGACATCCAAAAGATCGTCTCCAGGTCGTGCTGGTTCAGCTGGTGAAGCTGCTCCGGGACGGCGTCGAAGTGAAGATGTCCAAGCGGACCGGCGAGTTCATCACCATGCGGGAAGTGATCGATGAGGTGGGGGCTGACGCGGCGAAGTTTTATTTTCTCATGCGGGATTCCAAGACCCACTTGGAGTTTGATCTGGAGTTGGCCAAGCAACGTTCCAGCGACAACCCGGTGTACTACGTGCAATACGCCCATGCGAGAATCTGCAGCCTCTGGCGTGTCGCCTCTGAACGAGGCATTGTCCGTCCATCCGCGAGCGAGACGGACCTCACGGTGCTCACGGATCCGGACGAGTTGGGCCTGATCAAGAAGTTGGCCGCGTATCCGGAAGTGCTTCAGGCGAGCGCGCTGGCTTTTGAGCCGCATCGGGTGACGTATTACCTTCAGCAGTTGGCGGCGCTCCTGCACACCTTCTATAACAAGCACCGGATTCTCCCTCCGGCTGGTGAGCCGGATGCTGATGCATCGGTGGCGGCTGAAGTGCTCACCCCGAGCCGCACCGCAGCACGCCTGGTCTTGATGGCGGCGGTCCAGCAGGTCATTCACAACGGGCTGGATGTGCTCGGTCTTTCAGCACCTGAACAGATGTAGTCCACTACCCTCCACGAACGATGATGCAATACCACATTCACCACCCCGATCCGCATAGTAACGGTCGCACCGGTCAGTTGACGACAGGCCATGCCACGATTGAGACTCCGGCGTTCATGCCGGTGGGATCCCTGGGGCCGGTGAAGGGGCTTGAACCCAAGGATCTGCAGGAGTTAGGGTTTGGCTTAATGCTCAACAATGCGTACCATCTGTACCTGCGTCCTGGGCACAAGATCGTCGCGGAGATGGGCGGGCTCCATGCCTTTACCGGCTGGTCCGGGGCCATCCTCACGGACAGCGGAGGATTTCAGATCTTCAGTTTGGCGAAATTGTGCGCGATCACGGATGATGGCGTTACATTTCAATCGCATATCGACGGTTCGACGCACGTCATCACACCGGAGAAGGCGATCGAGATCGAGGAAGCCTTAGGAGCCGACATTATCATGGTGCTGGATCAGTGCGTGGCGCTTCCTGCCGAGCGAGAGGTGGTGCAGGAGGGAGTACGCCGGACCCGGCTCTGGGCAGAGCGCTGTCAAGCAGCCCGTCGCCGGACGGACCAGGCGTTGTTCGGGATCGTTCAAGGCGGATTGGAGGCTGACGTACGCGTCACATCGGCCCGGGACCTGGTGACGTTGGGATTCGAGGGCTATGCCATCGGCGGCTTGTCCGTCGGTGAGAGCAAGGCGGATATGTACAGGATGCTCGATGTCACGGTTCCGGAGTTGCCGGAGTCGAAACCTCGGTATCTCATGGGTGTGGGACTTCCTGAAGACCTGGTCGAGGGCGTTGCTCGAGGGGTCGATCTGTTTGACTGCGTCGTTCCGTCACGCCACGGGAGAACGGGGTCGCTTTTTACCACGTCAGGGCGGGTTGTGATAAAGCAGGCGAAATATGCGGAGGATGAACGGCCCATTGACCCTGATTGTGGGTGCCCGGTGTGCGCCAAGTATTCTCGGGCGTATCTGCATCACCTGTTCATGGTCAAGGAGATGTTGGGGGCTCGGCTCAACACGATCCACAATCTTTGGTATTTCTCCGAGCTGATGCGCGGTATTCGAGACGCCATGCGGGAGAAGAGGTTTCCGGCGTTCCGCGAGGCCTTTTATCGTCACCGCGGTCACTTGAGTGCAAGAGAATGTTCAGGCGACGGTGAGCCGAACTCTCACCGCGAATGTGAAAATAGTTATCAGACATAGAAGGGAAGATGTGCGATGTTGATGGAATCACTGGCATGGGCGGAAGGAACAGGCGGAGGCGGGGCGGCTGCGGGTGGCGGAGCAGGAGGGATGTTGTCGTTGGTCCCCTTTCTCCTCATCTTCGTGATTTTTTACTTTCTTCTCATTCGTCCGCAGCAACAGAAGCAAAAGCAGCAACAGGCGTTGTTGGACGCCGTCAAAAAGGGCGACAAGGTGGTGACCACATCGGGCATTTGGGGAACCATCACCAATCTTGGGAAAGATACCGTCACGTTGCAAATTGCGGACAATACCAAGATCAAGATGCAGCGGGAGAATATTTCCCGACTGCGTACGGAAGACGAGGATAAAGATAAGGAGTAGTGTTCCGTCGGTCAAACAGGATAAGGGGTTGAGGGCGAGATGAAAAAAGTAGGTGGGCGTTTATGGTTGTTGACACTGGTGTTGGTGGGATCGTTCGTCGCATTTCTTCCCTCCTACCCGCCGCTCTATCAAGCCATGCCGAGCTGGTTGAAGGCGGTGCTGCCGAATAAAGGCATTACGCTGGGCTTGGACCTGCAGGGCGGCATCCATATGGTGCTGGAGGTGGATGAAAATCGAGCCGTGGAAATCGCCGTGGACCGGTCCGTCACGGCGTTGCAAGATCTCGTGACGGAAAAGAAGATCGCCGTCGACTCGGTCAAGCGGGTCGGACACGAACAAATTACGATTCAAGTCCCGAATACCGAGGCCAAGACGTCCACGCAAAAGCTGGTCGATAGCTTTCCGAGCTTCGTTGAAAATGAATCTATGGAGTCGGCGGCGACCGTCGTCTGGGTGCTGCGGGAGGCGGAGACCAAACGCATCAAGGATTCGGCGATCAATCAAGCATTGGAAACGATCCGAAACCGAATCGATCAATTCGGAGTCGCGGAACCGATCGTACAGCGGCAGGGACTGAAGCAGATCGTCGTCCAGCTTCCAGGCGTCAAGGATCCCAAGCGTGCCAAGGATTTGATCAAAGAAACGGCGCTGCTCGAATTCAAAATGTTGGATGAAGACATCCGACTGGATTTGCCGAGTCACGTGACGAAGGACAAAGAGACGGAGGTGTTGCAGCAGTTCGAGAGCAAGCTGCCCGAAGGCGATCAGATCTTGTTCGAGCGGGTGGTTGATAAGGACACGGGGGTTGAATTTCGCGCTCCCTACGTGGTCAAGAAGCGCGTGATGTTGACCGGCGATGTCCTGAGCGACGCGCGGGTCGCCATCGGCCAATTCAATGATCCGTACGTGTCGATCACCTTTGATTCCAAGGGCGGGCAAGAGTTCGAACGCATCACAGGGGAACATGTCAAAAAGCGCATGGCCGTGGTGCTGGATAACACCATTTACTCCGCGCCGGTGATTCAAGAACGGATAGCCGGAGGGCGGGCGCAAATTACGGGCACGTTCACCACTCAGGAGGCGAACGATCTGGCCATCGTGCTGAGGGCCGGCGCCCTCCCGGCACCGTTGAAGATCGTTCAAGATCTGACGGTGGGGCCATCGTTGGGGCAGGACTCCATCGACAAGGGAGTCAGGGCGACCTTGATCGCCGGGGTCATGGTCGTCGTGTTCATGATTGTGTATTACCGTCTTTCTGGGCTGATCGCGGACTTTGCCTTAGCCTTAAACCTCGTGTGTTTGATGGGTGCCCTCTCGGCATTGACGGCGACGCTGACTCTTCCGGGGATCGCAGGCATTGTGTTGACGATCGGGATGGGAGTCGACTCAAACGTCTTGATCTTTGAGCGTATTCGAGAAGAGCTTCGAAGTGGGAAGGCCGTGCGGTCGGCCATCGATGCGGGGTACGACAAAGCCTTGCTCACCATTATCGACTCACACGTCACGACGTTGATAACGGGAGTGGCGTTGTTTCTCTTTGGGACCGGGCCGATCAAGGGATTTGCCGTGACGCTGTGCTTAGGCATCGCGATCAATCTCTTTACGGCGTTGGTCGGAACAAAAGTGATCTTTGATCTCTTGTATCAGAAGCAGAAGGTTGAAGCGCTGAGCATTTAACCATGACGCCATCGGTACTGACTGTCCACGGTGAGGCTCGGGGCTATCAAAAGGGAGCGCGCATGTTAGAGATTCTAGGGAAAACCAATTTTGACTTCATGGGGAAGCGCCAGTTCGCCTTTCTCTTTTCTGGCATCATGGTGCTGCTTGGGCTGATCGCGCTCGTGCAGATTGCGCGGGGGGCGGCCAATCTGGGGATCGATTTTGCCGGAGGGACCGCGGTTCAGTTGAAGTTCGACCAACCGGTCCGGATCGACGAAGCTCGAAAGGTTCTGGAGACGAATGGTCTCAATGATGCCGAATTGCAGGAATTCGGGCAGGACAATAAGCTGCTCATTCGAGTGAAGACCTCCACAACGATTGAGGAAAAAGTTGCGGAACGCGTGGTGGCCATTTTCTCAAAGGATTTCCCCAACAATAAGTTTGTGGTCGACTCCACCACCGAGATCGGTCCGACCATCGGAAAGAAACTACAGGAAGATGCGCTCGTGGCCATCGTCATCTCGTTCGTGGGCATTATTCTCTACATTGCGGCTCGATTCGAGCTGCGTTTTGGAGTCGCGGCGGCGCTGGCGACCTTTCACGATGTATTGGCCGTCGTCGGCGTTTTTTATATCTTGGACAAAGAAATCACGCTGTTGATCGTGACGGCGCTCTTGACGCTGGCGGGGTATTCACTGACCGACACGGTGGTCGTCTTCGACCGGATCAGGGAAAATCTGAAGCAGCGTCGCCGTGAGAGCGAGGAAGCGACGATCAACAGCGCGGTCAATCAGGTCTTAAGCCGGACCATTGTGACCAGCTTGACGGTCGTGCTGGTCCTCATTCCCTTGACCTTGGCAGGAGGAGAAGTTCTCCATGATTTTTCGCTGGCCCTGCTGGGGGGGGTGATTTTCGGGACCTATTCATCCGTATTTGTGGCCAGCCCGCTCGTGCTCTTGTGGCCCGGAACGCAGGGCCGACTTTTGAAGCGCAATTGATCGAATGGGAGAAGAGAACGGCGTCGCTTGTGAAGCGTCGTTCGTTCTGCGGTAGCGTCACTGGTTCAAAGGTTCAGGTTTCGCGTCGTCGGAGAATAACTCCGAACAGGTGAAACGAGAACCTTCCAACCGTTGAATCTGAATGCGTCACCCTTCACAGGTTTCCGCATCCTAGGCGGATCATCCATATGACGATCTGGAGCCGGTCATATAGTCTCCAGCAGAAAATCATCGGCGCGATCGTCATGGTCGGCCTCCTCCCACTTGCCCTCCTGCTGGTCTTGATCTATGCGGAAGAACGACGGGTGCTGCGCGAGACGACGGGCGCGGATTTCAAGGAAGTCGCCGTCGAAGCCGCTCGCCGGATCGAGATGCAGATCACGCGAGGAATGAGCGAAGCCCAGCAGCTTGCGACCACGCCATTTCTCCGTACAGCTGTCCTTGAATCGAACCGAACCTACGAAGGGAAGGATGCGCGCGGCATTTCTGAAATCATCAAGGAGTGGCAGCAGCGATGGGGGCAGCGGGCGAAGCGAAGCGAGTTTCCGCTGTTCGTCAACCGGATCGTGACCAACTATGTGATTCAGTGGCACGAGATTCGAAAGTCCGACTATATCGGGATTTTGGTGACCGACGGGCAGGGTGCGTTGGTCGTCAGTTCCATTCCGCAAGTGGAGTACTCTTACGCCAAGACGGCCTGGTGGCAAGCGGTCGTCAAGCGCGGCAGTCGACGACCCTATGTGAGTGAGATCATTTTTGATCCTTCGTTTGGCACGCATGTCGTGGCTGTGGCAACCCCGATCCTGGATGATCACCGTCAGACGGTGGTGGGGGCCGTCACGATTCTGTTACGGCGAGATACGCTCTTCCAATCGATCGCGGAGAAGTCCTTCGGTGCGACCGGACATGCCATGCTGGTCACGACAGATGGTGGTGTCGTCATTTGTCCGCTTCTCGCGCCGGAAGCCCATTCGATCGATGCCGAATTCCTTGACGCCGTTATCACAGGGAAACCTGGATGGCTCATCGCGGCCGACGATTGGCACGGCAACAAGGATGCGCTGATCGGGGTAGCCCCGGTCCGGTTTACCGATCTCCTGGCGCCGGGAAGTCTTGGCGAGAAAGGGTGGATGACGGTGGTCCGTCAGGATCCAGCCGAAACATTCGCCCCGCTTGGCGCATTGATCGCCAAAATTCTTTTGTTCGGTGTCGTGGTGTTGATGGGACTGAGCGGCATCGGAGTCGTCGTCGCTCGCCGGATTACGAAACCGGTTCGTGTTCTCCATGAGGGGGTTCAGCAGATCGGAAGCGGTCGGTTGGACCAGCGGGTGGAGCTGAAGACCGGCGATGAAATCGAAGGGCTTGCGCGGGCGTTCAATCAGATGGCCACCAATCTTCAATTGTCTTTTGGCCAATTGGAGCAGCGCATTGCCGAGATCAGGCAACTGGAGGAGAAATATCGGGACTTGATCGAGCAGGCGCCGGAAATGATTTGCCAATTGGATCGGGGGGGGCGACTGGTTCACATCAACAAGACGGGGCTCGACAAGCTCGGGTACAGCCGTCAAGAGATGTTGAACATGAAATTGTGGGAACTGGTGCCCCAAGGCCAGGAAGGTCGGGTGTTGCACTATCTCGAACAGCTGGTGTGTCGGGGACAGAGTTCCATCGAGACGGTATTACTGACGAAAGACGGCCGCCGGATCGAAGTCGAGATTCATGCAACGGCGCTGTTCGACCATGAGCGGGGTGGGTTGGTGCATTCTCGGGCCTTTGTGCGTGATGTGACCGAGCGCCGCCGATTGGAGCAGGAGTTGCAGCGGTATACTGTGGGGTTGGAACAGGTCGTGTCGGAGCGCACCAGGCAGTTGACGGTCTCGCAAGCTCGCTACAAGGCCCTCTTCGATGTGGTGGCGGATTCCGTGTTTATGGCCGACGTGACGGGAGCGGTCGTCGCGGTGAATGAACGGGAATCTCAGGTCTTGGGGTATGCGGAATCGGAGATCGTCGGGAAGCCGATTCGCGAGGTCTTGCTTCCGGAATATCATGGAGTATTCGAAGGCTGGCTGGCCGATGTCTGTACTGAGCAGCGGCAGGTCACGACCCAGGAGATTGCCGTGCGCCATGCCGATGGCCATGAAGTTCCTGTGGAAATGGACCTGATTCGAGTCGGTGGAACCGACCCGCTTCTCGTCATGGTGCAGCTGCGGGACATCACCGTTCGGAAGAAGCTTGAGCGCCAGCTCCAATCGTATCGAGAAGATCTCGAACTCAAAGTCGGCGAGCGGACGCGAGAAATCGAGGAGACGAAGCAGTATCTGGAGAATCTGCTCGAGAACGCGAATGATGTCATCTATACGCTCGATCTGGATCAACAGTTCACCTATGTCAACGGCAAGGTCAACGCATGGGGTTATCGCAAGGATGACCTGATCGGCCGTCCCTATCTCTCGCTCCTGTCACGGCGTCATCGTGGGCGCCGGCTGAAGAGCACGCTGGATATCGGCGCCAAACAGGTGTACGAGGTCGAAATTGTGACTCGTCTGGGCGAACTGCGGACCGTGATGGTCAGTGTCTCGCCGTTGCATGGAGTGGACGGGCATATTTTGGGTGTCCTCGGTATCGCGCGGGACATGACGGAGACCAAGAAGCTGGAACGACAGATTCAAAACGCGGAAAAACTGGCGTCGATCGGCAAGCTCGCGGCCGGTGTGGCGCATGAGATCAACAATCCGCTGGGTGGGATCCTGAACTGTCTCTACAACCTTCGAAAAGGGACACCCTCGCCGGCACGCCAGGAGGAGTACTGGACCTCAATGGAGCATGGTGTCCGGCGTGTGCAAAAAATCGTCCGGCAATTGCTCGATTTTTCGCAACAGCATGAGCCGGCGTTCAGCCAGGCGGATATCAACCGAGTCGTCGATCAGGTGCTGACGCTGACGACCCATCTGTTTGCGCCCAGTGGAATTCGCCTGGAGATCATCCAAGGCCAGGGCCTTCCGCCTGTCATGATCGACCGGCACATGATCGAACAGGTGCTGATGAATTTGATCCTCAACGCCGTGCAAGCGATGAAACAGGGCGGTGTCCTGACCATCCGGACTTCCGTATCGGAAGGCATCTGCCGTGTGGACGTGCAAGATTCAGGGGCCGGGATTCCGGCCTCGGTACTCCCGCGTATCTTCGACCCCTTCTTCACGACCAAGAGCGAAGGAGAGGGGACAGGGTTGGGTCTCTCCGTGAGCCTCGGCATCGTCGAGCGCCACGGCGGAAAAATTTCGGTGGAGAGCGAGGTCGGGACGGGCAGTACCTTCACCTTGTATTTGCCGGTGTCGCGAGAGCGCGTCTTGGCGGAGAAGGATGTATGAAAGGGTTGGCTGTTCTGCTGGTCGACGATGAACCGCTGATGCGCTTGTCGATGCTGGATGCGCTGGAGGCAGTCGGGTGCGACGTGCAGGCTGCGGCGACCGGCCTGGAAGGGATCGAGGCTATTGAAAAACGCGCTTTTGATCTCGTCATCACCGATCTGCGGCTGCCGGGCGCCGATGGGCTCACGGTACTCAAGACGGCCAAGGAGAAGGCCGCGCAAACAGAAGTGCTCATGATTACCGCCCATGGGTCTGTGGAAACCGCGGTCGGCGCCATGAAGCTGGGGGCCGTTGATTACATTACGAAGCCGTTTCAGATGGATGAATTACTGCTCATCATTGAGCGGATCGGCGGGGTGATCGCCTTACGGCGGGAGAATCAGGACCTCAAACATCAACTCGAAGACAAGTTTTGCTTTCACGGCATCTTGGGGGCCAACAGCCAGATGCGGGCGGTCTTGGACAAGATCAAGATGGTGGCGGAAACCGATTCCACGGTCCTCATCGTCGGGGAAAGCGGCACGGGGAAAGAATTGGTGGCCAATGCCCTCCATCAGAACAGTTTGCGCAAGGGATCGCCCTTGATTAAAGTCAGCTGCGCGGCCTTGCCCGAGACGTTGCTGGAGGCGGAGCTCTTTGGGCATGAGAAAGGCGCGTTTACCGGGGCCCTACGCCAGCGACGGGGACGATTCGAGATGGCCAACCGAGGGACGCTGTTTCTCGACGAGATCGGAGAAATCTCGCCTGTCGTGCAAGTGAAGCTCCTGCGCGTCTTACAAGAGCGGGTTTTTGAACGGGTCGGCAGTAACGAGCCGATCGAGGTCGATGTCAGGTTGGTGTGCGCCACTCAGAGGGATTTGCGCAAGGAAGTGGCGCAGGGCCGGTTTCGAGAAGATCTCTTTTATCGTCTCAATGTCGTGCCGATCGTCGTGCCGCCGCTTCGGCAACGGCAAGAAGACATCATGGTGATTGCCGAGCATGTTTTGGAGACCTGTTCGCCGAAATTGAATAAACAGCTGCGAGGGTTTTCCCAGCCGGCGCGAGAGCTCTTGCTGCGGTATTCGTATCCGGGAAACGTACGCGAGTTGCAGAATCTTGTGGAGCGGGCCGTCGCGTTGGGGAGAGATCGGACGGCGGTTCAACCGAACGACCTCTGTGGATTTCAGTCCTGCCCCTATTCCGGAGGAAGTACGCAGGAGGCCTGTGGGTTCTGTCAGGAAGGGTTGACCGGGGGGGGAAGAAAACAGGCTGCCTCCATGACGTCCCTGGCCGTAGCGCGAGAAGGGTTTGAGAAAGACTATATTGTTTCTGTACTGGAGCGAGTCGACGGGAGCCGCACGACCGCGTCAAAGATTCTGGGGTTGTCGCGAAAAGCTTTGTGGGAAAAGTGTAAGCGCTATGGGATTCCCTCGGCGTATAGCGAAGGAGACGATGAGGCCTAGCAGAATGCTGAAAAAGTCCTCCAGCGGCGTTCTCGCATCATTCAGGCGCTCAACACTGTAGAGACCACTGGAGGCAAAGTACCTATCCGCTCGCATGTGATCAAAGCGAGCGGGTCAAGCGAAGCTTGGTATGTACCTCCTCGCCACTTTGCTCGCTGCGGCCTTGCTGGAAGGCCTTTTTGAGCATTCTGAGGTGTAGAGTGCCACAGTTCTTTCTCTCATGGTGCAACGGTGCGTGATGCAGAAACCGATTTTTTCAGTAAACTGCTTGCTGCTGGTCTCATATCGGTTGGGTGGAGTCTGACGCAAGGAAGCGGACAAACAAGAGATATTGTGTGAGTCACTCATTCATGAAGGGAGTCACGTGATGAATCTGTGGTCTCGGATCATTGTGATGTTCGTAGGAGGGATTTTTGCTTCAGGTATTGCTCTAGCAGCGGAGCCGGCGGACGTTGAGAAATTCGTCAACTCCCGCATTGAGATCGGCGAGATGATGACGAACTATTTTCAGGGTGGAGCGGGTTATGGCGGCGGACAGCGGCCGTCTCCCGAGCAGATGAATAAGATGCGCGACGAGATCAATGCGAAACTCACTGCGGTACTGGCTAAGCATGATCTGACACTCGACGACTATCGGGCACGCAGTGCAGAAGTGTTTGCCGATGATGCAGCGGTGAAGCAGTATCTGAGCGAGCATCCAGACCTGAAACAGCGCTACGACGCACTCCCACTCGATCGAATGGGGCGTGGAGGAAGTACGGGACGCGGGTATTAGGAACGTCGATATGTCTCGGTGAGGCGTTCTGTCGAGGAAAGTTTGTCCCATGCAATACGTTCATCTCGGTCGCTCGGGGATCAAAGTCAGTCGGCTCTGTCTGGGGACGATGAATTTCGGACCGCAGACAAGTGAGCAGGACAGCTTCGCCATTATGGATCGAGCGTTAGATCTCGGTGTCAACTTTTTTGATACGGCGAATGTGTATGGCTGGAAGCTCGGCGAGGGCTGGACAGAGCAGATCATCGGCCGGTGGCTTGCTCTGGGAGGCGGTCGTCGAGACAAGGTGGTGCTGGCCACCAAGGTATTCGGCCGTATGGGGGAGTGGCCGAACCAGTCTCGCCTTTCGGCCCGCCATATCAAACAGGCTTGTGAAGCGAGTCTGCGCCGGCTGCACACAGACTGGATCGATCTGTATCAGATGCATCATGTCGATCGGGAGACGCCCTGGGAGGAAGTCTGGCAGGCGATGGAGCAGCTGGTGAGAGAAGGCAAGGTGGTCTATGTGGGCAGCAGTAACTTTGCTGGGTGGCATCTGGCCCAGGCTCAGGAAGCGGCGCGCAGCCGAAATTTTCTAGGCTTAGTGTCAGAGCAAAGTCTGTACAACCTCACTGAGCGCACGATTGAGTTGGAGGTCATTCCTGCTTGTGAAGCTTATGGGATCGGTCTGATTCCCTGGAGTCCATTGGGGCGTGGGCTCTTAGCCGGAGTGCTGCAACCAGCCAATAGTGGGCGCCGTGCGGACGAAGACCTGAAGAAGGAGATCGCGAAGTCGCGCGCCACATTAGAAGCCTATGAAGCCCTCTGCAAACAGATTGATGAACGCCCGGCGGATGTCGCCTTGGCGTGGTTGCTGCATCAAAAAGCCGTCACGGCACCGATTATTGGGCCACGCACCATGGAACAGCTTGATGGGGCAATGCGAGCGCTGAGTCTCACACTGAGTCAGGAAACGATGAAGCAGCTTGATGATCTGTTTCCCGGCCCGGGTGGCACCGCACCGGAGGCCTACGCCTGGTAAATGCCCGATGTTCCGTGTTGGATTGGCTCGCGAGTTTCAGTTGAGAAACGGCAAGATGGACTGTTCGGGATGGCCGCTATCGGCCAAGTGTGGAAGGTCGGCGCCGAAGTCACACCGCCGAAAAGCAGTCCTTAGCCCTATCGCAGTAACGTTTGAGTTCAACGGCGCGTTAGCGCGTTCGCTGGAAGGAGTGGTTCTGATCACATGATTGGCATGACAGGTCGAACTTCCCCTGAACGGAGCCAGTGAATCGCCGTTTCAAGATTCCCTGTCCAGCGCTCGTCTGATCGGCCTACTCCGGGGGGCTCGGCCCGTGGTTGCCCCGGGTGGGGTCGCAAGTCTTCCAGGTATTACAGGAGAATGTCGCTGCCAGGATGCCCGGCTTGGACAAAAAGTGCCGGCGTGCCGGCCAGCTGAATCTGGAACTCTACCGTCGCATCCCCATCGATGTTGCCGTTCAGGATCCCGCCGGAATACCACAGTGTTCCCGCTCCACCTGGCGTAGAACCCTTCCAGGTGAAGGCTTGGTTGCCACTCACTAAGGTGTTGGCATCGATCGTGGTTAGATCGATCTGGGCGCCGTTTTCATCTACTTCACCGCTGACTCCACCAAACCCGATGATGGTGTCCCTGCCCACTCCAGCAGGACTATCGCTCACCGCATTGTAATCGAAGGATATCGCCTCAAAAGGCGTCCAGTGTTCCAGAGTGTCGGCCCCCGCGCCCCCGTTCAGCGTGGAACCAGAGGCGTTACCAATCCTGATCATGTCATCACCGGCTCCGCCGTTGAGCGTAACGGTAGCCTCGCTGGCACCCAGCATATCATTGCCGGCCCCGCCATTCAGTGTGGCGTCGAGGCCGGTGCGAGCTCCTAGGATGTCATCTCCATCCTCCCCATTCAGCGTGGTATTGTTCATGAAGTCACTAATGATCAGCTTGTCATTGCCGGTCCCGCCGTTGAAGATGCTATTATCACAAACGTCACCTGTGATTGCATCATTGCCAGCTCCGCCGTTGAATGTGTTATTGAGTAGGCCGGTCCCGTAGAGCGTATCGTTGAAGTTTGAGCCGATGAGGTTCTCGATGCTCACGAGCGTATCGACGCCCGCACCCCCTGTGCTCTTCGATCCTACCTGCTCGAGATTGACCGTGACCCCCGCTGTCGCCGTGCTGTAGTCGGCGGTATCGATTCCGGCTCCCCCGTTCAGCAGATCATTGCCGTCCCGGCCCGCGAGCACGTTATTGCCCGCATTGCCGAGGAGCACGTCGTTGAACCTTGAGCCAGAGAGGTTCTCAATGCTCACGAGGGTATCACTTCCGGCCCCCACCGTATTCTGCGCGATACTCTGGGTATTGAGATTGACCGTGACGCCTGCCGTGGCACTGCTGTAGGAGGCGGTATCACTCCCGGTTCCCCCATTCAGCAGGTCATTGCCGCTCCCCCCGTTGAGCGTGTCGTTGCCCCCGCCACCGCTGAGCTGGTCGTTGCCAGCCAGGCCTGACAGTACATTACTGGCACTATTGCCGGTGAGGATATCGGTGAAGTTGGTGCCAAAGACGTTCTCAATACTCACGAGCGTATCGATTCCCGCTCCCCCCGTGTTCTGGGCGACCCCCTGCAGATTGAGATTAACTGTGACACCACTGCTCGCTCCAGTGACAGACTGCGGTCCGACCGGGCCTGGAGGATCGACAACGCCACTGCTGTAGTCGGCCGTATCAATCCCGCTTCCTCCATTCAAGGTGTCATTGCCCAGGCCGCCGTTGAGCGTGTCATCGCCGAGCCCGCCGATGAGGCTATCGTTTCCAGCCAGCGCATATACGATGTCGTTGCCAGCGAGTCCGTCAAGCGTGTTATTCCCCGCCGTACCGAAAATCACGTCATTTCCATTTGTGGCCATGAGAACCTCCTCTGGTTGGTCTGTGCGCTCCGCCAGATCACCCGGCCAGGGTATGTGAGTGAGACGGGCTCCCGAACGGGCCTTCCCCAGAAGTCAGAGCTTTTCCCCCGCGCCTAGCAGTCTATCCCTGTCGATCAAAGGCGTCCATATCTCTTTTCTTGGGTTCCTTCCTCACATCTGGATAGTTGTTACAGCTAAGAGCAATCGACCGGGGTGGGTCGATCGCTGCCGGTTGCCTCTGACAGCATCTGTCCGACACGTTTCCGTTTCTGGCCAATTTATATGGCTTGACTCCTGTTCCCTTTTCTTTGCTGGATCCTACTAATACGCTTCCATTCATTTTGTCTCGCTTGGTCACTTTCCCCTCGGCAAGATGCCCTTCCGTTCTAGTTCCTGAATCGCGAGTTCCATCAGAAAATCCTTCACCGTCTTTCCCTTGTGGGCTGCCGCTATTTTGACCTTGTGCTCAGTCACGATTTCCCTCCACGAGGTTGCTTCGTGAGCGACCAGACCAACGCGCCCACCCAGCCTATTACGGTCCATCCGAGCGAGAGATTCACGATCGCAAGCAGGAAGGAGTTGGGGTGGCCTCGTGCGAGGGCGAGAAAGGTTGGAAGGACATACAGGAACGTCGCACCCAGGGCATAGAGGGCAGAGGGGGGATCATTATCCATGGGATGCCTCCTTCATGCGGGCGCAAGGTGTTCTCTTCTACTTCCCCCGCCGCTTGGTGCGCAATGACCCACTGGTTATTGTGAGATGAAATCAGCGTCAGATCTTGTTTCTTGTCTCAACCCATTACCCTACAGTTACAATGCACCTGGTGGTCAAATTATGATGCTCCATGGCCTAACCCATTTCGGCACAAGGTGAAACAAGGAATCGTTTTTACCTTGCACTGTTTCGCCAAATGACCAAGCCTCGAGCGAACAGCTGAATTCTCCATTTTTTATGGCGTAATCTGTGCACAGTCTTACGCCGCTCGGCGCTTCTTGCCACGCCCGCTGGCGCGCGTCGCGAGGCGCGATGGCTTTTCTGCAAAGCGGCCTGCCACAAACTTATGCAAGACGCTCGCAATCAGCGTTTGATAGGGAATGCCTTCTTCCGCAGCGCGCGATTGGATTTCAGAAAGGTCAGGGGTGGAGAGTCGAATATTGACCCGCTTGTTTTTGCTGAGGGTCGCACGAGCATACTCGCGATATCGACGCAATGCCGCCTCGGACGTCACCGTTGAGGTCAGCTTACCGGCCTCGAACGCCGCCAGAACGTGTTTCTCATAGCGATCAAGCGTTTTCATAGCTTTCCCTTCATTCCATACTCTCGCGTGGCTTTGCGGCTCGGAATAATCGTCTTCAGAAACACGTAGTCCACTTCCTCAACATGCGGCACGAGATACACAGAGGAACTCACGGCTACGACAAAGAGGCCTTGGTTTGGATACCGAGTGGGATTGGGATGTCCTACAACATCCAGCAATCCACCAGTTTCAGTGGCCAACACCACATCATCAAAGGAAACGCCACGACCTGCTTTCAGTAATTCGTTCTTTCGTGAATTCCCTCGAAATGTTTTCACCCGGAAAGTATAGGCAAGGCGATGCCTTTTGTCATCATGCCTCAGGAGCGTGGGACGACAGCTTGCCGATACGGTTGCAGAGCAGCTATGCTGCATGACTGGCATGACACGATCCGGCGTCCTATTTTATCCGTTCCACCTGTGCCACGAGCGCACCTTGCAGTGGCTGCTGGCGCGGTATCCGCAAGTGCATTTCCGGGACTATATGGCCATCCAAGTCAGTCCGTTCTGCGGGACCACGGCCTTTCCCGAACGGATGGGCGATGCCTTCCCCGACCTTCTGGCCAGCCAGCGACTGGTGCAGGGGTACAACGTCAGCGGACCGCTCACGCCGGACACCTGTCTCGCCGTGGATCGTGATCTCACCGATGCAACGTGGCGTGGGCTCTTTCATCGCGCGCTGGTGGAGAATCGCCGATTCCAACGCGGTCTGTTCGACGGCACAGACATCACGGGGCGTCACCCAGATGGCCATGCCGAGCAGCCTTTGGTGGTTCGGTTGAAAGATATTTCATTCGAGACGACTCCCTTGACGGTGGCCGGTATCCGTCAACTCAGCCGGCGACGGCTCATCGGCAGAGACGCGGATCTCTTCGACTATGGCTTGGCCCTCCTGAAGACCTCCGCCTCACTGGTGTATACCATCCAACTGGCGACGGCTGAACAGCTGGCCGTTGCGACTGACTCGCGCGCCCATTTCACCTTACTCACGCGGCTGATAGAACGAATGGGCGTCACGATCGAGAATGGGTTAGTCGAACAAGGCATGTCGTAACCCGTACGCTCAGGCCTGCCCCATCAACGCTCCAAACAATTCCGGATGTCACTGCAGACAGTGAGACCGGCAGCGGCAGCGGATTGGGGCGCAGCCGGGATAACGGAATATTCGATCAGATGAAGGGCAAATGACGCCCTGTACGTCTGCGTTGGGTCGGGTGCGATGGTCGTAGAACGGCCATGTGCGGAGGTTCGGCGAAGGGGTTGCACCCCTATCAAGCGGTCCTCAGTCGTGTCGCGTTAACGCTGGAGGCAACCGGCGCCGGAGCGCGCAGCACGGACGGAGCACCAGCAGAGCAGTTGTTGGGGCGTCCAGTTGGCCGAGACGTTAACCATTTCGCCGGGCATCACGTCTTTCCTGCGCAAGCCGAAGTCTTTCTGGTTCGGCGTATAGCCGTTCAAGCAAAGCTGCTGTAAAATCCAGTAGGTCATTCGCGTCTATCTCGTTCAGCCTTCCAGCGTGTGCCCCGTCGTTTCCATTCTCTTTAATGCAGAAAGATAAGCTACGCAAAGGCTCGGGTAGCTTCCCGGCTTGAAACAACCAAGGCAAACGAAGGCCAAGGTCTCTCCGTGTTTTAACGAAGATGTGGGGTCAGGCATGAGTATTGACTTTGAATTGCCACGGGGTCAGAGCCTATTTTCTGAACGCGGCTCGTGAATGATGAGCCATGCTGTTGTCTCAATGAATCGTAAGGACGGGGCCATGTCTCACAGGTTCCCGTGCCAATCAGCAAACCGCCTTTCTAAAATTGAGCCATCTACCGTCTGGAACGAATCATCGGGTCAGTTCCCTTCAATCATCCTTGCAATTGTTGACTAACTTTTATTTCTTGCATTCGAGCGCTGGCACAATCAGCCGCCGCGTTCACGGCAGCTTGGCCAACGCCGCCTTGGCCACCGCTATCAACTTGGGCTGCACCGACTGCGGCGTTTCGCCGCCCTCGGCCTGCAGCGAGATGCCCATCGTGTGAACGCCCTTGCGCACCACCAGCACGGCGTGATTGCCCTGGTAATGGTTGCCCATCCATGCCGTCGCGTACGCACTGTCGCCGAGGCCAGAAACGGTCTGCCGCGGGGTCTTGTCCTGCTTGAAGGCTTTCAGGAAATCCTCGTGCTGTTCGGCCGAGCGTGGCCCGGAGAACAGGTTGATGTTAACCCCGCTGTCCCAGGTGCACGACGAGCCGCCGTTCTTGAGTTGCACGCCCTCGGCCTTCGTGTAGGAAGGTCGTCCCGTCATCTTGGTGATCTCTTGATCGGAAAGCAGCGCACAGGCCGGTACGGCGGTGCTTTGCTTGTCGATCAGGCGGCCTGCGATTTCGCTGTTGGTCTCGGCTGCAGCGCTGGACAACGCGCCCAGAGCCACGACGGCTGTGGCGGCACGAGTGACTCGGAGGAAGCTCATGGTGATCTCCTTGTGATTAGGTTCGATGTCTGAGGGAACCGCAGTGCACCAGGCCGGGGTTCGGTCGGGCAACTGCCACATGCGCACGTTGTTGATGCTCACCGTTTCGGACGATTCTTGCCGAGGGCCCGTGTCTCCTCGTCATTCAAAACAGGTGCAATTTCAAAATCCATAATGGTGTTCCAGTTCAACAACCAGTTGGAAACCATCTCAGTACTGTCAGACTCGCAAATTGCGACCCCCGTTCCATTCACCAGGCAATGCCAGCGGCCAATCAGTTTGGTGCTGCTGCCCAATCCGGACATTTCTTGCTCCAGCGTCATCTGCGAAAAATGCGCAAGCGCGTCGTGAAGCTTCCCAGGGTGCAGTTTCCATGTGATCATGAATCGCATCGTCATATCCTTTCCATTTTGGTTATTGGTTGCTCGATTAAAACTCATCCAACGATGCCCAACTATATTTAGGCGACCCTCATACGGAACAGAGTCTGCAATTTTTATCCCTGTAGCACACGTTCAATGGTCGTGAACAATATCCCATCATCGACGGGGAGTACAATGCGTTATGGCCCATCGACCATTGAGCACGGGTGGTTATACGGATCGGTGTGAGCCCCCCTGCTGGTGGCGGTCGGTCATGAACTTCTGCTTTGGCTCGGGGCCTGCCGGTCGCTTCTAAAAATATCTGTCCGATCTCGTCTCAGTTTCCGCGCAATATCCATTGCTTGATTCCTGTTCCCATTGCGATCAGGGGATGCTGTCAGATGTGAAGTTGCCGCGGGCTGTTCTATCTCTGCTATCTCTCGTGCGTCCTGCCCCCTCCCAGCGTGACCGATTTCTCAGGCTTCATCGCATTCGTGCAAACATCTTCGTGGCTCACTGATTCGGACCGGCCTTTGCCAGGATCGGGGGGCTGCACCCGAAGCCTACGCCTGGTAGGCTGTTCTCCCGCTTCATGCTCGGTTTCCCACTTGGCTCCATTCCATCCGGTCCGGAGATAGTGATCCGCTAGACCATCCGGACTGCTCCTGAAACATGGCCAGGGTATGTGTGCTGTGCCATGTGGACCTGGTTGCAGGAGTTTCGTCCCTAGGTCCTCTTTAGCGTATTTTTAAGCCCTCTTTCTTGCTCCCGCCTCTTGACAGAAACGAAACCTCGCTCCTGCTGCTGAGAGCAGTCATCCCCAGAAATGTGCTGAACCTGTGGATAACCATGGGATTGGTGACATGAACGTCGTGATGAGGGAGTCCTTCATGAATTGTGTCAAGCTTTATTTCTAGGAATATGCAAGAACGCAATGAACTCAGGCTGTTACCACTATTACTTGTGGTGATGGCAAGATGAAGCGGATGCCTAAAAAATAGGCGATTTGATAAATTCACACGCCATTTGCACCGTCTTTTATAGAATTCTGCACTTTATGCACAGGGCTATCCACAGAAGATGTGGAATGTGAATTCTCGTGCCACTTCGAATTTCAACGGCAGGATTTTAGGTAACCGGTTGGAATTCTTGGATTCCATAGCGGCTGAGACGCCAGACGTCTTTGCATGACCGTTTTACTGTCAGGTGGATAGATGGAGTCTCAGCGGGGTTGGGCCTTGCGAGCTGAACAGGCTTACAGGGTTTGAGTACGATGCGGAGGGGCTCTTGTTCAATCGCCTCTCAAGCGTAAGGCGGAGCATGACCCGGTTTCCACTTGATGCTGCAGCCTATGCTGGGTCTCTGCTTGCCCTCAACGGGATTACCGGTGAGCACGGCTTGGATGGCTGTGCGGAGATCGTGACCTGTGACCGGCCTGTTGTTGCCGGGGCGGCTGTCATCGAGTTGTCCATGGTAGGCCAGGCGGCGATCTCGATCAAAGAGATAGAATTCCGGAGTACAGGCGGCGCGATAGGCTTTTGCGACCTCCTGGGTCTCGTCGTGACAGAATGGAAAGGTCAAGCCCAGACGTACGGCCATTTCCTTTAGCCTTGACGGTGCATCATCGGGATAGGTGACGGGATCATTGCTGCTGATGGCGATGATTCCCAAATTCGTTTTCTGATAGTCATGTCCGAGCCTGGCAAGTTCCTGCTCCACATGCACCACATAGGGACAGTGCCGGCAGATGAACATAACGAGCAGGCCTGTCTTCGCAGTGAACGAGTCGAGCGAGTAGCGTTGTCCGGTTACGACGTCCTGCAAAACGAACGGCGGTGCTGTGGTTCCAAGCGGCAGCATAGTTGAAGTCATGGCCATAAGTTATTGCCCCTCCAAGAAAGAAGATGCCGGATATCTTGAGCAGGGGGCAAGTCGCTATGAAGGCTGTGCTCCTTGCATCATTGTGGAGCGGGAAGTAAGCTGTTCCCACTACATGCGGATAAGGATGGCGGGAGCGTAGCGGCGCTGAACAGGATTGTCTATGAAAGGAGCTTGCCATGGGGATCATCTGGTTGTTGGTGTTGGTGCTTGGGGTGCCAACCATGACGTGGGCACACGATGAGACGAAACCCGAGACATCAACCCTCACCGTCAGTGAAACCGGGACTGTCCCGCATGCGCCGGATACGGCCTTTGTGTCGTTCGGCTTGGAGACTGCCAGTAAGTCCCTCGCTGACGCACAAAAGCGAAACGGTACGGTTATGAGCAAAGTCATGGACCGGCTGCGGGACTTACAGATTGAGAGAGAACGGATCCAGACATCGTCGTTTACGGTGTCGCCGCAATATCGGCCGCCATCGAACCGTCCTATGGATGTCTCACCTGCGTCCCCGGAAATCATCGGCTATGTGGTCAGTAACATGGTGACTGTGGAAATCCGTGCCCTCGACAAGGTCGGCACGGTGATCGAAGAAGTCCTAAAGGCCGGCGCCAACACGTTTCAGGGGTTGCACTGGGGGTTACGCGAAGAACAATCGGTACGGCTCAGTGCGTTGAAACAGGCCGCGGCCAAGGCACGTGAGAAGGCATCGGTGCTGGGTGAAGCACTTCATGTAAAGCTTGTGCGGGTGCTGTCGGTCAATGAAGGGGGCCATGTCGTCAGGCCTGCGGTGGCAATGGCACGCATGGCGATGGAGGCGAGCGCCGGCGATGTGCCGATTTCATCGGGTGAACTCAAGATTGAAGCCACAGTGACGCTGGTCTACGAAATCGCGCCGAAGTGAGTGTCCTGTTTATAGAATATGGAAGAGACGATGTTGCATGTTTACGGACGATCTGATGGCTAAGTTGGTACAAAGTTTTCAAAGAGGTTGACTGATAACTTGACTCATACTTGACTAACAAGTATCCATGTCCTCATGGAGTCTCAACCCAAGTTCCGCATTACTCCTCTGTCTTTGCTCCCCCCTCCCATAGCTTCACCGTCCGATCCCAGGAGGCGCTGGCGAGGCGTTTGCCGTCGGGAGAAAAGGCCAATCCGCGGACTGGGCCACTGTGGCCTTTGAGGGTTCGGAAGTTTCGACCGGTGGACAGATCCCAAAACTTGATGGTCTGGTCGTCGCTCGCGCTGACTAAGACTTTCCCATCCGGGGAGACGACAAGACTGCGGACCCAACCCTTGTGACCGGTCAACGCTTTCTTCTCGACCACCGTCGGCATCTCAAAGAGCTTGATAGTGGTATCCCGGCTGCCGGTGATCAGAAATTTTGCATCCGGGGTGAAGGTCATCGCGCCGATCCAGTAGTCCATCGGTTTTTGGAACCCGCCGTCGTCTTCGATGAAGTAACCACGGGTCTCCGTTGAATCCACTTGGTCTTTTCGCCAATGGCCGTCGTGGAGGACTTTTTCCTCCCCGCTTGGGAGCACTTCCCATACTTTAATTTTTCCGATGTCGGTCCCGCTGGCGAGATGAATGCCGTCCGGTGAGAATGCGACGCACACCGACCAATGGTGATCGTACTCGTCTTTGCCCAGCAGGGTCATGAGCTCGGTGCCGGTGGTGACTTCCCAAATCTTGATGTCTTTATTATGGCTCCCACGCGCGAGCATGAGTCCATCCGGGGAGAGGGATAAGCTGCACACATTATGGTCGTAGCGAGTAAAGAGAAGCTTTATTGGCTCCCCTGTCTTACCGTTCCAGAGTCGGATGGTGCGGTCCTCGCTGCCGGTTGCGAGGGTTTGTCCATCCGGGGTAAAGACGATGGCACGGATATCGTGGGTATGGCCGCGAAGGGAGCGGAGCAGCCGACCGGTTTCAATGTCCCACATGCGGACGAGGCGTTCGGCGCCGCCGCTCGCAAGCACGGCCCCATCCGGTGAAAAGGCGACGGTCCACACGCCATGCGAATGGCCTCGGAAGGTGTTCACTTCCCGACAATCCGTGCCCCAGTACGCTAGGAAGTCGATGGATGGGGTTGATGTAGGTTCTATCCGAACGGAACCGGGCGCGAGGAAAGGAGTCATCGTTGGATCGGACATAGGTCGTGCGTTTCCTTGGCTGTCTGGTCCTTGATTGGTGAACAACCCGGCCAGTATAATTTCATTCGATAATTCAGATCGTAAGAGATGCCTCACGATCAAGTCAACTCTTCGACGGGCCTGCCCATATGAACGGCAGGCTGTAGATCGATGCCGAGGGTATTCAGCGGACGTCGCGGAGATCTCGCGCTGATAGTTTCGACTCCCTTGCACTTGAACCGTCCGGCGGGTTGTGTGGCAATGGCCTCATGATGTGATTGAGAGTATTTCAATGGAAATCAGGTTCCAACCGGCATTGCTTCAGGAAGTAATCGACTCGTTCGTGGAAAAGACGGAACGAGAGGGGGATCCGACGTACTACAAGGAATTCCACGAGCATGCGGATCCGATCTACGAGAAGTTCATCCTTGAAGATCGGGAGGCGGAGTTCAAGAAGTTGTACCAGTACCTCTTCGGCACCTGGGGGTTTTCGGATATCGTTCGTGATTCCTTTAATGAATACCCGCTCCTCAGGGAGAAGGTCGGGATCGTCCTGGTCAAAGGGGTCTTGAAAGAAGATCAGGAAGGCGTCGATATCCTCAGGAAATGGGGATCGGTTGAAAAGGACCTGGCCAGGGAATTTGAAGAGAAGGGGATGAAGGGAGTCGGGATTAAGCTGATTCCCCGTCGCTTCTACGACCCGGCGCTTACTCGGTACTGTCGCCATGAACTGATGCATATCTCCGACATGATCGATCCGTTGTTCGGCTACGATCCTGACACCAAGGTCGGGTTGAATCCAGGGGAAGAGACGCTGATCCTTCAGCGCTATCGCGTGTTATGGAGTTTGAGCGTGGATAGTCGGCTCGTTGCGGCGGGCAAGGAGCCAATGTTGAGCAAGGAGGATCGATTCAAGGAGTTCCGGTCCTGGTACCGAAAGATTCCGCCTCCTCAACTGAAGTCGGTGTTCGAGGGGCTCTGGCAGACCTCCTATTTCTCCCACTCCGAGTTGATCGAAATGGCCGCCGATATCCTTCGCGTGATGGATCGGGCCGTGGATGTCGAAGGCGGCGAGGTGCCGGAAACTCAGAATAAAATCATGCTGATGCCGGGGTTCCCGTGCCCGCTCTGCCGGTTTCCGACCTATTCGTGGGTCGAAGATATGGGGACTAAACTGGAATCCTACGTGCTGGACTTCATCCGTGAGAATCACCCTGGGTGGGATGTCGAATTCGGAGCCTGTGACCGCTGTGTGGAGGTGTATAAGCTGCGTGCCGACGGCGTCATGTAGATGAGGAGGGTGAAAAAGGCCGCCGGCTGCGTTCTCGGCTCACAAGAATCCTCAACGTACCTCCGAATGTACGCCTGCGGTTCTTGTATCGCCTGCGGCCTTGCCGGACGGCCTTTTTGACCCTCCTCCAAGAAAACCCATGGCCACCAACCCTTCATACGGTCGGCGAGATTTCCTGAAGGATTCCGTCGTCTCAACCGTCAGGGCGGCACAGGAGTTCGTCAAACACGCGGACGCTTCACCCAGCGAGGCTGCCGTGCCGGCAGTTCGGCCGGACTGGTTACGTCCTCCCGGCGCTGTGGCGGAAGGACTATTCTTGGACCGTTGTACCAGGTGCAACGATTGTGTCACGGCTTGTCCCCCTGGAGCCATCACTGCGCATCCTGGCGATAGTACCCCTATTCTCTATGCCGATCAGTCCCCCTGCCTATTGTGTGAAGATTTTCCCTGCATCACGGCCTGCCGAACGGATGCGCTCATGCCGGTCAGCGGGGTTGACCAGGTTCGAATGGGGACGGCGGAGATCTCACATCGACTCTGCACGGCTGGTCAGGGCTGCCACGCCTGTGTCTCGAAGTGTCCGACCAATGCCCTCGCCCTGGATGTGGCCTTGCTTCGCCTGTTGGTTTCTCGAGAAGCTTGCGTGGGGTGCGGTATGTGCGAGATGATTTGCAAGACGGTGAATGATCGTGTCGCGATTCGTGTGATTCCGGCGAGACAATGGTGAGGGTCGTTCCATGAGCTGGCAGTGCTTCACTCGGATCGTATCAGCACGATCGCATCATCACGGGGCCGGTGAGTTCTCCCTTGACTTCACACCGGCCATTTCATATACATACAGGGCTTTTCCGTCACACCTTGGAACGTGATCGTTGTGAGGCAGGGTGCGGATGACGGACAGGAGGCGATTTCTATGACGAGTCAACAGCCGATGCACAGAGTCTCTGCATCTGCAGCCGCCACGTTGCCGAACCCTTCCACACTGAAAGATTCGCCGGCCGTTGAGCGAGCACTCAGTCGCAGCAAAATTTATCTACTGATCTCCTGGAGCCTCCTCTATCCGGAGGATGAGGAATTTCTGGACTATTTGCGGTGCGGGGAGTTTGTCGAAGATGGTCGGACGGCCCTTGATACGTTGGGCGTTGCCCTCGGCGCCGATGGGAGCCAACGTGCCAAGGACAAGCTGGTCGCGCTGAAAAAACAGTTGGAGATGGTGGAGGGGCTGATCTCTTCAGAATGTGTCAATTGGCAACTGAGCGATCTCCAGTCGGAACATCGTCGCGTGTTCAGTAACGTGATTACGCTCGATTGTCCCCCCTATGAAACCCTGTTCGGGAACGACCACGTATTTGCCCAGTCTCATGTCATGGGCGATATCTCGGGATTCTACAAGGCGTTTGGAGTCGAACTCTCCAAGGACATCCATGAACGGCTCGACCACCTCAGTGTGGAGTTCGAGTTCATGCATTTCCTTGCCTACAAGGAGTCGTACTCGCTCTGTCACGATGGGCCTGAAAAGACCCAGATCGTGGTGGAGGCGCAAAAGAAATTCGTGAAGAATCATATCGGTCGATGGGTGCCCTTGTTCTGCCGCATGTTGGCCAAGAAGGCGGACTCCGGCTTGTTCAAGTTGGTGGCCGATATGACCGGTGACTGGATGGAGTTTGAGGCGGCGTTCTTAGCCGTGGCGCCTCAACCCTACACGGAGACCGATTATCGACCCGCAACGTTCAGTTCGCCGGAAGGTCAGACCTATGAGTGCGGCGCGCAAGACCAAGGGAATGAGTTGAGCATGTTGCTGAATGAAGTCGGGGCCCAGTCCTTCATGGATGTGAAAGAGAAGGACAAGGATCAGGAAGAAGGGCGGCCTTCTGGAACTGCGTGAGTGACTGTGGAAATGCTCGGTACGGTTCGCGAGTAGATGTTATCTTTCATTCAATTTTCACGAGGAGGGAATAATACTATGAGGGTAGCGCAGACGACCAACAAGAAATTGGTGTTTGCCGTTCTTCTCTCCGCCCTCACTGTCGGCCTGATGCTGACGTTGGGGCGAGTACCACTCGCCGTCAGTCAACCGGTGACGATACCGGCCAAGACGGTTAAGGGCTCAATTCCGATGGACGGTGCCAACCCTGTCTGGGAGAGCGTGCCGGGAGTTGTCGTTCCTCTGAGCGGTCAGCTGATCACCACCCCGATGCACCCGAATATTTCGGTGAAATCGGTGTTCGTGAAGGCAATGACGAACGGTAAGGAAGTGGGGTTACGGTTGGAGTGGATCGATCAGACGAAGAATGATACGGCGATCGGCCCGCAAGACTTCCGCGATCAAGTGGCGCTGATGTTCCCGGTGAACACGGCCGGAGCTCCGCCGTTTCAGTGTATGGGGCAATCCGGCGGAACCACCAACATTTGGCGGTGGAATGCTGAGTGGCAGAAGGACATCGGCAAGGATAGTGCAGGCATCTGGGATGTGGACGACCAGTACCCTGGAATCTTCTGGGACTATTACTTTGAAGAGCCGGCGGGAGGCGTCACCTATCCCGACCGTATCGGCCGCAGCCTCGGACCGTTCAACTCCGGCATCTGGTCAGGAAATATCATGTCTGACCCGACGCTCCGTGTGAGTTCGGTTGAGGATTTGAGCGCCAATGGTTTCAGCACCCTCACGACGCAAGCTCATCAGGATGTCATCGGGAACGGTGTTTGGGAGCCATCAGGGTCCGTGAAGGGCGGCGGGTATACCGGGCCAACCTGGCGGGTGGTTGTGAAGCGGACATTGGAAACCAGCGATGCGAACGATGTGCAGTTCAAGGCGGGGATGTCGGTACCCATTGCATTTGCAGTGTGGGACGGCGCCAACATCGAGCGAAACGGCATGAAGTCGTTGTCGACCTGGTTTACGCTGAAGCTGTAGTCATCTGATTCGTGCGAGGCAGATTTTTGGCTGCCTCGTTCTCGAAGTTCAACAAGGCCTCGGATCGATGCCCTCACAGGAGGGAGCGGTCCGGGGCCTTTTTTTGTGCTGTGATCTGTATCCATCCGATCGATTCACCCAAGTAGGATTGCATTTCGCCTTGAGCGGAATGTATAAAATTCAAGAAATAGAAGCCACTGATTTTCAAGAGTAAAAGGACATCGCAGACCATGAACGTCTCACTCCTTTTCCCTCCGACCTGGCATCCGTCCCAGCCATACCTCAGCTTGCCGTCCCTGACGGGGTTTCTGCATCAAGGCGGGGTTTCCAACGTTTCCCAGCGTGATTTGGGTATCGAATTATTGGACACCATACTGACCAGGGGCTATGCGGCAGAGGTGTACCAACAGTTGACGGCCAAGCAACGCGAGTTGGAGCGGAGCCAAACGGGAGAGACGGGGCCGGGAAGCCGCGAGCACTATGGCAAGGTGACGGACTCGCTTGATCGGTTTGGGTATCTGGTCGATCGGATTGAGTTGGCCAAGGAGACTCTGCGGAGTGAAGAATTTTACGACCCTGATGCCTATCGTGCCAGTCTCTTCATGATCGATAAGTGGCTGGAGGTCGTGTCCTCCGTCTACTTCCCGACCCGATTGACCGTCGTTGATAATCAGTTTGGGAGCTACTCGATCTATTCCTCGAAGGATCTGATGCGAGTCGTGCGCGACGAGGCGCAGAATCCGTATCTCAGCCTTTTTCGTGACCGCTTCATTCCGTCGATCGTCGACAGCCGTCCCGATCTCATTGGGGTGTCGATTACCGCGACATCGCAGATCATTCCGGGCCTCACACTCTGTCGACTGATCAAGGAGGCGGCTCCCGATCTGCATATTACGATCGGCGGCAGCATCTTTACCCGTCTGGTCGATAACATCCGCCGATGCCCCAGCCTGTTCGAGCTCACCGACGACATCGTCGTGTTTGAGGGGGAAACGGCTTTGCTTGAATTGGTCAACCAGCTGGCCGGGAAGAAGGACTACAGCAAGGTGCCCAACCTGATCTATCGGCAGAACGGCAAGATCACGGTCAACCAGCCGTTCTATTCCGAGAATGTGAATCAGCTTCCGGCCCCGAATTATGATGGCTTCCCTCTGGATCTTTACCTCTCGCCTGAACCGGTTCTCCCTGTTCAGTTTTCGCGCGGCTGTTACTACAAAGATTGTGCGTTCTGCGCGTTGACCCTCGATCACCAGAATTTCAGGCAGAAGGATCCGAGCCGTACGGTCGAAGAATTGCAATGGCTGAAACAGCGTTACGGGGCGCGCCACTTCTTTTTCACCGACGAATGTTTCGCCCTGTCGCCGACCAAACGGTTGTGCCAGCAACTGATCGAGAAGCAGGTTGATGTCAAATGGACCTGCGAGATGCGCTTCGAGAAAAATCTCTCACGCGAGCTGCTGTCCTCGATGCGGGATGCCGGCTGTTTGAAGATCGTGTTTGGGCTGGAATCCTTCAACCAGCGGATCATGGATTTTATGAAGAAGGGGATCAAGCAGGAGTGGGTCCGGCGGGTTGCGGATGACTGCGTGGACCTCGGGATTGCCGTGCATTGTTACATCATCGTCGGATTCCCCACGGAGAAGGAAGAAGAAGCGCTTGAGACCATGAACTTCATCGTTGAAAACAAGCGATTGCACGAGTCCTACGGGTTTTCGTGCCAGCCCTGTCTGTTTGATTTGGAAAAGGAAGCGCCGATCATGAGCGATCCCGGTAGCTATGGGATCCGTCGGATCATGCGGCCGTCCGCGGAAGATCTGAGTCTTGGGTTCTTCTACGAGGTGCAAGAGGGGATGACCCCGGATGAAGCGGAGCGGTTGTACCAGTACGTGTACGGAAGGATCAGCGAGGTGGTGTGCGAGCTGCCGTTCAATTATGCGATGGCGGACGGGTTGCTCTACATCTCGAAGGCCAAAGCAGGAGCAAAGCCGGCGTCGATGGCCGCACATTGACCCTCTTTTTCTACGGCGGCTATAATATCGATTCCTATGGATACCGTGATGAAACCGGCGACGCTGAGCGAACGGGTGATCGGGAAAGTATCGGACTTTGGTCCGTTGTTTGACTACACGGTCAAGCTCGTCCTGCTCGCATCGTTTCTCGAACTTGTGTTGTACCGTTTGTTGTCGCGTCTTGGGATGCATCTCAGTAAGATGGCCGCAACGCATCCATGGATTACCCCGACATTCACGGCCTTGACCGAAGTAGGAGCGTGGCTCCTCAACATCGTCGCGGTGTTGTTGTTTTTGGCCCTGACGCTCACCATGGTCAATCGTTGGGGAGGGAGCGACAACAGTCGACTGGTGAAACTGGGGATCATCGGAACGGCCCTGCTGTTGGTGCTCACTGTTGGGTTTTTGGTTGTGCCGCCGGGGATGTTGGGTGCCATTGTCTACAACGGATTGACCCTGTTGGTGCTGACCGCATTTGTGTCGGACTATGCGATGACGCATCGTGAGCCGGCTCAACGAGCGTTGGCGGTCACCTATTTCTTGGGTATGTCCGGCTGGCTGTATTATCAGATCGTGTCGTCGGCGTATAGTCTGATGGGAACGATTGCGCAGCCTCCCTTGGTGTATGAATCGCATCGTATGGGCGAGGCCTTGATGGTCCTCGCCAGCGTCTGTGCCTTTCTGGCCTATGGCAAGAGTAAGAGCCTCTCGCTGCGAACGAAGAATCGGCAGCAACGCAACCGAGCCATCTGGTTTTGGTCGGTCACGGGCGTAACGTTTACGACCCTCCTTGTGGTCGATTATCTGTTGGATCGCATTGCTCCAGGATTCGCCTCCGGGTTTCGGCAGGCCTCGCAAGGCATCGGGTGGATCTTTCAGTTCGGGATGGGCTATACGTTTTATCTCCCCTTTGCCCTCTATGTCGGGGGCTTACTCTGTTGGTCCTACACGGTGGTGAAGCTCATGACCATGGGGAGACTGGCCGGCTATGGCATTGGACTGATGTTTATCGCGGGCTATGCGCTGCTGTTTTCAAACTTGACGTTGATGGTAGTGCTGGGGGTCATGCTGCTGGCCTGTGATCGGGTCAAGGTTGCGACAGCTGAAGCACTATCGACGAGTGCCGGTCCGATGATGCCGGCATCGGATGGATTGATGACCGGTCGGGCGTAAGGCCCAGAACGAGTTAAATGATGGACACACCCACATCCACGCCCCCGCAAGGGGACACGGCGGTTGATCTCGGGGATCAACCGCTCACTCCGGAAGAAGAGATCGCCGGGATTGAAAAACTGTTGGCCAGTGAGCCGGACGATTTTCAGGCGCGCTGTCGTCTCGGGGAATTATATTTCAGCAAAGGGCGTCTCGACGATGCGTTGGCCGAGGTCAAGAAGGCCATCGAGATGGCGGAATCGCTTCGTGCCGAAATGAACCGTTCGCTGGCCATGTATTATGCCAACTTGGGTACGATTTACGCGACCAAGAATATGGCCGACGAAGCAGCGGCCGAGTTCCAACACGCGTTACAAGTCTTTCCCCATGACGTGCTGGCGCTCTTCAATCTGGGCAGACTCCACGCGGACAAGAAGCAATACATGGAGGCGAAGGGGTATTACGAGCGTCTCGTGGAAATCACACCGGATGATCCGATCGCGTGGTATAACCTCGCCGGCGTCTATATTGAGCTGGATAATCCCCAGGTGTCCGATTACAACACGATCGATATGGGAATCCAGTGTTATCTTCGTACGTTGGAGTTGGACCCCAAACACTTGGAGTCGGCCTTCAAATTGATGGAGATCGCGTTGAATCATAAGAAGACCGATTTGGCGATTCGCGTGATGGAAAGCGCGGTGGAGCACAATCCCGACGAGCCGTTGGCTTATTACAATCTCATCAGTGTGTACGACAAGTGCAAGATGTTTGAGCAGGCCGAAGAGGCCAGGAAGCGGTTGAAAGAGCGGTTTGCCAAGAAGGCCAAGGATGGTCCGAGACCTTGATTCACTTTTAGAAGAGGTGTCCTATGTTCGGCAGTCTAGGGTTCACCGAGCTGATCCTCATCCTCATGATCGTGTTGATCATCTTCGGCGCCGGAAAACTTCCGCAGTTAGGCGAAGGCCTGGGGAAGGCGATCAAGGGCTTTAAGAAGTCCGTGCATGAGGCGGAGGCCATCGAAGCCGAAGCCCAAGCGGCGGCCCAACAGACCGCTGCTCCTCAAGTGGCCACGGCCGCTCCGGCCCAGAGTGCGCCGTTGAGTCAGCCCGCAGGGGCCACGGTGCAGCCCGCGCCACGCGCCTAGCAGGATGTGAAACAGTCCTCCGGCGGCAGCTCCCGACTTGACGAAGCGGCTTGGCAAGGCAGGTCGCAGCGCTTCAAGCGCGTGATGCGAGTTCCGTGAAGCGTCATTCGCTACGAGATACGAGTCCGAGGTACGAGAGCGAGGTCTTGGGCGGTGAAATGCGCGTCTTGGACTTCGGCGAGCTCAGTCGAGCCGCGCGCAGGGGTGGGTGAGAGCACAGGTCTATGTGCGCCTCCTGTGTCGAGCGTCGAACATGCGCGAGCGGTCAGATCATCTTTTAACAGCCTCCTAGAAAGTATCGTACGTATGGAAACCGAAGTTGGATTGGCCGTCGGCTATATTGAAACCTTTGCCGGGAACGGGAAGGCTCGAAGTACAGGGGACGGCAAGCGCGCCGTGAAGGCGGGAATCCCGCTTCCTCATCACGGGGCACTCGATCGGGCTGAGCAGTGGTTCTACTTCGCGGAGTCAGGATCGGATCGCATCCGGCGGGTGCACCTTCAAGACGGGACGGTCCACAACTTCGCCGGAATCGGGGAAACGTGTTATAGCGGGGATGAAGGTGTGTGTGGAGAGGCCGGGCTCTATTTGCCTCTGGGGGTCGCTTTTGATTCGGAGAACAATCTGTACATTTGTGACTCCGGAAGTAATCGGATTCGGAAAGTCGATCATGAGACAGGCATTATCACGACCGTCGTCGGGACCGGTCAGCATGGATTTAACGGGGACGGCCCGGCGCGCGAGGTCAATCTGACGTGGCCGGCAGCCATCGCATTCGGCCAGGACGATCGGTTGTACATCGCCGACACGCAGGCGCACAAGGTTCGGCGGTACGATCCCAAGACGGATCTGGTGACGACGATCGCGGGCACCTGGACGGCTGAGGACGATGCGCGTGAACAACCGCTGGTGGCGCGGAACCTCGTGGTGCTTTCCGGTGATGCGATCGGGATTGATTTCAGCGATGATCAAGGATGGCTCATGCCGGTCTGTTCCGATGGGCTCGATATGTCCATGTATCTGGATGACGGAAAGCCCGCGATGGACGCGCGTCTCTACGACATCGTCGGGATTGCGGTCGACGACAGGGATCATGTGTATGTGGTCGATAAGGGAAGCAATCGAGTCAGAAAAATCGACGCCCGGACCGGTGTGATTTCGACCGTCGCCGGGGTCTGTCGATACGGATACGATGGTGACGACAAACCGGCTGTGCGAGCCATGTTGCATGCTCCGGAAGCCGCGATCTTTGATCGAGACGGCCATCTCTACATTTCCGACACCATGAATCATCGCGTGCGGAAGGTGGACGGCAAGACCGGCGTGATCACCACGGTCGCGGGAAACGGGGACAGCGGCTACGAAGACAAGAACATCGGTGGCTGCGGAGCGGCTCGGTTTGTCGCGAAAGAGTCCGCCGGACAGTTGAAGCACGGTGACGGTCTGTTGGCTGTCGACGCGGTGGTGAATTCTCCCGTTGGTTTGGCGCTGGACTCACAGGGCTATCTCTATATCTGCGAACGTGGAGAAAATAAGATCCGCCGCCTCAAACTCTCCTAAACCATCCGTCAGTATCTGTCCTCTCCTCACATTTGTCTCGATCAGGTTTTGTGATATTCTGAGCGCGGTCATTTCTCGGAGTACAGTGCTATGCGAACGACGTCCATCGGTAGCGTCCGGTTTCATGTGCTTGGATTCTTATCCGGGCTGATCGTCATCGCGAGTGTACTTGGCGCCTTCGGGGTTCCGTTAGTGAGTTCCGAGGGGATGACGATCCGAGCGTTTTTGATCCAAGATGAAATGCCGAAGACAGCCGATGATGAGGTCTGGAAAACCATCTCATCGATCACTATTCCTCTCAGCGGTCAAGTCATTACCAGGCCGGTCTGGCCTGAGCCCACCGTTCGTGCGTTGACGGTGCGATCCGTCCACAATGGGACCGATATTGCCTTTCTCTTGGAATGGCAGGACAACACTAAAAATGATCGGCTGACTCCTGGGACGTTCCGCGATGGGGTGGCGATCGGGTTCCCTCTCGGTGATGCTCCGGCGTTCTTTTGCATGGGGCAGTTGGATCACTACATCAACATCTGGCATTGGAAGGCGGACTGGCAGAGCGATATCGATCGTCGGGCCGCGCGCGCTCCGGAGAAGAAAGAAGGTGGCGTGCGAACGTTCGAGGTCATCCCACGGCGAGTGTCTTCCGTGGAGGACCTCATCGGCGGGGGGTTCAGCACGCTGACGACGAAAGACAAACAGGGACGAGTGCAGGGGCAAGGATTTTGGAAGGACGGGGTGTGGCACGTCATGATGCGACGTCCGCTCCTCAGCGAGGAGCAGGAGAACGAAGCGACACTCGTTCCCGGACGGATCCAAACCGTGTCATTCTCCGTCTGGAATGGAGAGAACAAAGAGCGAAACGGGCAAAAGGCGGTGGCGCCGTGGTTTCAGTTACGCATCGATCCCGTCGCAGGGTTGTAGCAGGATGGTGAAACAGGCCGCCAGCTTTGTTCTCGGTCGTCCGTCTCCTTGCGACGTACCCCATAGGGTACGCCTCAGTTGCCGGACTCCCTGCGGCCTCGCTGGACAGCCTGTTTGACCACCCTGCGGGAGTGAAGAATCGCAACAGGTTCGGAGGAACCTTTGGTGAATGGAGGAATGCTGAGTGAGGTGTTGTTGGGTCTGTTCATTTTTGCCGCTGTCGGGGTCACACAGGCTGAGGCGCAATCCGGTGAAATGACGGAGGAGGAAGCATCGAAGCTGGGCGAGGAATTCGGGATAGTCGTCGGCGCCGTCGATGAAGCGATTCAGAAAGAACTCCATCTTGAGAGGCCTCAGGGGGTTGCGGTCTTCGAGGTCATTGGGAACTCCCGTGCAGACTATGCCGGTATCAAAGTGCGGTCCGTCATCAAGGAGATCAATAAACAAGAGATTCGAAACATGGCGGACTTCGGACGGGCCATTAAAAAGGCGATGAAGGAATGCAATGTGACCGTGGGAACCTATGAACCGGCTGATCCCGGTGATCCGGTCGGATGGGGAGTGAATTTTCACTTTGTCGGCTGCAAGCGGGATTAGTTGGGATGGGTGAGGGGTGAACGGTAAAGGGTGAGGGGTAAGGAGTGAAGGGTAAGGCGAGTGGAGGCGGCGGGAGATTGTGGTTGGAACGAATTGCTGCGGTGGTGTGTCTCCTGTCGCTCATCATCCTGCTTAGTCTGCCGAGCGGTTTGTATGATGGTCAGGTGATGGCGGAAGGCACGAACGAGCAGGTGTCCAGTGATTGGGTAGCGGAAATTGAAAAGATCTTCATCCGGTCGGAGGACTGCAAGCAGTGCCATGAGCGGCATTACGAAGAATGGAAGGGTGTTAGAGAGCAGACGCCTGATTTGAAGACGTTTGGTCGTGTCGATGCGGCGCTCTTGCACGGGACATCGTTGACTTCACCGGTCTTTCGAACGGTCCTCGGCCTCTGGAAAGAGACGAATCCAACCGCGGATGAGCAGCGCCGATGTCTGTCGTGCCATGCGCCTGCCGTGACGGTGTTCCCTGAACATGCCGAGAAGATCGCCGGCCAAGTCCTGAGTGGAAAATCTGGGGTGGAAGGCATCGGCTGTGCGGCATGCCATTTGATGGCGGGGATGGATAGGCATGCATCCTCGCCGCCGATGTTTACGCTGCAGCCTGGCCGAACCCTCTTTGGCCCCTATGCCAATCCGGAGGAGAACCTCGTCCATCCTGCCGTGCAGTCGACGCAGTTTCGAGAGGCCAGCTTTTGTGCCTCCTGCCACTTCGATAAAGTGAAAGATGTCACGCAAAAGAATCTGCCCGGTGAAATCCTCGAAGGGACGATCTGTCAGGATTGCCATATGGAGCCCTCAACCGGGAGCTCGACGTCACGGCGTGGCGCCATGACCCGATCCATCGGCCGCCATTGGTTTCGCGGGGTCGTTGTCGCCGGGACGATGCTCAAGAACCGGAACGTGCAGGCCGAATGGATGCCACGCATTGATCTGGAAGTGACGAAGACCGGCGCGACCGTGGAAGGAAGAACTCTTGTGAAGGTCGGCAGCCTGCCACACGGCTTTCCCGATGGCGATCCAGTGCTCAAACAGTTCTTCCTGACCGTCACGGCAAAGGATGCAAAAGGGCAGACCTTGGCGGAAGAGACGCAGCAGTTCGGATTATCCTACGACCAGCTTCTCCGTGGTCCCATTCCGGATCCCTTCATTAAGGGTGGGAATACGAGGAAGGTGCCGTTCGTATTGACGCTTCCTGAGGGAAAGGCTGCAGCGTCGATCGAAGCCGTTTTGAGCTATGCGTTGATTCCCATCCCTGCGCCTACTCTGCTGGAGAGATATCTGGCCACCTTGGCGACCGATGCCGCGCGAGACGAGGCGAAGAACATCGTGCAGGAATATACACAACGGCATTTCCTGACCTACCGTGTGAAGGTGCTTTCCTGACATGGCGGCACCGATGGGACGAGGGCAGGGTAGGCAGGTGATCGGGCTCAGTGTCTCGCTGATGGTCTGCATTGCATTCATGCCGGTCGGGGCAATCCACCCGGTGCAGGCGCAAACAGTCCAAAGCCAGTCCTTGATCGAGAAGACCTTCCCCCATTCCAATAAATGTAAACGCTGTCACGAACGGGTGTACGAAGAGTGGGAAACGTCGCCTCTATCAAAGTCCATCCATTCTCCGGCGTTTCGTACCGCCTTGGATGCGTATCTGAAGTCGCCTGGGGGAAAAGATCAGGCGCTGTGTTTCCGATGCCATGCGCCGCATGTGCGGGAGTTTTCCGAACATGCACAACTGTTTGTGGATCAAGCCAAAGGGGGCGATCCCTCGTTGGACGGTGTGGCCTGCAGCCAGTGCCATTTGATCAAGCACGTGGATCGTGCGAAGCATCCTCCCGAGCCGAAGTATGAGGTCGGCGGAAAAACACTCTACGGACCCTACAAAGACTTTGTGCAGAATTTGGCCCATCAGTCGATGGAATCGAGTCTGTTCCAGAAGTCCGATCTCTGCTTGAACTGTCATCAGTCGGTGCCGTCGGCGGCGAATCTGGGGAAGAGCAATGACTTGCTGGGGAATTGGGACCAGAGTCGGGCCGTGAAGTCGGGTAAGGAATGTCAGACCTGCCACATGCCGCAACAAGTAGGCGAATCAGCCAATGGGGAAAAGAAGCGGACCATCGCGAACCATAGTTTCCCAGGGCGTCTCGGCAAGCTTCGCCAGGAGGCGGCGAAGTTAGCCGTGCAGACGAAAGTCGATGGCGACAAAACGACCGTGACGGTCAAGGTGCAAAGTCTCGTCCCGCACAACTTGCCGGCGACCCATCCGGCCTGGGCGTCGGTGGTGTTGAATTTGGAGATCAAGGGCAAAAACCTCAAAACCGTCTTTTCAGACAAGCGGGTCTATGGTCGGACATACCAGGACGCCCAGGGACAGCCGACGATCTTCGACTTTGAAGCTGTCAAAGTAGCCGAGGATACAGTGTTGAAGCCTGAAGAGGCGAGAGAGGAAACCTTTACCTTCCCCACGCCCAAAGATACCAAGACATTCGATGTTGAAGTCGGCTTGAATTACGCTCCGCTGACTGGTCCTGCCTCATTCCTCCAGCGCGTCGAAGCCGAATCGTCTCAAGGATCACAAGATCCTGTCTTCCAACCGATCGAGATCGTGAAGCGGACAGAGAATGTCCCGGTGGGCAAATAGTCGTCGCTCGGCGTTCGTGAAGCGTCTCTTATTCAGGCAAGAGATTGCCGAACGGGATGTAGTGAAGGCCCCTGCCTTACCAGCCATGTGAAGAGGCGATCTGATGACTAGCAGGATGTTGAAAAAGTCCGCCGGCTTTGTTCTCGTCTCGCTCAGAGGCTCAACGTACGGCGCGGAGTACGATTCGCCCCTTCGCTCGCTGCGGCCTCGCTGGACGGCCATTTTGACCATCCTGCGGGACATCCCATGATCGTTACAGGCACTCGACTCTCATGCAGCGGACTATGGCCCAGATAGTTTGTCAACAGCCTGCTAGTCATGATCGCTCTATCCAGTGACCGATGTGTAGTCTCGATCGATGAAAGTGAATATGAGACGCAAACAAGCGGCAGTGCTGTTGGTGCTTTGGATGATGGTGTTATCTGGCTGTGGTTCAGATCGAGAAGGCCAACTGATTGTGGACCATCAGCGGGCAGTCTATGAGAGCCTGGCGTTGCAAGACCAGCTTCAGCAGCAGGGGGGTGGGCATGCTGCGGCTGATCTCGGGATTGGGATCTCGAATCGAGGCATGGGCAAGTTGCTGTCGCTGCTCAAGGGGCTTGTCATCAGTCCAACCCAGCCGCCCAAGGGGTATGAAGATCTGTCAGTGCGAATTGAGGATATCCAATTGGTCAGCAGGGCGGGCCGGAGCGAGCTGGAACTGGAGTTCTTTCTTGCCAGTCCTGCTAACCATATCCATTTTGCAGCCACCATGACGGGTGATCTCCTATTCTTGCCGCCAGAACTCGATACGGACACACCTGAAGATCAGCTGACATTCAGGATGAAGGTTCGAGAGCTTCATCCACGTCTTTCCTGGTATTCTTTGCCGCTCCAAAGCATCTCGACGATGCGCGACTATCTCCGGTATCGATTGATTGAACAGGTGGAGAAGAGTCTTGTGATGAAAGTGCCCACGGCCAAGCTGGACCAGCTTGCGTTGGGGCTTTCTGGAAGTGAAGTGATGAAGGATGAGGAGAAGGGTTTCCAGATCAAGATCGCCTATGCCAGTCCGAAGTTCGACATGCCGCTTGTTGCTCGGTACTCGCAGTTCCTGATGACCGACTCGGGGTTTTGGATTTTTGCGCGATACGGCGACAAGGTTCCCTCTATTCCCAAACCGGTGGCTCGAGTGCCTCCGGAACAGTTGGAATCGGAGATTGGTCGGCTGACGTATGCCCTCCGTGCTGCCGCAGCCGGCTTGAATTTCTGGTCCGGTGATTCAGCGATCATCGTCAGGAAGCCACTGCTTGAAAAGCTCACGGCGCAGTTCAATGGGCGCTCCAGCGATGAGCGGACCGTGTCGTTTCAATCCACCAGGTCCCGCGGAAAATTGTATGAGAAGCAATGGCGGGACAATCTGCTCGGGGACGGTGGGCTGTCCGTCGAGTTGGATAGTCGTGATGCGGCTTGGGGAACCGTGACGCTCAAACAGGTTTCCTCGACCTGGAGCGAAAAGGGTTTAGCCTATTCCGCTTCGGTTGATATTGAGGCGAACACCATTCTGTATGTCCACTTTGATCCCTTGATTGGAGGCGGTGTCGGGAAACGCGCCACGTTGGAAGGGACTGCATCCCCTGTGCTGGAGGGGACGTTGTCCTTTGCGATTCGCACGTACGCCGGAGTGCCGGTCCTGATCGCGATGAATCACCTCGATTGTTCGAAGTTTCCACTCACGGTCCTAGATGACGGCGATCTCTCGGTGGGTGTGACAGTGAGTCAACTCGTCGGAGGGGGAAAGCCTACTCTGATTCCCGCGTTGATGGGTCTGCCAAAAATGGTGAAGGCGGACCGGGTACTGCGCGGGATCAAGGGGGTCACCGTCGCGGCGCCAAAACCGTTTGCGGCGATCACCTATGCACCGACGCAGCTCCTCGCCGATGCGAACGGTTTCCGGGCTGAGTTTTCGGCGTCGGCGTCGTGGAGCGAGGGGGATGACCTTGACGCCGAAGACCGAAACAAAGAGATCGTGGCCTTGATCCACAAGGACGAGACCTTCCCGTCTGCTCCGGATTGCGGTAAGCCGGATGCAATCAAGGTGCATGTCGCCGGAGTTGCATTTGACCATGACCTTGGGGTGGGGCGGGCCATTGCGGCTCTGGTGAATGGGGCCAAGACAGGCACGAAGGGCGTTGAGAATTTCTTGTCGACTGCGGGGCGCAATGCGATCAATCCCCCGCCCGGGTCAGTCCTGCGCAAGCCACTCATGAACCCACGTGGGACGCTCAAATGCCTCGGGACATTGTTGCAGAAGTGCGAGTAGGTGCACAGCAAGTTGAATGGTTATGATGACGAAAGATACTCGAAACAAGAAATCGTGCGATCTTTGATTCAGCTGGTGGTGGGAAGTTGCGTGATGGAATCGGTCTTCAGAGAATGTGTTTCACCAACGGCCTGGCCGCGTTGGTCTTTGACGTAGACGCTGCCTTTCATGGCCTTCGCTCGCTTCTTGAGCTCTGAAGCAATCTTGCTGACATCACCGGGATGGGCAATGGGACTTCGTTCATTGGTGACGACGGCAATCGACAGGCTCATGATCGGAAATTGTTCTTTATTCCCTCGACGGTCCACGGAGTCGATGTAGCCTTTCAGGCGATCTTCACGGTCGTAGAAGTCTGGGATCACCAGATCAAATCGCTTGATGATGGTCTCGCAGATTGCGTCGATGGTATCAGGCCGGCTCATGAAGACAAAGTCGTCGCCTCCGACATGACCCACAAATCCTTCCGAACCAGCTAACTCACCGACGACTGTCGTGAGGATGCGACAGGCGACGATCAGGACTTCGTCCCCGCGTCCATAGCCGTAGCGGTCGTTGAACGACTTGAAATTGTCGATATCGAGGTAGGCGAGCGCGAAGGGTTGCTGGCTCTGAATGCGAGCAGTGGTTTCACAGAGGATGGTGGTGTTACCCGGCAGCCGAGTGAGGGGATTCGCATCGAGTGACCGAGTCAGTCGGCTGAGGCAGAGGCGGACACGATGTACAACATCTTCGGTGCGATAGGGAACGGTGATGAAGTCGTCCACGCCCAACGAACCCCAGTCAACGTCATTGAGCCGACTATCGCGGACGAAGACGATGAGGGGCAAGCGCCCGAGAAAGGCATCGAGCTTGAGGGTGCGAGTGAGTGTTTCCACGGAATGGCCCCCGGACCCTTCTGCAGCGAGGACGAGGCAGGGAGGATCATGGACGAGTTCATGCAGTGCCAGCTGCGACAGATGGCCTTCCACCACTTGATAACCGGCTTTCTCCAGGGCTGAGGAGAGTGCCGGGGTTGAGGTCAGCTCATTGGGGAGCAGCAGAATTCTCCGGCCGGCACTGGAGTGGTTCATAGGTAGTCGTCGATGGTCAGAAACTCTTGTGAGGCCTTGTCGATATATTCGGCCAGACTCTGTTCATCCAGCCCGACTTGGTTCCAGGCCGGCTTGGACAGCGGTGGAATGAGATCGTCGCCGGGGTTGCCACAGGCCAGCCCCTTGACCAGGATATCGGCCACATGGACGATGGCCGTTTGCAGCGTGGCCTCTTTGGACTGGGTTGGGTTGTGGTGGTAGAGGATCGGTTCGCGAAGTGTGACCGGCAAATGCCATGCGCCTGCCAGGTGGCCGCCGATCTCGGCATGCGAGAGGCCCGTCAATTCCAGCTCTACGTCGAAGAGTGAGTGATCGGTGCGAGTCTTCAGAGCGTCTTTGATGCTGTTGCCCACGTCGGGCCATTTCACGTAAAGCACGACCTTCCCAATGTCATGGAGCAGGCCGGAGACGAACAGTTCTTCAGGGTTCTTGATCTCCAGTCTGGTCGCGAGAAGCTTGGCGGTGATGGCGACGCCGAGGGAATGGCGCCACAACTGGTCCATGCCCGCGTCTTTCATGATGGTCAGCGCCGAGGCGCAGAGCGTCAACCCTTTCACGACGTTAAAGCCCAGCACGATCACGGCGTGGGAGACGGAACCGATTCGTGAGGGGAACCCGTAAAAGGGAGAGTTCGCCAGTCGAAGTACTTTGGCGGCCAGCACCTGATCCTTCTCGATAATGGTGCCGATTTCCTCGGCTGACACGGTGGGAGAACCAATCATCGTAGCCAGCCGTTGCACGACATGGGGCAGCGTGGGAAGTTCTCCCACTTGCTCGATCCGGTTGCGCAGGTCTATCGGATTGAAGAGGGTCATGCCGCCTCCGGCTTCTCGATGTCCGGTGCCATACCATGAGTGGCGCGCAAGTGTGTACGGAGCGTTCGGAGAATCAGTTGCTGAACAGGATCATGTGCGACATGCCGGAATCGATGATCGAGTTCGGCTTCCAGCTCTTCCAGCGTTTTCCCACCGGCGTCCAGCGCATCGCCCTCAATATAGACTGAGGGCAATCCCAGCTCTTGGAGCCGTTGGATCAGCGCGGCGTTCAAGACGGTTCCGGCTGCGACAATGGGGAGTCCGTTGGCATTGGTGACCGGTCTCGCCAGCACCATATCGGGCAGGAGCTCATACACGACCACGCGTTTCATCTATTTGAAGCTCCTCATATTTCGGTCACATTTCATTGAGCGTCAGGTGACTCGGCAGCAGGTCCAGCGCAGGAGCGGCCACAGGCTGTCATCTCCTTATCGGAATCTTCGTACCTGTTCTAAAGACTATCTTGAAGCGATGGGAGGAATAGATCAGCAGGTTGTTGAATGCCTATGCTGGCATCAGGGTCTGACGACACACTACATGCTGTTGGATATCGCAGGAAAGCCACGCAGGATGTTCGACCCGTTCGTTCGGCGAGGCCGCGCGCTCGGGGCCTATTGTTCGCATCACGTCTCTCCTGAGCGAACGACGCTTCGCCGTTCGACATGTGCACGGCTCTGAGTGTTGTCGAAGGGAGGGAAACACTTCACTCGCTCGGATGCGCAGCGAGAACGAAGGTATCAAGCCTTCTCAACATTCCGTGAGATTACTCGAAGACGATGCGGGACCCGGGGGATTTCATCTTGAAGATCTGCAGAGCATTGTAGATGCCTTTTGCCGGGTGGTTCAGAATCAGGCGTGAGTTGGTGATGTGGGTATCGAGCAGTTCATACTGTCCGCCGCTGTAGTACAGATCGCAGTCGTCGATCTGGCAGTTCTTATAGACATGGTTATCCAATGCCAACTTGGCCTTGCTGAACGTCTGCCCGTCGACAACAATGTAGTTCGGCTCAAGTCCCATAGAGGTCAGGTTGGCGAACTATAGCAAAGTCAGCGCGAGTCGTAAACCAGTCGGGCCGTGGCATCGGCATGTGCTGCTCGAAAGATTTCTAATTCGGGACCATCCTAAACACCGTGCCGCTCAGCGTGGTCAGATAGAGCTCTCCCAGGCCATCTTGGCCGAAACTTGAGATGGAGGGAGCCGCCAGCAGCGGCCATTCGGCTTTCTCAATGACCGATCCATTGTTCAAGCGGAAACTGCGGACGAACCCGGCACAGAAATCAGCGTAGAAGTAGGTCCCTTGGATGGCGGGCACGACTTGCCCTCGGTAGACATAGCCGCCGATGACGGAGCAGGCTCCCTTGTCGTGTGTGTATTCTACGATCGGGAGGGTGAGGGTGCCAGGGTCACAGTTCGACGTCAGATTGAAACAGGCTGATCCTTCCATGAGTCGCCAGCCGTAGTTCAGCCCGCGTCCCGCATGAGGACCCGTCGATACATTGATCTCTTCTCGCGCACCTTGGCCGACATCGCCGACGTAGAGATCATCACCATCAAACGAAAATCGCCAGGGATTGCGCAGTCCATAGCTCCAGACGAGCGGATGGCCGCTGCCCAAGACGAACGGGTTGAGCGTTCCATTGGTGCAGGCTGTTCCGGTCGTGGGATCGATCCGGAGGAGTTTCCCTAACCGGTTTGTGAGGTGCTGCGCATTGTTGCTCGGATCCCCTACACTACCCCCATCGCCGATTCCTGCATACAGACACCCATCCGGTCCGAATGCCACCATGCCCCCGTTGTGGTTGGCGAAGGTCGGATGGGGAATGGAGACCAGGATAGCCTGTGAAGCCGGATCAGCGACGTTCGGATTCGTTGCCGAGGCTAGAAAGCGGGCAATAATGATCGTGCCGGTGGTATCTGTATAGTGGACGTAGAACCGGCCGTTGGAGTCATACTGTGGGTCAAAGGCCAGCCCCAAGAGTCCACGCTCCCCTCCGCTGGTGATGCCGGTTATGGTCAGAAACGTTCCCAGCTCGGTTCCACTCGTCCTCTCGAGAATCTTGATTGTTCCTCCTTGTTCCACAACAAACAGGCGATCGGCATCCCCGGGAGGCGCAGTCAAGAGTATCGGGGCGCTCAGATGCTTCGTAACCGTTTGGAGTTTGAGGCTAGTCAGAGCTGAGGCCGAGTTCCTTGTCGGGTTTTCGCTGCCGCAGGCAGTGAGTAAGCTGACCAGGTAGAGGCTCTGGATCATCACGATGGACAGTCTCATGCGTAACCTCTTGTTCTATATGGAGATGAAGGGTCTCTCTCCCTCTCGATCCGGCAGCACCTCTTTCGCCCCATAAGATGCGAGAGATCTCATGTATCAGCCCCCCAGGGCATATCCGAGCAGCGTCTGCCAGTATGAATCAGACTGGGGAGGTGTTTGCAAGGTGACCGTATTTGGTCTTGATCCCTCCCGTGGGACTCCATTAGAATAGCCAAGCTTTTCGGGTGGCTCGCTTCGAAATCGACTCTGCCCACCTTAGGATTTACCCACTCGCGCATGTACTTTGGTTGGGTTGAAGCCACGGAGAGCCGTGCGACATCAGGAATCCGTTTAACCAGTAGGAGGATCTCCCGTGAGTGACTCAGCGATTATTACATTTGCCCTCATCGCGGCCGTGGCGGGCATTGGCTATGGGTTGTACCTGGCGATGTGGGTGTTCAAGCTTGATGCCGGTAATGCAAAGATGCAGGAAATTGCAAAGGCCATTCAGGAAGGCGCCGGCGCCTACATGAATCGACAATACAAAACCGTCGGCTATGTGGCCGCAGGTCTGTTCGTCATTCTTGCGGCTGCCGGAGCCGTGTCGGATAAGTTTGGTTTGCTCACGGCGGTTGGGTTCTTGGTCGGCGCGAGCGCGTCGGCGCTCGCCGGCTATGTGGGCATGATCATCGCCGTTCGAGCCAATGTGCGGACAGCCCAGGCCGCGCACAACGGGCTGAATGCGGCCCTGGTTGTGGCGTTTCGTGGTGGCGCGGTGACGGGCCTCCTGCTGATTGGCCTCGGGTTGTTGGCCATTACAGGGTTCTACACGATCGCCGAATCGATAGCCGGGCAGGAAAAGGCCATTCATGCGTTACTGAGTCTTGGATTCGGAGGCAGCTTGATCTCCGTGTTTGCGAGGGTCGGTGGCGGAATTTATACCAAGGCTGCAGACGTCGGAGCGGATTTGGTCGGCAAAGTGGAGGCAGGGATTCCGGAAGACGATCCACGGAACCCGGCGGTTATCGCGGATAACGTGGGTGACAACGTCGGCGATTGCGCAGGTATGGCGGCGGACCTGTTTGAAACCTATGCCGTCACGACGGTCGCGGCCATGGTGCTGGCCTTTACCATGTTCAAGGGAGCGACGGCTCCGATTCTGTATCCACTTATGTTGGGTGGTATCACGATCTTTGCGACGATCGTCGGCATCCTCTTTGTCAAGGTCGCTCCTGGTGGCGACATCATGCCCGCCCTATACAAGGGGTTGTTTGTGGCCGGGGGGATTGCCGCGCTGGCTTTCCTGCCCGTGACCTTTATGATCATGGGCGGAGTGGGTGGCGTCGGTGGATTCAGCTACTACATTGCCGCGTTGCTCGGCTTAGCGGTCACCTTGGCGCTTGTCTTCATCACCGACTACTACACCTCAAAGGAGTATGAGCCGGTGAAGTACATTTCAAAAGCCAGTGAAACCGGTCATGCGACCAACATCATCGCCGGTCTGGCGGTGGGCATGCAGTCGACAGCGGCTCCTGTCGTGGTGATTTCCATGGCGATCCTCGGCAGCTACTGGGTCTGTGGCGGTGCTGAGTCCGGTGGGCTGTATGGTGTGGCGGTTGCGGCCGTGGCCATGCTTTCGATGGCCGGGATCGTAGTCGCGATCGATGCGTTTGGTCCGATTACGGACAATGCCGGCGGTATTGCCGAAATGTCCCATCTGGGTAAAGAAGTTCGGGACATCACTGATCCGTTGGATGCCGTGGGCAATACGACGAAGGCCGTCACCAAGGGCTATGCCATCGGGTCTGCCGGGTTGGCGGCCGTGGTGCTCTTTGCCGAATACTCGCGGGAAGTCGCGGCGCATAATCCGGCACTGGCGGCCTTTGATCTTTCAAATCCGAAAGTCTTGGTCGGTCTCTTTCTGGGCGGCATGTTGCCGTTTATCTTCGGCTCCATGTGTATGAGGGCCGTCGGTGAGGCCGGAGGGTTGATCGTGGAAGAAGTGCGCCGTCAGTTCCGGACGATCAAGGGGATTATGGAAGGCACGGGCAAGCCGGAGTACGGCACCTGTGTCGACATCGTGACTCAGGCCGCGATCCAAAAGATGATGATCCCCGGGTTGATCCCGGTGGTGTCGCCGGTGGTGATCGGTCTGGTGCTCGGCCCGCAAGCGCTCGGCGGGGTGTTAGTCGGCAGTATCGTCACCGGACTCTTTGTCGCGATTTCGATGACGAGCGGCGGCGGTGCTTGGGACAACGCGAAGAAATTTATCGAAGAACAAGGGCTGAAGGGCACCGATACCCATAAGGCGGCGGTGACCGGTGATACGGTCGGTGATCCGTATAAGGATACGGCAGGACCGGCCGTCAATCCGATGATCAAGGTCATCAATATCGTCGCCCTGCTCATCGTGTCGTTGATTGCGGGCTAGGTTCGTTACGATCATATAGGCTGATTGTGATGATGAAGCGCCGTGTCCGACCAGGACACGGCGCTTTTTGTTTCCACCCTTGCCTTGACGGGTTTCTGTCCCCTAGAGTAATGTGCATGTATAATCGATAGTTGCGAGCTGACCGCGAGGATTTCCCTGGGTGACAGGAGGTGCTCGAATGGAAAAGCAGGAACGAAAGCAGGAGCCGCGACGAGAACCACAAGGCAAGGAAGAGGTCAAGGCCAACCCGAAAGTCGTGGAGACCGGGAAGAAGCTGAAGGAAGATATCGATAAGCTGGTTGATGAAATTGACGACGTTCTCGAGAAGAACGCGGAGGAATTTGTGAAGAACTACGTGCAGAAAGGCGGTGAATAGTCTGGTGATTCCCTTCGAATCTCTTTCATTCCCTCTGCCGGTACCCCGTTGGTGTTCTCCGCTCTGCGTTGTTTGACAAAGAAGCAGCGACTTATTAGAGTCTGGCTCGTTTCCCTGAGTGTCATAGTCTGAATCGTCTCATGGCCCAGGTGTATGAAGGAGGCAGCGGTGAAGTCTAAGCTCTGGGTCTTTCGGCACGTTGATCCGATCCAACGCGGCCGTCTCTCGCAGGCCCTCTCCATTTCTTCCGCAACCGCCTCGTTGTTGCTCAACCGAGGTGTGACGAATGTGGACCAGGCCTTGGCCTGGATGTCTCCGCTCCAAGCACATGATCCCTTCTTGATTCCCGACATCGAGCGGGCCATTGACCGGTTGCATCAGGCGATGCAACGGCGGGAGCGCGTCTGTTTTTATGGCGACTATGATGTGGACGGTATGTCGGCGACCAGTGTGTACGTGTCCTTTTTCCGTGATCTCGGAGCGTACGTCCGAGCCTACGTACCGCATCGCCTGCGCGAAGGGTATGGACTCAATGAGCCTGCGATTCGAGCCCTGGCGCAGGACGGCATCACGTTATTGGTGACGTCCGATTGTGGGACGACGTCACATCGTGAGATTGCCCTCGCGAGTCAACTGGGGATCGATGTGATCGTGACGGATCACCAT
>CAADGK010000076.1 GCA_900696515.1 uncultured Nitrosospira sp. | reverse complement strand
GTCTTTACATCTGGTCGGTAGAATCCCGCTTCTTCTGGCGGTCGGACGCGGGAATAGCTCAGTGGTAGAGCATCGCCTTGCCAAGGCGAGGGTCGCGGGTTCAAATCCCGTTTCCCGCTCCAATTTTCAATCACTTCCCTCATAACCTTTTCGGTTTCCCCATTCCATAGGCGGTTTATAGGCGGTCCGAGCAAAATCGGGTGCGTCGCGCGGGCTTCACGCCAGTGCTCAGTACCACATGGATGACCAACATCACCTACATTCATTCACACCGCGGAAAACTGGTTGTCCCTCTGCATACTGCTGGATTTGTATCCAAGAATCCTCTTGGGTTGGTCGATGGATACAGTCAGGATCGCCAATTGGTCCGGCAGAACGGTGAATCCGCGCGTATCCGTGGCCGAGGACCAGCAGCCTCCGTTCACTGGCCAAAGGTGATTCAGCGAATCGACGCGCGCCACGGCTGTGCGATATAGCACCCGACAGGTTCGAGCAACCGTCAGAGTTGAATTCCCGTCTTCGGATCGTAGCTTACCTCCACGGCCACCACTTGGTCTGTCGGCAGAATTTCCACCCACTGATCGAAGATTTCAAACGGTATACTGCCCTCGGCCTTGAAGCTTCCCTGGAGAGGGTAAAAGCCATGCTCGAAGACCTTCTCCGTCGGGAGGTAACTTTGGACTTCTCCATCAACCGTCTCTGTGCGCACTTCCATCGTCTCAAGGTTCTTAATCTTGATTTTCAACGCCAGATACTTGAGGGCGTCGCGGATGGTGATAAAGAACGAGGGATCCGTTGCGACCTTGCTGGCGAAGTTGGTGTAGCGGTCTTTGTCGGCGCCGTCTGGCCATGGGGAACTCTCCAGGAAGGCGACGATGTCGTTAGCCTCCGCGTCGCTTGACTCCTGATAGCGGGCGTCAAGACTGTCGGATCCCTCGACCGACGCATGCGAAAGCCAGTTCAGTGCGGCCAGCTCCTTGCCGGCACGAATTGGAATGACCGCCTTCACCCACGGCGCGTTCAGGAACGCGTTGCGCAGGTTATCGCCATCGAGCTGGAGAATCCAGCCGATGGAACTACCAAACCTAGCTGGGGCCGAATCCTCGGTGATATAGTAGTTCTTGCGGTAGTTGTTGTCGGCCGCGCCCCACGTCACTATGTCGTCCGATGTGAACACCTTGTTGGGCGTCCCTCCGATGTTCTGTCGGTTCACCGTCTGTCTGGGCACCCACCAGTCGGGAGCCACGAAATACAGCATCTTGTCCACGTCAAACATGGAGCTAATCAATTCCGCCATCACATGGCGCACCTGTGGATTGTCCAAGAGTACGCCCACGTTGAGCAGGTCTCGGATCAACTCGCGGTATACAATGATCCGCTCTTCTTCCCTCAACTCCTCGAACCTGCGCGGTTGGATGCTACTGGCCACCTTGACCCTGTCACGGGCTTCCTTCAGCAACGTCTGCTTCGCCAGCAGCTTCTTTTCCGCGTCGATCTTGTCGGCATTTGTCTGATTGGCGATGGCGATCTTGTCCAAGATGCCTTTTTCGGGGACATAGACCAACTTCACCTGGATGCTGATGGAGTCGCCATCGTAGTTGACTGACCGCAGGTGGATGTCAAATGCGTTAGGTCCTGTGGTCTTGAACTCGGGAACCGCCTGCTTGTTCTCTAGGACCGCCATGAAGCGAACGTCCTGTAGGGTAAAATTAGGGATGTCCGGCGCCTTGTAGCCCTTGTAATTGATGGTGATCTTGTCGTTTATGTCGCCGCCGTCCGGGTGGCCATGCTCGGATCCCGGCCCATCTTCGACGTAGTGAGCGTTGGTGTCATTGTCCCCGTGGAAGCTCTGGAACGGCAATTGGATGGTCAAGTCTTTCTCGATCGGATCCGGAGCCAATATGGGGTCGGGTGCGTGTAGACTGGAATAGTCCGGCGGCTGGGCGATGTGCACGAGATTGCTGAGGCCCAGGTGCTTACCCGGAAGATCCACATAGGTCTGCCAGCAGAGCTGCGTGCCAATATCCTGGACCTGTACACCCACCTGCCGCATCTTCCGGCGCAGCTCGTAGTTCTTCAAGTCCTTGGTGCCGTTCTTAAGCAGATACCGCTTGCTGCTGGTGTCGGTGACTTCAGTGACGGTCTTGAACGTCGTCTTGTAGTTTTTCTTGATCTCGCTCGAAATCTTGTCGCTCTGGAGGCGCATCTGCTTGTGCGCACTTTCCTTGGAAGTCTTAGTTGTGTTGTCGATTCCGTAGCTGGCCGTCGCCTCTGCATGCGCGGTCATGCTGTACACGGGCGTCGTCATCCCACCAGACGCGCCGGCTGAAAGACTGGCGCCGAACTTGGTGTTGTTTTGGTTATCCTCTTTGATGGCATCCGAGAGGTCGTCCTGTTCTGTTCGCGACTTCTCGGTCTTGACGATGGACTCGAACGCGGTTTCCGCGGAGCGCTCGACCGTGGTCTTGCGAGTGCTGATCTCGATCAACTCAAGCGACGAGTCGGGGCTGAGCCAGATATGCTGAACTGGTGTGCCGAGAAACGTGTCGAACTCAAAAAAGTACTGTCGAAACAGGTGGACCATACCCACCGGTGACAGTGCTACGCGATCAATGTCCGTCTTCGGATCGAAAGTTTCCATCGGGTCAATGAATCGCTTTAGCTCAGCGAGCGCATCGAGCTCGATCTGGGGCGCAGGCATTTGGAATAATTGTCTCAGTTGAGTGAACATCTTGTGCTCGAATAGATAGTTGAGTGTACCGGCCACGACGCTTTCCCTGTTCAGCAGGAAGTCGCGCCCAGCCAGATCGCTAGCTGAGATTTGGTTCTGGTTTACATAATCGATAACGCTGGATCGTAGGCCGGGGTCTCCCTTAACCTCGTCCAGGATTTCGGTTAGCGCGTCTTTGGATGCCAGTTTCGCCCAGATTGCATCGTTGTTCGAATCTAGCGAGCGAGAGGTGAGTCGTCCTGCGATAGCGCGCGTCACGAAACTAGCGATCGTGGCGTTGACGTAGGCGCCCTTTTCCTCGCGCATTGATGCGATTCCAATGCGGTTCAGCTCGAATTCCCTCGGATCGTTCTTATGGTTCACTTCGACTGACGGGGTCATCTTCGATGCGATGCCGACAATCAGCGGATTAAACGACTGGAGGCCGACCCTGATTCGCTTGACGATGCGTTTGGATTTCCATCCGAGCAGCGGCTGGTAAATGCCTAGTAGCTCGCTCGAATAAGGCAGTGACCTCTTGAATTTCGTCATATCAATTTTCATGAGTTTCCTCCGCTAGCTTGAATTTAGTCGGTCATCAAAAAAGCGTGCGATCAGAAACCGCTGTGGAACAAGGCATGAGACTGGAGCCGCGAGATGAACCAGCTATGGCCCTGGAGGTCAGGCTCATAATCTCCGCCTAGTGGAAACCCAGCAGCATTCCGGAGGTTCTCGTCGGAAATATAGACGAGAGCGTTCCCGGATGGTAATACGACTAGTAACCGGGAATTGTCCGTTGAATAGATTTCATACCCGTCGCTGAGATCCTGGTACACGCCCGAGCCGTCAGATTTCGGGGACTTGTTAAAAGCGCTGAATCCAACGGCTTTGTTGTGATAACCGCCGCCATAACGCTTGAGGTGGTCTTGTAGCTCCGTATAGACGCCGCTGACTGTCACTGGCTCGGCGCTGTACAACCGAATCTTTTTGTCCGAATCGTCTCCCTGCCATGCCTTGAGTCTCGTCCAGAGCTCCATATACCCCTGCTGCTTGGTCTTTGTGATTCTCTCCTTTTCGTCTTTCTCGTCGACCATCACATCGAAGGCATAGAATTCCTTCAATATATTATGCATAAACGGCTCGTTAGCTCTCGTGTTGTCCAAAAGCCTGCGAAGCACTGCCCCGCTACGGCTGTAACCGGAGACGGCCACCCGATCTAGGGCGACAGTGTTCGCTGAAGTTAGCTTGGACGTTACCCCCTCGAAGCAGCGTTTCGTGATCTGCTCTAAAGCTTCCTGGAGCTCCCTGGGGTCAGCCAGGCTGAAGAACGAGGCGGGGCTGGAAACAGGCACCACGACCATCCCGGCAAAGGGACTTTTCTTGTCGTCGAGGCCGTCTGTCCCGCCTGGCGTCTTAGACGGTCGGATTGCACAAAAGTGCTGAGTAACGGAGTACTTTTCTTTGCAGAGATATCTCGCACCCAGTTCCAAGTAATTCCTGTCGCTCGGCGGATCGATGTCGCCGTCCCAGTACCTAGGGTACTTTCTTGGGTAGGGGTGAAATATCACGCTGACCTTAACGTGTAGCGCATTGGTCGCAGTATTGCGGAATTGGGTGGCTAGCCTCGAAGAGACCCAGACAAAAAAGAGCCTGGTTCGGCTCGCGTCAGCGTGATTGTCCGTGCGCTCCAGTATGAAGATTCTCCCGGGATCTTCGTCTTCCAAGCTTTCGCGAGTTTTGTAGTTCAGGAGCCCCAGCGGCGAGCTGCTCTTTGCCGCAAATACACGGTCTGTGAAAATTGGAAACCGCCGGCGATGCGCATGATAGATGTTCAGAAGTTCATGCTTCTGATTATCGACGAAGACCGACTTGTACGACCTAAGAAGGGGGTATTCGCTCGTGATATCCCGCAGCTCCATAGCAACGCCTCCAGGTTGAACAGGGCTCTTCGAAGGTCGACTGCCGGTCCTAAGTCAAAGAGGGAGAACTAGATTGGGGACGGAGCTATGGTAACGGAAGTGGTCCATGCAAGACGGGATGGGTTTATCTACAGAATAGTGAGTCAAGCACAGTGTTGTCTCCCCTACCATCCAAATTTCGAAAGAGCGCGGCATGAAGAAGGTTAAGGCAAGATATGGGCCGAGGGATGCGGAGAAGGGTAGTTATCAAAGACCGCGGAAGCCTCTTTCGTTGTGACCCGTTACAAGCATTTCGTAAAACGTGGACTTTTCTTGGAAATGGAACCTGTGCACAGGATTCAACCACTTTAAACTGCTCAGCAAGGCGCACCATAACGGATTGAAGTATCAGAACGCTAAGAAGGTTGATATAGCAATCTGCAAGTACCATTATGGTGCAATGACTCGCCTAAAGGTATCCCATCGGATACAGGCATGTATCAACTCCGATACGAAAGTATGACGTTTCTCCCCTTTCGAGACAACTCTTAACTAGTACAGAGGGCTTCGTCGAGGGTCTGTTGTCCCTGACGTTGCGCGACAAACTCACTTGGGGTCAGGTGCCCAAGCGAGCTGTGAGGAGCTCTGTACGCAGATTACCGACGGTGAGCACATCACACCTGCAAGGTGCGAATCAGGTGTCCTCCAGCTTTCTGCGAGAAACGTACTGAATGGAAAATTGGATTTTACTGAAGTCGATTATGTTTCTGAGAAAGAATGCCAGAGAATCGCCCGACGGCTGATCATCGAACCTGGCGATGTGCTTCTCTCTTGTTCAGGTACTGTTGGCCGTTCGACAACCGCTCCGATTGGGCTGACATTCACTCTCGTTCGGAGCGTAGCCGTTCTAAAGCCAGTGCTGTCCATCGGTAAACACCTCTCCCTCGTTCTCCAATCGCCTCGGCTTCAAGAAGAAATCTCTCGCAAGAAAACTCAAACCGCTCAGGCCAACATTTTTCAGGGCAAGATCAAGTCGCTCACAATTCCGCTTCCTCAACTCGCCGAGATTGATCAGATAGTCGAAGCCGTCGAAGACCAACTCTCAGTCATCGAGCATCTCGAAGCAGACCTCGAAGCGAAGCTGAAGGGCGCACAGGCATTGCGCCAATCCATCCTCCGCCACGCCTTCACCGGTCAACTCGTCCTGCAAGACCCGAAAAGGACGAGCCCGCCGCCGAGTTGCTAAAACGCATCGCCACCCAATGCGAGGAGCTCGCTCGGCATAGGCGGGCCGCAAAGCAGACCAAGGACAACTCCAAAGCGCCGCACAAACGCGGCGCGAAAAAAGCGAAGACGAAAGACTCTCATGATTGATGCATCCCAAATTGGCAAACGGGCATGGAGCTATGCCGGAGTCTTACAACAGGCTGGTATAAGCTGCGTGGAATACGTGGAGCAACTCACGATGCTGGTCTTCCTGAAAATGGCAGACCAGCTTACTGAGGAGCCGTATAACAAGCCAGCCATTGTGCCCCCCGAGCTGGGATGGAACCCGTTACTCAAGCTCGACGGGGCCGCGCTGGAAAAGCAATACAGCGACTCGATCGAAACGCTCGCGCTCAAGCCCGGCATGTTGGGCGTGATCTTCAAAGGCGCACGCTGCGACATTCACAACCCGGCGCTCCTAAAACAGCTCATCGTCAATCTCATTGATAAGGAAGGTAGTGGGTCAGTTTGAGTCCAAGAGTCCAGCGAGTTCTTCTAGGCTCCACACATGATCGCTAACTCTCGCTTCCATCGCTGGCGTAACACGTAGCGTCTGATGCACTCGGCAGAATTGTAGTGCATGAAGTGCAGGGCCACCGCATGGGCCTGGTTCTCAATCTTCTTGCTAAAGTCGTTGGTCAAGCGCGTCATCCGTCGCATGCTCATGCGCATGGTCAGATTTTGTTTCTCCACGAAGCTGGTTGAAACCTTCTTCAGATCAGGATTGCCCTTGATCTTTCGGGCTCCGCAGCATTCAGCAGGGCTGTAGCGGGCTTGTCCGTCACGGGGAGGCATCTTGTAAATCTCGTCCAGCATCGCGTAATCAACATCCGATCCGAACGAATTTTCTACTGCCGTTAGATAGGCCTTATACCCATCCGTAGTCAGTTGCACCCGATGAGCCAAACGGGAGGCCAAGTCATCAATAAACTTCCTCGCATATCCTGCGCTTCGATCCCCCACCAGATGCGACACGATCAGCTTTGAATCCGCGTCAATGGCCGTCCATGTCCACACATCCCCGAATCCCAATTTCCCCTTCATCTCTTCCGGCACATTCTTTTCTTTCGCGTAGCAGAACGACCAAATTTCGTCGCATTGAATCTGTTTGCAGGAGAGGCCGCGCAACTTTTCATCCTGATATTTCGACCAAGCCTTACCGAGATCCACAAGCAACTTGAGCACGGTGCCCTTCGCTGCCCCAGTCATTCGGCAGGTAGCGCGGATGCTATTGCCTTCGACTAATGCGGCGATGATTTGGACTCGTTCTTTCGTGCTCAACTTGTTCATGGAAGCCTCCGTCATTCAATACACCTCCATTATGCTTGACCGATCAAGCATTTGTCAAATACCATTCAATCGTGTATAATTCCTCCACATGTGGAAGACTTGTCGGGAGTACCGAGGTCTTAATGCCTGCGATAGCTACAAAAAAGAAGCCCGCAAAGAAAGCTGCTCCGAAAGGGCGGGATAACCCTAGCTATTATGATCGAGCCGTGCTGCATCCGGCAGAACGCTTGGCGGCGCTCTTAGCTGGCACCACTAAGGCAAAACCTACTTCCCGCTAGCTAGGCGCTTGAACTGCTGAGCCGTAATTTCTAGCGCGTCCGCCCACTCGGCTGCTACCTCTGCCATCTCCGCCTTAGTTCGACCCTGCGTCAATACGGACACGATTTGCCCTGTCGTCATTCGTTTTTTGAGTTTAAGGCGGCAGACAAGCTCTTTCTGTGCTGCAATTTGTTGGGGAAGGTACTCGGAGCCGCGCAGTTGTCGAATTATTTCTACTAAAGCCTGCTCGCTGCAGTTTTTAACATCAATGTCGAGGTGAGACTGTTTTCCCATGCAGGGCATCCTGGTCACTGTTCCCCGAGGAGAGATTGCGCCACACGCAGAAAGTGGGGTCGCAATTTATACCCACGGCCCTCGGTGCGATTGAATCGCTCAAACACTTCCGCGCTTTCATTATCCGCAAGATGAATTTGGACAGCCCATTTTCTGAGGGCGGGCCATATAGATTTACCTCGCGCTCCAAGAGCATCCCCTATGACATCATTCAATATGCCCCGCCCATCTTTAGTTACAAACTGCCTGAGCAGCACTTCGTCATTTGTTCGCAAATGACTGCTCGGGTGATTCCTCCCTCCCTGATTCTTCTTCGGCTCACCTGGCATGACCTCAACCGGAACCGATTCATTTCCATAGCGCTTAATGACTTCATCAAGATCATCCCAGGACTCAACCTCAATAGGGATGCCCTTTACACGAATAATGGCCGGAAACTTCATAGCGAACCTCCACGCTACGGCGCATTCTATCTATTCGCCGTTATCGTGTCAAGGATGACGCATTTGCGCCATGCGCCGTTACCTGGCGCTATCTGCTTATGAGCGTTTCCAGCGTGCCTGGGCGGCTTTCTTCGCGATCTCTGAGCGTTTTTTAGTGGATAGTTTTTCTGCCCGCGCCTTGCCGCCCTTTAATCCGCCTAAGCGGCCAAGGGCGACAGCGGCAGGATTCTTCTCAGGCTCGGAACGCTTCTTCTTGGCGGGTGCTTCAGTAGGCTCGCCGGTCACGGCTCGCAGGATGTCGAATGCAGTTACGTTCACATCAGATGTTTTTTTCTTAGCCATGCGGTCCTTCTGGTAGATGGTAAATTCTGTATTCCCATCATACTAGACCGCTTAAGCATGCGCAATAATTCATAATTCAAACTGACCCACTACCGATAAGGAAGATTGGTTTACCCTCCCGGTGGATGTGAAGGGCACGATTTACGAAGAGCTGCTTCAGCGTTCGGCTTCGGAATCCACCAAGGGGGCCGGTCAATACTTCACCACCCGCGCTGTCATCCGAGCGATGGTGGAGGTGATGCAGCCCACACTGCAAGACCGCATTTGCGATCCCGCCGCTGGCACCGGAGGCTTCTTGTTCACAGCCTACAACTACGTGCTCGATAAGTTTGTGAAGGAGCTGAACGCAGAAGAAAAACGGACGCTCCGTGAGGAATTGGTCGAGGGCATAGAGCTTTCCCCCAAAGTGGCCCGCATGTGTGCAATGAACCTCTACTTGCATGGTATCGGGGGCGACAAGGTCGTCGTCCACTCCGGACACGACAGTCTCGCCGCTCCGTGGGGCAAGGAATACACAATGATTTTGGCCAATCCGCCCTTTGGGAAAAGCCAAAACCTCCTGTTCGTGAACGAAGAGGGTGATACGGAGAAAGACGACAAAGTCATCGTACGCGAAGATTTTTGGACTTCCACCAGCAACAAGCAGCTTAACGTCGTGCAGCACATGTTCTCACTGCTCAAAATCAACGGACGCGCCGCCGTGGTCCTGCCAGACAACGTGCTCTTCGAGGGTGGCGCAGGCGAGAAGATCCGCAAGAACCTGCTGGAGAAGTGCAACGTTCATACACTGCTGCGCCTGCCCACAGGCATCGGGTATTCGCCTGGAGTGAAGGCCAACGTGCTTTTCTTCGACAAGAAAGAAGGCCGCCCCAAGCCGTGGACCGACAAGCTGTGGGTGTATGACCTGCGGACGAACAAACACTTCACGCAAAAGCAGTCGCCCATCACGCGGAAGGACTTCGACGAATTTGTCGAGTGCTACCGGCCTGGCGCAATTCACAAGCGCAAGCCAACTTGGAGAGAAGAGACCCCCGATGGCCGCTGGCGCTGCTATAACTACGAAGAACTAGTCAAGCGCGATAAGCTCAGCCTAGACCTCTTCTGGATCAAAGACAAAAACCTCACCGACACTGACTCGCTCCCCGCTCCCGACATCCTGGCGGCAGAAATAGCAGACGAATTGGAGACAGCCTTTGACCTCTTCAGCAAGATTGCTAAGAAACTGCCAAAAACGTCAGTCTGACGTCATGTGTGTCGTTTGAGCTGGAAGCGTTCAGAATCAATCCCCTGATTAAGAATGAGCGGAGTTGGTTAAATAATCGCTGTAGCGATTGGCGAGTTGTTCAACTGCTCTCCGTAATTTCTTAGACCACCCTTTGCTTCGTACCAAATAGTGCTTTTCCAGCACATCGGATGCCTGATGGCCCATTAAATGCTTCACCACCTCACGATTTACCGCTTCCTCGCCTTCTTCCGCGCCAAGATCTTCGAGTGTGGAAGAAAACCAGCGGCGTAGGTCGTGAAACCGGAGATCTCCGCAGGCCGCGTCCTCCGCGCCTCTGGCCCACGCTTTTGACAACGCGCCCGGTGCCGCCCATTCGTGGAAAATGCGCTCATTCGGCTCCATGCCCTCTCCTGCGGTTAGGGCTGTATAGGCACACGCATTCAAGGGGAGACGCGTCGGATTCCCTTTCTTCTTGCTGCGGGGCGCTGGCAGTTCCAGCCAGGGACCGTCTGGCTCCCACACAATCATCGTGGGTCGAATCATCCACACTTTCTCGCACCGGAGACCGGTGTTCATAGCGATACATGCCGCTCGCTTTAAGCGATCCGTCGCATGCTGCGCGATGGCCGCCATTTCTTCCGAGGTCGGCAGGCGATTCCGGGCCCCGCTCGCAGGGGCGGTAATGCCGCTTAACGGATTGACATCCAGTTCCCCAACCTGCGCCGCGAAGTTCAGCAATGAGTTCAGAATCGACCATTCTCGGGCGATCGTGCCGTCACTCGGCTGGGGATTGGCTGCCCGACGTTGCTTAATGTATCCCTGCCCATCGCTATATCGAATCTTTCGCAACGGCATCGTGAAGTGGACAATGAGATAGGTGTCGATCACCTTCTCTGCTCGATGGATGTCCGCGACCCGCCGTTCGCGCAGCTCATCGAGATAGGCAGCCTTGAAATCGGCCATGGTCATGCTTCCGGCTGCGTGACGTTCCTGGACCTGGTTGACCATGCCATTCTGAATCTTGAGTACCATCTCGGCTGCGGCCGTATCGATGGCATCATTGGTCAAGTTATATCCCAGGGTGGGCCTGAACCGGGCACCCTTGTACCAATACTCGAGATCGATGGCGATCCCGCGAGTTTTGGTGGGACGGCGACGGATCTTGTATTTCGAACGTTCTACCGTCTGGATGGAGACTGCCTTTACGCCTGGTTTGGGGGCAGGCTGGATACGCTTTCGTGAATGCATAACGGGCTCCTGTTAGCGATACGGCGAATTGCGGCGACGAGGAACCGTGCGGAGTCCCTCCTGATTCGCTGTGGCAGGGATGGTTGGCTCAGATTTTGGCTCGAGTTGCCGAGGGGCGGCCGACTTAGCCCAGGCGAGCAGCGCCTCGAGCTCATACCGCCAGTCTTTGGAACCCGGTAACTTGGTTCGAGGGATGTCGGTTCGCTTGTAGAGCGAACTGGTGGAATACCGAAGCAAGGCCGCAGCCTCTTTGAGGGTCAAGAATGGGCTTTGGGGAGTGTTTGTTGACATCGCTTCTGTCCTCTTAGGCGCCGCGCCGAAATACGCACGCTCTATGACCAAGTCTGTGGGGGACTTGGCGGCGGCAGGATCAGAAACACTGCCACTGTCAGGCTATTGTGGGCAGAGTTTGGGGTCTGTGCCCAAAGGGAACAATCAGATTCGCCGAGGAATAGATCTAGGTCTATCCGCAAGCGGTGGGGCAGCGGAGACGGCCCTGCTCAGGACAAGGACCGGACGTTGTCCGACGAATGGGTTTCCGTGTGCAAATTCCGCTTCCCTGTCTAGAGTTGGGCTTAGTGATCGAGCGGCTGCGGTCGATCACTTTGGGGCTCACACCCTGCACAGAGAGGTATGCGGTGTCGATTTCCAGCGCGGCCGGAGGCGGTCGCCGTCGCGACGGGAAGGCTGTTGTTCACCTGGCATGTTATGCTTTTCAGCCTGAGAAAGCGGTGTTGTCAGGGTGTTGGAAGCAAGGTCGCAGCAAGACTTGGCGAGGGGCTCTGTCAGCTCAATATGGGAGGGCGCCGGCCCTTCCGGGACCAGAAAGCGAGACCCAGCCTCGCGTTTATTTCGAGATGAGATAGGTGGCAGATGCGGTACCTCCCGTGAGCCAGGCCTGCAGCTCTGCCAATTCGTTACTTGGGACAAACATGGCGGCGCAGTACTTGGAGTTGTACCGTGCACCACAGATAGCAATAAAGACCGAGTCTGTGTGAGTTGCCGTGTCGCACGGGGAGAACGTGAATGAAACGTGAAGTAAAAATACCGCACGGGGTAGACGAGGTGCTCTCTAAACTCAGGTTCTTCGCATTTTTCGCAGAAATTCTGCCTGGATGCTCTGCATGATAGGCCATGTTTGGCAGAGCGCTCTCTTACCAAGCGAGTGCTCTGCCAGCCTGGGCGCCCTGAATTTTAATCAAGCTGCTGACTCGTGAATGTTAAGGTTTTCATCGATAGATTCAGTGCTTACATCGTTCTTGTTCGGTGACGGTAGAGAGAAAAGTGTGGGGTCCAAGTCATCCTTGCCGTCACCGAATGTGAAGTATTCGTGAAGTAACCTGAAATTATTCGTGTTCATCGTCTCACGCGCTATTGAATCGTGATGGTCATCCAAAAGGAGAACTTGTCGGGTGATGTGATTAGGAGATAGATGGGTATAAATCTCAGTTGATCGTATGCTCAGGTGCCCAAGCAGTTTGCTGATCGCATAGATTTCGATTCCCCCCATCGCGGCCCAGCTGGCAAACGTATGCCGAGTGTCGTGAAACCGAAAGTCCTCAACGCATGCCCTATGAACCGCGTCCAAAAATTCGTGGTCAATGTGACTGCGAGAAAATGGCCGTCCTTGTGAGTCAGAAAAAATGAAGGCCGAACGACGGCCAAGTTGATGTTGGGATTTTAGTAGGGTAAATGCCGTTCCCATCAATGGAATGTCTCGACGTTCTCCATTTTTAGTTTTTGGAAGAGTGAGATATCCTGCTGCCTTGTCGAACTGGGTCCAGGTGAGCGAACGGAGTTCTCCCATTCGTAGACCGGTATAGAGTGCTGTCACGACAATCGGTTGAAGCCAGGAAGGACAGCATTCGAGAAGTCGGACGGCTTCCTCGATCGTTAGGTAGCGAACGCGGCCCTTTGGGGCTTTTGGTAATTCAACTCGTAGCAGCTTTAGAGCGAGGGCGTCTGAAACCAAATCCAATCGGAGCGCCTTACGAACTGCCGTTTTAAAATAACTTACTTCCTTCCGAACCGTGGCTGGTTGGACCTTGTCAGTATGTTGGCGCTGAACAATGTAGTTGTTGAGCTGTACTGGTCTCAGCTTATTGAGAGGAATGTCGCCAAGACGGTCCCGCAGATGTTTGAAGGCGATGGTGACCTTATCTTCGGACGACTTCCCATGGATTGTCATAATGTAGAGATTCTCTAGCTCGGTTAAGGTTAGCGCGTCTTGTGTAGCTCCATTGGGACAAGCGGTCCCTTCTTTCCGTCGCCGATCGAAAACGTCTCTCGCCTTTTCTAGGGAGGTCTCGTTCGTAGACTCTCGCTTGTATCGTGTTTGGTTGCCGTCCGTGATTTTCACGACCATCCACCAGAACCGGCTATCTGGCCGCTTAAACAGTCCACTAGGTATTCTTGCCATGGGACACTCCTTCCGTTGGGTTAATGGGTAAATCAGTGCACGGCGATTGCCCGGAGCACTTCCTCAAATGATTTCAGTTGGCTCGCCTTAACAAGTGACTTACGCGGGAAGCGCCGATACAACGTTTCCCGTGTGACAGCGAACCGAGCTGCCACAACGGCATACGGTACTCCGGCTTCAAGCAACCAAGCTGCACCTGACCATCGGACATCGTCCAGAGTACAAATCTCTAAATTGGACAGTTGGAGAGCTTGATCCAAGCTTGTCTCTAGTGACTGGCGAGACAGTGGCGTGCCTGCGCTCTGGTGTAAGGCGTAGGGAGCTCCTTTCTGGTTGTCCAGGAATGGGGCTAAGGAGTCGCGTACTGTTGGAGCGATCCGTATGTAGCGTCGATACTTCGTGTCTATGGCGGGAACAAAGATGAGAGCATTGGGCAAATCAAAGCTGGCGGGCGCCAGTTGAACGAGTTCTTCCGGAGAAAGTCCTGCATTAATACCGAGTGCAAAGGCCACGCGGTCATGTGGCGACATCTGATCAAGTAGACACTGGATTTGCTCTTTGCTGTAGCGCTTGGTTGGAATTGGTCGACGTTTTGGCACGATACCACCTGTAGAGGATGAATCTTCCTGGCCTCTCGCCAGCTCAAGATCCGTCCAGAGGTGGCCCCAGACTTGTAGTCTGTTGTACAGCCACGATCCATTACTGTGTATGCGTCTGTGGAGTTGAGAGAGTGTGTGAACGACCAGCGGATCTACACGGGAGCGCAACCTAGTCGTTCCAGGAAGCCTCGATCGGAGGGGAGGGTTGCTCTTCCTGCAGACTTCCGACAAGAAGGAGCTTGCAGAGGGTCGACCCGCAAAATTCATGTGAAAGAGAGCCACTTAATGTGGCTCTTTTGAGGCGGGCAACTGGCGGAAAAACAACGTCTTGCGAGTGTATGGGGACAAAATTATTGGAATGCAGGTGAAAGAGATAAGAAATAATGTGAGCGAAGCTATAGATCTGGGTTTGGAAAGTGAGTCCATGTGAAATTGAATTCTTGTGAAGTGAGGGGACGTCTCATTATCCGAGGTCATCCTAGGCGGCACGTAGGGCCAGGCTGGCGAGCCATTCGCGAAGTTTAGGTATTGCGGCGGCTGGAATAGGAGTGCTTCTTTTTCGCTTTGCTTCCGCGAAATCCTCAGGAGTTAACCAATAAGTTAAGGTCGATGGCACGATCTGAAGCCGTGCCGCCAAGTCTTTCTTCTTAATGTTGTTCCTTTTTAACGCCAGACACACCTGCAGGCGCAACTCTTCATCGCTCACGTTTTTCTCCTCCAATGCATGGGGGCCTACCATGTCTTGCCAAGCGTTCAGCAGGGTCTGCTGATAATTCTTTGGGAGAAAGCAAAAGACACGGATTTCGTTCCACAGGACTTGCACTGGAAGAGCTGTAAACTCGGTCAAGCGTATCCACGAGAGGTTTTTAGCGCAATGTTGTCCAAGGACCATACCACCGAGTGTCTTCACGACAACATGTTCCAGGTCTTCTTGCATTAAGGTGATCCGTTCTTTGTGAGAGATTCCTGCTTCTTCCACGGGGAGGGCATGACATTTGGCGGCAAGTGTCTTGAAATAGAACCCTAATTCAGGATTGACGGAAAAGTGCCCGAGTGCGGCAAGCATCCCCTCATGGGGTGGCAGTTCGTCGCAGAACTGTCTGGTGTACAGTCTCGGTCCCATCCGAGAGTGATTAGGTACTGTCGAATGAAGCGAAGGCATTCTTGAAGCGTCTTTATTTAATGTGATGTTCTGCACGACAAAGCAGTATAGGTTCATCTGCGCCGGAGTGAAATTCGCCGCACTTAGGTGAAAAGGCAAATGCGGGTCCCACTTGGAATAGCTGTCTCCGGCTTCTCCTGCCCTGCCGCCAGATAGTGCGGCTTTCTTTTCGGGGGATAATTTCCTTCTGAAATCATAGTAGGTTTTATTGGATTTATTTGCTCGGAAGTGCTGAGGCGTATCTACCTCGAAGTAGTTGAGAACGCCCAGTAGCCGTTGCATTACTTGGACTTGATAAGTTCCGTCGCCATGGCCTCCTTTACCTGCAGCGTGATAAGACCAGCGTGCGATTAAACGATACTCACAATGATTGCTCGGTTCTGTGAGCGGACAATAGTGAAGAGTGATGCACTTGAGCAACCACAGCGCCCGTTCGATGTGGGGCTTCCAATTGCGTGGCCAGTTTCCCCTTCTTGCGCGATGTGGCCACACTAGTGTGCGTAATTCTCTGGTCGAAATTTCGATAGGGTTGCTTCCTTGGATGCCAACTTTCCCTAATACAACCCAAAGTACTTTCCAAGCCAGTATCCATGCTATGTTGACATCGAAGTATTGATAGCTCGCTTGAATCTCTCCTGGCGTAGCGTCATCGAGTGGGGTAAGGTTTGCTAGGGCTTCTTTGGTTGCTTTCTTCCGCCATGCATTTATGAAAGGGACAATAAGTCCCTTACTATGAGCGACTTTCCAAGTAACGCCGAGTCCGAGTTCTTCTGTGGTATGGCGCCCATCTCGGAGATACCAGAAAAGTGCCTCGTCACCATTTGGTAGGTCACGTTGCATGAACTGAGGGTTCCCGCCATAGGAAGCTCTCCGCTGGTCCATCCTCCCTCCATCACTGCGCGCGTCTTCTGTCGCAATCCCTGCGAACGTGACGGGGAAGCGGATCTTCCTTGCCAACCGAATAATGTCCAGAGCCCTGTTACTGAATAACGTTGGCTGCGGAGCGGAATGAGAGACCAGTGGTGAAGCGCCGGGTTCAGCGCAATGTGGTGAAGGGTTTCCCATCAGCAAGCTGGGCCTATGTCCGCCCTATCGCACTGACACTTCTTCAAAGCGGTGACGAGTGTAATAGAATTTTAAGGGGATGGTGCGCTTGGTAACACCGTCGCGCCCTTTGACGATCTGGAATTCTAACTCCTGGACAGGCGGGGAAGTTGGTAGGGTGATCGGGCTTTCGTCGTTGTAGAGTTTCCGCGGTTTGGACGATTGTGATGCCGATGCCACGTCCTTTGGGCGCAAGATAAATACCATGTCAGGGGTGTATCCGGCGCGGGCTGAACCCATGACATCTGCCAACGCTGCGGTTGTGTTTTGGTCTGATGGCCCGCCAGTGCCAGATTGTTTGCGAACCTCTGAAATGACTAATACGGCGTCTCCTGTCGATCTCAGTTGCTTCATGGCGCCGATCCTGTACTTGTCGCCATCAAGGTCAGAATGGATACGCCCTTGTGTCCCATCAGGGATAGACCATATCTGGAGGTAGTCCACCAATATGAATGCTTTGCTGGTTCGCGTTTGCAATTTCAGCGCTTCTAACTCTCTCCGAATCACCTCTAGGGATGGTGCTTCGTCATCGAGAATACGGATCCGTCTTCCCAACTCTCCCAGGGCCATCTCGGCATCACGAATTTGTTGCTGTAAATCTTGCCGGCCGGTAGGAGGGCAAAACTGGCCTCGGACGAGCTCATCATAATCGACGTGAGCGAGCCTACACAGCATCCGCGTCATGATATCCCAGCGTGACATTTCCATAGATACGAACAGAAAGCAGGTGTCAGGATTGTGCTTGACGATGTCTAAGCCAATCTGGACGCCGAGCGCAGTTTTCCCCACATTGGGTGGAGCGGCCAGTAGCATCAGCCCGCGAAAGCCACTGATGGCGTTGTCAATACCTGATAGCGTGTGTTGTGGGAGGCCCAAATATTCTTTGCCCCGATACTTCTCTAAATCGGCTTTGTGCTTTGGAAGTTCATCGGCAAGAGTGGTAATGAGAGGAGCGCTACTCACATCGTGTTGCGTGGGAACGTCCATGGGCTCTACGGTAAGGCGACCACCAGATTCTAAAGGTGAGGTGCCGCTCAGTCGGGCGTTCTCAGAACTGCTGCTCCCCATCCGCGATTCCTCCAGACAGTGAGGGTTCCCAATTCTATCGGTGTCAGCACGGAGAATCTTTAGATGAAAAAGTGGAGGGGAGCGTTGCAGCGAGGAGATTGTATGGTTCCCTCGCTGCTGAGCCTATGAAAACGTCTATCCTCGGTTCTGTCTGAGAAAAGCTTCAACGTCTTGTGGGGCAAAGCGGACGGCTTTCCCAAAATTAATGCTTTGAAGACGACCTTGTCGGGCCGCGGTATAGACGTATGCGCGTGAGACGCGTAGCCATGCTGCCACCTCGGATGCCGTTAACAAGGCAGATGGTTTCTCCGGAGAGGTGTTGTTATATGCTTTTGTTTCGTGGGCCATGAGATATTCCCTTCTTATCTTGCTAGCCGAGGTGATGAGTGGGGCGACACACTGAGTCTTGGAACAAGCGTAGGACGACGGCCTCTCTATTCGTATTGTTGTAGCTTCTCTTGCAGAGTGGTGTATGTCTCAAACAGTTGCATTGTGAACTCCTTGGTAATATGCAACGAGAGTGTTGAGTCGTAATCGCTGCTTTTGATGGCTCATGAGCGAGGCGTGGCTGTTGGCTTGCTGATGTAATCCGGTTTGGTGGCTCGTCGAGGTCCCAAGGGCACAGAGGACGGACTATTCGATCACACCTATGACCCCGCCGTAGTTGTATCCAGATCCCGACAGGCCAAGAGGCGACTGTGGACGGGTCCCTGGCTCCCATTGAGCAGGTAGGGAGCTGAAAGGCGTCCGGGGTGTCGGAAGGGTGAAAAGAGACTTCAAGGTCGAAGTCATCGACCGTGAGACTGAGTACGACCAGATCTAGAAACAGGTCATGGATGGTGGCACGCAGGCCTTCCGCTTCGAGCGTTTGATGAAGGTCTCTGGCATGAGGCAGCAGAGACACCGGAGCGACGTGGCGAAACTACCTCAGGCTGTGATCATCTTGGGTGAAGCTAGATAATCGGCTGTGCCGGACACAGTACTAGCTGAAGTTGCTCGACGAGCACGGCTTCCAACATTGATGGCGTCAACAGTCGATAGCTCAGTGTTCGAAGGCTTGAATATTGGGGGTACGCTCCGCCCTGCACGCTGGTCAGCATCTCCGGTCCTGTGGTTGACGGGTACAGGCAGAGGGTTGTTTGAGGATCAAGGATTTCGAGCCCGACGTATGGAATAGTTTCATCAAGGCCCATAATGAGATGTGCTGTGACCCCTTCGATACAGAAAGTTGTCACGAGATGTCTGAGCATTGGTACGGCGACTTCACAAGCCGCAACCTGAAATTGCCGTCCTGGTTTTAACTCGAAGGGAAGCAGTCCCGAATCCTGCCCTTCACGTAGTTTTATCCGGAGAGTCATTAATACGTCACTGTCGCTCATCATGGTGGTTGTTCCTTCCAATGCTCATTGTGTGTGTCGTTGACTTGAGTTGGACGTTGGAAGATGGCGCGACCATCACAACGACGGCCCCGCCATCACTCCTGGCATTACTGATTCACTGCGGTGGCCCGCCGTGGTCCGATGAGTCGCACTAACGCCTCCTCCACCAGCTTGCGGAGCAGTACCGCTGTTGCACGCTTGTAGAGAATGCGGCTTTCGTAGCCTTGCTCTTCAGCTGTAAAGCGCCGAGCCATGAAGTGGACTGTCATGGCATCGTCGCCCGGCGAGAAAAACAGGCCGGCATCCGCGACGTAGAGCCCGATGCAACGAGTGGTTTCGTCCATGTCGACGATCGAAACCTCCAGTCCGACGCTTTCTAAGGCGTCTTTCGCCTCATGAAGGACAGGCAGAATGTCGTTTGTCGCAATCTGCTGAAACCGCGGCCAACTTAGCTCGGAAGCCGGCAGCAGTGGATCATTGGCTTTCCACTCCTGAAGCTTCGAGCGCAGGTAGGAAAATGTGGGGGTGGATTCCATGAGGAACCTCCTTTGTAGAGAGTGCCTTCGCGCCGTGGGTCGGGAACGTGCGTAGGGTAGTGATTGTTCAGCCCGACCGCTTCAGGACGTAATTCAGTTGGCTCGTCTTACTCTTGCATCGCCTTGCAGACCCGGCGTTGGGCGGAGCAGAGCTCTGTTCATGGGTAGAAAGTGAGCAGGCGGTATGCTGAAGCGTTGGTCACGGTTTTCTTGCTGGACTGTCCTGTTGCAGGAGCTTGTCCGGAACAGCCGTCCGGACTCGACCCGGCGACCCTGGCGCGCTAGGTATTGAGCGACGACGGAAAGTCCTTCACGCGTCGGGCGTGGCGTCCAGGCCTTCCTCCAGCAACATCGTGATGCGATCTCGTAAGCCGCACCTGTATCGATGCATGGGCTGGATATCCACATGATCCGGGCCGAGTTTCAGTTCCATTGCGCTAATCAAGACTTTGAGGATCAGCGCGCTGTGAGGGGACATGATGTGCCCGTCGAACCCCATCTGATAGGCCTCCTCCCAATCGACCGGCTCACACCATCGCGCGTGGTCAATGGGAGCGGACAGGCCCTGCTTCAGTTCCAGGACCGCCCATATTAAGCATTCACTCCATGGCGACTGAGCCTTGAGTGATAATCGATACAGAGTCCAGCACCAGATCTCCGTCTGGCGTGCCGGGAGACAGCGCACGAGATCTCGGCTCATCGCGCTGATCTGTTCGATGCGGGGGAATATCTCTTTCTCATCCTGATGGCGTCTCATGTCTCTTCCTCCTGTGGGGGCATGCCTCTCATGCGGTCAACGGAAGGAACCCTCTGCTTCAGCTCGCGTCTCTGTGCGTTGCCGGCATGGTCTCAATCCGCTCACACCATCCGATCAGGTGGCTCACCGATTCCGTGGGGATCCCTTTGCATGCCTTCTGTGCCGAACGAACACCGCAGCGTAGAATCACGCCAATCGTCAGTGACGGTTGACTTGACGGCGCGCGGAACATGCCGAGGTTTTGGTGGTGTTGGGGATGCTGCTCGTCACATGATCGGTACTTGGGTAGTCGGCAGGGCGTCCCCAGTCAGCAGCATCAACGTCTGTTTGCCTGCGTGTGGAGGGAATGCGGGTGGGGAATGGCCTGCCTGGCGTGCCTCCCCCTTGTGAGGGGGATCCGCTCCCGCCCAACGCGGAATAGGGCAACCAGGCCGGCGGCGCTAGACTTCCTTCATGCACACCACCACAGCACTCCGAACGACCGTTCCTGAGCGTTGTCCGATTCCCTGTGCTCTCTATTCGGCCGCCGAGGGCCTCCACGATGAGGGCACTCTGCTTGATCTGTCACTGACGCACGGCCATGTGGAGAGTGTGGCCGCAGTCGTGCCGGGCATGACCCTCGCGATCTTTGCGATGCTCCCTGGAACCTCGCGTGCGGTGGTGATCGAGGACGCCCTCGTCACCTGGGTGCGGGGCGGGGAATGTGGGCTTCGACTCGACGGCCTCAGGCCAGAAGATGCCGACAGCCTCGAGACCTACCTGGGCAAAACCGCCGCCACGCGGCCCGTGAGCCCCGCTCCCAGGGTGGCTCTCGTGGACGCACCACACTGAATGAAAGGTGTTCCATGTCGACCTCGACGTTTCACGTCCGGCCGCATCATCGGGTGCCCGTGCAGTGTACGGTCTATTTCTCCAATGCCGAGCTGAACGGGTCCGGTACGCTCTGGAATCTGTCCCTCGACGGATGCCGGGTGGACGGGACGGTCCCCCCGTTGATCGGGATGCACCTCGAGCTGCTCATCATGCTGCCCGGCCGGCACGCCTCCATCGTCGTGCAGTCCGCCCAGGTGGCGTGGACGCGTGGACAAGAATTCGGGCTGCGCCTGCTCTCTGTGCAAGCCGTCGATCAGAGCCGGCTCCAGCAGTTCGTTGCTGGGCGCGTGAGTGCGCGGGTTGCGTGACCAGGATCACGCGACTCGATCACGCCAAGTTTTGCACCCGCTGTTAGCGTGTTCGTCTCCAACGCCAGAACCAGCCCTCTCGGCGTGAATGCAGCAATGAACTGCAGAACGGCCGCGCTCAGGCGCTCCGGGCTATGAGGCCCTGCTCTCCATGCCTCTCCGCCATTCAGTACACTAGCTCTTGGTCGCTCCACACATACACACACCGGCCGGCAGTTCAGGGATGACCCGGCATGAGAGGCCAGGCCGAACCCCGACGAGCCCACGACAGGCGTGCTGGATGGCACTAGGGCTGATCGGACAGGGCCGGACGGAGACGAAGCACCTTTCCCTCCGAACATCTGGCACGTTGGGGGCGTGCTTGCGCGCCTTGGCCACCAGACCTTCCCCTCCTCAGAAGTACCAATCCTGGGGAATGTCCTAGGGCCGGTCCTCGGCTAGACTGAGGTATCAGCGTAATCGACGACCTACACCACGAGGAGGACGGATGAAAAAGCGGTACAGCGAGCGCGCGTCAGTCCACAGCACCGGGGTCTTGTCGTGTCACGGATTGGTCGGAGAGGCGCAGATCGTCAATCTCTCCGTGCCGGGGTGTCTCCTCACCACGCGGATGCGACTCACCGTGGGCCAGTATGTGGATCTGAGGCTCACGGTTCCTCACAGCTCCATGCCCCTCCAGATCAGGTTGGCCGCGGTGCGGTGGGTCAGCCGCGGGCAGGTAGGCCTCGAGTTCATCCGGATGTCCGAAGCGGATCAGACTCGTTTGCGGTGGCTGGCGGGGTATATCGAACGGCGAACGCCACAGGCGAATTGGAGCGAGCCCGTGACCTGCCTCAGTGCCGCGCAGAACTAACAACCGTCTAAGTGGACGAGGTTTGTCGAGGAGGTCTATGCACCATATTGGCCGTATTGACCACGACCGCACCAATCGGCATGGCTGGCGCGTGACCATTAGAGGACGCCCGTGGAAGCGCGGTCGCCAGGTCAGTTACTGACATGGTCTGGAAAGAACGTGGCGTCCCGAGGGGATTTTCCATAGGGGGAGCAGAAACTTGGTTCTTTGGAATTAATGCGACAGTTTTAGCAGCTTAGTGAGCGGCCCAATCACCGATGGTGGAAATGGGCAAGCGATCAGCCCATTTTGGGTATCAGGGGTTTCCTTCAAAATTGAAGGAGTTGCTTCGGCTGCGTAAGGCTAGTTGGGATTCACAGCTTTAGGAGGATGGGAGAAGTGGACCCTGAAATGCAGAGGAACTAAGGGGCGCGTCACTTTTTACTGTCCGTGTTGAGGGCGTTGTTAGGCATTTATGTTGACACTAGGAGCCTATCCGAGTAACTGTCCGCGCCGGGATTGACGGCGGCCTTCTGACATTTCGTCGGGGGGGAGTCCGTGAGAGCCATGAGATGAGGAGAACCCACATGACGTGCCGACACGGTTGGGCCGGGGCGATCCATTCAAGTCAAGTGAGCGCCTTCGCCAGCTTCAAGAAGTTGTGGGCCAGGCACACCAGGCACCACTCCTGCGCCACGTTCGAGAGTCCGCGCAACAGCACCTGCCGAAACCGGCGCGCCTGTTTGATCTGTCCGAAGACGGGCTCCACCGTCTGCTTGCGTAATCGATGCCGACTCCGATAGCCGACGCGCCAGAGCTTTAGGCGCATGGCCCTGGTAGGAGCCCCAGCTTGGGCCTGACACGGTCCGACGGCGGCCGCCTGTCCATGGTGTTGCCGGCCGATGGCCACGTAGCCCGTGATATGCCGCCACCGCAATTCCCGCAGATTGGCTTCCGCGCAGTAGCCGGCATCGGCCGATACCTCGCGAGCCCGTCGCCCGGTGGTCGCCTTGATCCGCGCCAGCAGGGGCGCGAGTTGCTGCTGGTCATTAGGCGCACGGGGCACGTGCTGGGCCACGATAATCTGACTGGCAGCATCCACGGCAACCTGCGCGTTGTACCCCTGCACAAAGCCCTCCGTGGTCTTCATGATCCGACTCTCGTGATCCAGAAAATTACGCTGGGCTTTCTCGTGCGGCATGCCGGGTCGGCGGTCGGCCCCGCTGGGGCGAAGTCGCCACAGGGGACGGGTATGTGGCCTTCGCCCGGGCGTCGGCTTCCAGCGCCGCTTTGGCCTGCCGGATCTTCTCCAGCCGCGCCTGTTTGTCGGCCACCCACGTGGGTAGTTCGTCGCCTCGACGGTCTCGCCCCGCCTCGGTATCCTCTCGCGCATCGAGCGTCTCCGCCTTCTGCAGCCATCCCTGCACCGTCGCCGCCAACTCGGCTTCCGTCTTCTGCATGGGGCCATAGCTCATCGCCTTGTGCTTGGAGGCGTTGGCCTTGAGCTTGGTGCCGTCGAGGGCCACATGCCACAGCTGCACGAATCCCGCGGCCTGACACAACTGGAGCGCCTGTGTGAACAGGCCTCCCAGCGCCGTCAGATGCCGCTTCCGAAAATCGCTGATCGTGCGAAAATCAGGGCGCTGCCGCACGGTCACCGCCATGAAGTCCACTCGCTCCTCGCAGGCCTTCGCAATCCGCCGCGACGTGTAGAGCCCGTGGCAGTACGCATACAGCAACAGCGCGGTCATCATGACGGGGTGGTACGGCGGAAAGCCGCGCTCCTCCGTATAGGTCTCAGGATCGCGGAGAGGTCCACCGAATCCCGGACCGTGTCCCGGACGAAGTGGGGCAGATGCCCCGCGGGCACCAGTTATTGAACCGAGGGTGGAAACAACATCAGCTGATCGACGGACCGCGTTTTAAATAGTTTGCTCATGCGCCCTACAAACTATATGGTCATGCGTCTGTCCACACAAAAATGCGGGCTTACTCGGACAGGTTCCTAGCCACTTTATTTCACTCATATAGCTCCCACCGATCTTTGATGAGCCATGGCCCGCCCCATTCACCGTTGACGGGCCACGCCGCGGTTTGAACGGTGCCGTCAGGAGCCGCGAAAAATATATCTAGTTTATCCTGCGAGCGGCTCACAGGCCAAACAGGACCGATGGTCCGAGCCTCGTTGATTGGCCACCAACCTCCCCAGCCACCAGACGGAGACCAGGCCGCTGTATATACGCGGCCATCTGTGCCACGAACGAATATATCGAGCAAATCTAGATTGCGACTCACACAAGTCACAAAGCCAGTAGGCCCCGCCATGCCATTCTGGATATGCCACCAACCGCGCCAACCCTGATCAGGGTCCCATGCAGCGCTCATGGTTCGCCCCTGGGTATCGACCACGAAGATATCGATCTTGTCTCTGTTACGGGATACCGCACTGACGTAGTTACCCGCGCGTGCTACCGTATTACCGATTTTCGACCAAGGGCTCCAACTACTACCGACGCTCCAAGAAGCCGTATAGATACCTCCATCAGTGCCCACGCAGAAAACATCCAATTGACCTGGTCGTCGGCAAACGGCGGTAACATGTCCTCCGGGAGCAGTAGCTACTCCCGACAAGCCGGCATGTTCGGGCCAAGTGCCGCCGCCAGCCGTATCGCGCCTTGCAAAGATAATACGGCCTTGCGTATTGGTGTAGAAGACGTGAAGCATGCCCTGCTGACAGGAAATGCCATGTACGGCGCCTCCTGGAACGCCATGAAGGGGTGCGTTTACACTATTGCCGACAACCCAGGTCGTTTGCCAGTGTCCATCGACTCTGCGCACTCGATGGTATACCCAACCATCCGTGCCAATCCACAATACATAGCTCTGACTTCTATCAACATCTCTGGCGGTACCAATAAAGCTTAGTGAGCCTCCATAGCCAAATTCGACCGGCAGCCATCCACGCCAGCCGTTTGCCGGTGCCCAGTGAGCAAACATCAGGCGGCCGTTATCTTTCCCTTCATTGGTGATTCCCGCAACTAGGAGTTCATCTGTGCTGGGGGCAATCGCTGTAACCGGAGCTCCAGCTTCATTAATTTCAACGCGCCATGGATGTAGCTCCCATGTCTCCCCCCATCGGATGGCACGCGCCGGCAGTGCCCGGCCTGAAGCGCGCCGCCGATTTACGATTGACTTGACCTGTGCTGCCAAATCACGGATCTCACTCAGGCGAGAAGGCTGCGGCATGCCTATGCCTAGGTCATCGTCTGGAGCAGTAGGGATCGGTCGCCCAAAGAGTTGGCATTCCTTGCGCCATTGTTGAGCACGCAACAGGGCAATTTGATCCACGTCTTGTGCCGTCAATGATTTTCGATCAATACCGTCGAGTGTGTCTGCTGCACGCATGTATCCGTAGTCCATATTGATTCGGATTAGCCCCGGATCGATGGTCAACATTTCGTGAAGTCCGATTGTCGGTGCAATCAAGTGAAAAGTTCCCGTCCATGTAGCTGGTGGACTAATCTCATTGTGCAGAATCTCGTCAAGCTGCATACCAATGAGTGCGCGCGCGCCAATGCCAGGAACTGTTGCGCTGGCGTACGACTCCAAATTGGGTGCGGAGTTCTCAAGTGTGGGTGCATCAAGTTCCGGCGGAGAGGCTAGCACGGCGATGACGTTATTCGCACCGAGATCAAGAGCAGCCTTAAGTGGGAGGATGTCTCGATGTCCACCGTCGACGTAGAAACCATCCCCAAGCCGGGCAGGGGGAAAGACCACGGCTATCGAAGAAGAGGCAATGGCTCCTTCAGCGACGCTCACCCTAAGGGGAGCAAGCGGTAGATGAATTTTAGCGTTATCCAGCTGAGCTAGCAGGGATGTAAGTTGCGTATGGAGAGTGCGGATCTGTCCGACCAGCCCTGCTTTGGCACCGGGAGCTGCCGTCATGAGATCCGCCTGCAGATTTGATATCTCATCGCGCACAGCTGCAATGTCCGCTTCCAGCTGCTTAATCCGAGGCGTTGTCTCCCGCACAAACTGTACTGGGGAGACATGATCGGACTCGACCACAGCACCTGTTTCTGTAACGTAACGAAGTTTTCCTGTTTCGAGATTCACCGCTGCAAGGCGAAGTTTCTTTCCAGTGTCGGCCCAAGCCCGCACTCGCGTTTCATCAAGACCACCATATAGGATTCTTGCCTCAATAGGCTTAAGGTTAAACAGCGCCCTTGCTGAAACAAATTGGCCAATGGCCGTCAAGAGGGCCTGTCCATCCTGTGTAAGCCAGGAAGCTCCGATAATAAGGTTATTAAAACCATAGGCAAGTTCACCTGGCCAACCGGCCGCAGAAGGGGCGGGCGTGGATATCGGCCCACTGATCCTGGGCATGCTGCCATTGATCAACGCATTAGCCAAAACGGGGTCTATTTTCTTGATCCAGGCTTCCGGCCCCCACATATCACTGTTCCATAGAAGCGAAAGCCATATCTTCCTGAGCCCCTGCAATCCTTGGTCCGATCCGACTTCACCCTCGGCCAGCTTCGCGGCGTTGATGGCACCTACCGAAGTACCCACGAGTATGTCTGGGCGAAAGCCACGTTCGTAAATGCACTCGACGGCGCCCACTTCGAAATCACCTCTCGCACCTCCACCCGATAGAACAAGAGCTAAGGTCATAGGTATCTCCTTTTCAATTGCGCACAAACTGAACATTTGGCAAAAATAAAAGGCTTTATTCTTCTCATGACGGGAGGCCTGCCCCTTGTCGCTCCAAATGTGCAGACAAGCTTTTACCAGTTCCACGCGTACGTAATCCACGACCTCCCCATTTTTATCCTCCAGTGGTCGGCCCCGCCTTTTTTGTACCAATCTGAGGGAGATGCGCATGTGTTCGAGTCATTGGATCAGGTCCGCGAGATAACACAGTTACAACGAAGAGCGACCCCATGATGCATTAGCTGGCCTGCCGCACTGGCTTCGTACTCTCTGGGCATGGTTCCGGTCATTGTCTACTATTTGGTCCAACATTTAGTGGCTGGAGTTGTGCACGAAGCAATGGGGCGGGCAGCGTCTGCGCCGACCACGTGGAGTGAGCGAGACTGAAATGTTTCGTTAGACCCCTCAATGGTTGGCGACCCTCGACAGATGAAAACCGAGCGTCCGTGAAGGATCCGGGACGCGGAGGCGCATCCGCAAGGTTACTCGGGGATCGCAATGGCTATGGTACCACAACGACGCCCGCGCCAGCCGGTCCCGAGGCCTTAGAGCTGTTTTCGGACAATCTTCCTGCAGCATATGACGATCCAGCGAGAGATCCGTCACCACGCGTTTCAGTGTGCTGTGTTCTTCCCGTACAGTTCGCTCAGCCCAAGCCCCGCACACTTACGCTTCCACACGTAGACTGTCTGCTCGATGATGCCCACCGTGCGACAGATTCCTCGGGCCTCGTTCCACTCTCGGCCTGGCGCACGGCGGCCAGAATCTGCGCCTCCGGATGCCCTCGTCGTCGTGCCATCGTCAGGTCCTCCTTAGGGTGATGAAGACCACGCCACTAACCGCTTCCTCAAGTTCCCGCTGGCCTACTTTTCTGGTGTTGGGCCGCATGGACAGACAAACGTGCCGAATGAACCATACCTTACCCACGCTCTGGATCAGCGAATCGCAGAAGTGTGGGAGCGCACTCGGCTCGATTGGTAGGGCGAACGGTGAGATGGCTAGGTCGAATGCTTCTGCGGGAACAAACTAAATTTCGCCGGAATCACGCAAAAGTGGTCTTAGGGCCAAAAGACTTGCTGTGGGTGCAAATGGCCCTAGCATGCCCCCATTTAGCCCGAGCATTGCGCACCGAGCTGAAATGAAAGAAGACATTGCAATCGACGATGTGTAATTTTGAGTGACGCGCTTAATTCGTGGGAGGCGGGATGAATCTCCAGGTACCGTACTGTGACATACAGACCATGCAGGGATTTAGATTTTCTGTTCGAAGTCTTTCGGGAAGGTTTCGTCACCTGATCGCATGATGCCGAGACCGGTCAGAATGAATCGTAGCAGAGAAAACTCATGACTAAGGTAGCAATGAAAATGAACCGATCACTGGCTGGCCGTTTTCGTGAGACCTTGCTCCATTTCTTGTCCGAGGCGACGGTTAACACCTATTGGGTGGTGGCGTTCCGAGCACCTGCCTGATGACATCGATTAAGTCTTCCTTCTTAATAGGTTTATCAAGCACAGCCACAGCGCTTTGGGCTCGTGCGGTGGCTTGAATGCCTGGAGCGGTCTGCGCCGTGACCACAATAACGGGAATGTTCGAAATGGGAAGAGTAGATCTGAGTCGATCGAGGAAAAGCAGGCCCCCTCCTCCTGGTAAGTCAATATCGAACAAAATGAGATCCGGTTGTTCTCGAATCGCGGTAGCAGTGCCTTGCACGACATCCGTTTCACTGAGACAGAATATCCCATAGTCTTCCAAGTAACTTTCAATCAGCAAATGAAAATCCACGCTGTCGTTTATAACCAGAATTTTGATGGCACGCGCGGGTTGAAGCATGTTCGCCCCCCTACAAGGAACGCATTAAACCATTAATAGTTCTTTCATACATAAACCTAGACAAGGTGTACCCCTATGCCAGACGTGACCAAGAACCAGGCGATTCTCGCGGCCCTGAAGTCAGCCGGCTATCAACAGGTTACAATGAGAGTCGTCCCGAAGCTGTTCCAGTTTAATGATGGTCCACGCCTATCGGAACTAGAATTCTCCAGGAACTATTTCGACGAAGTCACGCTCGCGACCCTGCAAGCGTTGATGCGGGAGAAGGTCCTTCCGACCATCAAGCAACATTTCGGAAAAAAGGTCTATGTGAACGCCAATGGGATCAGCATCTTCCCCCAAACGCATGAACATAAAAGGTAACTGCTAGAGATTGTCCAGGGGTGGAAGTCGGATAGTGGCTTTGAATGCGTTCCCTTCACGATCATTCTTAAATTCGATATGCGGATACGCCTTTAAGGCTCTCACGATTCCGTTCTCGTGACCGCGATACGGAAGTAACTTCGTGGCGAACGATGTAAGAATTGGATTCCGAATATATGCGTTCCCCCATTGAATGTTTTCAACCGTGACCTTGTGCGGTAAATTACCTGGACTCATGATGTCAACCCGGTCTCTAAAAATAGAGATCCTGATCGGCGCGGGTACAAAATAGTCACGGTGTAGTAACGCATTGGCGATGAGCTCTTCGAGGACGACCTGTGGGACTTTGCGACCACCAGACGCGGTACTTCCTGACGTTGTCTTCTCAGGACCGAGGTGTCCGAGAACAAATCCCATGCTTTTAAAGAAAATGTCAGCGATCTTGCCCAAGATGTCACGGCTATCGACACACGTCTCTGCATCGATCTCGGATCGTGAATAAACAACAACGTTCACTAGACAATGAGGCAGCGCGACATTGGGATTCTTCGCGAATAACAGCGCGCCACTCCTATTCAACACATCGCCCTTCATGAGGTTCATATTTTGGAGCAATCCGGGTAACGGTATCTCATGGTTCACTACTGACTTCCCGAAGGTTCGCTCAAAGAACACTTTGAAATATTCGGTATCCAGATCAGCGATGGTCAGTCCATGTGCAGGTAGCTCATCCCCATGAAGAACCCCCGAGGCCTGGTACATCGTCTGGATCTCTTCGCCTGAGGTTACCTTACGCTTGTCTGAACTGCTCTTAATCCAAATGGTTCCCTCATTGTCGATGTAGGGCTTCCTCATACCCTCAGCTACATGGACCACCAAGACAAGCCCTCCCAAAACGGAGACAGTCTCAGTTCTAGGACTAATGGGCGGCCGAACAGATTGAGACGCAGCATTCGAGACGAGCTGGTTCAGGCGCCGGGTGGCTTCCTGTGACAAAAAAGAAAGCGTCCCATCTACATTTACCCCAATGAGAATTTTCCCGCCCTCTGAATTGCTGAACGCCACCATGTCTGCCGCCAACGCATCCACGTTTGTGACATCTGTCCTGAATTGATGGTGACCATCTTCGCCTCTCACAGCCATCTTCAAGATGTCTACGGATTCCATGTCTCGTGGATCCCTTTTGGTTGGGCAAGAGCGGTTAGTAGGCAGTGCGACAGCATTATGTGAATACCCTCAACAGTCGATTCCCTCACCATCGCTCAGTAGGAAAATCTGTATTTATGGGGAGCACATTCAACTGCACACCGGCTGTCAACGCGTGATGAGAATTTTTTAGTCCTCATACATTGTTTGAGGCTCTGAAAGACGTGTATACACGCCGCGTCCACACTCCATATCCCTGAGCCTTGCGAAGCGATATAGAGAAATGCGAAGGCAGACAGCGCGGCCAATTCCCGCATGTTCTCAATCGGCAGAAGGGCTTGATACCATGGCCATCAAATAGGCAGCCGCCATAAGCGCATTGTAGAGAAGGGCCACCTAGTCCAAGAAGAGACAGCGCCCCCGATGAACCCGATGGGCCTCGCGATGACGATTAGAAGATCAGGAAACTGTGCTGATGTAGAAAGTGGCACGCTGAACAACCGCAGACTGCTGCGCCATAGAAAGAGGATGCCGGTGACAATTCCTAAGAGCGCGTAGGTTTGGATAGAGACGGGCTGCAGGAAGGACGACATAGACGCCCGTTCACGATGTGTACCCACTCTTGGCCAGACAGCCGATGAACGATAGACCCCCGACTGAGGATGGAATGCCGTGGTCATCCCATCTCCCTTCTCACCTTTCGCTCTCGGTTACCCTGGAGCTGTGACTGCGGCTCATTACACCTCTACGCAGATAGGGAAGGATCGTCACAAGATGGCATTCTGAGCACAATTATCATTGGCCGCTGACTATTTGTCATCATTTTTGTGACGCGCATGTAGGACTAAGCCTAAAGTTTATACCTCCTTAGGCCGACATAGTTACATGGATACCGAGATTGTTCTTCATGAAGACGATAACCTGCGAATAGTGAAGCGAGTAGTACTAGGGCGCTTTGTACTCAGCTTCCATGGACCCATAACGTTCCAAGCGCGACGCCCATTCCAGGAATCGGTCACGAAACTTCGCGCCGAGGGATGCCGCTCGTTGATTCTGCACCTCACGGAGGTGCCATTCGTTGATAGTGTGGCCTTAGCGTTAATTACAATCACCTGGCGTACCTGGACGGAGGCCGGTCTGATGGTGGTGATCGCTCAGCCGTCTCCCTATGTAAAGGAGCTGCTTACCCTTGCAAATATCACCAAGTTTGTTTCAAGTTTCGCCTCACTCCAGGAAGCGATCTCTTCTATAAAAATGGGTGATCCTCTCACCAAATGAGGCCTCTAGGATCTAGTTCTTTGCCCTGGTTTGTGCAAGCAAACCTGCGATGAACGGTCTGGTGGTACTTGCGTTTTGCATAATCGCTATTTCGAATCACAATTTAATCACGGAGCCGTGCCTCCTTAATAACCACGAGTGTATGCTTGTCCCACTGTTAGTCTATAGGGATTTCCCTGATGCCACTGAAATTCCCCCTGACCTCCTGCTTTTATACCGTGACATCCCTCCCGTGAAATTGTCATGGTCACTATAACCACGGGCCAGCGTAGGTTGCCCCTCACCAAAACCGCCCCACTTGGAAGGGCATAATGTAGACGCGGATAGGCAACTGGCCAAGACCGAAGTGCGCTCGCGGATCTGTTGAACCATCTGCAAAGGACGGAATAGCAGGTGAGTAGGCCCTATTGGACCGCAGAGACGATTCCAGAAATGGGAGATCTGCGACACATCCAACAGTGCGTCGGGTGGTCTACGGTCCATCAGCGAATTGAGCCTACAATTGAAAGGCTCTTACTTGGCTTTCACATCCGCTGGGGAATAGGGGGGGGCCACGATGTCAGATAATGTTAAGACGGACAAAGCGCCTTAGAGACAGTGCAGCGATCAGGAAGGACAGATGGATCTTTTCTCATTATAGAGCAAATGCTTAGCTGTCAATCGACAGCGATCAGTGGTGATGGAGACATACCTGCAATCGTGAACAAAACCGTGACCAGATTTTCCTCCAAGTGCTAGAACATGGTTAGGGAGACGACTTTGCTGCATTGAGCCGCATTAGACGTTCGGTAAGCTTTGCTCCAAAATCGGCGATAGCCACTTTCTTTGCTTCATCGATAGAAACAGTATCTTCCAGAATAAGTGCCGGGCCAATTTTTTTTGCCATGCCCTCGGCATCTTGCGTCGCGTAAAGATACCCGTTTCGAACATCCCATAGAGAGGACCTGAGCATAACCAGTGCGTCACTATGCGTGCCAGGGGCCAGATATGCTCCGATAATGGTCCAGTACAAGAACGCTGCAGGGTTGTTATAACGATCGACCGCCGAAACATCGGTGATGAGAAGCACGGCATCCGCTCCGTATCGAGCTGCCGCTAGACGCAGGTCTTTCAGCTCCCGATTTGCCCAGCTGTCAAATGTCCACCGATTACTTCCTGGAACGGTGTCTTCGGAGATCAAGTAAATGTCTGTAATGATACCTGCAGCCTTGAGTTGGCTTCCGAAGGCCAACAATTGGTTTTGTTCCTCATCGGTCCAGAAGCGTTTCTTGTATATCCAGGAATGGCTATTCAGATACACCCCCAGTTTAAATGGAGCTGGCAGCTGAGGTTTGAGGGCGAGGACATCCTCAATTGCTTGGTCCGTCGTGACTGGACCAGCAGAGCTCCTGAGCGCACCACGATCAAACCCTTTGCTCGCCGCACATCCAGTTAGCATGGCGAGCGCTAGAACCATCAGCAAAGTCTTCACTTCGGACCTCCTCGGCGGAGTTGTGACGAAATTCGATGACGGGGAAACGATAGCTTAAGGGGAATGCTGCAGAAAAAAGAGTAACCTAGGAGAACCTATCCGTCAAAAGAAACAGTGGTTTAGATATTACGGCTTCAAATCGATTCCACAGTCTCCATTCCAGCGGACCGACACTTTGCATATGACTTGTGCGAACTCCTATTCTTGGCTCATCTTCCATAGTGGACCTCTCAATCAAGACTTCTTGAATCGTGCGCCAATGAGAAATCGGCTAGAATCGGGAAGATTGCCAAAGAAATAGCAGTAGGCTCCGTCGGGAACATCAATGTTATGGTCTTTGGTTTGTCTGCGACCTGCAATTAATGCCTCGTTGATTACATCGGGCCACCCTGCTTCCCATTCCCCATGGGCAACCAACTGAGCTCGAAGACCCCCGCCGATGTTCAGACATGCCATGCAAAAGCTAGGTTGTGATGCGTGTTTCAAATTAATCTCACCCTTAGTAATAAAAAGCGTCAGCATAGAGAGCTTGCCAGGCGGTCCTGACTCGATATAAATGACATCCTTCCATTTTTTGGAAAGCCGGTCTTCTGGTTTTACCGCTAACTCGGAACTTAGAAATATTAGTCGAAAAGCAGGAACTGTCTCAGGTAGCGAAGTTGGGGGACGCTCCCAAACCTCCCACGCCCGATTTTGTCCGAAGCGTAACAGGGAAAGGTCCTTTTTAATTGCCTCCGTGGTGAAGCCCATTCGCCAACGTCCGCTTGCGTGCAGACTGACTTTCGTTTCAGTGAAATTGTCGCGGCACTTTATGTATACGTCACCTTTCTGAACCCAGAGGCGCCACGAGTTTGAGGTTAGGCCGTCTGGTGGGCCAACAGCGAATCGAACAGGCCCCACTCTTCGTGGCAATACACCCGCTTCGATGAGCCTACGGTAGTGGATCATAGGAATATTCAACCGGCTATCTTGTGTTGTGTTCTGGGTCTATACCGCTCAGACATTACAATTTCATTTCAACTAACCTTAAATGCGAATCTAGTTCTTCAGGACTATAAAACAGGCAGTAATCGAAAAAACGCAGAGAGTTGGGTCGTTGCAACAACTCTAGCCATTTGGACAATGTGTCGAACCTCCATCGGCTTTGATTGAATTTCGAGTTTAAGACGTCGCGATGGGCCGCTAAGTGACATAGTAAAATGCCTGTTGAGTCGAGAATGGATCAGAGAATCGCGCACCGCCTTCATTAATTTATAGTCCGGATCTCCCAGGACATCCCCTACCCACTGCAGAGCTGACTTGGGAAGCGCTGCTTGCCAAGCTAGTTGTCGCTTAGATGCCCTGTTGATATCAAAGCAGCCCAAATCTAACTCGCGTTGACCGCTATTAGCACAGAAGGAGCGGCCCAAACCTGCGGCGCACAAATCAAGTGCCGTTATACATGCACTAGTTGCCCAACGCGCATGAGCAACATCGATGACATCTGCGCGTTGGTTACCAACAACTGCGTGAAAACTGTCGTAGGCTCGATCTATGTCGTCAAGGTAGTCAAGACTTTCGGTGGTTGAGATCGCAGACATAAAAAGGGCACCAGCCGCTGGGCTCTTATGGCGCGCCTCGAATTCTTGAATCACCGCTATAGGGTCGCTGGCCCATGCGAATGGAGGCATACGAAATTCTTTTGCGAGAGCTATTTCACCGAGTTTTCTAAATACAGCTCATAAGTGAGAGAATTTTCGCAATCTGCAATGGCGCTTCAACCGTGACTTGGGTGGAAGTACCAGCCCTGAGAATACTCAATTGCATGGCTAGAGGTAGAGAGTAGTTGCGGAGACAGTCTCCCTTGAACGTACAAGCGTTAAAGAGACCGACTTTCCCAGTCAGTATGGCGACTCTTCTTAGAAGAGGAATCAAGCGCTACTTTGACCACATAGATCAAGTGAAGACGCTGTGACAGGGGCTCTGGGTGGGTACCGAACGGATTCGGACGATCAGCAGGAACAGTGCGGTGGTGGGCAATGACGCGTAAGGAGCCGGTGCACTATTGCCCCGTTTGCCAAACACCCGTTGTCCCAGAACGTCTGTTGATCAGGCCTGACGCTCCTGGGCGGCGTGGCGGCCCCTTGCAGCCGGAATGGCACTGTAACCAATGCGGGCGCACGTTCGCGCCCGATTACTTCGATAGCTCGAATTAGTTAGGACCCGTGAATCGCGGTGTGCCACAGCAGTACCATTACACACCCCATCACCGCTGTCCGCTTGGCGCGCGCTGCCGGCACGAACTGTCGACGAGTTCTCTGCGGAGCGGAATGCCCTTTTAGCCAGTCATCGTCGAGCGGAGGTCATTGGGCAATCCTGCGTTCCTTCTAATGACCATCGGGCGCGGTCGTGACTTCCCGACATCGCCAACTGATCGTGTGTAAACACGAATGCATGCTGGCGTGGGACAGGCTTCGCAGCGTGCAGCCTGACCATCGAAGGGACTCTCCGGCCTCTATTCCTTCCACTGCAGATGGTTCAACAGATCCGCGAGCCGCACTGCGGCTTTGGTGAGCTGGATATCCGCATCCGCCTTGTGCGCTTGCAGATACGCACTCTTCGTCGCGGGAGTCACCACTCGACTCTGCACGTGCACGGGTGGGTGGGGCCGTTTGGCGTCGAGAATCACACAGCCGGAGTCGAGTGCCGACGGAAAGACTCCCGCCGCAGCCACATGCACGGAATCGGTGGCCCATTGTTCCGGCCACCGGTGATAGTCGCCCTGCATCAGAAAGGCCTGAGAGGCAGGGTCCTGCATACGCGTCTTCAGATGATCCGCCACTCTCGCCACTGTCTTGTCGGTAGTCTTGCTCACACAGCCTTTGGCTCCCCCCACGACATCCACCAGGCAATCATCCCAAATGGCGTGCAGGTTTTCATGCGTCGGTTTCGTTGGGCAAGTGGGGGCGGCGAGGAACAACAGCACATTCCCGCCTCGATCGTTCTTGCCGTGCTGCTTGGTGACCTCGGTGGGGTCCGTCAGCATGGTGGGATGGGAGAGCGTGTCGGCCGCCGTCGAGTAATAGCCGGAGGCTACATGCAGGGGCTGGTGGATATCTTCGCTCAGGTGCAGCAGCCAACGAAGGGCTTGAAGCTTCGTGAAGGTGGCTGAGTCGGTGCGGCCTTCGAGGATGTCCACACTCTGATGGATCATGTGCACCACGTCCGTTGTACTGGTAAACGGCAGGGTGGGGTCCGCGAGATCCGGATGCGCGAGGTCTGGGTAGTGCGCAGCCCCCGGTGGCAAATCCACGAAGTGCCAATTGGTATTGTCCGGATGGGCCGCGACGAACTGCCGCGCCTCCTCCATCTCAGCCGGGGAAAATCCTGGAATCGTGGCATGCGGGTTCTTCGTCAGCGCACGAATTTGATCTGGCCAAATGGAGAGACGCGCGAGGGTTCCAGGTGGGAGGGTGTCTCCCGTTCCCACAATCTTTCCGATGGCGTTGACCGTCGGCGCCTGTAGGTGGTCTTGCACGGCTTCGGCGATTCCTCGATGGCCGTCTTCTCCCCAAGCGCCGGCTTGTGAGGCCGTCGCGACAAGGCACAAGAGCGCGAAGATGATATTCATAGCCGTCCCTCATGGTGGATCAGTGGTTTGGTCGATCCTCTTTCAAAACCTTATAGAAGGCAAATGAAGCAGGGATCATGCCGCGTGTGCGCTGGTATACAATTCAGTGGGTTGTGAAAAGCAGACAGTAGAGGGCGTATCGAAATCGATACGATGCATTTTCGCCCGCCCGCACCAGAAGCAATTCCGTCGTCCTGTGTGTGGCTCACATTCAGTGGGTTTATAGACTACGCTTGTCTTCAGCTAAAGCTCGTTGCTGTAGAAATTGTTTTCAGCGCGCTCTCTCTTCCTAAGTATTCGATCGTTCTGGCAGGGTTTGGCTGAAATGAGAAGCCGTCCCTCAGATTCGCAGTCCGGGAGCGATGTACAATTCGTCCATGAGTGACTAACTCACAGTTGTATGGTTAGTGCAATGAGATGCTGGATTACTTAGGAAGGACTGGAAACTCCAGAAGAGATACTGTGATTAGCACTTCCATCACTTCCGGGGCCAGAAGTTGGAATATCGCACTGGTTGTGAGTCGCAGGACGAAGAACTATGCCGATGATAGTGATCCCGCCAAATATCGCCCCTGCATAGAATGTGAATGCCGCGCCAAGCTGATCCCAGAGGATCCCTGCGACGACGCTGGCAACCAACATCGCCAGTCCACTCGTCAGATTAAAAAAGCCATACGCTGTGCCTCGCAAATCGGTTGGCGCCGTGTTAGCCACCATGGTCGCGAGTAGGCCCTGCGTCATCCCCATATGCAGGCCCCATAGACCCACGCCGCCCAGCACAACACTCCAGTGATCATTCGAAGCCAAGACCACATCAGCCACAATGAGGACCACGAGACCCAGCACAAGCAGTTTCCTGTGGCTCATCGAGTCGGAAAGCCGGCCGAAGGGATAAGCCGAACATGCATAGATCAAGTTCATAGCGACCATGACCAAGGGCACAAGAGCGGTAGCGATTCCTCCCTGCTGAGCACGGAGAACGAGAAAGGCCTCGCTGAACCGGGCTAGCGTGAACATCGATCCGATTCCTACCACCCACCAATAGGCCGACCCCAACCGCAAGAGATTCTCCCGTCGAATTGGATTCGTGCCCTTTGAGGGTTGTCGATGCGCAGGCTCATGGATACCGAACAACAAGAGACCCACGGCCATCACTCCTGGGATGACCGCTACCCAGAAGACTGCTCGGAAATCATCGGCCCAGAGCAGCATCAATCCCACCGCAAGCAAGGGGCCAAGGAATGCCCCCACAGTATCAAGGGACTGCCGTAGGCCAAACGCGGCGCCCCGGAGATGTGGCGGGGCGATGTCGGCCACCAAGGCATCGCGCGGCGCGCCACGCACTCCTTTCCCCACTCTGTCCAGGAGGCGGGCGGTTAACACGAGGCCAACGCCCGAGGCCACGGCGAAGAGAGGCTTGGTCAGTGCGCCCACGGTGTAGCCGAACACGGCCAGCTCTTTCCTTCTTCCAAGGTAGTCACTCAATGTCCCGGAAAATACTTTGATCACCAGCGCCAGGGACTCGGCGAGCCCCTCCACGATTCCGACCGCGATCGTGCTTGCTCCAAGCGTCGTGACCATGAACAATGGCAACAGGCTATGAATCATCTCCGATGAGATATCCATCAGCAGGCTGACGAAGCCCAGCACCCAGACACCAGAGGGGATGTGGCGAAGGGGACTGTTTGAAGGTGACTGAAGTGTCACAAGACAGCCTGCTTTCCCGTTCTACTGACTCCGGTGCAGACCCCAGAGAAACGCACCAGATTCAGGGATTCGATGTGTTCCATGCTGTTGTCTTTGCGTCGTGCCCTGGGCCCTGTTGATCGTCTCGCTTGATTCGGTATCACTCGCAAGGTTGGAGTCGGAATTCACGGCCTACATTCTGGGCAAGTTCGGTCAAAGCCCGAGTCAAGTTGACCTCCAATTGGACGTCTTTGCGGCGGCGTTCTTCAGGTGGATAGTCCGCAAGGGTTTTCCAGGGCACGAGCATGACGAGAGTCTTCTCCTGCCAGAAATCCTGCTCGCAGGCTATCACTGGTAGTGCCTCGATCTGCACCTGTACCGGTCGTAACGCCCACCCTGCGACGTAGGCCCCGCCCCACCAAAACGGCACGTCTGTCAACAATTCGCTTCCAGCGGTTGCTGCCATGATGACAGGATTAAATCCTGTTGCTGCTCCTGCGATCAATGTTTCGATCAGCATGGATAGGCCCAATCCTGGAACCCAGTACTGCCATTGGACTACTCCATAGTCGAGAATGTGTCCGGATAGGACAGCATGGACTTGAGCCTCAATACCTAGTGTTCGAAGCTGCGTTTGATCAAGTTGCGCGTGCCGAGCAGCAATATTTGTGTGCAGCCGACGTGCTTCGGCAAACGGGATGGCAGAAAACCCTGGCTGGTTAGCGAGTTGCTCTGTCAGGATGCGCTGGCCCTTGAGCTCAATTTCATCGATCAGTTCTCCGAGAAGCATCGCTTGCGACTCCAATGACGTGCGTTCATGAACGGAATAGAGATCGGTAGGTGAGGTGACTGGAGCGTCCAGCGTGACCTGTGCCACCAGTATCTTGAGGGGCGGAGTCGGTGGAGGAAGGGCGTGCGGCGAAAATAGACTGCATCCTGTCGTGAGAAGAACCACCATGGTGATTCCAAGTTTCATGGGTACTCTCTCTTGTGATGACGGCGTCCAGTAGGATGAGCTCATCGGTGTGCTGATGGATGACGCGCGAGTTGTAAAGAACTCTGTGGGACTGTAAAGGCAGCCGATAGTCAGATGCGGTAGCAGGAGAGCGCAATGAAAAGTGCAAGGCTCGGGTGGCTCAAGAGAGGGCAATCGGACTTGTCACTGTTCACTCCGAATAACGCGAACGAGGAGCGAACGGGCTCAATGAGAGGGAGGGCTATTGCTATGTTTCCTGCGTCATCAACGCGGCTCGCCGCCCCAGGTTTGATGGCGAATGCCAGTGCGGAGAGTGCCTGTTCGTCGTGTGAGCTCGTCTCAACTAGCACTTCGACTTGTTCAGCGAGAGCAAGCCCGGCCAATAAGAGCCAGACCAACAGTACTCCACAAGCTGACAGCGTTGAGTATCGTTGAAGAAGATGCTGAGGCATAAAACGCAATGTATGCGACACCGCTCGTCATGTCAAAGGCAGACCAAGCACCCTGTAATCTTCCTGCTGGGAGATGGTAGTCGACTTGCATACCAAAGGCCTGAGAGGCAGGGGCCTGCATACGCGTCTTCAGGTGATCCGTAACTCTCGCCACCGTTGTGTCGGTGGTCTTGCTCATGCAGCCTTTGGCTCCCCCCACGACATCCGCCAGGCAGTCATCCCAAATCGTGTGTAGATTTTCGTGGGTTGGCTTGGTCGGGCAGGTAGGGTCAATGAGGAACAGCAACCCATACCCAGCCTATCGTTCTTTTCATGCTGCTTGGCGTCCTAGCTGGGGTCTGTCAGCATGGTGGGAAGAGAGAGCGTGTTAGTCACGGTCGAGTAATAGCTAGGGGCCACATGTAGGGGCTGATGGATGTCGTCACTCAAATGCAGCAGCCAACTCCTAAACAATTCCAGCCTCCACGAGCCGATGTAGGGTGGCGCGGGCTTCCGCTTCTGGATTTTGGATCAGCCGAGCATCCTCCGAGGTATCGACAGTGCGTTCTTGCCAAAGGGAATTGAGTATGAACAGGTCATTGAGCCCCAGTGCTTTGCCGGTACCTCTGAATCTCTTGATCGGTCGGACCCCAATCGAAAGCAGGGGCCTTGGCTGGAACTGATAGCCAACCCGAGTGTGATCCTGGACAGGTTGAACGTCTTTCCTCGCGCCTGCGCCTAAAGCACAAACGTGCGTCTTGTCATTCACTTGTCCAGCAAATACTGACTCTATCTGCAGGAGTTCATGTATGAGAACGACCAGCGGCTGAACGCCGCTGGATCTACCAGTCACATCGTGAGAAAAGCGTAAGGCTGCTTACACAATCAAGGCGAGCAGGAGGTAGGCGAATACGGAGAGAAATGCAGCAGCAGGCAGTGTCACCACCCAGGCAAGGACCATGTCCCGGACAGTCGTCCAGCGTACGGCACTCAGGCCTTTCAACAATCCAATTCCGATAATGGCCGAGCTGCTGACGTGCGTCGTTGAGACAGCCAGTCCCATTAGTGCTGAAACGAACACGAGAGACGAGGTTGTGAGATTTGCAGACAATCCTTCGTTGTGATTCATTTGAGTGACCTTTTCGGCCAGCACTGCCGTAACGCGGAGTCCTCCGAGATAGCTGCCGAGCCCCATGGCCACTGCGACGCCGATGACCGCGGCATTCTGTGCTGCTACGCTGGACCATGATGCGGTGGCGTTCCCGAGCAATAACATTGCCGCAATCTTGGGCGCGTCATTCGTCCCCCGCGCGAAGGAGGCTAACCCGCTTGAGCACCAATGGATGCTATCCATTCCAACCAAGAGTCCGTTCAGTCCAGCCCGGTCGCACTGAGCAGGAACAGCCATCACAGGTCGCCCCAGAGTCGTAGTTTGAAAAAGCGTCCGTGTCGCCCCCCGTCCATCGATCAGGACCAGCGCCCGAGCCGTCGGCATCACACACAGACACGTTCCTTCCCAACGAGCCGCAAGCCTTCGCGTGAGGGGATGCAGCACGAGAGAGAGCGCCATCGCCAAGAGAGGGCTCAGGACGAGCGGTAGGACAATTTTTTTTCCAATTCCCTCCCAGAGCAGTCCCTCTCTCCCGAATGCGATGAGGCCCACCCCTACGATCGCCCCAGTCAGTGCATGAGTGGTTGAGACGGGCATTCCCGTCCATGAAGCAGCGAGGACCCAGAGCATGGCGCCAACGAGCACGGCCACAATGAGATTGGGCGAGGCAGAGACGCCAGGTACCAGCAATCCTTGACTGAAGGTCTTGACCATTGCCGTGGCGATGACTCCGGAGAGAACAGCACCAAGGAGTGTCCATGCGGTTCCCCAGAGAATGGCCGTGCGATACCCCGTCACCCCGCTTCCAACAAGGGTGGCGATGGCTTTGGAGACATCATTGGCGCCGTTGGCAAACGCCAATGCCAGCAGCAGCAGGAATGCGACGATCGAGACATCCATGGATTCGTTTTATCCCCTCGACGCTGTTCCAGCGACCGTCGTCCCGCCACAGGAAGAACCCGCGCCTGCCGTGCAGCCGTAGCAATGGTTGCGTGTGACGATCTGGCGGTGATTCAGTTGCCGCGGATCGAAATCACGGATATGGGAGGGTAACCCGGGACCTACCGGCAGTTCGAGCATCTGATTGAAGTCGCAGTCGAAAAGCGTGCCATCCCACCCGATGGAAATCATCGACCGGCACATCACACCAGCGGCCGCCGAAGGATTGAAGGCGTTGGCCAACCGTTCCATATACTGCTCGTAGTTGCCGCTCTCAATCAGAAACTCGAGATATCGACTCACGGGCATGTTGGTGATCGTATAGAGGTGGGTGAACTCGATGCCATGGCGAACCCGGAGTTCTTTCCGAAACTGCGCTTCCATGGCCTCTTGCCTAGGAGGAAGAAAGGCGCCCACCGGATTGTGCACGAGATTCAAGAGCAGGCCGCTGTCGGAGCGGCCGTACCCCAACCCGTTCAATAGGCGCAGTGCCTCGATCGACTTCTCGAAAATGCCGTCGCCCCGCTGCGCATCGGTCTGGCCGGCATGGTAGGAAGGCAGTGAAGCAATAATTTCAACTCGATGCATTGCCAAAAAGGCGGCCAAGTCTGCCTGTGAAGGGATCAGCAGCACGGACAGATTACAGCGATCCATCACATGTCGGCCCAGCCCGCGAGATTGTTCGACCAACCATCGGAAATTGGGATTCAGTTCCGGTGCGCCCCCCGTTAAATCGACCGTGGGGATGTCGGTTGTGGCGAGGGCCTGCATGCACAGCGCTGCTGTTTCTCGCGACATCCGTTCGGTCCGATCCGGGCCTGCGTCCACATGACAGTGTTTGCAGGTCTGGTTGCAGAGCTTCCCCATGTTGATCTGAAACACCGTCATCCTGGTCGCTCGAAGCGGAAGGAGGCCGGCTTGACCAAGTCGGGTCCAAAACGACGCATAACCGTGCGTGTTGGCCAGCAGCTTGAGCTGTTCAGATGCGGAGGCCAGCGGATGATGCCCCCCCAGCAGGGTCAGCGGCATGTCGGAGCCCTCATATACACAACAGCCTCTCTTCCGAGCAAGCCACCTCAACGTGCATGTGTCACCGTGGTACATTGGCCCGTAGTCAGGAGGTCGCCCATCGTAGCACCTTCATCAACAGCAGGCTCCATCAGGACAACAACTCACGGCCTCACCGCTAACTATCCGGCCTGCGCGATTGATGATCGCAAAATGAGGCGCATAGCCGGCAGTTTGTAATACGCCACGCGTTTTGGAACAGATCTCCAACGATTCGCCTCGGCGATAGATATGGTGGTCATCGTCGTGCGCTTCCAAGAACGGTCCGGCCAAGAGCGCAAAATCCCCCTTCCACACACACGAGGTCTGTTCGGGAAGCACCGCCACCCATCTCGGATCCATCTGGTCGAGCGTCACAGGCTCTTGTGACAAAATAAACAATGGGGTAAACGGTGGTTGGCTCAACACGAGGGCCGAGTCCGATGTGAGGGATTGAGGGACTCCGCGCCGGTAACTGGTGCCCCGTTCATCCACCACACAGCTAAAGGGGCCACGGAGTGTGGCATACCGTGGGCCTAATGTCGGCGCATTGGCGGGGAGTTTGTAGCCAGTCAACGTCACCGAGAAAAAGTGAATGCCGTCGATTCGCTGCCAGGGGGACGACTTGATCAGGTGAATGCCGACAAACCCCGCCTCCGTCATGCCGGACATGTAGTCGGTGAGCGTCAGAGCGCCCGACAGGCAGTCGCCCCATTTCTCTGCATCGTGAACCAGATACTGAGGGACAGGCTGATCCGCGACGATATCCGAGATCGTGAACCGCCCGCCAGCCTTTGCGACGCGGAACATCTCACTGAAAACCTTGCGCTTGTCAGGGGCCAGATTGATTACGCAGTTGGAAATGATCAAGTCAGCCGTGCCGTCCTCCACCGGCATGGCGTCGGCCATGCCTTTCTTGAACTCCACATTGGAAGCGGAGTAGCCAAGGTTGCCGGCCACGATTACGGCGTTCCTGCGCGCGATCTCCAGCATCGTATTCGTTATGTCGATTCCGATCACATGGCCGGTCGGGCCGACGAGACGCGACGCCTCGAAGCAGTCGATCCCGCCACCCGAGCCGATGTCCAGGACGGTTTCACCGGCGCGCACAGTCTGTAGCCCCGCAGGCGTACCACAGCCATAGGAAATCTTGAGGACCTCCTCTGGGATGAAGGTCTTGAGATGGCTCATGTCATAGCTCGTCGGACAACACATTTGCTCGCCCGAGCTGGCCGCCCTGGCGTATCGATCGCTGACGGTCTGGGTAATATTCTCTCCTGGCATGGCTCCCCTGCTAAATATGAACATATGGATGTACGTCTATGTATAAAACTGACCGAGTCGCCTTCAATCTCCAGCCGCACACTAAGATTGATGCGCTAGAGGGGAAGAATACAGCAAGGAGGACCAAGGTTCTGTGAGCTGGCTTACATTGGGTCGTATTCTGTAAATGAGAGCATGGCGTGAGGGATCTGTGACCAGCATAGAGCTTCTGACAGGCCGGAGCGCGGATTAGGTAGATTCCTCCTGCCCTTGACTCGGTACCATAGTATAAGGTGTAGCCTCTTCCTACGGAGCGACTATGGCATCCCAACGTACGATTGGCTGGCTCGCAAAATCGGCAGGCGTTCATGTCCAAACGGTTCGTTACTACGAGAGGCAACAGCTCCTCTCGCCAGGCGAACGCCTGCCGTCCGGATATCGTGTCTATGACCACGAAGCAGTGGCACGGCTCAGATTCATAAGAAACGCGAAGGCGCTGGGATTCACGCTTCGAGAGATCGGTGACCTACTCAGTTTTCGAGTGAATGGCCGGGCGCGTTGTGGCGATGTGCAGCGGAAGGCAGAAGCTAAATTGCATGGCGTTGAAGGGAAGCTGACAGACCTCCAGGCTTTGGCCCGCGCACTGCGCGGATTGATCCGCACCTGTCAGGCAGGTCTGCCCATCGATCGTTGTCAGATTCTACACCTTATGGAAAGAGAACAACCCGGCTCACATCAACTACAGAAGCGGAGGACATCGTGACCAATCCGAACGACAGACTGTTTGCGGAATTACGTCGCCTCAGTCCACAAGTGACAGGCGGGTTGCTTCGCATGCGCCAGGCAGCCTATCGCGATGGGGCAGTTCCTGCCAAACATAAGCTCCTTACCGCGATGGCCATCTCCATCGCGATACGATGCGAACCCTGCATTCGCTCCTATGTCCGGATGGCGCACGAGAAAGGCAGTACACAAGAAGAACTGATCGAATTCCTCGATGTCGCCATAACCATGCAAGGTTGTCCCGGCGAGGAATGGGCGCTCAAAGCCTATGCCGCGTACCAGGAGTGCCTCGATCATGGCCTGACCCCACATCCATCGGGGTGCTGCGATCACCAGACGAAGGACCAGACCGATGAGGAGGTGACACAATGAACCGTCGAACCAGTTGTATGATCGTAGCGCTTGGGGTAGCCCTATCATGGAGCACCGGATTTTGGACTCAGCACGCGTCTGCAGCCCATATTCTGATCCATATGAAAACATCGCTTGCCGTGGACGATGCACAGATCTGCGCAGTGCCGAATGTCGCGTGGGCAGCGGTCAAGGTGGGCCACAGGGTCACGATTATGGTTGATGCGAGCGCCGTCACGTCGGCGACGAAAGGATCTGGGTGGTTCAGGAAGCTCGTTGGCTCCGATTCCACCGCCCTCGACCGCGCCAGTCTGCCGGAACGGGAGCGGCAAAGTCTCTCCGAACAGATGGGCGTCCCGTTGGAGCAAGTCCCGCACAGCTACGGCGAGTACTTCGACATGCTCAAGAACAAACTGGGCGTCGACACTTATGGGCATCAGACCATGATGCTGCTCTACAAAATCGATCCGGCGCGGGTTGCCTCTTCAGTCACACCGATTCCGCTGGCCAAGATGGTGCAGTTGTTCGAGGCAGCGGAACAGGTCCTGGTCTATTAGGCAGTGGATTTTAGAGGCGCGCCCGGCTTCGGAAGTAGTTCTAGACATCAATCGCATCGCGCACCAATGAGATGACCATGGAGACCGACAAGACCAGCAAATAATGTTAGAACGAAGCCTCCGTGGCAGAAATCTGCGGGACAACATAGGTCCGCAGCGGAATCCATGGGAAGTGGCCGAACCCGAGAATCTTTGCGATTCCGTAACGCGAATGGAGCCCCGTCATCAGCATCGCGCTCGTGAGAAAATTATAGAGGATGAACTGCGCGACCGGTTCCTGCCAAAATACGAGACTCGCCATGTTGACGAGCATGAGAAACAGCACCCAGAAAGAAACCCAGAGGAGTTGCTGCGGCAAGTCGATGAAGAATCGTAATGGGTTTCTCATAGCCTGGATTTCTTTCCGACGGGAGCGTCAACCTATCGACGATCAACGAATGGGACGGGCATCCGATCCTGGTGGTAGCCCCGGCCGGATGCCCGAAGGCTCACGACATTAGACCGTGATGACCTGGTACCCCCGGGATACGAGTGATTTAAAGCCCGGATGACCGTCGTATTCTCCCCTTAACTTCACGCCGCAGGCCACGACCTGATTCTTCACCCCGAACGTGCCCACGCAAAAATAGCAGGCCCCGCTGATTCGATCCTTTACCGCCACGTATATGCCCTGTCCATGTGATTGGGCCTCCCTAGTGCCGGAATCCACTTTGGCCCGGCGCCGTCGAAAATGAGTTGGACGTCGTCGTGGGCGTCCTTGAACTATTTGACGGCTTCCATTGCGTTCACGACACGATCCAACCCTTCATGGGTGTCTGTGTCGGTTAATACCACGATTGCAACTTTGGCCATACGGCACTCCTTTCAGATCGAACAGGTGAATGGTAGAGGTTGTTCCTTCCCATCGGAGGGACGGTAACTGCGTGATACCGCAATAATTCTGGCACTCTACTGTGCAGTGCTAATAAGTTCTTTGGGCTGGATTACAAGTGCACGAACAAAGGCACGAAGAAAGAAGTGCGAACATGTGAGGTGCCTTACAGATCGTCGGCGAGACATCCAGTAGGATGGCATGCAAGGAACAACCTATCTGAACACAAGGAACTTGCATTTAGGACCGGTCGGTCCCATAATCACCGTCATGACGTTGGGCCGCCCTATCGAGTTTGATCCGGAGAAGGCACTGGATGCCGCCGTAGAGGTATTTTGGTGCAAAGGCTATGAGGCCACGTCGATGAGTGACTTGCTCACTGCGATGAACCTCTCCAAGAGCAGTCTCTATCAGAGCTTCGGCGGCAAACGACTGTTATTCACACGGTGTTTAGCGCGTTATCAGGAACGGTTCACCTTAGAACTGAGCCGTGGTCTGAACGACGCGAAGTCCGGACGACATTTCATCGAAAGTGTTTTTCAGGCCGTTGCCGATACGGCAGAGCGGCCGGAAGGCGAAAAGGGTTGTCTCGTGGGAAATTCAGCCAGTGAGTTGGGTCAGCGGGATACCGTCTTTGCAAAGCCGGTTGCTCAAGGGTTACGCGGTCTCGGTAAGGTATTCAAAGCGGCGCTTACACGGGCTCAAACGGAAGGTGACGTGTCGCCTCATGCCGATCTCAATGCGGTGGCGAGTTATCTGGTGACCTCCATGACCGGCTTGAGGACGCTCATCAAAGCGGGCTTGGATAAACGAGCGGCGCGATCCATGGTTCCGTTAATTCTGAAGGCGGTGGAGTGAGTTTTTTTGCCCTTATATGGACCGATCGGTCCATTAATGAGGTGTGTCACCTATGTTGGCGGGATGGGAATCGTTAAAACCTCCGATTGGCAGGTCCCCTATCACGGACTCGAAAGCATGACAACAAGGAGATAGAGGCAGATGGAGACGTTTCAGCAAGGGAAATATGGCTCGTGGGCGCTGATTACTGGAGCGACATCAGGAATTGGACGCGAATTAGCTCGCCAGCTGGCGGCTAACCATATGCACATCGTCGCCGTGGGGCGACGCCAAGCTCGCTTGGACGAACTCGCGATTGAATTGAAGGCACAGTTTGGAGTCACCGTGCTCTCAGTACCGGCGGATTTACGCGATCCTCTGGCGATTCAGGCGATTGTGTCATCGACTGAGGGGCTCGACATCGGTCTCGTCATTCTCAATGCCGGGGCCGAACTCACCGGCAGTTTCGTCCATGCCGATGAGACAGCCCATCTCCAGCTCGTGCAGCTCAATGCTGTCGCGCCCATGCAGTTAGCTCATTACTACGGGGGGCGCCTTGCCGCGAGGGGTCGGGGTGGGCTGATGTTCGTCTCCAGCTTATTTGCTTATCAAGGCGTGCCGTATGTCGCGCACTACGCGGCTACGAAAGCCTATCTTCTGAGCCTCGGCGAAGCGTTGCATGTGGAACTCAAGCCGTATGGGGTAGATGTCCTGGTGTTGTCGCCCGGTCTCACCAATACGGAGATGACGGCCAATATGGCTCTCGATTTCTCCAAGCTGCCGCTGATCCCTCAGCAGCCGCAGCAGGTTGCCGTTGCCGGCCTACAGGCGCTTGGGAAGAAGGCCACGGTCGTATCCGGTTTCCTCAATAAGGTGATGGCGTGGGAAAACCGGCTCCTGCCTCGATCAACGCCGGTGTCCTTGCTCGGATTTCTTCTCAAGCGGGCGCTCAAGGGAGAGATTCGTTCAGAAGGGAGGGTGGCATGATTGAACTGTTTCGTCGATCGTATATGGCCATTATTGGTATCAGCCTCCAGGTGAGTGTCAGTCTGACTCTTGCGGGACTTGTGGAGTCCGGCCAGTTCTATGAAAAGAATGGCGTGGCCATCGATGGCTACGATCCCGTGGCCTACTTCGAAGACCACAGGGCGGTCAAAGGTCGGCCCTCGTTTTCTTCTGTCTATCAAGGATCGGTCTTCCACTTCTCGTCTCCTGCGCATCTCGCCGTCTTTGTGGAGGCGCCGGAACGATTCGCGCCCCAATTCGGCGGGTTCTGCGCCTACGGCGTCGCGGAAGGCGTCAAAGCCAAAAGCGAAGGCGAGGTCTGGGAAATCGTCGCTGGAAAGCTGTATCTCAATTACGATTCGACCATCCAAAGAAAATGGATAGGCGGGAAGGAGGTGTTCATCCGTGCGGCAGAGGCCAGCTGGCCGACCGTCCAAACGTCAACAGCCGTACATCCATAGTCACACGATAGCGACTCACATGAAAGGAAAGGCCCTATGCCACTTGCGCAATTAAAAGGGCTCAGCGGCTATCTCAGCATGGAACAGAAGCAAGAACTGATTCGAAAGGTCACTGACGCGATCGTCTCCGTCGAAGGGGAGGG
>CAADGK010000075.1 GCA_900696515.1 uncultured Nitrosospira sp. | reverse complement strand
GAGAGAGCTGGTGGATGGTGCAAACCAGCCTGGACGTCGCCGAACTCGCCTCTGAGCTGAGTCTCCGAACAGGAAGTAAGAGACTCCGTCTCGCCTCCGTAAGAGGCTGAAAGAAGGGTCTGAGGGGCAGGTGATCCTCAGACTAAATCAGGGTGGTACCACGAAGTGCGTTAAGCCTTCGTCCCTGGGTCTCATGGGATGAGGGCTTTTCTTTTGCAAGCTGCTGAAAAAGCCTTCCTGCTGTGTTCTCAGTCGTTCAAACCCCTCAACGTACCACACGCGTACGCCTCGGGGTTCTCACTCCTTGCGGCCTTGCCGGAAGGACTTTTTGAGCAGCTTGTATCGGAGGTCAAGTATGACACGCATGATCAGAATTTTTGACACGACGTTGCGGGACGGCGAGCAATCGCCCGGCGCCAGCATGAATGTGGAAGAAAAGGTCATGGTGGCAAAACAGCTGGCACGGCTCGGGGTCGATATTATCGAGGCGGGATTTGCCTATAGCTCTCCCGGTGACTTCGAAGCGGTACGACGGATTGCGCAAGAGGTCGAAGGGCCGACGATCTGCAGTTTGGCGCGGGCTCGTCCCGAGGATATTGATCGGGCATGGGAAGCTTTGAAGGGCGCGCCCAAGGTGCGCATTCATACGTTTTTATCGACGTCCGATATTCATCTCAAACACCAGTTCCGGATGACGAGGGAACAGGCCAAACAGCGGGCTGTAGAAATGGTCCAGCGGGCGCGAGGATATGTTGAGGATGTTGAGTTCTCTCCCATGGACGCGAGCCGGTCCGATCCGTCATATCTCTACGAAGTGATCGAGGCGGTGATTGCGGCAGGGGCCGGGACCGTGAATATTCCTGACACGGTGGGCTATGCAGTGCCGCAAGAATTCGGCGCACTGATTAAGGGGATTTGCGACAAAGTTCCCAATGCCAAACAAGCCGTGATTTCCGTCCATTGCCACAATGATCTGGGTGTTGCGGTCTCGAACAGTTTAGCCGCCATCATGAACGGGGCCGGACAGGTGGAATGTACGATCAACGGTATCGGTGAACGTGCGGGGAATACTTCGTTGGAGGAGATCGTGATGGGTCTCCGAACAAGGAAAGACTTTTATCAGGCCGATACCGGAATCAGAACGGAGGAGATTGCAAAGACCAGCCGCTTGGTGAGCAAGATTACGGGCATGGTGGTACAGCCTAATAAGGCGATCGTGGGCGCCAATGCCTTTGCCCACACATCGGGTATTCATCAAGATGGGTTGCTGAAAGAAAAGGCGACGTACGAGATCATGCGTCCGGAATCGATCGGGTTGGTCGAAAGCCAGATGGTGATGGGCAAGTTGTCCGGACGGCATGCCTTTCGACAGAGATTGGAAGAGTTGGGCTACAAGCTTGGTGAGGTGGAGGTCAATCATGCCTTCGAGCGGTTTAAGAAACTTGCCGATCATAAGAAGGAGATTTTTGAGGAAGATCTCGAAGTCATCGTCTCGGAAGAGCTCTCAAAGATGGCTGAGCGTCTTGTCTTAAAGTCGCTTCACGTGACGAGCGGAACAGATCAGGTCCCAACGGCCACGGTTGAGCTGGAGATCGACGGCCAGGCCGTCTCACAAACCGGAACCGGTGATGGACCGGTGGATGCGGTGTACCGTACCATCGCGGCCCTGACGCAGACCAAGAGCCGATTATTGATGTATGTCGTGAAAGCCATCACCGGGGGAACCGATGCCCAGGGTGAGGTCTCCGTGCGGGTCGAGGAAGACGGACGGACGGTGTCAGGGCATGGGGCCGATACCGATATCATCGCGGCGTCCGCGCGCGCCTATATCAGTGCACTGAATAAGTTGGCCTATTTGGCGATGCGGCAGGCACAGGGTGAGCAGAAGGTGAACTTGATTTGATGCGGAACTCCACGATACAGTTTATCCATTCGAGATGACGTGGATACGGTCGAGGGAGCGTGCCCTTGTTCAAGGTGACCCTGGCGGATCGCCCAGAGTTTCTCGCCGGGGATGAGACCCGTTTGCGGGAGATTTTTCATCCTGCCAAACATCAGTTGTCACTGAGTTATAGTCTTGCTCACGGGACTTTGCCTCCTGGCCAACGTTCGAAACGTCATGTCTTGGCCTCTTCCGAAGTCTATTACTTCATCTCCGGGCTGGGGCGATTGACGATCGACGACCGGATCACATTGATTGAACCAGGAACGACGATCTATGTGCCGCCAGGCGGGCAACAGTTTCTCGAAAATCTTGGAGACACCGACATTGAGTTTTTGTGCCTTGTTGATCCGGCCTGGCGGATGGAAGATGAAACGATATTGGAGTAGGCCGTGAGGCTGCGTCATTGAAAGGAGTACCGGTGAAGGCGAAGATTGCAGTATTGGCTGGAGATGGGGTCGGGCGAGAAATCGTGCCTGAAGCCGTCAAGGTCTTGAAGGTCATTGCAGAGAAATTCGGACATGCGTTCGAGTTTGTCCCTGGCGATATCGGCGGGCAGGCGATTGACAAACTCGGGGTTCCACTGCCGAATGACACCTTGGCCTTGGCCAAGCAGAGCGACGCGGTTCTCCTGGGGGCCGTAGGCGGGCCCAGATGGGAAGGGCTGGAGTACAGCCTTCGCCCTGAACGTGCGCTGCTTGGAATCCGGGAGGCGCTCGGGCTCTATGCCAACCTGCGACCGGCGAAACTCTACTCGACCCTCGTGGATGCGTCCACGTTGAAGCGCGAGGTGGTGGAGGGGATCGACATCCTCGTGATCCGTGAGTTGACGGGCGGGATCTATTTCGGCAAACCGAAAGGGATCGAGAAGTTGCCGAACGGGGATGAGCGGGGCGTCAACACAGAAGTCTATACGACGGAGGAGGTGCGACGAATCGCCAAAGTCGCATTTGAGGCGGCGCGAAAGCGGCGGAAAAAAGTGACATCGGTCGATAAAGCGAATGTCCTGGAGTCCTCTGAACTGTGGCGGAAAGTGGTGATCGAGGTCCATGCCTCTTATCCGGATGTAGAGCTCAGCCATATCTACGTGGATAATGCAGCCATGCAGTTGGTAAGAAACCCTCGGCAGTTTGATGTGCTGCTTTGTAACAACATGTTCGGCGATATCCTCAGCGATGAAGCGGCGATGTTGACCGGCTCAATCGGAATGTTGCCCTCGGCAAGCATCGGCGCGAAGGTCGGTCTCTTTGAACCGATTCATGGCAGTGCACCGGACATTGCCGGGAAGAACATCGCCAATCCCATCGCGACCATCGCTTCTGCCGCGATGATGTTGTCATACGCGTTCCAGCTTGAGAAGGAGGCGGAAGCCATCGAACAGGCCATCGTCAAAACGCTCGACCAGGGATATCGCACGAAAGATATTCAGAGCCCCGGTGCGAAGGTCGTCGGTACGGTGGAGATGGGCGAAGCCATCGTTCGCAATCTAGGCTAGGTATCACCATTACAACTATGACACCCATGCTGTCCACATGGATGATCCGCACCCTTGTCGGGAACGGCCAGCCAGGTTTCACCGGTGATGGTGGACCTTCACTCTATGCACGGTTGAACGAGCCGAAGGGAGTGGCGGTCGATGATCATGGCAATGTGTATGTGGCTGACTCTGAGAATCATGTGATCCGCAAGATAGAGCGTGCCACGGGCATTATTTCGACGGTCGCCGGCATACCGCCTGAGAGGGAGGGGGAAGAAGATCCTCAGCGAGATCGTGTGATCCCTGTCCCGGACGAGGATCCTTTCGAGGACTGTCGTCAAGAGTCGACGCAACAATCGTATGTCCAACAGTCGGATTTGAGCGGAACGGTCAGATATGTCATGGCGGGAACTGCATCACTGAAGCGATATGCTGGAGACGGTGGGTTGGCCGTAGCCGCTTCCCTCAACTTTCCGACGGCTGTCGTGGTCGATAAAGTCGGGAATCTGTATGTCGCGGATACCATGAACCATCGTGTGCGGCTGGTGAATGCGGTCACGGGCGTCATCACCACCTTGGCGGGAACCGGTCAGCCGCGATTCTCTGGAGATGGCGGCTCTGCTGACCGGGCGGCACTCAATGAGCCGGCGGCGTTGGCACTGAGCGACGATGAAACTCGCTTATACGTTGCTGATCAGAGCAACCATCGTGTGCGGATGATCGATCTCAGAACCGGAGTCATTCGGACCGTTGCTGGAACCGGATCAGCGGCCTACGACGGGGATGGGAAGCGCGGGGTTGAGACAGCCTTTGCTGGTCCAAGCGGCTTGGCGATTGCAGGCGATCAGCTCTACATCGCTGATACGTTCAATGGTCGAGTTCGTGTGCTCCATCTTTCAACGGGGCTGGTCTCTCACGTCGCGGGAAACGGTGGATCCTATCGATATGAGTCGGCGTTGGACGCATCATCAGCGAGTCTTGCACGGCCGACGGGAATTGCGATTGGCCAGCAGGGAAGGCTTTTTCTGACGGACTCTGATAATCACCTCATCCGAGAATGGGACCAGGCATCGGGAATGGCGGTCTGTGTGGCGGGGCAAGGAAGTCCCTGCTACTCAGGGGATAATGGTCTCGCACGAGAAGCCGGTGTTTGTTACCCATTCGGTATCGTTGCCGATCGCGACGGAACGCTGCTGGTGGCGGACACGTTTAATCATCGTATTCGCGTATTGTCATTGGAGTAGGAACGGCATGCTGAAGAGGAAGCCAGGTTATACGGTAGCGATCCTAGGCGCAACCGGCGCGGTTGGTCAGGAAACTCTCGAAATATTGGAGGAGCGCAAGTTCCCGCTCACCAGCCTGAGACTGTTCGCTTCCAAGCGATCGGCGGGCGAAGTCATGGCCTGTCAGGGCAAGGACTGGACGGTTGAGGAACTGACGGAAGCCTCGTCGTTTGACGGTATCGATCTGGCCTTTATCTCCGCGACGGATACGATCAGCAAAGAATATGGGCGGCGATTGGGTGCCGCCGGCATCGCGGTGATCGATGACAGTGCCGTATTCCGCATGGATGAGCAGGTTCCGCTGGTGGTGCCGGAGGTCAATGCTGCGGCGTTACGCGATATGCCACGAGGCATCGTGTCTATTCCCAACTGCACGACGACACCGTTGGTCATGGCGCTGAAACCGCTTCACGATGCGGCAGGGGTCAAGCGCGTCGTGGTGACGACATTCCAATCCGTATCGGGAACCGGATCGGCGGCCATGGATGAGTTGATGGATCAGACAAAAGATCTCTTGGCGTTTCGTGACATCACGACCAAAGTCTATCCCTACCAAATCGCCTTTAACCTTTTGCCGCACATCGGCTCATTCAACGAGGAAGGCGACTGTTCAGAGGAGGTCAAGATCGCGAAGGAGACCCGAAAGATTCTCGGAACGCCACATCTCAGAGTGACTGCCACGACCGTGCGCGTGCCGGTGCTGCGGTGCCATTCCGAAGCGATCAATATCGAATTGGAACGTCCATTAAACGCGAATGAGGCACGTGCGGCGCTCGCGGCGATGCCTGGCGTGCTGGTCTACGATGATCCGGCAAAGAAGCTCTATCCCATGCCGCTCGATGCGACGGGGAAAGACGAGGTGTACATCGGCCGCGTGCGGGAAGACGAATCGATCGCCAATGGTCTCAACCTCTGGGTGGTATCCGACAATCTTCGCAAGGGTGCGGCGCTGAACGCGATTCAGATCGCGGAGTGTTTGATAAATGGCTGATACTACGTCATAAGACTGCGGAGCTGAAAGGTTCCATTGTTCAGAGGGATCACGAGTGATGCCGGAATGGACCACCCTTGGGAAGATCCTCATTGGAGTAGGGTTTGGGATTGTTGCGCTGGGGGTATTGCTAGTCGCCCTTGACCGGATTCCTGGTTTTGGAAATAGCCTGAGTTGGCTCGGTAAATTGCCCGGTGACATTTCCATCAAACGTGAGAATGTCAGCTTCTACTTTCCTATCGCCACCAGTATCGTTCTCAGTGTTCTTCTGAGTCTGCTATTCTATATCGTAGGATGGCTCTTCCGAAGATGACAGCAGCACGGCTTTGGGCCGGGGCTACGGGATTGGGAGTCTGCCTGGGGGCGGGCATGGTGCCGGAGGCCCAGGCGGCGCAATCGATTCGCGTTCTATTGGTATCCGATGTTCAGCAGCTCGAAGTGACAAGTGATCAGACTCTTTGGGTGACTGACGAACGGAATCAGGCCTGGTCCTATGACTCAGTGCTCAAGATTAAGGTGCGAGGCCATGCCCTCATCCTGAACGGCAAACCGGTGGTGACGGATCGACTCACACTACGGGCAGGCAATCACGATCTTACGGTTTGGCTGAATGGACCCGGGAACCGACCCACGGTGCACACCGCTGAGGAGAATGGCGCCCTTCACGTCGGTGGAGTGCTTCAGCTCGTTCGAAAAGGGAAGAGCCGTCTTCTCGTCAACCAAGTTGATCTCGAGGAATATGTCAAAGGTGTCGTGCCGCAAGAAGTGAATTCAACGTGGCATCCGGAGATGCTGAAGGTGCAGGCCGTCGCCACCAGGACGTATGCCCTGTACCAGCGTATGCTCAATTCCGCTCGAGATTATGATGTGGTAGCCGGCATTCAGGATCAAGTGTATCGTGGCCGCCAAGGCATTGATGCTCGCGTCACTGCGGCGGTGGAATCCACCAGGGGGCTTGTGGTGACCTACCAAGGCGCGCCGATCTACGCTGCGTTTTCCTCCACGGCGGCGGGCGTGACGGAAGATGCGATGACCGTGTGGTCAAAGGATCTCCCCTATTTGAAGGGCGTGGAGTGTCCATTTGACATCGAGTCTCCCTATTATCGGTGGAGCGCATCCGTAAAGATCGAAACGCTGGAAAAGAGCCTTCGGCAACAGGGATTTTCAGTGGGAGCGATTTCCCATGTCGTTCCGCAGTCGTACAGCCGTGCCGGACGGGTGGCAACTCTGCGGGTGGCGCACTCCAACGGGGAGCTAGTGATACGAGGCGAGGATCTGCGGAGAGCGGTAGGGTATACGATTGTACCCAGCACACAATTCACCGTTCAGTCGGTCGGACAGGACCTTGTCCTTTCCGGCTACGGAGCCGGCCATGCCGTCGGTCTCTGTCAGTGGGGCGCAAAAGAGTTGGCAGAGTTAGGCTATTCGTTTTCAAGCATCCTGAGTTACTACTATCCGGGGACGGAATTGCGCGATACGGCGTTGACGCAAGGCCCGCCTGCCCCTTCGACTCCTCCTTCCCAATGAACCTCTCCACGTTCGACTTTCCTTTTGATCCTTCCCTGGTTGCCGTGCAACCGGTGAGCCCCCGCGATCGTGCGCGGTTGCTGGTCCTGGATCGAACGGCACAGCAGCTTGTCCACCATCATGTCGAGGATCTTCCGGGCTTGCTGCAACCGGGCGATCTTCTCGTTGTGAACGATACAAGGGTCTTGGCGGCACGAGTACCGGGCATAAAAAGGCCGGCGGGAACACCGGTCGAAGTGTTGTTCGTGAAGGACCTCGGCGAGAACCGGTGGGAAATCATGGTCAAAGGCTCGTTCCGAGTCGGCCAGGTCATTGAATTTGATGAACGGTCTCGCGCCTCCATCGTGAAGCGAGATGCAACAGGCACTGAAGCGGTGGTCGACAGTCCGGAGCCGGTCGCGCGACTCCTTGAAGCGCGAGGGGTGATGCCGTTGCCGCCATACATTAAGCGAATACCGAACAAGGAAGATCACCAGTGGTATCAGACGGTGTTTGCAAAACGTGAAGGCGCAATTGCCGCACCGACCGCGGGACTGCACTTTACCGAGGAACTATTTCGACGGCTACGCGGAGCGGGGATCAACGTGGCGACTGTGACGCTGCACGTGGGGCCTGGTACGTTCAAACCGGTGACGACCGAGCGGATTGAGGATCATCAGATGGGGGGAGAGGTCTTTCACGTGAGTCCAGAGACGGCAACCATGATCAATCAGACGAAGCGAGCAGGCGGACGGGTGCTTGCGGTGGGGACAACAGTCGTCCGGACGCTTGAAACGGTTATGAAAGAACAGGGCGAGATGGTGCCGCTGTCCGGCGAAAGCCGACTCTTCATCACCCCGGGATTTGAGTTTAAGATTGTCGATACGATGATGACAAACTTTCACCTGCCCAAAACAACCCTGTTGATGTTGGTCTCCGCCTTCGCCGGAATCGATCAGATTCGCGGAGCCTATGAAGAAGCGGTCAAGGAACGGTATCGCTTCTACAGCTACGGGGACGCGATGCTGATTCTCTAAAGGGGTACGGAAGCTTAGAATTGGCGTGCTGCGACAGCTCTCGGAGCGAGCGAGCCGTAACACTGTTCAGAAGGCTTCTGCGTTCCTCCTAGGATATTCAAAGACTAGACGAAGAGCGAATACCGTCTGCTTCGATGATGTCCCAGGAGACTAGAGAGGCTTACAACAGCTCCCGCCGGATGGTGATCGGAATCTTCGCTTTCATGGATTGCTGAAATGAGACGAGGGCGCGTTGCTGTTTCTGCAGCAGCATGTCGTCCAGGACCCGTTGCTTGGCCTCAGCCATCTTCGCGGGGTCGTTCCCGTCAGCTGGTCTGGTCATGAGCGATTGCCCTTCGGCGATCTCTTCTGGCGTCAGGGCGACGGAATCCCGGACGATCATGCGGGCCTTGTTGGCCAAGACTTCCTGATGCTGAATCGACTCAAATGCCGCCGGGGTGAGGTGATTGGCGGCGAGAATACGTTTATAGAGCTCCGGGTCGAAAGCCCCGTTTTTCTGAAAGACCGGTGTTTGCATGATCAACTCACACAAGTCGGCATCGGATACCCGTACACCCATCTCCTGGGCGGCAATGATCCAGACGCGACTGTCGACCAGCTGGCCCATGACGAAGTCCTTGAATTCCTCGTCTTTGAACTCGGTCTTGACGTTGTCCTTGTAGATCCGGTGCATGTTCTCGTAGGTGCGCTTAAACTCATCGAGGGAAACCGACTGTTCGCCGACCTTCGCCACCGGTCCACCGGCCTGTTCCCCGAATCCCCACCAGCCCATCGTAATGACGAAGGCAATGGCCAGGATCCCCATGATGGACTTCAACAGCCAAGGATAGTTGTGTGACGCATCTCTCATTGTCTTAATCATCAAACCCCTCTTTGCTTTTGTGAGAGCAACAGTGTACTTATGGGCCTGGCGGAAGGCAAGAGCCAGCTCCCGAGGCGTTTCCGTCTGCCTGGAGCGAATGGGTGTGTGGAGATTCCATGCGCGAGGCGCTCACGAGCTATTCCGGGAGGGTACGAAAAAATATTCAGAAAAAGATGGCTCTTTGTTTGTGCAAGTTGGCGGATTTTGTTATACTTTGCCACTAATTAGAAGGAGATCCCTTGGTAGGGGATGGGCCAGCCTCGAGGTCATTCGATTCAAGGGTCTATCCGAAGGCCCATGTGCTGAATCGGTTCATCGCGAAGTTAATCGATCTGTTCATTGTCGTCGCCGCCGGCGAAATTGCTCCTCCGGTCGGTTTTCTTTCCGGTTTGACGTACATCCTGATTGCCGATGGGTTTGCAGGGGGAAAGAGCATCGGTAAACGACTGGTTGGTTTACAAACTGTGCGAGTCGATGGTCGGGAAACGGCGGGGTTTCGAGAGTCGATCATTCGGAATCTTCCGTTGGGCGGTGCACAGGTTGCGTATGCCATTCCGTACATCGGATGGCTTGCCTCGCTGGCGATTCTTGCATTCGAAAGTTTTTTGATTATCGGGAATGAGCAGGGGCGTCGCCTCGGTGATGAAGTGGCCCGGACACACGTGTTGGATGCCGGTCAATTAGCAGTCCCGGATTAAGTACCAGATCAGTCACGCATACCAGCTGGATCCCGAATGGGCCAGCTCAGCTGAAGGGAGAGACATCGTGGGGTTTCCGGGAGATGTGTTCGGGTGGTTTTCCGATGACCTGGCGATCGACTTAGGGACGGCCACGACCCTCGTGTATGTCCGTGGGAAGGGGATCGTTCTCAACGAACCCTCCGTGGTCGCGGTGGAGAAGAAGAGCGAAAAGGTTCTGGCCGTCGGCGCCGATGCCAAGAAAATGCTCGGTCGTACGCCGGGGAACATCGTGGCGGTTCGGCCCATGAAGGAAGGCGTGATCGCCGACTTCGAGATGGCTGAACAAATGCTGAAACACTTCATTCGGAAGGCCCACAACCGCAGCGCGTTCGTGCGGCCACGGATCATCATCGGTGTCCCGTCTCGCATTACACAAGTGGAGCAACGGGCGGTTCGTGACTCCGCGGAATTGGCCGGGGCCCGGGAAGTCTATCTCATTGAGGAACCGGTGGCGGCAGCGATCGGGTCAGGGCTGCCGATCACGGAGCCGTCCGGCAACATGGTTGTTGATGTGGGAGGTGGCACGACCGACATCGCCGTCATCTCGCTGGGCGGGATCGTCTATAGTGAGTCCGTCAAAGTCGCGGGCGATCGGATGGACGAAGCGATCATGAATTACATCAAGAAGAAGTACAATTTGTTGATCGGCGAGCACATGGCCGAGCGGATCAAGTTTGAAATTGGATCCGCCTATCCGTTCGAAGAACGGAAAACCATGATGATCAAGGGACGGGACTTGATCACGGGGATCCCGCGCACCTTGGTCATTGATGATGCCGAGATCCGTGAGGCATTGCAGGAACCGATCGGGACGATTGTCAATGCCATCAAGATTGCATTGGAAAATACCCCGCCCGAGTTGGCCGGAGATATCATCGATCGTGGGATCGTGCTGACCGGCGGGGGCTCTCTGTTGAAGGGAATGGATACGCGGTTTCGTGAAGAAACGAACTTGCCGATCATTACGGTCGATGATCCGCTGACGTCCGTCGTCTTGGGCGTCGGGAAGATTCTGGATGAATTGGATCTGCTCCGGAAAGTATCGGTCATGTCTCAGGCGAACAACCTCCGGTAAGGTCCCATCCCCTCATGTGGATGGTCAATTTACGCGTGACGTCTAATGCCAGGCGTGTGGCCCTCGTTCTTGCCGTCGTTCTGATCCTCGGCTTTCTGCTTCTACCAGGCCAACTCCAGAGTGTGTTTCACGGCGTGGGTGGTCCGCTCGGATGGATCATCAGCTGGCCGCTTCGTGTGGTGGCCGGAGTCCATGACCGGATTGCCGGGGTGTGGGGCGGCTATGTCGCGCTTCAGGGGATGGAAGAAGAAAATCGGCAGTTGAAACGAGAGTTGGAACTGCTGAAAGAACAGAACGGACAGCTGCGAGAATCTGCAGCGGCCACGGAGCGACTGGCGACCCTGCTGGAGTTCAAGAAGCAAGCCCTTCCCACGCTCATCGCGGCCCAAGTCATCGGTCGCGATACCGGCAATTGGTACAAGACGATCATCTTGGATAAGGGAGCGTCCGATGGAATCCAAGCTGATCAGGGAGTGATCACTCCAGCCGGCGTTGTTGGACGGATCGTGAAGACCACCGCGTCCACCTCCGTGGTGTTGCTGGTGACGGACCCGAATAATGCGATCGCCGGACTGATTCAGCGCACGCGAGACGAGGGGATTGTCGAAGGGACTACTCAGGGTCAGGCACGGCTGAAGTATATTCCGCTGTTGTCAGGCGCGCGGCCTGGCGATCGAGTCGTCACGTCGGGACTGGTGGAAGGGTTTCCGCGGGGACTTGCGATCGGTACCATCACGAGAATTGATAAGGAAGAGGAAGCGCTGTTCCAGTCCGCGGAGCTGTCGCCTGAAGTCGATCCAAGCCGGGTTGAAGAGGTACTGGTCATCCAGTCGTCTCCGGTGCCGACAGAAAAAGAACGATTGAGCATGCCAAGGCCCAAGTTATGAAAATGGTTATCTATGGGGCCATCATCGTGGGGATTGTGCCGGTTCAATCCGTGCTGCTGCCGCATCTGACCCTCTGGGGCGTGAAGCCGGATCTCGGTGTGGTGGCGGTGTGCCTGATCGGTCTTATCAGCGGAGAGCTTGACGGTTTGTTGGTCGGGGTGGCAGTCGGATGGGCGTTGAGTTTGTTTTCCGCCCAGGACGTGATCATCGGAGCCATGCTGAAGGGAAGTCTTGGGTTTGTTGCCGGTCTTGCAGGAAGACAAATGGTCTATCTCAGCCCTCTCGTGCTCGTTTCCGGACTGTTGGTGGTGTCATGCCTGGTCGGTCTTGTGACGCCGGTTGTGCTGAGGCTGAATCCCCAACAGGATTTATGGTGGGCGATCTGGAATGTGGCGTTGCCGCAAGCCTGTCTCGATGCGGTCATCGGGGGAGCGATTTACTGGCTGATGTGGAGTCAGTTCAATATCGAACAGTTGATGTCTGAGTCTCGAATGTAGGCGGCGACGTGGCGACACCCCATTTCCCAGAGACGGAGTTCGGTGATCTGCATCGGCGGCTGCTCATTCTCCGTGTGGGGCTGCTGCTGGTCGTCGGGTTGCTGGGACTTCGTCTCTGGCATCTCCAGATTCGGGAAGGGCCGTACTATCGAGATTTGTCTGAAAACAATCGGACCAGGCAGGTCCTGCTGGAGCCGGCTCGCGGCTTGATCTATGACCGGCATGGGGTACTCCTCGCGAATAATGTGCCGAGTTTCAGTCTCTATGTCACATTGGAAGACGTGAAGGATCGTGAGCTCCTGGTGAAGCAGCTGACCGACCTGCTTGGTCTCGATTCCGCCCTGGTTCGGAAAAAACTGACGGCCAAGGGGAGTAAGTTGCTTCCACGCAAGATAAAGGACCGGATGACATTACGCGATGCGACGCTGGTTGAATCGCACCGCCTTGATTTGCCCGGTGTCATGATTCAGGTGGAATCGCAGCGTAATTATCCCGGCGGGATGACGGCGGCTCACATTCTGGGCTATGTGGGGGAAGTTTCTTCGGAGCAACTGGAGAAGCCGGAATTTCTGGATCTCCATCAAGGCAGCGTCGTGGGGCAGTATGGAGTGGAAAAATCCTATGATCGACATATGCGGGGCGTCGCCGGTCAGAAAAATGTGGAAGTCGATGCGCTCGGTCATGAGAAGCGGTCGATGGTGGTCGAAAGGCCGCAGGCCGGCAATGATCTGTACTTGACCATTGATGCGCGGCTTCAGAAGGTGGCCGAAGACTTGCTCGGCGTAGAGCAGGGGGCCATTGTCGCGCTCGATCCGACCAATGGGGATATTCTCGCCATGGCCAGCCGTCCCGGCTTCGATCCCAATGTGCTCTCGCGAGAACTCACCGCGAAACAGTGGGTGGAAATCGTGCAAGACGAAGGGCGCCCGCTGAACAATCGGGCCTCACAGGGGCAGTACCCGCCCGGTTCGACCTTCAAGATTCCAATGGCCGTTGCCGCGTTGGAAACCAAAACCATGTCGCCTTCCAGCACCGTCTTTTGTAACGGGGGCTATCAGTTTGGCAAACGGCTCTATCACGATTGGAAAGCAGGCGGACACGGGTATGTGGATCTGCACAACGCGTTGGTCCATTCCTGTGATGTGTACTTCTATACGGTGGGGCAACGAATGGGGATCGATGTGATGGCGGAGTTCGGAAAAGACTTCGGCCTTGGGAAGGTAACCGGGGTGGAGCTGCCGTCGGAGCGATCGGGCATCATGCCGTCGACCGCGTGGAAACAGAAGGCCAAGAACGAGCAGTGGCTGCCGGGTGAAACGATTTCAGCCGCAATCGGGCAAGGCTATGTCACGGTGACTCCGTTGCAGATGGCAAGTTTAATCGGCACGGTTGCGAATAATGGCCTCAGTTACCGGCCTCGACTGGTCCAAGCGGTGATGGACCGAATGACCGGGAATCTGATGGAGATCCCGGCGGTTCCGCGTGGAAAACTCTCCGTGAAGCCGGAAACCTTTCGCCTCATCAAAGAGGCGCTGGCCGATGTCGTGACGAAGGGGACGGCGACGCGGGCCAAGTCCTCCGTGGTCACGATCGGGGGCAAAACCGGGACGGCGCAGGTGGCAGCCCTCCGCACCGGGCCGGAGGAAAGCATCCCGAAGAAATTCAGAGACCATGCATGGTTTGTGGCCTTTGCACCGGTCGACTCACCCAAGATTGCCGTGGCCGTGATAGGTGAACATATGGGACACGGCGGAGCGGCCGCTGCTCCGCTCGCAAAGGAAGTCATCGAAGCCTATATCAAACTCGCCCCACAGGTTCCGACGGTCATCTCGGAGCGTTCCGGTATGGAAGGGACTGGGCGGTTCTCGAACGACTCATGATCAATCCATTAACCGAACATCGTGGACTCGATAGTTTCGATATTCGCTATGTCGCGTTGATTCTCGCCATTCTGGGCATCGGCGTGCTCTCTATTTACAGTGTGACGTACGGGCAGCGTGGCGTCGGGACCCCGTATTATCTCAAACAACTCATCTGGATCGGTGTCGGCGCTGCGGCGTTCCTCCTCATGTGGGCGTCGGACTATCACCATCTTGCGCGTTTTGCCTATCCGGCGTATGCCGTAGTCCTGCTGATGTTGGTCGTCGTCCTGTTCGAGGGACGTACGAGCAAGGGAGCCCAGCGATGGATCGCCATGGGGCCGTTGAGTTTTCAACCGTCGGAGTTTGCGAAGCTTGTTCTCGTCCTGGTATTGGCCCACTACTATTCGAAGGCTCCGAGGGTCGGGTGGTTGCAGCGGGTCATTGTCCCGGGGCTCTTGGTGCTGCCTGGGCTTTTACTTATCCTGAAACAGCCGGATTTGGGTAGCGGCCTGAGCTTTGTGGCCATTTATGCGGCGATGTTGCTCATGGTGGGGGTTCGATCACAAGCGTTAGGGGTCATTTTATTGTTTTCGATCATGTTGTTCCCGTTTGCCTGGGAAGGGGTCTGGGGGTCCTTGCATGATTATCAGCGACAGCGCATTATGGCGTTCGTTGACCAAGACTATGATCCGGGCGGGAAGGGTTATCATGCCCTGCAATCGAGAATCGCCATCGGATCCGGTGAATTGCTGGGTAAAGGGCTTTACGGCGGGACCCAGAGTCAGCTGAAGTTTTTGCCGGAGGGGCATACCGACTTCGTATTCGCCGTATTCGCGGAGGAATGGGGGTTCATGGGGGTGCTGGTGCTGCTGGCGTTGTTTGTCGGATTGATTTGGCTCTCGCTGGAAATTGCGTCCAAAGCCAAGGACCAGCTGGGGGCGTTGCTGGCCGCGGGAATCGTGGCGATGCTCTGCTTTTGCGTCGTGGTCAATATCGGGATGACCGCGGGTATGTTTCCGATCGTGGGCATTCCCTTGCCGCTGGTGAGCTACGGCGGGAGTGCCACGATTATGACCATGGCGGCACTGGGTTTGCTGTTGAATGTCAAACGCAAGCGGCTGAGCTTATTTTATTGAGATGTATCGAACGGACGGCTCCTGGAGGGCCACACCGTTCGGAGAGCATAGAGGGTTGATCGCCGATGGAACTGGTTGCAGGGATGAGGCGCGGATCCGGGTTCGTCCCCGCATCGCTCGCTTTGCACCAGCCACAGCGGCAATGGAACAAAAGGAGTGTGTATGGGAAATGAGATTGCGATAACGGTCGCGCGGGAAGAAACTCGCGTCGCTGTGCTGGATGGCAGCGTGGTCACGGATTTGTTCGGGGACCGTGCGAAGCACAAAGACTTTGTGGGGAATATTTACAAGGGACGAGTAGCCAAAGTCTTGCCGGGCATGCAGGCCGCCTTCGTCGATATCGGACTGGAGAAGGCCGCATTCATGCATGTCTCTGATTTGTTGGTGGAGGCGGAGCCCGGGGACATGCTGGTGGAGGCGGAAGAAGACGAGAAAGACTCGGACATGCTTCGGCCGAAACGGCAGAGTGCAAAGCCGATCGAGCAGCTCTTGAGCGAGGGGCAGGAACTGATGGTGCAGATTTCAAAGGGGCCGATCGGCACCAAGGGGTCTCGAGTGACGACCTACGTATCGCTGCCTGGGCGATATCTGGTGTTCATGCCGAACGTCGATCATATCGGTGTCTCTCGACGGATTCCACGGGACGAGGAACGGGCCCGGTTGAAGGACATTATGCGCCGAGTCCGGCGGCAGGGGTACGGGTATATCGTGCGGACGGTCAGCGAAGGGGTCAAAGAAGATGAGCTGAAGTCCGATGTCGATTTTCTGCATGTCCTGTGGCAGGACATTTTGACCAAGCGGGAGCAACTCCCGGCTCCGGCCTTGCTCCATTCCGACTTGAGCCTCAGCTTTCGTGTCGTCCGGGACTTGTTCAGTCGGAAAGTGGATCGACTGTGGATTGATTCGCGGGAGGAATATGAGGCCATCCGGAGCTTTGTGCAACGGTTTTCTCCCGAGCAAACGGCCAGGATTCACTTGTATGACAAGGATGAGCCGTTGTTTGACCATCTCGGCGTGGAGCAGGAGATCGTCCGAGCCTTAAGCCGGAAGGTCTGGCTGAAGTCGGGCGGGTATCTGGTGATCGATCATACCGAGGCCATGACGGTGATCGACGTCAATACGGGGCGGTTTGTCGGAAAGCGAGATCAAGAGGAGACGATCTTGCGGAACAATCTGGAAGCAGCCAAAGAGGTCGCCTATCAATTGAAACTACGCGGAATCGGCGGGATCATCATCGTCGATTTCATTGATATGGAGCGTGAAAAGAATCGGGACAAGGTCTACCATGCGCTCGTGGATGCCATGGGCTCAGATAAGGCACGGACCAGGATCTCTCGGATCTCGGATCTCGGCTTGATCGAGATTTCTCGTGAGCGTGTACGAGAGGATCTGTTGCGCTCGTTGTCGGAACCCTGCCGGTATTGTGAAGGCCGGGGGTATACAAAGTCTCCCACGACCGTCGCGTACGAGATTTTTCGTGAGATCCGACGGATCGAGCCCTCCGTCGACCAGCAACGGATTATCGTGGGGGCGCATCCGACGGTCGCCGAGCTCCTTCAGGACGAAGAGCGTCATGGGGTTGAATCGCTGGAACGAGATTGCTCGGCGAAAATCATCGTGACACCGGACAGTCAGTTGCACCTGGAGCAGTACGACCTTGTCGTGTTGTAGCGGTGTACGGTCGTAGCCGGTGATAGTCCACGAGGCGGTCGATCCTACCTGCGGTGGTATGACGCTTCCATTGTGTGATCGAGGCTGAGTATGGACGAAGCCTGCCTGACCGAGTGGCTCTCGCTTCAAGCCGTAGATGGTGTTGGCGATCGGACCCTCCTAAAGCTGATTCATGTCTTTGGATCACCGGGTGCCGTGCTGCATGCCGCCGGTCATGATTTGCTTGCGGCAGGATGCAGCCAGGAATTGGCGGACGCAATTCGCCAGGGGCCGTCGGCGGAGATCCGTCGGCAGATCGATCGGCAGATTGCCGTCGTGGTACGCCTCAAGATTCGGACGCTGACCTTCTTTGATGACGGCTATCCAGCACGATTAAAAGCCATCGCTGATCCGCCCCCGTTGTTGTACGTGAGCGGAGCGCTATTTCCGCAGGACGCCGTGGCGGTGGCCATTGTGGGAGGACGACGGGCGACTCCGGCTGGAAGGGTGACCACGGAAGAGATTGCCAAAGACCTTGCGGGATGCGGGGTCACCGTTATCAGCGGTTTGGCGCGGGGGATCGATGCGGCAGCTCATCGAGGCGCACTCGCGGGCAAGGGGAGAACGATTGCCGTATTGGGCTGCGGCCTTGATCGAACCTATCCGTCCGAGCATCAGACTCTCAGGCAGACCATCGAATCGCATGGAGCTGTTCTCTCGGAATTGCCGATCGGTGCGGCTCCTCTCAGTCACCACTTTCCGCGGAGAAATCGACTCATTAGCGGGCTGTCGCTGGGCGTGCTGGTCAGTGAGGCGGCAACCGATAGCGGATCATTGATCACGGCCAAGTTGGCCTTGGAGCAGGGACGGGACGTATTCGCGGTGCCGGGTTCCATTAAAGAAGCTGCCTGTCGAGGTTCGAACCGCTTGATCAAGGAGGGAGCGAAACTCATCGAAGGCGCACGCGACATTCTGGATGAGATTCTACCCCAAGTCGATGCACGACAACGGGCGATGTTGCGGGTGGATCGCTCCGTGGTCGACACCGTGGCTCCGTTGCGTCACGAAGAGGCGACGGTCTACGAGGCGCTGTCCTATGAGGCACGGTCGGTCGACATGCTCATCGAGACCACTGGGTTGAGCGCCGCACAGGTTGTCGCTACCTTGCTGTCCCTGGAGTTGGGAGGGCGTATCCGCCAGTTGCCCGGCCAACAGTACATTCGCCTCTGATCGGGATGTCCCAAAACTCTCCAGCTTTATAGAGGTCAAGGTTGAGGCTCAGGTTAAGTGAATCAACCTTCTCCACTCGGCCGTAACCTTTTCCTGTTCACTCGAAATCCGTGACGACAGCGTTGCGGAACGCACCTTGACCGGTGCCGACTGCCAATCTAGTTGCATGAATCTTCGATATTTGGTACGGATGATACAGTTTGCGAGGCGAGGACGGAGCTGCTATGGCAAAAAATCTGATTATCGTTGAGTCGCCGACCAAGGCGAGGACGATTACGAAATATCTGGGCCGCGGCTATACGGTGATGGCGTCGGTCGGACATGTCAAAGACCTGCCGACGAGTAAGCTGGGTGTGGATCTGGAGAACGACTTTGAGCCGCAGTACGTCACGATCAAGGGCAAGTCGAAAGTCTTGTCCGAGATCAAGAAGAAAGCGGAAGAAGCAGACAAGGTGTTTCTGGCCCCGGACCCGGATCGCGAAGGGGAGGCCATCGCCTGGCATCTTGAGCAAGAGCTGCTCGGAAAGTCGAAGAAGAAAAAACAGGAAGGAAAGATTTTCCGAGTGTTGTTCAACGAGATCACCCAATCGGCGATCAAACGCGCGCTGCAATCGCCGGGTGAGATCGATATGAATCTTGTCAATGCGCAGCAAGCCCGCCGTGTACTGGACCGTATCGTCGGCTATCAGGGCAGCCAGTTGCTCTGGAACAAGGTGCGACGCGGTCTCAGTATGGGCCGAGTGCAGTCGGTGGCGATGCGATTGATTTGTGAACGCGAAGCGGAGCGGGAGGCTTTTCGTACCGAAGAGTACTGGTCGATTATCGCGCTCTTGGCCGGCACCAATCCACCGTCGTTTGAAGCAAAACTCCATAGTATTGATGGCGGCGAGGCCTCGATTGAAAATGCCGAACAGGCCGGTCGCATCGTCGGCGAGGTTCAAGGCAAGACGTTCGTCGTCCAATCGATTGAACGGCGCGAAAAGAGGCGCAATCCTGTGGCACCGTTCATTACCAGCCGGTTGCAGCAGGAAGCCTCGCGCAAGTTGCATTTCTCGCCCAAGAAGACCATGACGTTGGCACAGCAGTTGTATGAAGGGATTGAAATCGGCGCCGAAGGGGCCACGGGTCTGATCACGTATATGCGTACCGACTCACCGCGTATTTCCAATGAGGCGATGGCCGATGCGCGTGAAGTAATCCAAGCACGATTCGGGACGGATTATCTTCCGGCTACGCCCAATGTGTACAAGACCTCCAAGGCGGCGCAGGAAGCACACGAGGCGATCAGGCCCACATCCGCAGCCCGGGATCCGGAGTCGATCCGCCAGTATCTGGACCACGATCAGTACAATCTCTACAAGTTGATCTGGAATCGCTTCATTGCGTCGCAGATGGTGCCGGCGATCTTGGATGTGACCCGCATCGATTCATCACCGGTTGGGACGACGGCTCGGTACATATTCCGCTCGACCGGCACCGTCGTGAAGTTTCCGGGCCATACCATCGTCTATATGGAGGGCGTCGATAAGGAAGCTCCTTCACAAAAGCCCAAGGCTGACCAGGAGGCGGACGACGACGAACGGCAGCTGCCGGCGTTGTCGGAAGGAGAACGGTTGCGGCTCGTGGAACACGAGGCACAAACAGCGCCGGGATTGCTCTCGAAGCAGCACTTTACGCAACCGCCGCCACGGTACAATGAAGCTCTGCTGATCAAGGAGCTGGAAGAAAAAGGGATCGGACGCCCGTCCACGTATGCGGCCATTATTTCAACCATCCAGGACCGTAAGTACGTGGAGAAAACCGAAGGCCGGTTGGTGCCCACCGAGACGGGGAAGACGGTCAATGATTTTCTGTTGAAGGGATTTCCTCAGCTCATCAACGTCGATTTCACCTCACAGCTCGAGGAACAGCTGGATGCGGTCGAAGAGGGGAATAAACAGTGGGTGGCGGCCGTTCGAGATTTTTACGCGCCGTTTACCATGGAAATGGAGCGTGCCAAGACGATTCCCGGCCCGAAGGATATCGTCGAGCCACCGACCAATATCCCCTGCGACAAGTGCGGCCGGATGCTGGAAATCAAATGGGGGCGGAACGGCAAGTTTCTCGCTTGTCCGGCCTACAAAGACGATCCCCCGTGCAAGAACACGCAAAACTTTGAAAAGTTGCCGGATGGGACGATCAAGGTCGTACCGAAAGAGGAAATTACCACCGATCAGAAGTGCGACAAGTGCAGTAGTCCGATGGTGGTGAAGACCGGACGCTTCGGGAAGTTCATCGCGTGCTCGGCCTATCCGCAGTGCAAGACGACCAAACCCCTGGCCTTGGGCGTCAAGTGTCCTCAGCCCGATTGCGGCGGCGATCTGGTACAGAAGCGGACCAAGAAGGGCCGATCGTTCTTTGCCTGCAGTAACTACCCAAAGTGCGAATATGCGCTGTGGGATCGTCCCATTCCAAAGACCTGTCCGACCTGTCAGGCACCGTTCCTCGTGGAGAAAGTCAGCAAACAGGACGGTCGAAGTGTGCAATGCCGCAATGAGGAATGCGGTTATCGTGAGGCGGGGTAACAGGGCTAGGCACACTGTTTCTTTCCTGTGGTGAACAAGCCGTACCGTAGACCATGCCGCCATTCCTCAGTCTCATCCGTGTATACTGCCGCATGATGCAGTATGTTGTGCCGCCGTCGACAAAGTTAGCCCTTCGCTCTCATCCATGAAGTTTGCCAATTCGGTGTGTGCGATGTGCCTGTTTTTCGGAAGTCTGGCGTGGCCTGCACCGGGTGCTGCGGATGATTCGCCCTCGACGCACATTGGAAGGCAGACGGTCGGGCTCATAGCCGGCGGAATGTTGCCGGTTCGTCTGTTGGAGCCGCAGTCCTCAAAACTCAACGGGATTGCGGTTCATCCTTCGTGGCAGATCACGCTGACAGATCCGATCGGGGACAGCTGGTGGAGCGGCACGATGGCACTCGGGGCGGAAGCCGCCTTCTTAGGAGTGACGGAACCGACCGGAGCCTATGGGATCGGATTCACACCGAAAATCATCTACACGTTCACTTCCTTCGGTCCGCTCCAACCCTATATCGAAGGCGGTGGTGGCCCACTCTGGACGAATTTTGACGGGCGTATTCGGGAACAAGGGTCGAATTTCAATTTTCTCGTCTGGGGTGGGGCCGGTATGAATTATGAGTTGACGGCACGATGGGCCCTGAACATTGGCGTCCGGTTCAGCCACATCTCCAACAGCGGCCTGGATACCCAGAACAGCGGACTCAATTACCTGCTACCGTTTGCCGGCGTGTCTGCGAGGATTTTTTAGAGAGACGGCGGATAATGTGCGCTTTCCCACATCTCATCTACCTGACAACATAGCGACGACGCATCGGCTGAATTGCTACAGGATCGAGGCCCCGTAGTTGACTGATGCACCAAGCGATAGCATGCTGCGTGGGGCAGAGTCTGTTAGGATGCGTCGGTGATACCCCATACACCGCCCACGACCGCACCGCGCCAAGCCGCAGTCCTCTTCATTCTCATCACCGTCCTCCTCGATATGCTGTCGTTCGGCATCATCATTCCGGTGCTGCCTAAGCTCGTCGAGGAGTTCTTCTCCGGCGACACCGCGCGGGCAGCGGTTCTTTACGGGCTGATGGGGACGGCATGGGCCTTCATGCAGTTCTTCTGTTCGCCGATCCAGGGTGCGCTGTCCGATCGATTCGGCCGACGTCCGGTCGTCCTGCTATCCAATCTGGGATTGGGTCTTGATTACATCGTCATGGCGCTCGCGCCGAACGTTGTCTGGCTCGTTGTAGGCCGCGTCATCTCCGGGATGGCCTCCTCCAGCTTCAGCACCGCCGGCGCCTACATCGCCGATGTGACGCCGCCGGAACAGCGGGCGGCGGCGTTCGGTAAGATCGGTATGGTCTTCGGCCTCGGCTTCATCATCGGTCCCGCCTTGGGTGGCTGGCTCGGGGCGATCGATCCCAGATTGCCATTTTGGGGTGCGGCGGGACTCAGTCTTTTGAACGCCTGTTACGGGTACTTTGTGCTTCCTGAATCCCTACCGACTGATAAACGAATGCACTTCAGCTGGGCCCGGGCCAATCCAGTCGGCTCACTTGTGCTCTTGCGGTCACACCACGAACTCTTTGGTCTCGCAACCGTTGCGTTCTTTGGCTACCTGGCCCATGCGGTGTTGCCGAGCGTGTCGGTCCTGTATATGGGGTATCGCTATGGGTGGGGCCCGGCGAGCGTGGGACTGATGATGGCGGGCGTTGGTCTCGCTGCGATGATCGTGCAGGGTGGGTTGATTCGTCCGATCACGGGAAGGATCGGCGAACGGAGGACCCTCTTGCTCGGGTTGAGTTGTGGAGCGTTCGGCTTCTCCGTCTATGGTATCGCACCGGAAGGTTGGATCTTCTGTCTCGGCATTCCCGTGATGGCGTTCTGGGGACTCGCCGGGCCAGCGAATCAAGCGCTGATGACCCGCCACATCAGCAGTTCAGAGCAGGGCCAGCTCCAGGGGGCCATCGCCGGCATCAACAGCATGACCGGCATGATCGGCCCGACCCTCTTCACTCAGACCTTCGCCTTCTTCATCGGATCCAATCCCTCTCTCAGTCCTCAGCACTCAGCTCTCAGCACTTCAGTAGAGTTTCCTGGCGCGCCGTTCGTTCTGGCCTCGCTCATGCTTCTCAGTGCTGCCGCGATCGCCTGGCGTACGACGAAGGCAGGTGGACCTTAGAGGAACGGTAATTGTTATCCTTGTAAAGGTGGGTTGGCTGCCATCGGCGGACACATCCACTTCATTGACAGCATATTGTTATTGGCGGTACGGTTGTAGTCATAGGAAGCTATGGGGCGTAACAAAAAGTTACGAATCCGCCTCGAAAGTCTAAGAGGGAGGATTACGGATCATCGGATCAAGATTGCCCTTGAGCTACAGGGTGTGCATCCTGATCGGAGGCTTATCAAGCACTGGGAAGTTGAGATCAGAGCGTGGGAGCAAACTGTGTCAAATCTCGAGCGACGGTTGAAAAAGGGGAAACGCTATGATTAAGAAAACGAGGTCAGCTGCGCTGACCGAGAAGCAGTCGTTCCTGACGCCGTCGAGCTCTTTACTGGATAATCATTTCGATGAAATCACGGAGACCTCCCAGGAGGTTCTGGGGCTTGTGGCGCTCCTGAAAACGTTGACCCCTAACGATTCAAAGCGTGATGAGTACGAAGGCCGACTCTACGTGGCGCTCACGCATCTTGATCACCATGTGAAGCCCGCGATCAAGGAATGGGATCGCGTAGTGGATCGGATGCCGGAAGATTGATGGATCTTCGGACAGAACCCTGTCCCCCAAGTGTTTCCTAACGACGTGACCACCTCATCAGACTGATTCCTCACTCAGCCCTCAACATTTGGGTCGAGTCTCCCGGTACACCGTTCAGTTACGGAGCTACTATTGATACGGGTGGTGTAGTTTCGTATTCAATTCCGGTCAGAGGCGATGAGGTCCTACGCGAGGCGGTTGATGAACGACCAACTTGAGTCTGCTGTATATGAATGGGCCAAATACGATCGGTTGATTCTCTTCGATGGGGTCTGCAATTGGTGCAATGCCTGGGTGAACTTCGCGATCGCCCATGATCGTGACGGGCAGTTCAAGTTTGGAACGCTGCAGTCCAAACTGGGGGAGCGCATTCTGCACGACCTGGAGTTGTCCACTACTGACTATCAGACCTTTCTCTTGCTGGAAGGGGGCCATGTTTATACCAAGTCCACGGCTGCGCTGAGGGTGCTGCGACAACTCTCCTGGTGGTGGCCTTTGTATTATGTGGGCGTGCTGGTGCCTGCTCCTCTCCGCGATGTGGGCTATGATTTCGTGGCGCGTCACCGCTACCGGTGGATGGGCCGGACGGCTACTTGCCGGGTTCCAACTCAAGAAGAACGTGACCGATTTGTCGGATGATGGGTATTAGCCTGTTGGGGCAGCAGATGTATCCTGTCATGCTCAACAGGTGAGCCCAATTATCTCAGTAAGCCTTCGTCGCCTGTATCCCATCCCCTTCTCAGTCCTCAGCACCCAAGTCTCAGTACTGTCGTAGAGTTTCCCTGCACGACGTTCATCCTCCCCTCACTCACGCTTCTCAGCACCGCTGCAATCGTATGGTGCTCAGCAGAAGCCAGGGGGATAGTTTTATTGGGGCTCATGGGGGGCGGAGTAAGGTGAGTTGTAACGAGCCATCAATTACTGTATATACGTCTTGGTGTTTACGTGGGATGTTGCGAAAGCGATTGCCAATTTTGAAAAGCATGGTGTGTCGTTCGAAGAGGCGGCAACCGTCTTTGGCGATATGAATGGGCTCGACTGGGACGATCCTGCCCATTCGTCCCAAGAACGCCGGTTTAAACGACTTGGCCAATCGGTGAGCGATCGACTTTTGCTTGTGGTGTATACCGTACGGAGGGTGAGTCATGAAAAAGAAACATTCCGGATCATCAGCGCGAGGCCGGCGAGTCGGAGGGAACGTCAAGCCTACACCCGACTCGCAGATTGATTTCTCAGACATTCCGGAGTCGACGACAGAAGAACTTCGACGCGCCCGCCGGGTGGGGAGACCATCCAACGGCATGGCGAAACAGCTTATTGCTATTCGCCTTTCGCCGCGGCTCTTGAGTCAGTTGCGGAAAATGGCCGCTAAACGGGGAAAACCTTACCAAACGCTCATTCACGAACTGTTGGAAAAAGCAGCGGCCCACGCAGCATAAGATAATGTTGATGCGCTCATCGACATGCTGGCGCGTCTTGGTGCCACGGTTCATCTGACCGTCAAGGTTCGTCGAGCGGCCTGAATGGTCTTTCACATCAGTCGGCACTCACGCCTGGCATAAATCTCGTCCATGTTGGTTCCTATACACAAAACAAGATGTGACCCCAATAGTGATTCCTTTTTCTCTGCTTCTGCCTCCAGCTAGTTTTAACAAATCATCAACTGTGTCATGCTATCCACAACAACATATGGACGCGTCAACCACAGAAGAACAAGAGCCCCAACCACCGCCGACGGTACCTGATAAATTCTCTGTGAATTTAAGGGGGTTCCCCAACGATGCAGCAACGCGAGAATTTGGCGAGTTTCTTGGCGGAGTTGTCTCATGGATTAGTCGGTGGATCAATGTGGAGAGGCTTGATGGCATCACAGTCGCATATGATTACAATGAAGCCCTTGCAAATCTTAATCGAGGGTTTCAGACATCAATGCCTCTAGTTGCGACATCCGATAATGAAATTATTGGTGTTGCAATGACTCCAGCAGTTTTTCGTGATGGAGTGGTGAAAGCACATATAATCTTTTATGCTGGGGTGGTGCTGCCTCTTAAGATGAGAGACAGGAGTCCAGAGTTTCTCCAAGCGCTATACCTAGTAGCGCATGAGTGCGGCCATGTAGAGGATTGGAGGAATTGGGATCAGGCATTTCCTAATACTCTGTTCCAAACGAGAGTAAGTATTGTTGAGGATTGGGTTCTGAGCGTTGAGGCAGAACCTTTATGGCGAGAATATGCGGCATGCCGAGTGAGCGCTCGCTTTAGGCCTGAGCAGACGGCGCTCATGGAAGAAAATTTGGTTTCTGTTATGAAGGATGCCAAAAACCAATGCAACGATGCAATCCGAAGATATCGAGTTCATGGAGATGTCAATCGCGTCCTGGATGAAGCAAGTCGACCCATCTGTCGACCCTTACGGATGACTTCTTATTTATTGGGACATCTTGCTGGTCTTGGAAAAGATCTTGCGGATATTCAGATCACCAGAGATCTACTCATGGCAAGCCCTTATGGGAAATATGTTGAGCTATTGCAGGGTGTATTAGAAGATCTTTGGGCTGAAAGAGGACAATGGAACTCATTGCAAGTATTCAGTCCACTGAAGGACATTATTAGAAATGTATTCGCTGATGGAGGCTTGATCCTGTCCCGCCGTGAGGCTGGGCAGCTCCATGTCGACATCCCATTCACTCCAGAAACGATGCCTGTGTAGACGAATCTGTTTTGGGGAAGTATCTGCCAAGTGCCAGAGAACAACTCCGAACGGCGTGCAGCCTTTCATTTTATCGAGCGAACTCCTAACGCTGATTCTAAGACTTAGGTTGAATCGCACTCTATAATGACGGAACGAATTCTCACGATCCCAGACCATTACGGCTTCATTGACCAGGAGGTCTACGATTTCGACAAAGCTTTATCCATATACGATTGGAAACTAAAGTCTTCAGAAGTGGTTATAGATTTCAGCCAGTGTCTTACTGCCAATTATCAAGCGCTAGCTTTGATGGTGCTGTATCTGTGGCACCTACGAGCCAACAACTGTCACATTGCGCTACGTTTTCGCGAAGACAAGAAAGGCGCCACTCAGATGTGGAAATGGATGGGGGCCATAGGGTGGTCCCAGGTACTACACAATGAGCAACAAAATTTTCGCAGCACGGAAATGAAACCACTAGTAGCTCTTAGAAACAAGTCTGACTTTGAAGTTGCCTTAGCTAAGCTTGATGCATATACGAAAGGATTTAATGTCGAATACGAAAAGACTCTGCGTTACGTCTTGTCAGAGTTGATGTACAACACTCTCGAACATGGCAAGAAGTTCGGGCAATTCTTCAATCAAGAAAAGCGTATCCCTTCAATCATCGAGTTTACTTGGTACAAGCTGAGGAACGAGCTGCACTTTGTTGTGGCTGATATTGGAATAGGGATCAAAAAACATCTTGAGCAGTCTTTTGGACCTTTCGAAACGGACGAAGAGGCTATTCGAATGGCGCTTCGCCCAAATGTTTCCGGGACGTTTGCCGTAAATGATCCATACATCAGTAAAAATAACGCTGGCGTTGGACTTTTCCTTTCGAGCAATCTCATCAAACGACTCAATGCTGATATGCATGTTGTCTCAGGCCAAGGCGTAGTGCATGTATCTCCTATGGATGTAACAGGGCGGACGCTCCGTCATTCCTGGCCAGGAACGTTTGTGCTAATCAAGGTGAAGCTCGAGCAAGAGATGAAGCTAAATCTTCATGCTCTCATGAATGAGCTAAGAGAAGTGGCAGGTAGAGAAATCTCAAGATCGGAAAAAGAGGAATCTTTGAATAGGCAGCTACTTGTTGTTAATAACTATTTTGGGAAGCATGCCGAAGACAAAGAGGCTGCCATTACACACAGAAACAGATACCTGCTTCCGGCAATTGAAGAGGGCCGCTCAATTCTAATTGATTTCAGTAATGTGGAGAACGCACCTCACAGTTTTCTCAGCGCACTGCTTGCCACACCAATAAAGCGCCTTGGGATGGATGCATACAAGAAAATCAAAATTGTCAATGCAAGTCCAGAGATTCGAGAAACCATCGATTTCATACTGGATGAAAATACTTAATTCGGCTAGGCAAGCGTGCCCATCGCAAAGGATAAGTGATAGAATAGGGTCAGGCTTTTATATCTGTACTATCATGGTATCGGTGAACTCTCGGTAGACCATATTTCTGCGCTAGCACGGGGAAGTGGCAGTCCTACTTCCCCACACCCCCTGAATAGTTATGGAAGAAAAGTCCCTCCTCCCCCACGGATTGACCAATGGCTCACCACAGCCACGGCCATTGGAGTTAGCCGGGCCTGCTATGAGTCGCGGGCGCTCCGATTCAACGGTCAGAACCGAAAGCCGACTCCGACTGCTACGCAATGGGACTGAACGTTGAGGCTATGGAGCGGAGGCGTCGTACAGTTTGGGAGTTGTCGACAACTGTATCTGGTACAGACCCTACACCTGTCACCTTCTTTCCCAGTAAACAGCATAGGTTTGTATTCCACGAACCCGAAGAAATGGTTTGTGACAAGCAGCCGTATTCCAACGATGCCTTGCAGGGCAAACCCCGCAAATCCGTCGGGCTCGAGAATGCCGGCGGAACTTTCCGTCTGACCGTCCAGGTCCAGCACGGAGAATCCGAGTCCGATACCTGCGTATGGCTGGATGCTGTCGCCGGGATAGCGAGCGAGGGCATTGACCATGAAGTTGAACTGGGTCCTGTCCAATTGAGCGGAGCGTCCCCTGTTGCCGACCAGCGTGTGTGGTGCCGTGATCGATCCCCCATGACCGGATAGCTCAACCTCTCCACCAAACACAGACTTGACTGATGGGAAGACCCCTATCTTGAGACCTCCGCCCATCGCCCCATCAAACGTGGTGTCCGGGATCTTGTCGCCGCCGACTTTGAGCGAGCCGCCGATCGGGTAACTGCGCAGGAGAAATCCGCTCACATACCATTCCTTCCGCAGCGGTTCAGCGGCTTCTTCAGCCTCGGCCTCGTCGAGTTTCGCGATGGGACACAGGATCAACATCGGTACGTTAAGCAGGATGAACCACCAACGGGAATCGGAGCTGGTGAGGAACAGGGCAATGATTTTCAGCGCGGGCTCACTTGCTCTGGACTGCCGGGCGCGTCGAGGGGCCATCGTCACCTCCGCGGTGGGTACACTCAATGCCAGCATTACATGACGGTCTCATCGTACTAAGTGAATAACCGATTCACCAGGGGAGGCGTAAAAAATAGTTTACAGGATCAGAGGCAACCCTCATGCCAGGTTGGTTACCTGCGGTAGGCCTTGTGTGAACTAAGAGGTGCTAACCAGAATCGAGCACGCTATCCTCTTGCAAGGAAATGATTTTAATGGCGAGCGTCCACATAAATAGCAGTATTGAGAAGCGTCTTCATGAATGGATTCTAATCCTCGGTAGTGCCAGAAATGGCGAAAACGCCTTTTGGGTTGGAACTTGCATCATGCGTGGTGGAGGACATAGATTCAGTTTGTCCTTTCGCGTGGATACAGGGTCGCGTCTTGCAATCAATCAACATGCCGCATATTGAGATGACCTTGCCATCACCGGCTATGTTGTCTGTTGGTTCAATACCCAGCCGAATGCATGACGAGACAGGGAACTATTTCTGTTCGTGACTTCCTGCCGCACCTTGCCACAGCATGTCGTATCCCAGCTCTTTCGTCTCCGAACACATGGTCGTCAGCTTCGCGAACTTCTTCTTAAAGACGTCGTCCGCATGGGAGCGTTCGTGTGCGTCGAACGAGCGCCAATAGGTGACGATCACATAATGGTAGTCGGCGGTTCTGGAAGCCGAGAGCGAGCCCT
>CAADGK010000074.1 GCA_900696515.1 uncultured Nitrosospira sp. | reverse complement strand
TTTCGGCTTCCCGCTCATGCTGCTTGGCGTTGAGGACGTTGTGTTTCACGCCATTACGGCTCAGTAGGCCTGCAATTTTTTCAGATTTCTCGATGGAAATGGTGCCGACCAGCACCGGTTGTCCGCGCTCATGGCATTCTTTGATCTCTTCGACAATCGCTAAAAACTTCTCTTTCTCGGTTCGATACACCACATCGGCATAATCCTGCCGAATCATCTGACGATTGGTCGGCACGACGTTGACATCGAGGTTGTAGATCTTGGCGAACTCGGCGGCTTCGGTATCGGCTGTCCCGGTCATGCCGCTCAGCTTGTTGTACATGCGGAAATAGTTCTGGAAGGTCACAGACGCAAGGGTCTGGTTCTCGTTGGCGATCTTGACCCCTTCTTTGGCCTCGACCGCTTGATGTAACCCGTCGCTCCAGCGTCGCCCCGGCATCAACCGTCCTGTGAACTCGTCCACAATGATGACTTCGCCGTCTTTCACCACGTAGTCCACGTCTCGCTTATAGAGCGTGTAGGCCTGCAGGGCCTTGACCACATGATGGACCATGTCCATGTTGGCCGGATCGTACAGATTGTCCACGCCCAGCAGCTTTTCGACCCGGGCATTGCCGTCTTCGGTCAAGGCCGCCGTCTTGGTTTTTTCTTCAATGGTGTAGTCTGTTTCGGCCTTCAGCTGGGGGATGATCGCATTGATCTTGTAATAGAGGTCTGTGGTCTGATCGGTTTGGCCGGAAATGATCAGCGGCGTCCGGGCTTCGTCGATCAAGATGCTGTCGACTTCGTCTACGATCGCGAAGTTCAGTTCGCGCTGGACGCACTGGTTCAATGCCGTGACGACCAGATTGTCGCGAAGGTAGTCGAACCCATATTCGTTGTTCGTCCCATAGGTAATGTCGGCGCGATAGGCTTCGGGTCTCGTGCAGGGACGCAGGTGTTGCAGCCGTTTGTCCGATGCCTCGTAAGTCGGGTCGTATATGAAGGAGGCATCGTGTTGAATGATGCCCGTGGAGAGTCCCAGCGCATGGTAGAGCTGCGCCATCCACTGGGCGTCGCGCTTTGCCAGGTAATCGTTGACCGTTACGAGATGGACGCCTTTGCCTTCCAAGGCATTGAGGTAGACAGGCAACGTCGCCACCAGGGTCTTTCCTTCGCCGGTTTTCATCTCGGCGATGCGCCCACGATGGAGGATCATGCCGCCAATCAGCTGCACATCGAAATGGCGCATGTTGAGCTTGCGGCGCGACATTTCCCTGCATACGGCAAACGCCTCAGGCAAAATGTCGTCGAGTGTCTGGCCTGCTGCAAGCCGCTTTTTGAAGTCCTGGGTCTTGTCGGCGAGCGCCTCATCGGAAAGGGGAGTGAGCCCGGCCTCCAGTCCATTGATCTGAGTCACGATCGGCCGAATGGCCTTGATTTCACGATCGTTTTTACTGCCGAAGATGAGATTGAGTACTTGCGTAACCATAGAAGTAGATAAGTATGTAGTGAAAGATAGTCGTTCTTGATGATCGTTGGGTCACGGTGTCTTTGAGAACCGAGGCAGTATACAGCATCTTTTCGGTGAATCCTACCTGATCCTCTGGCAGCAGCTCTGGTGGCTTGACAGGTGCTCTTTCGGTCGCCTAGTATGCGAGCGTTGTTGCATCTGTAGCATGCGTAGGTATGTCAGGCATCAACAGATCTTGAGGGGGAAGTGCGTTCGAGTATGAGCCACACAGTCCGAAAATTCCTTTCGATCTCTCTCGTTCTCTGCGTCCTTGCTATCGGTGGTTTGGCACAGGCGCAAGCTGCCGAACATGCCGGACACCATGCTCAGCATCAAACGGCGACGCACGGGACCGTGTTGTGTTCTTGGATGTGTGCGGCCGGTACAGTCCTCGATACCGAAACCGTTCTCATTCGGTCTGAGCAGTGCCCAATTGCGATTGTCTCCCATGCTCAGCCTATCGGCATTGGTACAGAGTGTCCGTACATCACGCCGAGTCGGGCTCCGCCAGCCCTTCCAGCATAAGCGGTTGCTGGTCTCTATATATTCACCCATAAGCGAGAGAGCCTGATCCAGATCAGATCCGTGACAACGGAAGGTGATCTGGGAATTTTCCCTATATCAGTGAAGATATTGTGGAGGGCGATGCACATGAGTCGAATGAATCATCAAAAAATCTTCGCCGGTCTCCTCCTTGCTGGCGTGATGCTGACGGCGGGAAGCGGTCTCGTATGGGGGATGGGTTCACGAGTGCCGGCCGTCGGGACGACCGCCGAAGATTTTCGCTTGGCTGACTTGGACGGGAAGCAGCAAAGTTTGAGTCAATATCGCGGAAAGGTCGTGCTGGTGAATTTCTGGGCGACCTGGTGTAAGCCCTGTACGACGGAAATGCCGGCGATGCAAGCGATGTATGACAAGCTGCGCGATAAGGGGTTTGTTGTGTTGGCCATCAATGAGTTAGAGGATGAGCCGAAAGTGCGTGAACATATCCAGCAACATGGTCATACATTCCCGGTGCTCATGGATCGAGACAACAAGGTCGCCAACCAGTTCGGAGTCTTCGGATTACCGGTCAGCGTGTTCATTGATGAAAAAGGCGTCGTCCAAGAATACATCAAGGGCGGGTTGCTGACCGAGCAAGTGATTCTTGACACGGTCGCACGGATTCAGAAGCCGGAACCGATGAAGGCGGCATCGCTCAAGTAGTCGGAGCAGCATGTTGGCAAGATTGAAACAATCCTGGTTTGTTTGGCTGCTGCTGGTCTGTCTCGTACTGGTGAACGGGGCAATGGCTGCCCCCAGTGTGGGCCATGCTGAGCACCACGGCGACCATCAGGCAGGTACCCATTCGACCGGAATCTGTGCCTGGCTTTGTGCGGCAGGCCAGGACGTGGAGTCGACGTCGGTTTCGCTGAGGTCCACTCTTCAGCTGGTTGAGCGCACAGTCGCTGTTGGCAGCCATCCGATTCGTATCCCCGTTTCTTTCCACTATTTCTTCCGCGGGCCTCCTCGTTTCCTCGCATAGCGCCCACAGTCGACGGGTGCATCCATAACAACCGTGTCTTGCGGCGGCTTCCGGATGAACGGAGTCCGTCGTGTCACAACACAGAAAGAGTGTGGGAATCATGGCGCGCATGATCTGGTCCAGTGTTCTTGCTATCGGTGGTGTCGTCGGAATGGCGGCGTCGGTGCTCAGTCCATCGCACGTTGAAGCATCGTGCGGTTCGGTGAGTTGCTTCGTCGTGATCGGCTCACAGCAGCAAGTGCCGATGAAAGGACTGCTGACGGTCAACGCGATTTATAACTGGACTCCGATGGAGGCTCCTCCCGGCGAAGGTGGCCGTATTCCCTTTGCCGATCAAGGTGGGAGGACCCTCACGCTGGCCAACTTGAATGTGAACCGTATCGAGACGACGACGCGGACTGCGACGTTGGACCTGAACTACGGACTAACGGACCGCCTCGGGATCCAAGTGGCGATCCCCTACAAGCATGTCGAATCCAACGCCCAAATCGGGGGGCTCGTTCCTGTTCCATACGGCGAAGGAGGACTGGGGGATATTCGGGCTTCGCTGAAGTACAACGTACTTCCCACCTTGCGCAGCATGATTGTAGTCGGGGTGGGGGTTGATTTCCCGACCGGCAGCTATGGCCGGTTTGCGCAAGGGGACACCTTGGCCGAATCGACCTTGCAAATTGGTCGAGGCAACTTCGGCATCGTCCCCATGCTCTACCAGACCTACGAGCTGATCCCGCACCGGGTCAATCAGTTCGCGTCGGTCAGTTATCGGCACACGTTTAAGAACAGTGACGGATACAAGTTCGGCGACGAAGTGAGCGGGGCGTTGGGAGTCAATGTGATCCCGCTGGAACAGACCCCCTGGTTGGTGCTGACACAGCAGTTCAATTTCCGATGGATGCAGAACGACGCCATGGACGCGTCACTATTTCTGTTCAATCCGGGCGGCGCTCCGATTCTGCTTGATCCGGCGGTCAAGTTTCGGGCCATCCCGACGACCGGTTCGACCTATGTCGCCTATTCACCGGGTGTCATGTTCAACGTCATGAACTTCGCCTCGGTCTATTTCATTGCGCAGATTCCCATTCATCGGGATTTCAACGGCAATCTGGAACAACAGATCAGCTACATCTTTGGGATGACCAAGTCATTCCAGTTGTTCGGCGGAGCGTCGTAAGGAATCGATTGGAACGGCGGTATTGAGCGGGTGATGTTACGACGAATACGAGTAGAGGTTGCTCGAGCCCTGACCGGTTGCTGCGTCGTGCTCTGGCTGACAGGATTTTGGTCCGTCGGACAGGGGAATCTGATGCCGCAATGGACGGTGCCTCACTGTCCCAGCGGGCAGACGCAGAACGGGCAACAGAGCCACAATCATTGCGCCTGGCACTGTAGCGGCTTCGATATCCAGAGTGGTGACGGACGAGGCGAAACTTCCGCCGACGATCACGTGAGTCTTGTCTGGAGTCTTGGTGCCACGCACTTTCAGTATGCGGTTTTTGAAGGCCAATTCCCGCCCCGTGGTCCGCCGCAGCCTGTTCTAGAGAGCATCTAGCACACATGCAGTCCGGAAGCAGGCAGAGTTTCCCTAGTATTGGAAATGAAAAGAAATACGTAATTGAGGAAGGAACGTTCCATGGAAGCGATGAAGCGAAATAAATTTGTAACGAGTGTCACAACCGGCGCCTTAGGGCTTGCGCTGGTAAGCCTTGCAGCCTGCAATTCAGGAGAAACCACTACGCCGACGCTGGCCCCCGGTGGCAGCGCCGGTAAGGCTAGTGCGTTGGTCTTCGTCAACAACACGGGCGACAAGACGCTGACAAGCGTGGCACTGAGGGGAGATTCCGACAACAAGGTAGTCAATACGATTGAGGCAGCAGAATTCGAAAACGTGGCGCTGGGAGACATGCAGTTTTCGAAGGAGGATTGGGTCTTTGTGAATCTTGCGGCAGCGAATAAGGTTGCGACGATTGATCCACTTACAGCGGCGACTCCGGTACATGAAGCCAATTTGACGACTGGTACAAGGCCTGTTCACCTCTACCGTGATCGGAACGATGGCGAGGTGATTTGGATCATGAACGACGGTGATAATGCCGCAGGGACCACAACGCCCGGCGATGATTTAATCAATTGTGCTGCGTCGGGCGGAGGGTCGGTAACAGTGGTGCACAATTCGCATCTCGGCCCGGGAGGGACGCCGCCTACCGTACTCGGAACGACCTGCGTCTTAGCCGATGGACATAAAGTGGCAGCCTTTGCAGAGAACAAGCGAGTCTTCGTCTCCAGTGAAACAGGCGGCGAAATTGCCGTTCTGGACGGAGACGAATCTTCCACCAACTATCGGGCGATGATTGCACGCATTGATCTCTGTAAATCTTCCAAAGAAACCACGCCTTGCAATGACGAATCCGCAACGCCGATCACGACGGCGTTTACGCCGAATGCCTCAGCTCCGCACGGGATCCGCTGGTCAACATTGACGAAAAAGGTCTACAGCATTCAAGAAGGGTATGGAGAGATCGCAGAGATCGACCCGACAACGTTGGCCATTACAAAGACGTTTGACCTTGCCGGCACTCCCTATACATCGTACGGGATTTCACCGGACGGAAAGTATCTTCTCCTTCGCGGGCAAACCACAGCGCCGGATCCACAAGCAACGAAGCTTGGTGTCATCGATTTGAGTGCAGCAGTTCCGGCTATTGCTGACTTGACGATTCCAGAACTGGATGGAACCTCACCGGGCGCGTTTAAGTTTGCCCCGAACTCCGGACGGTTTTACATTCTAGCCGGCAATGGAGCAACAGCAACAAAGAAAGATCGCCTATTCGCGTTTGACTGGACGACGGTGGCGCCGCCTGCCGTCACTCTGTTGAGGGAGATCCCGTTGGTGGCAACTGGAGGGCACAGTTTTGATGTCTTGGCTCAAGGAGCAGGAGAAGCGAAGTATCTGGCGGTGTCGAATGCAGCGCCGGCCAATTCATTGACGATCATCAATGCGACCGACAATCAGGAGAAGCAGACGGTCACCGTCGGAGCAAATCCGGGAGGAGTGATGGTGTTTGAATCCGGTGCGGCAGCAGCCGGCAACCAGGCGACCAACTAGCTCAGTTGTGGATGGGGGAGTCTATCGGAGTTTTCCTATACTCCGATAGATTTCCCCATCGGTTGTCACGCAAGGTATCGGGTGATCAGAGAGCTGTGTTTCGTCCGGGCCGGCTGCCTCCGGCTTGGATCAGCGCGGGGCGGGGGTGCACCTCCCTTGGCCTTTGCCCCGCACGTTTTGAGATAGGCAGGTGATATGTGGTAGTTGGGTGTGTGAACGGTGGGAAGGACGCAACGTGATGATGGCAACAAATGACAACCGATTCTCTATTCCGGCTTGGGGAGTGTCACTTGCGTTGCATGGCATGGTCGTCGGGTTGGCCTTTGTGTTTGCCGCCCAGGTCAAGCCCATCCTGCAGGAAGACCTGTTTCAGTGGGATGTCGCGCTCGTTGAAGCGACGAAATCTTCCGTACCGTCCGAGCCGGTCGAATCCGTGACGGCGCCCGCGCAGCCGATGGCGAAGGTCGTGCCACAATCCCGCCCCAAACGTGTGACGGAAGTCTCCCAGGTGGTCTCACCACCGGAGCAACCAATCGAACCGGCCCCGTCGATTGAGCAGCACGTTGAAGCCCATCAGCTGCATGAAGAACCGGTTGAACAGCGGGTCGTCGAGGTGGCTGAGCCGAAGCCTGAGCCGGTTGCAGAAGCCACGGTGCCTGAACCGGTTGCTGCGGCTGCGTCGCCCGATCCGGTGGAGGCTCAACCGGTCCAACAGGAACCGGCAGCCATGACAGCGGTTCCTCCGTTGTCCGCTGAGGTTCCACTCGTACAGCAGAGGACGGTGGATGCTGTTGCGACGCCTGGGACTGGAGCGAAAGCAGACAACCGGTGGTTGGCCGAATCCTTGTGGCGGCGGGTGGCGGAACTGAAGCGCTATCCAAGCTTGGCCAGACTGAACGGCCAAGAAGGGAAGGTCATCTTAAAAGCCGTGATTCGATCGGATGGGCAACTGGCTGATGTGTTTGTTCAGAAGAGCTCCGGATACAGCACGCTTGATGAAGCCGCAATGGAAGCGGTGAGGCTTGCCTGCCCGCTCCACATGAAACATGCCCTGGGAAAACCGATGATCGTCGTGAGCCTGCCGATTGTCTACAGTCTGGCGAACTGAGCGCCGGGTGAAGGCGACAGGCCCCAAGAGATCGAGGAGATTTACGGGCATAGCGGAGAAACCGATGCAGGCGGTATCGCTCAAGTAATCGAAGTTGTATGTTGGCAAGATTAAAACAATCCTGGTTCGTCTGGTTGCTGTTGATCTGTCTCATGCTGGTGAACGGGGCAATGGCCGCCCCCAGCGTGGGCCATGGCGAGCACCATGCGGATCATCAGGCAGGCACCCACTCGACCGGAATTTGTGCGTGGCTCTGTGCAGCCGGACAGGGTATCGAATCTGCTTCGGTTACACTGAATTCCTCGTTTCATCTCATTGAGCAAGCAATCGTCCTTCACGTTGACCCGATTCCTGCCTCCGTTTTTTCGCACCGCTTATCCCGCGGTCCCCCGACTTTTCTTGCGTAAATCGTTGATTGCTTGGCGATTGTCTCTTGCAGAGCCTGGTCATGTAGACCTGGCTTAGGACAGACGCGACTTGCCGGGCCGGCTACCTCCTGCCCAGATACAGTTCAGGACAGGAGAATTCTCTTCCGGGCCTCTGCCCCGACTCTTCGAACAGGAGACCCCGATGCTGATGACGGGTGAGGTGGATAGCGTGACGACAGGTTCCATGAACAAGACGTTGCTGCGGGTTGGAGAAGCGGCGGAACTGCTTTCGGTCAGCCGCTGGACGATCTATCGGTGGGTGGAGGAAGGCCGGCTGCGCGGAACAAAGCTCGGGAAGGGAAGTCTGCGAATCTTTCGCGAGTCCGTTACCGCACTCATTGAACGCAATGAGCATGATCCGTCGGGAACATTTTCAGGATCGGAAGATCCATCGCATTGCGAATAGATCGGTATTCAGCGCAGTTTGTGTAGCACCGGTGAGCAGGTGACGGTAGACAAGTTGTCGGGTGTGCCGTATAAAAGTGACGACTATGGCGAGACTCATGACACGAGAGCGTAACTCCCATCAGAGCCTGTGGCTCATCGGCCTTGTCACGGTGGTCTATGGGGCGTTGCTCGTGACGGGTGCGAGTTGCACGCTTGCCCATGACGACCGGTCTGAGAGTCAGCGGCATCATCACGGCGCACAAGAATCATCGACGCAGAACGTGCTCTGTGCATGGGCCTGCCAAACGACGGCGGATACCACCGTGGCGATCGGGTCTCCGTCCTCCGTCGCGGCGCCGGTCGTCGGGCAGTCCCATCTTGTTTCCGATCCGCAGAGGTGTTCGCCCTCTTCTTCAGCGGCGCATTCTCGTGCGCCTCCAGCCATTTCCTTCGACGGGCTCGGATAAGCGATAGCCGGTCGTTTGGTTCCAGAAGACTGGCGCTTGTCCGGCCTCAGCGCATGTAATCACGGTACATAGTCGATGTATTGTCCGAGCAGGCGCCCTCCCGCTCGGACCAAGCGCGGGGCGAAGGTTGGCTGCCTCCTCCTTGGCCCCGCCCTTTATTGCAACGTGAGCAGTTGTACGGTGATGGGCGTCAACGGCCTGCTTCAGGTCTCCGGCAATTACGGGAGATCCTGGTCAGGCAAGTGTTGCCGGAGCGAGCATCTTCCTTGATTGGGTGCGATGTGGACGGTCTGTCCGAGTAGGTGCCTCCCGCTCGGACCAAGTGCGGGGCGAAGGTTGGCTGCCTCCTCCTTGGCCCCGCCCTTTATCTTTCAACCGAGGGTCTGTTGCCTGACAGGCAGGACAACTTCTCTTGGACATCATGTGAAGCGTGGTGGGTGAAGTGTGAATCATCGGAATTCGGAAGTGAGATACGCTTCACGGTTCTGAGTGTTATCGAAAGGCGAACAACCCCGACGATCGCAACGGCGGATGCATGCGTGCAGCAGAAGCAAGATCGGTCTTGCAGGCTATGGAGAGGTCAGACGTGACACTGACGATATTCGGACGACGTGTTCCTACCCGGGCCGGTTTTGGTGAGGTTGTGATGGCGGCGCTCATGCTCCTGCTGCTTCCGGTGTCGGCCGGTGCGGAAGCGGCTGACGAGTGGCAACGGTTGACGGACGCAGGAACGACCGCGTACGGGCAGGCCAGATATAAAGAGGCTGAGCAGTTATTTCTGGCTGCGAATCGGGCTGTCGACCAATTCGGGCTTATCGCTGAACGCAGGGCGGCGACATTCAATAGCTTGGGTTTGGTCCTTCATGAGCAGGGACACTATGCCCGCGCCAAAACCTACTACGAACAGGCTCTATCCATTTGGGAGCAGACACGCGGCAGTGAACATGCCGATGTGGCGACCGCGTTGCACAACCTGGCGGAGATCTATCAGCAGGAAGGCGAGCTTGAGCAGGCGGAGGCCTATTATCTCCGGGCGCTGACCATGGGAGAGCGAGTCCTGGGAGCGGGTCACCCGCAGTTGGCCGTCGGTCATAATGGATTGGGACTCCTCTATCGCAAGCAAGGGGATTGGGTTCAATCGGAAGCGAGGTTTTATCTTGCGCTGGGTCTCCTGGAACGAGGAGATGGAAGCGACGTGCCCGATGCGGCCCCAATCTTCAACAATCTGGCATCACTCTATAAGGAAAAAGGGTTGTATGTTTTGGCTGAACCGCTTTATCAGCGGGCCCTGGCGATTCGCCGCGCGCACCTCGGTGGGGCGCATCCCGCGGTCGCCGTTTGCCTGAACAATTTGGCGAATCTCTACCAGACCGAAGGACTCTCTGAACTGGCGGATCAACACTATCGTCAGGCGATGGCCAGTAATGAGGGCTCGCGGGAGCCGGCGGAAGGGTTGATGGGCAGTATCCTTGGGAATTGGGCCCTGCTCACGCATGAGCGGGGATTGCTGGATGAGGCAAAGTTGAGGTACGAACGGGCGCTTGTGATTCAACAACAGACGTTGGGACGAAGTCATCCGATGGTGGCGACGTTGCTTGATCGATACGCGATGCTTCTCCGGGATCTCGGACAGCGCTCGCATGCGGGGCTCATGGCAACCAGAGCCACGGTGATCCGCACCCTGCAAAGCAAGTAGTCACGCTTCGCATGCCTCGCCGGTGACAGAGCGTGTGGTATGACATGCACCGGCAGACCGGCCGATGCCGGCCCGCCCGAATGACATGAGCGTTATGACCGATAGAAGCGACAGATGGATTATTTCCACAAGAGGAATCATCGGGCACAGGTACAAAGAGAAAGACGCGCACCCATTCGGGTGCTGGTCATTGACGGGTCCGCCATTGCGCTCCAAGGGGTGAACGTCTTACTGGGAGCGAGCAACAGCATTCTTGTAGTTGCCACGGCCGACAGCGAAGCCGGGGCATTGGCTGCCCTTCAGACATGCCGTCCGGATGTGGTTGTCTTGGAAGTTCAAATCGGTCCCGCGTGCGGCATCGGCTTGGCCAACGCCATCCGCGAGTCACATCCGGACATCCGGGTCCTCTTTTTTACTGCCTATGAGGATCCGGACCTCCTGCGCGCCGCCGTGCTTGCCGGGGCGCACGGCTACCTACTCAAGACGGCCTCTGGCGAAGTACTGGCCAAGAGCATTGAGGCCGTTTATGCCGGACAGGCCATGATCGATGAGCATCTGACCCAACAGGTCATCCAGTGGGTTCGGGATGGAGTGCTGCCCGCACCGCGCGCGACGGTGGAAGATTGCCGGGAGGAAGAGCTGAGGCTTCTTTCGCATGTTGCGGAGGGAAAGACGAACAAAGAGATTGCGCAGGCCCTGAACCTCAACCCGAGGGCCGTCGCCACTCGTCTCCAGCGAGTCTACAAACGGCTGCGAATCTCCAGGAGATCTGAGGCGGCGACGTCTTTTACGAAGCATGAGCTTGGCCTGGCCTCCGGACTTCATCGCTCTGGGCGAAACGCAATCTCCGTGAACGGGCACTGACTGTTTGCGAAAAGGGAGAGGGCAACCGAGCGACGCTTGTTCACCGGGTGGAGGTGAGTGGCCCTTCAGTCTGAATACAGCAACCGCTGTCCTGCAGTCATCATAGCCAACGATCGAATGTTTGCGGAGTGCAATTGAGCATGATTGCTCCGGCATTTGGACTTGTGCTGTGGAACTCAATGAGGTCCAAAGACGCCTTCGAGAAATCCAGGCAGCGGCGGGCCGCCGGACGCACCCGTCATTGGAATTTCCAGCAGGTCGTCTTTTGCGAAACTATCTTTGCCGCGTTCGACCTGCATATGGTCGCCCAAATGACCATTTGGGACGAATAGTTGAGGGTGATCGAAGGGTGCGGCAGCGATGCGTACCCGGTCGTCGGTAAGGGTTTCCAGCCAAGCTACAACGGCATCGGCTTCATCGGCGGTCATGTTGGCGATCCCGAGCGGCTCGATCGGCGTCCCATTCCGTTGCGTGATCGGTGCGACGTTTCCCCCGCGACTGTAGAATAGAACAGCCTCGCGGAGCGAAGGGGTGTCGCCGTTATGAAAATAGGGGGCAGTCAGGGCGACGTTCCGCAATGAAGGTACCTTGAACGCGCCTTCCAGGCCGAATCCCTTCGTCACTGGCGCTCCGTCGAAGCTGGTCGGTAATCCGTCCGGAAAGAGGCGCTTGCTATGCGACAGCGGACCGAAGGCATCACTTGCCCCCACACCCAAGTCGTCTTCCGTCGGTCTCACGCCGATGTTGTTGAAGCCTTTATCGATGATGTTGCCGTCGCGGTTGCGCACCGGACCGTTGGCGGCTAGGCCGATGCGCCGGACCAAGGCGTCGGTGAGTTCGGCACTTTCATGGCAGTTGCTGCAACGTAGATTGTTGGGACCTCGCAACCGGTCGTTGAACAGGTGTGCACCGAAGAGCGCAAAGCGGGTGATGTGGCTGGGATTGGTATTGTTCCAGGGATTGAGGGCTGGGTCCGCGGGGCTCGGATGTTGGCGACGGAAGCGGTCCCAGGGCGTATCATCGGAGATGAGGGTGCGGACGACGGAGATCGGCACACTCCGGACGCTGGGATTTACACGCCTTGATATCTTGCTGGTCTTTCTTGTGGAAGCGCTCGCCTTAGGCGCTACCGCAGGCCTGGCGGGCATCATGTGCGCGTCGCTGCTGCAACTGACCACTGTCTCAACCACAAATTGGGACACCGGCACGGAGGTCGTCTTTCGTTTTCACCTCGCGCCGGAGCATATCGGCCTTGGCGTTCTCTTTTCACTTCTCATGAGCGTCGTGGGCGGTCTGGTGCCGGCGGCCCGTGCCGCGCGATTGGATGTCGTGCAGGCGTTGGGGGAACGGACGGCATAAGCGTCCGTTCTTACGCAGCCGTCGAAAGTCGGTCTGGATAGAACGGTGATTTGTGTTGCAACCATGAGCAGGCATCGGTGGACAGGTCTATGGGAGTGGTGTAGAGAGAAGAGAATCAGAGGGAAAGTGATAATGCTTCGTCGAGTTGCCCGTTCTCTTGTTTCTGTCGCGAGCCCGACCATCGTCTTGTATGCGGCGCTGGTGTTGCCGGCAACAGGCTGTGCCTCGATGCCGCTCTCTTCTTCAGGAACACATCACCATTCACAAGAGTCCACTTATGCTCCGCTCTGTGCCTGGTCCTGTCAGATGGTCTCGAAGAGTGGGCTTGTTGCATCGGTGCCCATGGTAGTCGTCACGCTTGTCGCGATCTTAATGGTGAGACCTGTCCTCCATGCACACTATGGTGTTTCTTCTGCTTCCTCCGCCTCTCGCGCTCCGCCTGTTCCCATGCTCGGATCATTCAGGCGGAATGCGTTCCTCGATCGCATGAACGGGTAATTTCGTTTGTCGATCCCATTCTCCGTGTCCCGAACGCATTCCACCTGAATAATCCTTGGTAGTGGACGCACGTATTGAGCTGCTTCCATTGTGTCCCGAGAGCGGTGACCCGCCTCTCTCGGACTGATCGGAGCGGGGCTTTTTCCTCCCATTCCAAGCCTTGCTCCGGTCCCTTTCCGAGCTGTATAGGCTGGGATCATACGGTGTTCGTCGCGGTTACGATCAAAACCGTTAAGTGAGTGATGTCCGGGTCGAGCCGCCCCCTCACTCGGACCGATCCGGGGCGCAGTGCCACCTCCGTCGGCCTCCGCCCCGGCTCCTTTTATAGCAGGGCGAGCATGCAGCGTAGATCCAGCTGTTTTGGTAGTGACGGCTAGCGACACGATGCTGGATAGACAGGTAGTGGGAAACGGGTCTGTGAGTTGCGCACTCTTCTCTCAGGCTGCCCGGCGAGTTGGAGGTAGCCTCCTGCCGATTCCCTGGCCCTTCGAGGCGCTAAACATCAACGCGTGCGATAGACCATGTCAGCGTCATTCGAGTCCCGATGCGTTGCCGATCTTTTGAAGAAATCTGAATGCCGATGTGTTGCTCGAAGATATATACTCATCGTGAGAGAATGAATCGGCCCTACCAACACTATTATGAGGAGGGGAATATGAACAGAATGAAAGTCGCTGTCGTTGCAGTTTCATTGTGGGGATTACTTGCGGGCGGGTTCGCAGGTTCGGCGTTGGCGGGCGAAAGCGGGCATGTGAAGGAAGTCATCAAGCACGCCAAGGAGGGAATTGCGCACGAAAAGGAAGCGATCAAGCATCTGGAGGAAGCCATTCAGGGCAGTGACAATGCCCACGCCAAGGAAGCCCTGGAGCATGCAAAGGAATCGATGAAGCATGCTGAAGAAGCACTCGCACATGCGGAAGAAGCGCATCACCAGCCAGCGAAGAAGAAATAAGCGACTGAATCCGTCGACTCACGGAGCGTGGAGCCGCGCCGGCACGCGGTTTCATGCTCTGTGCGCACATCCGAATCCTGTTCTTGTTCGTTGGGCGGCTGCGTCTGTTATCTCTTCTTGAGATAGGATTGAGCCAACGCATCCTTGATGGTGTTTCGGATGTGATTCCGCCCCGTTTCGATGTTGTCCTGCATGGCCGCGCGGGCCCCCAATGCATCCTTCGCCATGACCCGGTTCAGA
>CAADGK010000073.1 GCA_900696515.1 uncultured Nitrosospira sp. | reverse complement strand
CAGCCCGACAGCAGGCGACACTTGAGAACGATGCTCCCGAACCAGCGAATTTCCAGTTGAGGGTCCGTGTTGATCCATTCAAAAACAGAGTTCCTGGCATAAACACGAATTAATCAGACCTTCCCTAATTAGGTTCCCCTTAGTTAAATCATATGTTCGCAAGAAGTCTTCCTTAAAGCAAAAGGCACTGTGTGATGAGGTCCCACAATCAGCACATGCTACCAAGACATCTGCCTCACGAAGCGTTGTTTTGGTTTGAGCTGTCTCTCTTTGCATATGACCACAGCGCTGTTCTAGCGTTGCAACTCTTTCAACCGGTTCACGTCCAAAGCCTCCAAGCCGTCATACTCGGCCTTTCACTTATCAGATAGATCCTGGAGTTCATCTCACACTAAAGCCAAGTCGCGTAGACAGGCCAACCCACATCCGCCATTTTTAAGATCGCCTCAATTTATGTCTCGGTAGCTGCTAACTGTCATGTAAGAAGTTCCTGGCCAAAGTCGACATTGTGTAGGGTTATTCTCTTTCTTTAGACTGCCCAGGTTTTTGAATAGCTCGCAGCCTGGCAGTGAGCATGAACGGTCTGATCTTCGGAAAGCGCCGACCGCTTCATGAGTCGCTCCTTTCTCCACAACCATTAAATTCTCCGTCGCACTCTATTTCTTAGACACCATCATTTTGAGAGCAGGCATCAATCAGAGCCTCTTACAGAGGCATAGGTGTTAAGTAGTTTTCTGGCATTGTCCTGCTGCGGCGAAACTTGTCTCTTGGAACCACTTGTAAGCTCTAACGCTTTAGACAGACTTCCTCCGCGGGCAAGGCTAAACAGCTGAGTTCCCTCCGGTCGTGCCACGCAATCTGAACAAAGCACATTCACGCCATGCTGCAATGCTTCTCTGACGGCAACCGAATCACCATCAACAGTGGTAGCCCGAATGTACGTGTCACACTGACCCAAGATATAGTTAAACTCTTCCGGCTGACTATCCTTCAGCACCACATATTCTAGATGTCTTAACTTTTCCGCAGAACTGGCCAGCTCATCGAGATATATCCTATCGTACGTATTGTACAGGGCAAGGATAAGAGCCACTTTCTTATCCTGCCACACCACTGATAACGCCTGAATGATCACATGATAACCGTAATGGGGAAGGCCAAATCCTGATGAAATCACTATCACTTGATTGCGCGATCGAATCTCTCCAATTCTTCTAGCAATACTTGGCAATTGTTCTACGGCTGTCTTCAAATATGCGGGGATAATCACCACTTTGCTCGGCAGAACACCGAGACTCTTCAACATCTGTTGTTGTTCAGGATTGACCACAATGATCCGATCAAACCACTGCAGCATCCACCGCAGGAAAGATCTAGCTAGTGCACCCTGCCCTGAGAGGCGAGCCGCGAAGCTTCCACTATGAATTGTGAGCATCAGTTTCTTTGAAATCCTTGCACTCAAAAAGCACAAGATCCGCAGCAGGTTACTGCCTGCCGATATATGCAGATGGACAATTCCGTCCCCATTACAAAGCTCCCTGATTGCATATACTAGATTGCCTAACATATTACCCTTGATTCTGATCAGTTCTATACCGCGCCGAGGCGTATCTGCCGCAGTAGACTTTCCATAGAAATCTATCACCTTGACGTCGTAATACTGAGACAAGATGCTCGCTAACCGTTGGATATGCACCGTTATGCCTCCAAACGGAGGCGGATAGCCGCCTACAATAACTACTTTGTAACTAGACATGGGTTTTTCAGCCTTATCATGCGTGCAACTCTTGAGCACAGCATCACGCAAGACACACCGTAGTTGGCCCTTACTTTCACGAGCTAATCACTTGATCTCATACTCAAACAGTTCTATACGTTCATGCCTCTGGAAGAAGGATCTCTTATTTCGACGCGACTTCGAGCATCCAGCGTCGAGCCGCCAGATGCTTCCTAAAATCAAAAGGGGCCTTCACAACACCGTCAATCCATTGCCAAAAATCTCTCTCCCGAGACGTCCCTTCTACTTGTTTTTTTGCCTGCAGCAGGAGCTCATAGTCCTCGACACCTTCCCGCCATGCCTCCCAGCGTTTACTTGAAATAATGTCGCTCTCATGATCATAAATGACCGCATAATCTGGACGACTCCCGTCAAAGTCATCCCATGCATTACCGTATCTTCCGGTGTCAGCATAGGCCCAAAACCCTATGCCTGTGGCTCCCGCGTGGAAGGCCTTCCACGCCTGATGGCGATAATAACCTAATGGATCGCCGTCTTTACCCCCACCACCCGCCGTGTAGGACCAGAGTTCCCGCTTTGAAGATTTGACCAAGGTAGCAAACGGGCTTGCCAATTTGTTAGCCAGAACCTGAAATACATCAATCACCGAAGTTAACTTTGCAAGATTGTCTGAGGGGATGCCGGTATGTGTAGTATAGATCCGCAAACTGGAATCCACACCTTTGATTAGGCTTGCGGTCTCATACAGAATATTTTCCTCCTCGCTGTTTTTCGGCTCGTCAACTGGATAGAACGCATACTGATCCGGGGTGATCCCCAAGTCCGCAAGGTGCTTGCTCCAATCAATTATCCATTGGCTGAATAGTACCTTCCAGTCTTGGCTCATAAAGGGTGCCACGCCCTTCATCGTTCGATATGCTTTATCATTAAAGAACAAGAAAAAGAGAAAGTGGTCCGTCTTCTGAAAATGCCTCATAACCTTGTCAAATTCAGTATAATCAATTTTCAATCGACCATTTGATCGTTTCGGCCACGGAAGTTGAGCCGGGTGAATGACAAACAGATTGGTATGGTGAGAAACCATGTCTTGGACTGCTTTCACCGGTTTATTGGCGATCGACGGCCAATTTAGATATCCCCAATTGGTAACCGTAATGTGCGACACCGTAGGCATTTCCACTGGCCAGATGCGGACATTGAATTGGACATATTTTGTCCACTTCATGCTTGCCTGTGTCTCAACAATGATCTGCCCAGCATACTCGTCAGGTGTGGACTTCCCTGCAGAGACAGAAAGCCAGATCTGCCTTGACTCCCCGGGATCAAGATTGAGCTGTCCTTCTACACCCAATGGAATCAATGGATCGGCTCGCATTTCACCTCTTGCCGTACCAACTGGACGCGCCTCGAATACCCTAACCATCGGAATTGGATGTCCAGAAGAAGCAAGTTGAACGGCCACGCGTATAACTTGAGGAACAGTCGACGCATTCGTCACATTAATAGCTTCAGATCCCGTTCCGTTTTTCAGTACATCGACTACTAGAGCTTCGACTTGTGCTTGCTCAGTCGTTGGTGTGTCCATTGCCGAGAACGGCGCCCATGGATTGTCATGCCATATGAGAACTGGATCTTTAAACCGTTCATTGAGAGATTTTGCGTGAGCCATCCGAAGTTGTGTTCTAACCGTACGAACCTCTTCCTCATTAACGAAAGCACCGCGCTGAAGGTTCGACGCCAGATCACGAATATTCGCAATCGTTGATCTAGACGAAGGTTTGTCCCCCACATCCTTCTCCAGAGTCTCCAACAGTCGACGGGTCGCAAAGTGCAAATTGTTTGCTTCTAGTCCGACTGCGGCAAGATTCCTCTCAAATTGTTGAACCTGCTCACGCTTTAACGAATACCGTAGAGAATGACTTAGGGTGGAGTCTTCTCCCATGACTTTCAACTCATCAATGAATGTATACGGGCCCTTGGGATGAATGAATAGCCACAGATAGCGTCCTTCTGCAACAATGTCTTTTGAACAAAACATCCTGACAGCATATGTCCCGTCATCATGCTCCTGTCCTTGCAGCAGGTTCCCGACGTAGGCGAAATTATTGCGATCGAGGCCGACGAAGATTTCTACTCGTTGAGGGAAGGAAACATCTGCATGGTTGCCTCGTGCAGTATTTAGGCATATTTGCTCTATCGAAGCGGACCGCTGAAGATCTATTTGAACCTGAATCGGCCCTATCTCCTGCCAACCAACCGTTGTTTTTGAAGACCAAAACATACCGGGTGTATATGTTCCGTCTGTCAGTTGTCGGCTATCAAAGGGATCCATGGTCCCCTGGTAATTAGGTTTCGGATCCACAGTGTATGATTTACCTATACCAAGATCTTTGGCCTGAGCCAGAGATATGGTAAAAATGATCACCTGCACGCAAACCGCCAACGCGTAACGGAAGTATGCCCCAATGATCGACTGAGCCCTATCTGATGTGTGAGGCCCCTTGCAATTATCAGGAGGGGTATTTGTTGTACCCATTGTATCCATTCCTTCCCTGACCTATCATCTCCAAATAGACTTGCATCGTTTTGCTAGCTATGACATTTACATGGAATCTACTCAGAGCGACCTCACGGGCCAGACGTCCACACTCCAACGCGAGGTTCTGATTCGACAGCAATAATGAAAGCCTATGTACAATCTTCTCCTCATCGGTTGGATCAACTAGGTAACCTGTCTTTTCGTCCTCTACCATATAGGGTAGCCCACAAATATTAGAGGCAATCACAGGAACTCCTGCGGCCATTGCCTCCATCACAATCATTGGAGCAGTCTCCTGCTTGGAAATAAGTATCAAACAGGATGCTCGAGATAATTCATGCAAGAGAGTCGGCCTATCAACATTTCCGACAAACCGAACTTTCTCATCCATCTTGCACTCACTAATAAACTCCTCACAGCTCATCCGATATGCATGATCATCAGCGTCTCCCGCCAGAAAAAGACGGGCGGATGGGTGCCGTCTAAGAAGAAGATTGAATACCTTGAGTAAACCAAGGATATTCTTCCGCTGGCTCAATCTCCCGACATACAGAACACGCGGCTCCGTGCAGGCTCGTTGAATCCTAAAAAAGTCGTCAGTCACTGGATTTTCAATGTTCCACTTCCTGCCACCAATCTGATCGCCTATTTCATTCGCCACGTACGGGCTGATGAGAATGGTGTGCGGCGACCGCTTTCGTCCTTGACGTTCAACCACGGCAATTGTGTTCCTCCGAATCCCTAACATGGCTCCGTTCTGAAAGAGTATGTCTCTCTCAGCGATACCGTGAACGGTGAACACGTATGGAGCGCTATAACCAAGAGTCCATCCACCGAGCGCCTGGAAATGTGTGATGTGTGGGTTTATCTGAAGTAAACACCGGTGAATCGCATGCCGAGTGGTCGTCCAATAGCTTACGAAACCTGGCAATTTGTTAAGTGCCAGCCAATGCACTATCACCCCATCCCTATTTTCTACTCCGTCATCCCTCCGAGAGGTCGGGGAGACAACATGCAACTCCAGCTCGTTGAACGTACCTAATCCTTTCGTCAAAGTATGTGTGACACTCTCAACCCCACCACGAATGACTCCGGGTTCGTGCGGAAATTCTGACACAATGGCCAATTTCATTCTCATGCGTTATCGCATCACTTCCTTAGCATACTTACATATCGAGGCGTATTCTCTTGCCACCTTGATCGGCTTCGCCGACCTACACTCCCATCTTAAGAACCATGTAGGTTACGGCAAGCACTCCCAACACAAGCATCACCACGGCACTAACAGGAAGAATCTTTCCTGTCAGTCTCATCGATGCTTCAGCCACATGAACTAGCGCTAGCCCTTGGAACTGCAGTTTATGTCGTGCGCTCGCGATAATCGTCGCAATGCCTAAGAACAACACGATTGTGACAATCACTGACAGTAGAGACTCCCTGTTTCTCACTCCGTAATACATACCGAGCACCCAGAATGGGAGATAAAAGTACCAAACAACTGCGCCCATACCTTCAACGATGTGAGGAAGATAGATGCTTTTCACAGGCGGGATCGGGGCTAATGCTGTGTAGAGCGCATTCAGTGGGACAAATAGATAGGAAGGTGCGCTGTAAATGTACTGAATTGCCAAGGATTCTTTAGACGCACCCGTCACGATCATTTCCGTATAATGATCGGCTTGTCCAAGAAGACTTTCTGCAGGAGGCGCCCCCAAATCCCTTCCGTAGAAAACTCCGATCGTCAGCAGGACGATCCCCGCCCCTCCCAGAGCGACTCTTAACACCACCCCTCTGGCAAACATTACAAAATACAATAGGAACGCGCTGAGTAATGCGAAGAAGGTAAGGCTCCGCAGAACAAATACACCGGAGAGGGAAAAGGCAAATCCCACCATCAGGAGAAGCCTGGACAAGGCCATTGTGGTGCGCTCCAATCGCATCACCATCACGACAGAGACCGTGACCAGCAGGGCAATGACGATATCGCGGAGAGTATTTCCAGAATACAACCAGAAGGTCGGAAACAACGCACCCAGGACAGATGCTCTGATGGCCACAGCCCGGCCATAAGCTAGGGTCGCGACTGCAAATACGGCTACAACCAATAACCCTCCACACATCGCATTCACAATGCGTGGGGCGATTGGGCTCACATCACCCCAGAGGCTCGAGAAATAATAGACACCTGCGAGAAGCCACGGGTATCCTTTGTAGGTGTAGTTTGCGAGTAGATGCTCGCCCTTGGTGGTGTTCTGAATCCAGTCACCAGCTAGATTGGTTCCTATTCTATGAAAATGAGCATCATCATGAGGATTCCGCTCCGTCGCAAGAAAAGGGGTTCCGTGATCCGATACGTAGTAATAATAGGACGCGAGTGCCAGAATGACGTTGATCGAGTACGTCCAAGCGAATACCCTTATCAGATATCCACGTTCGCTTGAGGAAGATTCCAGCAGTGTGATCGAGAGGACAGCACCTCCCAATGCGCACAACATGAAGATGATCGGAACGGAAAACTCCATCGACCAAAATACATGACACATCGTGAACACGACGGCCAGTCCGAACACCAATGCGACGTGGCCAGCTGCGAACAACCGAGCCTCTACCAACCTATTGCGCACCTCAATCTCTGCTTGAGCAGACACATCTAGAAGCGGTGACTTGAAGATATCTGCGGCGTCCCGACTCATGCATTAAGCTCTTTGATTCTTACCAGATCTCAACACACAGGGCAGTGCCTATCCATTCGCAGCGTATGATCGGACCGCTGTTCGATCATCAGTGCGCCGCCTCACACGCTCGTAGGCCAGCTGGGTTCGGAGACCGATAGAACTCCAGGAAAAGTCATTGTCCGCTAACTCCGCTGCATGAGCAGACATGTTGGCCAACTTCTCTCGATCAAATGCGATACTTCTAATCGCTTCTGCCAGTGCCTCGGGATTCCGAGGGGGCACCAACACGCCATTGCTGCCGTTGCGAACCATCTCTGCAAGACTCCCAACATCAGTTGCGATGACGGGGCACCTGTAGTTCAATGCTATTGCAGCAACACCACTTTGCGTGGCGTCGGTATAGGGCATAACGGCGATATCAGCACGTGCAAATAGATCAGCGATCTCTTCCTTATCAATGTATCGGTCCAATAACTCAAAGGACGGCTCTGTAATGACTTCTTGTCGATGACAGGCTAGATCACTGCCCGTTCCTGCTATGATCACCTTGACGTCGACACCGTCTTTCTTCAACAAACGAACCGCCTCAATGAGATACCGTAGGCCTTTGTAAGCTTCGATACGTCCAAAAAACAAAAGCGTGCCGTTGTTCCAGCGAGTTCTGGGGAGAGACATGTTGCCACCCAGCGGGCCATGTGGAATCGATACAATTCTTCCTGTGAGCCATGGCATTAGACGCTCACAGTCGCGGCGTATTTGATCTCCATGCACAATCACCAGATCCGCCCGTTTGCGTAAGAAAGACTTATAAAACCGAACCCGTTGACTAACGTTGGAATCTTGACCCGTATGCGGAACATGATCGTGAATGGTCAACACCAGCGGGTAGCGGGGAAGTAGTTGTAACGCGACCATGAGATAGTCACGCACGGCTTCTTGGCAATGCACGATATCTGGTTTAAACTTTCTGATTGTCCCAGCGAGCGTTGTCACTCCTGTTGCAAATTCCAAAGGACTACGAAGCCAGGTATCAGGCAGCCATACAATTCTGCACCTCGGTGCAGGTGCTCTCTGAATCGAGGCAGATACTTCATTCGTGAAGTTCTTCTTATTGACGCATAGCAATATGTCATGATTAATTGCTAACGTTTGAGCAAGACGGAAGGCGTATTCTGAAAAATGTACCGCGATCAGTGCGATTTTCATCGATTCCAAGAAAAGCTGAGCAGATTACATCATCGAACGGCTTGAGACTGTCACGACACGCCTCCTGCGAGGCTGGGTCTTGAAGGGCTCCTCCGTGCAAGGACTTCTAATACAAACGCTAGTTGCCTCCTTGCCAAGACGCTCACAAGCAGTCCGTACACGATGACGGCTACTGCCAGAAGACTGACTACAACCAACACCGATTCTGATTTTCCTGCAAACAAATACGGTTTTATTTTCACAACAACTCCGCAGGCACCAATGGCGCTGATGAGACTTCCCCAGATCTCCTCGATAACCTCTGTCATCGATATTTGACTGATCTGATAAACATAGTAGTAGGAAAGGGGGGTTACCACGGTCATCGCCGTTAGCAGAGCTGCCACGACAGCCGTGAGACCAAAGCGATAGCTGACAAGAAACCCTATTGTGACGACAACCGCTTTTGCGAAATTGACCCTGAGATCCAAATCTGCCCTACCAAAAGATTTCAGCAATGAGACATTAAGATTTTCGACGGATTGAATCGCGCCAAGAATGGAAAGATAGAAAAGAACCTCTCCGGCATCTCGCCACTTTTCCCCGAATGCTACAAGACAAATCTCGGTGGAGAGAGTGCCGACGATCAGGAACGCTGGGATCGTGATGAGTGCGGAGAGCGCTACCGCCTTCCGGTATGCGCACCGCACCTGATCGAGGTTTCCACGAATCGAAGAGAACATACTGAGGGAGATATCAAGCATGGAAAGACTCAGTAGCTGCAGCATCATCTGGTAGATTCGTAACGCCACAGAGAAGACTCCGAGCGCGACAATTCCCAAGAAGAAGCTCACGAGCAGTTCGACATACCTCACGCTGAAGAAATGCAGCATTTTACTGACAGTCACGTTAAATCCATACCGATAGAGATCACCAAGAGACTGGACTCGCAGAACAACGGTTGGACACCAAGGCTGCTTCAGCCACACCATGAGTGTATTTAACGAGCTCATGCTCAAGACCTGAGCCACTAAACTCCATACCCCATATCCAGCTATCGCCAAGCAAATCCCGAGAAGGCCAGAGAGGGCCGTCGATACAAGAAGTCGAATGGCGAGCGCTTTGTATTCTAGATTTTTTCGAAGTACTGCTTGAGGGCAAATTCCGAGGGCGGTGATCGGCAGTGAGAGACATAATGCGCGAGCAACGTCTGAAAGCGCAGGCATCCCCCACAGAACTGCCATCGCCGGAGCCCCAATCCAGAGCAGACCGCCCATCACAACCCCGACAATGCTGCAGAGCACGAAGGCGCTATTGAGTTCGACGTCCGTTAACCCCTTCTTTTGAACAATCGCATCTCCAAGACCCTGTTCGGCAACCAACTCGAGCAACGCAATAAGAATTGCCGCCGTTGCAACAATACCTATTTCTGATGGCGATAGGAGCCTGGCTATGAGAAAGAACGTGATGAACGAAACACACTTGCTACCCCATGCCTGAGCCAGTGCCCAAGATATACTTGATACTACACGTGTTTTAAGATTCACGACTCCTTCTCTCTCCCATCCAGCAGAGCACCCTCAAATACGACAGGACTCCAAGAAGCGATAAAGAACTACCGCCTAACAACCATAGATTCTGGGGTTTTATGCTGGGCATGAGCCGCCTTGCGACTCTCTGCTCTCATGCTCATCCTTTCGGATGGATGATCTCCTGCTGAATGAGAGACTGTCTTCCTTGACTGACAAGCTGAGGAGACCTGCAGTCTGGTTCAGGCTATCTTTATAATCCACAAACTCGTGTTACCTAACGTAAAGTGGCTTGACGGAACCTTTAACATCAGTGGCAAGTTGTTTCTGATAATCTCTGAATGTCTGGCTGCGAGGTACGGGCCAAAAAACAGTATTTTGAAAGCCCTGTTAAATTGGAGAAAGGACCTGACGAGATACGCTTCGTTCCATGCCCTACCCGATCGGATCCAATGCTCTGGATACTCGAATGGCCACGGAATATCGTGAAAGTGCACAACAACCCCAGGCTTTAACCTTGGGAGGACCTGAAAAATAAGATGATTCACATCACTCCTAAACTTCGTGACATGTGACGAATCGATAAACAAGATGTCGTTCATGTTAAGGGAAGTAAATACTTCTAAAGGTACTTCCTGAACGGGTTTCTCAATAATCACATGCCGATTCACATCTGATGACCGAAGAAGACCTTTCAATCGCTGCGGATACGGTTCAATAAATACAAATTCGATTGAGCTATGCGCAAACATGTCGTCTAGGTCAAGCATGGCAGCGGACGAGTACCCCGAACCAATCTCAACGATCCTTCGTGGTTTGAGCTGTCGGAACAGGCCATAGAGTGCAACTCCGTCTCCATAACTAAAGAATTCATTATCCAGCCAATACCTATGCTGACTGGACGGTGAATCGGTGAATGGAAACTCGTCAAAGCACTGAACGAATTTGTGAATCAATTCCAATTGCCCCGCTTCGTCAAGATCAATGCCTGGAACGCCTACATCCGCGTCATACTGAGAATCCCACTCGCCGGTGGAAATACCGGACAGATCCGGGATCGGAGAGTAATAGTGCCCAGGAGGTGCAAATTTAAGAAACTGCAAGTTATTCGAATGAAACAAACGCACTAGCAGCTTGGCGTCAGAAAACAATTCTTTTCCAGCCATCACCTTCCTTTCTCCAATTCGGAGGATCTTCGCCTGAAGAAGAGCTTAAGGCCTGCACAATCAGACACTACATCATAGGCCATTCTTAAAACGTAGCCGGGGAAGCTGCCAATGAGCTGAGAGGAACTACTCACGTGCATACCACATAAACCACTTAAGTAGGTCCACACTATCATAGGAGTGGGGCAGATACTCCGGAAGCGATTGTCGCTTCAATGTTCGGTTCTGCGTCAGCACCGGGTATATCAAGCACTTTGTAAAATCACCAAACTCCGGACAAGCCAGAAAGTCCGTGTGTCCTTGCATGCCCTAATGGCAGGCATAAGTTTCTGACGCGTTCTCTCTCCATACTCTCTCAATAACGTGGGCATGGCGGCAAAGGACAGTTTCCATCGGCATACGGGAATTACCGTGATGATAAGAGTGATTGACACAAGTGACAAACTAAAACAGCTTTTGTAACAGCAAGACCTGGTCCATCATGCGGGATTTAATTAGTGCAATAAAACCGTGCGTTGTGAGTGAACCCGAAGAATTCAGTCTTACATGAACGAAGGCGGGATCGTACAGCAATGTACCAACTGGAACGGATAGAACTTCGAGAGTCACTCAAAACTAAACTTTGCAGAGCGGCTCTGCCCAAACCCGGCCACCCTACTATCAATTCATCAATAGCAAACGACTCCAAACACTCCACAACCCGCCCCGGCGATTGGTCCGTCTCCTTTGTTTGATCTGTTGGGTTATCTGATCTCTCTGGTCTGCATGGTTGGCCTCGTTTGCCTTGAGTCCTTAGCTAAACAAGACACACCTGTGAACTCCACCAGCGTCATACCGACGCCAATCGTTTCAGCGCATCGGCGCTGTTGACGACCCACGTCCCATCGGACAATCGATAGGTGGTTTTCGTCCGGCACGCGATCATCTTCTGCTTTACCCCATTTTCACTGCCTCGCTCTCTTGCTGATAATCTGCAATCACCGTGCAAGTCATGCAACCCATTTTGCCGTCCCACGCTTGAGAGTACGGAGTTTCAAGTCCCACGTTTCAGGTTCCAAGTTTGCGTGGGAGAAGAATGGTGGAGGCAGGTAGAAAGCTGAATCCTCCGGCAACAGGATGGTCAAGATTGAGACTCAGGTTCAGCGTATGAATACACTGAACTCACGATGAAAGCAGCAGCCGCTCCAACTCTGTCACAATCCGCTCCGCCGCCTTCCCGTCCCAGCGTGGTGGGATCATTCCCTTCTTCCATTGGCCCGCCATCAATCGGGCCAGGGCGGGAGGGAGTTTGTTCGGATCAGTCCCGATCAATTCGTTCGTGCCGATCGTGATCGTTTCCGGCCGCTCCGTGTTGTCCCGGAGCGTGAGACAGGGCACGCCCAGTACCGTCGTCTCTTCGGTGATCCCTCCGGAATCGGTAATCACGCCTTTGGCCTGTTTGACGAGGTAGTTGAACTCGAGGTAGCCCAGCGGATCGATATAGTGCAGAGACGGAAGTTGCCGCCCGCCCTCTCGCAGATTCTTGGCGGTTCTCGGATGGACCGGAAAGATCACCGGCAGGCCCTGCGTCCCGTCCGCGATCGCATGCAGCAGCCTAAGCAGTTGCTGTTCGCCGTCGACATTCGCAGGACGATGGAGGGTTACCACGAAAAAGGCGTGCGGTTGGAGGTTCAGCGTTCGCCAACAGGCCGGAGGCCGCAACCGCGGCAGATTCCTGAGCAACGTATCGATCATCGTGTTGCCGACGAAGAAGATCCGGTCTTCGGTGACACCGGCACGTCTCAGATTCTCATTGGCGGTCTCGCTGGTCGTAAAAAACCAGTTGGTGATCGAGTCGGTCACCACGCGATTGATTTCCTCCGGCATCGTCCAATCACCGGATCGAATCCCCCCCTCGACGTGCGCCACCGGCACACCCAGTTTGCGCGCGACGATGGAGCAGGCCATGGTCGACGTGACATCGCCGACCACGAGGCAGAGATCACTCTTCTCCTGTAACAGGACTTTCTCGTATCCGACCATAATCCCGGCGGTTTGCTCGGCTTGCGTCCCCGATCCCACCTCGAGATTGATGTCCGGGTCGGGAATCCCGAGTTCTTCAAAAAAGCTGCCGGACATCGCGCGATCATAATGCTGGCCGGTATGGATCATTCGATACCGGAGCGGTCCTCCGCGAGACTCAGCGGCCTTGAGCGCCTCGATCATCGGCGCGATTTTCATAAAGTTGGGACGTGCCCCCGCAATGATATCAATGCGCTTCACTCGACACCTCACGTGACAGACCTATACAGCTAACCCTCATGATTCATGGCAGTTCGTGACCACACCGCCTGGCAGGCGCATCTCGTGAAGCAAGCGTCGTGCGTTGGGGAGCTGGAGGGTGAGGTTTGAAGCGTGAGATACATACCTCCAACTTCCAACCTCAGGCTCCTAGAAGTGCACTTCGCGGATCGACTGACTGTTCGCCTGAAACCACCGGACGGTTTTCTTGACCCCCTCACGCAACCCATGTTTGGCTTGGAATCCAAAGAGCTGCTTGGCACGGCTGACATCAAGACAGCGGCGAGGTTGGCCGTTCGGCTTCGTGGCATCCCACTGAATCTGCCCGGCAAACCCGACTTCAGCGGCAATCACAGCCGCGAGGTCACGAATCGCGATTTCCTCTCCTGTTCCCAGGTTGACCGGCAGATTCCCATTATACTGCTCAGCCGCGAGGACAATCCCTTCGGCGGCATCCTCCACGTACAAGAACTCTCGCGTCGGGGATCCGTCTCCCCAGAGGGTCATCGCCGTGCGCCCCTCCTCCTTCGCCGAGACGCATTTCCGGATCAGGGCCGGGATCACGTGCGACGTCTGTAAATCAAAGTTGTCTCGCGGACCGTACAAGTTTACGGGGAACAGGACGATCGAGTTAAACCCATATTGATCGCGGTAGGCCTGCGACTGCGCCAACATCATTTTCTTCGCCAACCCGTACGGCGCATTGGTTTCTTCGGGATAGCCGTTCCAGATATCGTCTTCCTTAAATGGAATGGGCGCGAACTTGGGATAGGCGCAGATGGTACCGAGCGCCACGAATTTCTTCAGTCCCCGTTGACGGCCGACCTCGATCAGCTGCGTGCCCATCATCAGATTGTCATAGAAGAATCGACCGGGGTTGGCCTGGTTTGCCCCGATGCCGCCGACACGCGCGGCCAGATGAATCACCAGATCCGGTTGTGCATCGCGGTAGAGCTGTTGAACGGCGTCCATCTGCACCAAGTCGTAGTCTCGGCTCCGCGGGATAACAATCTCAGTACAGCCTTTAGCGCGAAGCTGGTCCACCACGAACGAGCCCAGAAACCCGGCTCCTCCGGTGACCACGACACGTTGATTGGACCAGAACGACATCATAATAGTTTGAGGTTGAAGGATAGAGGTTTGAGGCTGGAGATACAGACGTTGGAGGTTCGAGGTGGTTTCCTCCAACTATGTACCCTCCACCCCCACGTCCTTGTTACGCCCTCAAAATCCCCCTAACGGTCTTCTTCCCTTCGTCCTTTCCCTCTTACGGAATTCATCAATCCATTCAATTTACGATCAAGCGTTTCGGCTCGGAGCCGAATAGTCACTGACTCAACTTCAGAAAAGATCAGTCGCCTGCCAAATACTTCGTTTAATGTAACGGCTTCATAGAGAGATCCCTGGGCAATACTCAGATACTGCAGGAATTCTTTTCTGTGTTGGCGACCTTTCCCTTCAGCGATATTTTGTGCAACGGATGTCACCGCCCCTTCCATTTGAGAGATCAAACGCAAATGTCTACCTTGAGGTACATGCGCCAGGAGCCCCAGGACGAAATCCGCAAGATCAACAGACTCCTGCCATACGTCAAGTTTTTCAAACGGAAGGATGTATCCTGGAACTGACGCCCCCTCTTTCTCCTGCAACCTCAAACCTCCAACCCTCTCTTCCTGGTCCCATCCAACCGTTCCTTCTCAGCAGTCAAATCCGCATCCACCATCATGGCGATTAATTCTTCAAATCCGACTTTGGGCTGCCAGCCGAGTTGTGTCTTCGCCTTGCTCGCGTCCCCGATGAGGAGATCGACTTCCGTCGGGCGGTAGTAGGTCGCATCGATCTTCACGTGTTTCTTCCAATCCAGTTGCAGACGATCAAAGGCCAGTTCAAGCATTTCCTTGACCGTATGAGTCTCCCCCGTGGCAATGACATAGTCATCGGGAGTCGGAGCTTGCAGCATCATCCACATCGCCTCGACATAGTCCCCGGCATAGCCCCAGTCTCGCTTCGCATCGAGATTACCGAGAAACACCTCTTGTTGGATGCCGAGCTTGATCCGGGCGGCCGCCTTGGTGATCTTCCGCGTGACAAAGGTTTCCCCGCGCCGCGGCGATTCGTGATTGAAGAGAATGCCGTTGCACGCAAAGAGATTGTAGGCCTCGCGGTAATTGACGGTGATCCAGTAGGAGTAGACCTTTGCGGCGCCGTACGGACTTCTGGGATAGAACGGCGTCGTTTCCTTCTGCGGCACCTCCAGCACCTTGCCGAACATCTCGCTGGAGGAGGCCTGGTAGAATTTCGGCTTGAGCCCTGACTCTCGAATGGCTTCGAGTAAGCGAATCGTGCCGAGTCCCGTGATCTCGCCCGTATATTCCGGAATATCAAAGCTGACCCGGACGTGACTCTGGGCGCCCAGGTTGTAAATTTCATCCGGCTGGACGGTACGCAAGATCCGGTTCAGGGAGCTGGCGTCGTTCAGATCGCCGTAGACCAGATGGAGACGGCGATGCGGCACATGCGGATCCTCATAGATCGGATCGATACGCCCCGTATTAAAGGAGCTCGAGCGGCGGATAATGCCGTAGACTTCGTACCCTCGCCCGAGGAGAAATTCCGACAGATAGGACCCGTCTTGACCGGTAATGCCGGTGATCAATGCTTTTTTCACGTATGCAGTCTCCCTGAGCAGGAAAGGGAGACCGGATTATTACGTGCTTCGATCGACTTGTCTACTGAAAGCAGGTAAACAGATTGTTAATAAAAGATCCTTGCAGTCTTCGGGAGGGTCCAAGTACGATACCCTGTCGGAGACTCCTGTGAAATAGAGACAGGTCCATGGCAACAGTCGCCCCTCAACAGATACGGAGGATCGGGTTGGCCCTGACGCTCATCGCCGGCGGCCTGCTGATCGCACATACCATCAACGCGTTTGTGGCCGACACCCTCTATGTGATTCCGGAAGGGGCTGCGGGATCCGGGAGTGACGCCTCCGCAAGTGCGCCGTTGCTCGCAGCCTATTCGCCGGCACAGGCCATGGAGCAGATTCGTGCCAGCGGCCTCTTTGTGCTTCCACCGCCGACGGAAACCGGAGCGACCGGTGGCACCACGACCGGCCGACGCGGCCCCAACGGCCCGGTCGTTCGAGCCTCCCTCGGACTGGCGACGAAGCTGCGCTTGATCGGCACGGTACTCGGCGATGAACGGGGCGTCTTTGCCATCGTCGAAGACCTCGCATCCAAACAGCAATCGTTGTATCACCTGCATGACTCCGTGCTCGACCTCGGTGAAGTCACCGAAATCCGTCGAAACGGGATCGTCATCCGTCAAGGCAACGTCGAAGAGGTGCTGGAGTCGGGAATCCCGGACGGTCAGGCCGCGCTGAACGGACCTCCCGGCACCATGCCCAATTCCCAGGCGGGCGCCGCCCCCACGGCGCCGCTCCGTAAAACCGTGGACCGCCGTGAAGTGGAACAGGCCATGAACGATCTGCCGAAACTGCTCTCTCAGGCGCGGGCCGTGCCGAACACGGTCAACGGAGCCGTCAACGGATTTCGTATGGAATATGTCGCACCCGCGAGTTTTTACGAAAAGATCGGGGTGCAGGCCGGAGACGTGCTGCAGCGCGTCAACGGCGTCGATATTCGAGATCCCAGTACCATGCTGAGCCTGCTTCAGCAACTCAAGAACGAGCAAACGGTCAAACTCGATCTGGTCAGAAACAATCAACGTTCAACCATCACGTACGACCTCCGCTGATCCTACACAAATTTCAAGTTTGTTGTTTCAGGTTTCAGGTTGCGGATTTCTTATTTTCCGATCAATACCTAAATCCCTGAAACATGAAACCTGAAACTTGAGCCTTCACCAACCACACCTCAGAAACGGAATGTCTAACACCTCGATTTTCTGGAATAATTTCTCCATGTCCTTGCCAGGCCGTCATCAGGGAGAGTATCTTTGCGTGAGAAAGAGAGAGACCCAAGAGCACGCCCCCAATCCAGAACGTGACTCACGGGGAAGAGGTCAGGGTACCGGTGTCTGAACAAGACGAACAGCAACAACCCGCGGTCAGTGTGACGCGGCCCCGCCTGGGAGAGATTCTCAGGGAGAAATGTCGCCTCTCGGAGTCGAAGCTGGAGGAAGCCCTCGCCTACCAGCGGGAGAAAGGCGGCCGGTTGGGAGAGGTGCTGCTGCATCTGCGCGCGCTGCGCGAAGAACAGGTGCTGGAAGGGCTGGCCCTGCAATTCGACATGACCTGGATCCCCCATCTCGACGGCACCCACGTCGATCACGAGGTCATCAAAAAGGTGCCGATCGCCTTTTGCCGGCGATACCGGGTTCTGCCGATGCGCGAGGAAAACGGGACCATCCTCACGGCATCCAGCGATCCGCTGGAAACCGTCGCCATGGACGATCTTCGCCTGCTCCTCGGGAAACCGATCGCGCCGGTCCTGACCAGCAGTGTCGCACTCCTCGCGAGGCTCAATCGAGCCTACGACGACATTGCGAATCCGGCGGGCGCCGAGGAGGTGATGGAAGACATCGCGGCGAACGAAAGCCTCGACCAGCTGGCCCACGAGCTGGACGAGCCGCAAGACCTGCTCGATGCGACCGACGAGGCGCCGATCATCCGGCTGGTCAACTCCGTCTTGTTTCAAGCCGTCCGGCAACGGGCCAGCGATATCCACTTTGAATCGTTCGAACGGGGATTGGTGATCCGCTATCGGATCGACGGCGTCCTCTATCCGGTCCTCACGCCGCCCAAACATTTGCAAGCCAGCATCATCGCGCGCCTCAAGATCATGGCCGGCCTGAACATCGCCGAGAAACGCCTGCCGCAGGACGGCCGGTTCGCGATCCGGACCGCCGGAAAGGACGTGGATCTCCGCGTATCCGTCCTCCCCACCTCCCATGGCGAACGGGTCGTGCTGCGGTTGCTGGAAAAAGAAAATCGCCTGCTCAATCTCTCCGAGATGGGCTTTTCAAAAGAACGCCTGACCGTCATTCACCAGCTCATTCAACTGGCGCACGGGATCATCCTCGTCACCGGCCCCACGGGAAGCGGCAAGACGACCACGCTGTATGCCGCGCTGAGCCACATCAACTCGCCGGACAAGAACATCATCACCGTCGAGGATCCGGTCGAATACCAGCTGCTCGGCATCGGACAAATGCAGGTCAACCCGAAGATCAATCTGACGTTCGCCGCCGGGCTGCGGTCGATTCTCCGGCAGGATCCCGATGTGATCATGATCGGCGAAATCCGCGACCGTGAAACGGCGGAAATCGCCATTCACGCCTCGCTCACCGGACATCTGGTGTTTTCGACCCTCCATACGAACGACGCCGCGAGCGCAGCCACGCGCCTCATCGACATGGGCATCGAGCCCTTTCTCGTCGCCTCCTCGGTCGTCGCCGTGCTTGCCCAACGGCTACTCAGGCGAATTTGTCCCGATTGCAAGCGCCCCTATCGGGCCAGTGAGGACGAGCTGAGCCGGCTGGACTTGCCCCCCGGATCGGCGGTGACACTCTATCGAGGAGCGGGCTGCCCCGCCTGTTCCCAGACCGGCTATCGCGGGCGAACCGGCATCTTTGAGTTGATGGTGCTGGACGATGACATCCGGCGACTCATCGGCGGCAAGGCGGACTCGACGGCCATCAAACAGACGGCGGTCGCCAAAGGCATGGTGACGTTGAAGCAAGAGGGCGTGGAGCGAGTCATCCACGGCCACACCACGCTGGAAGAAGTCATGCGGATTACGCAACAGGAAATCGACGTCTGAGAAGGCGACGTGAAGCGTCATTCGTGAAACGTGAAGCGTATTGGTCTCTCTGGTCAGTCTCGTCTATCTGGTCTGTTTGGTCGACAAGATAGACGAGAGAGACCAGACAGACGAGTCCGACCAGGGACAGCGTGAGATTGGACGTTGGAGGCATGACGCAGAAGCATCTGACCTCAGACCTCTCACTCTTCAACGCATAACCCCTCACACCGGAGTGCAGTAACGTGCCTGTGTATCAGTACCAAGGGTACCGGAGCGACGGCGGGACGGCGGCGGGAATCGTCGACGCCGAAAACGTCAAAGTCGCGCGGTTGAAACTTCGCAAAGACGGCATCTACCCGACCGACGTCGTCGAGCAGGGACAGGCGTCCGCTCGGACACCGACCGCGAGTCGCACGAAACCATCCCGCATCATCGGCCGGTCATCCGTCCTCACGGGCAACGACCTCTCTCTGCTCACCCGGCAGTTTGCCACGCTGCTCGTCGCCGGCCTGCCGCTGGTCGACGCCCTGGGCGTGCTCGTCGATCAAGCCGAAAAAAAGCCCATCAAATCCCTCCTCGCCGACATCCGGGAACAAGTTCGCGGCGGAAAGGCGTTGAGCGCGGTCTTGGAAACCTACGACAAGGACTTTTCGCCCATCTATGTCCACATGGTGCGGGCCGGTGAAGCGAGCGGCGCCCTCGATCAGATCTTGTTCCGGCTGGCGGAGTTTCTGGAAAAACAGCAAGCCCTCCGGACCAAAGTCACCAATGCCATGCTCTATCCGGTCATCATGCTGGTCATCGGAACGGTGATCCTGTTTTTCCTCATTACCTTCGTCGTGCCCAAGATCACGCAGGTCTTCGCCCAGCAAAAACAGGCCTTGCCCTGGCCGACGGTCGCCTTGATGTCGATCAGCCAGTTCTTCTCGGACTATTGGATGGTGCTGATCGGGCTGGTGCTCGGCGGACTCTACGGGGTCCGACGATTCGCCCGCACGGATCGGGGCCGCATGGCGGTGGACCGTCTGACGTTGAAACTCCCGCTGATCGGAGACGTGGCGCGGATGGTGTCCATCTCCAGACTGACGAGCACCTTGTCCACCATGTTGGCGAGCGGCGTGCAGTTGCTCGATGCGTTGGATGTCTCCAAACGCGTCATGAACAACCGGATTCTCGAGGAAACGGTCGAATCCGCCAGACAAAACATCCGTGAGGGGGAAACGATCGCGGATCCGTTGAAGCGGAGCGGGGAATTCCCCGCCCTCGTCACACACATGATCGCCGTCGGAGAGAAGAGCGGCGAGATGGAGGAAATGCTGCGCCGGGTGAGCCACATCTATGACGGCGAGGTCGAACGGGTTATTACGCGGTTGACCTCACTGATGGAACCGATCATGATTCTCGTGATGGGCGTCATCGTGTTTTTCATCGTGGTCGCGATTTTGCTGCCCATCTTCGAGATGGGCCAAATGGTGCATTAATGAGCGGGCCGAGGGAGCAGGGATGAGTGATGAGCAGAAAGGAACAGGGAGGCACTCGATGAGCGAACAAGAACAGACCACCGATCAACAGGCAGGACTGCGGGGACGGAAGCAGGGGGATTCCGGCCTTCACCCCTCACCCCTCACCCCTTACCCCTCACGCTGTCCTCTTTACGATGATCGCGGCTTTACCTTCATCGAAATCATGGTCGTCGTGGCCATTTTGGCCATTCTCGCGGCGCTGGTCGTCCCCCGCATCATGGGGCGGACCGACGATGCCAAGCGCACGGCGGCCAAAGTCCAGATCCGCAATATCGAAGGGGCGCTCCAGCTCTATAAACTGGACAACGGCATCTACCCCACCACGGAACAGGGCCTCAAGGCGCTGGTTGAAAGACCATCCGTCGGGGTCGTTCCCAAGAAATGGAAGATCGGCGGCTATCTCCCCAAATTGCCGGAAGATCCATGGGGAAATCCCTACAAGTATCTCAGCCCAGTCCAACGGGCGGATCAAAAGCTCGATTACGAAGTCACCTCGCTCGGTACCGACGGAGAAGTCGGGGGCGAGGGCGTCAACGCCGACATCACCAATTGGAATCTGGACAAAGAGTAACAGGTCAATGGCCGACGGGCGATGGGCGATGGCCATGCGACCGCTATAGCGAGATGAGCCGGATGGGCGGGACAAGCGAGACAGGCAGAGACCGGACTTGTCCGTCACGCGAGTTGCGCATTTCTCGCTTGTCACGCCGGACTATCGACCAGTCCCTGATCCATTCTCCTTTCCCCACTCTCCATTCTCAACTCTCCACTCCCCACTCTCCATTCTCCATTCCCCATTCCCCTTCACCCTTCACCCTTCACTCCTTACGCTCTTCCGCCGGCTTTACTCTTCTGGAAATGCTGATCGCCTTGTTTCTGCTGGGCGGCGTCCTGGCCGTGGTCTTACCCCGCATCAGTTTTGAGGAGGACCTGCGCTCCACCGGAAGAAAACTGGTCGGCGTGCTTCGCACCGTCCAGGGCCAGGCGTCTACCGATCAAACACCGCTCAAGCTCTACCTGGATCTGGACCAGGGACTCTACTGGATGATGGTGGTGGAAGGAAAAGAAGAACGCCTTCCGCTGGATCCCGCATGGAAACTGCCGCGACCGCTTCCGGAGTCGATCCGCTTGACCGAGATCTCCATCGGACAGGACAAACGCCTGTCGGGACGAGTCGGCGTGACGTTCTTTCCCAACGGGCGGATCGAACCGGTCACCATGTATCTCATGGACAACAGAAATAATCTGTTAGGCCTGGCGGTTGATTCTCTGACCGGAGCCATCCGGGTCAGCGATGAACGCTTTGATCCGCCTCCGAACCGTATTATCCCGGATCGCGTCAAAATCCTCTTGAAAGCGAGCGTCCAGCCTGGCGGTGGAACGGCGCAGGGAGGGCCTCCGGCCCCACGGGCGGCGCGATGACGTCCGCGACGTACCACCCCGGAAGCGGTGAGCAGGGATTCACGCTGCTCGAAGTGCTGCTGGCCATCGCCTTGCTGGCCATCGCACTGCCTGTCCTCCTGGGCCTGAGAAACTTCGATCTCGATCTCCAAAGCCGAGCCGCCGAGCTCACCGCCGCAACCCTGCTGGCACAGGAAAAACTCCTGGAGGTCGAACTTACCGGCCAGTATCCCGTCGGCGAAACCGTGGGGGAATTCTCGCCCCTGCCGCTGGGATCGCACACCGCGCTCCAGGCGGTTCCACGGGCAGTCGGTTACCGGTGGATACGCACCATCGCGCCGACGCCGCTCGAGTTCGTTCGGGAGGTGCGCATCAAAATATCATGGCCTCGCGGTGAGCGAGAAGAATCTCTGGAGGTCAGCACCTATGTGCTTGCAACCCGCCTCCCTTCGTAAGGCAACAGTCCAGGAAGGCTTCACCCTCGTGGAAGTCCTGGTCGCCGTGACGCTGCTCGGCACCGTTGCGGCCATGGTCTTCGCCTCGCTGTTGACGACGACCCAGACCGTTGAAGCAGGCAGAGCCCATGCGACCAGGGAGCAAACCGTCAGAAAGATTCTCCGCCTGATGGCCGAAGAAACCGCATTCAGCAAACGCTCGATCGCCTACCCGTGGGTGGGGATGAACGGAACGCAAGACGGGCAGCCGGCCGATATACTGGCGATCCTTGCCATGAGCCAGGAAGTGATCTCCGTAACGGCCACGGCCAAGGAGAGCGACACCGTCCGGGTCGTGTATACCCGCGAACGCGATCGACTCATCCGGTTTGTCCGAAAAAATCTTTTCACCGTGACGGATACCAACGAATCGCTCGATCAAATGGAACTGGCCGACAACGTCCTCGCGTTCAATGTCCGGTACTACGATGAGCAGAACCGGATCTGGCTCGACGAATGGCCGAACGCCGCCAAGCTGCCGAAAGCTCTGTTGCTCGAAGTGACCTTTCAGTACCCCGAGTCCGCGCCCTGGACCGTACGGGAATGGGTCACGATCGGAACATCATGACCATCAACTGGCCTCACGCATGGGAAAAGATCCTGGTTTGGATGAAAGCGACATTTCAATACCTCAATGCCCTGCCCTGGACCGTACGTGAATGGATCACGATCGGAACATCATGACCATCGCATGGCCCAGAGCATGGCGAGAGATCCTGGCCTGGACGATCGGCGGAGTCGGCCTTCTGACCCTCTGTCTGATCGCCACCTTTCCCTATGGCCTGCTCCAGAACCGGCTGGTGGCGGAGCTGACACGGGCCACCGGTCTGGACATCCGCATGGCGGACTGGACGATCGGCCTGCCGCTCAGCCTGGAATGGAAAAACGTGACCCTCTCCAAACCGAATCTTGATCCCGTCGACGTAGCGGTGCTGCAAGCCAAACTCGGCGTCCTGCGGGCGCTCGGCGGGAGTCTTGATCTCGACATGCTGGTCCGGCTGAACGAGCAGACGGCCCGCACCAACGTCGTGCAGGGAAGACTGACCGCGGCATCGTTCGCCCTGCCCGGTCCGTTGACGCTCAAGGGCCACGTCCAGCAGGTAGGGCTGCCCGCGCTCATCCCCCGGTACGTCACTCGGGGGACCCTCAGCGGAGAGTTCGTCCATCGAGTGGACTCGGACCCATCCTCCCCTCAGGGCCTGAAGAGCGAGGGAACCTGGACCACCGAAGCAACGGACCTGGAGATCGATCACATTCCGATGGCCAACGGCAAAACACTTGCGCTGACGTTCAGCAAGGCCGCAGTTGGGCTCTCCTGTCGAGACCTCGCCTGCGATGTCACGCAATTGAGCGGCGAGGGAACGGACGGATCCTTTGAAGGCCAGGGCCGGATCACGCTGCACCCACAGCTTCCGAACAGTCAACTGGCGCTCACGGTGACCCTGATTCCAGGTCCTGGGTTTGCGTCCAAGGCGGCAATGCTGGGCCTCCCGCCGTTTCCCCCCGGGACGCCCATCACCGTCAAGATCGTGGGAACCTTGGCACAGGCACGGATCGCGTTGTAAAGTAGGCGGAGAGTTTGACGTTTCAGGTTTCAGGTTGTCGGAATACTTGAAACCTGAAACGTCAAACATGAAACTCAGGGAGATGCATGGCAATTGTCAACGAATGTGTCGGGTTGGATATCGGACAGACCGGCTTGAAGGCCGTCCGGTTCCGTCGTCGGCTGAGCGGGCGCGAAACCGTCGATTATTTTCAACATCCCTTGCCCTTTTCCCGCCCCGAGGATCTGGAACCGGCCCGGCGCGTCCAATCCCTGCGCGGTTTCCTGTGGCGCCACGGACTCTACGCCACCGATCGATTGGTCACCGCCATTCCCTGTCAGGACCTCTTCGTCCGCACCCTCTCGTTCCCGTTCAACGATGCGGCGAAACTCGCCCAAGTCGTCCCGTTTGAAGTCGAGAACCTCGTCCCGATGCCGCTGGAAGACCTGGCGGTTGACAGCCTCGTCCTGCCTCCCGGTCTGTCCCTGGAAGGACCGCCCCGCGACGGCAGGGGCTCCGAGGTGCTGGTAACGGCGGCCCCCAGAGACAAAGTGGCCGAACACCTCCGGTTCCTGGCCCAGGCCGATATTGAGCCCTCGGCGATCAATGTCGATGCCATGGCGCTGTATTCCGTCACGCAATTTCTGCAGGCGGAAGGCGCGGCCGTCCCGCAAGACCTGGCGATCATCGATATCGGCGCGTCGAAAACCACGCTCTGTCTGATCGAAGGGGGACGCCCGGTCATGCTCCGGACGATTCTCTGGGGCGGGAACCATCTCACGCATGCGTTGGCCGTCAGGCATGCCTCCAGCTTCGCCGATGCGGAGCGCCGTAAACGGACCCTCGCGGTGGACCAGGTGAACGGGTTGCTGGAGCCGGTCGTGAAGGAGCTGCGCATCACTCTCCAGGCCTATCAGGGAAGCGAGCGCAGCCGGTTGACCCATGCCTGGATCTGCGGAGGGGGATCGAAGATGGGGGAACTCGGCGGATATCTCTCCCGGCAATTGGGCCTCTATCCGGTCGGGCCGCGACAGGGGTTCGGCGCCGACAGCCCGAGAGCCTTTTCCATCGCCTTCGGACTGGCCATTCACCCGAAGATCGTCCGCCCCCGGTGGCGCTTCAAATCCTCCCCCTTGGGACTCGCGCTCGACCTCAAGAGCGTGACCGACGCCGCGTCGCCGGATGCGGCCACCGTAAAGCAGAACCGCCGCTTGGCCGCCGTCGCGGGGCTGGTCATCGCCCTGCTGGCACTGGCGGACTTCTCGGTGCACTATTTCTTGCAAGACCAGCGTGTCACCCGATTGAAAGCCGCCCTCCATCGTCAATACGAGCAGATCTTCGGCACAGGGACGGGCGCCGCGCCCGGCGAGGAAGTCGATCAAGCCAAGTATCGCCTCGGCGTGCTCGACAAGGCGCTGGGGCTGGTCGATGCCACGGACGGAAAAGTGCTCTTGACGCTCTCGACATTCGTGAAGCAACTGCCGCCCGGCACGATGATCAAGATCCGTGAATTGACGGTGGACGGACCGGTCATCCTCATGGAGGGGGAAACCACGTCGTTCGACGCCGTGGAGCGGCTCAAGCAAACCTTCACGGCCAGCCCGCGCTTGACGGAGGTCTCCGTCACGGAAACCCGCGTGGGCGCCGCGCCCAATCAAGTCGTCTTTCGCATGACCGTCACGGTGCAGCAACCATGATGCAGAGCTTCCGGGAACGCTGGTACCACATGTCGAAGCGGGAACGGACCCTCGTCCTCGCGGGCGGGATCGTCCTCGGACTCAGCCTGGTCTTCATCTTGATTGTGGATCCGCTGTTGGATAATCTCGATCGCCTCGAGCGCCAGGCGGGACGCAAACAGAAGGACCTCGCTGAATTGGCCCAGATCGGCCAATCCTACCTGGCCAAACGGGATCGCCTGGGCAAGGTCGAAAGCCGCATGCCCGAACCCGGAAGCCGGTTCTCCCTCCTGACCTTTATGGAAGAAGCGGCGACGACCGCGCAGGTACGGGAGCGCATCACCGGCATGCAGCCGCACGTCCAATCGTTGGCGCAGGGCTACCAGGAAACGGCCGTCGATCTCCGGTTGGAAGGCGTCCAGCTGCCGGAGCTCCTGGCCTTTCTGGCCGTGATCGACCGCGCACCCTATGATCTCCACGTCCGCCGCCTCCAGATCCGCCCGAAATTCGACAATCCCGTCAACCTCGATGCCACCGTGCAAGTCTTAAGCTATGCCAAGAGCTGATGAACGCGGCATTGCGTTGCTGATCGCGCTCTTAGTCTTGACCCTCCTGACCGCGCTCATTCTCGAATTCGACGCGGAGGCCAGACGGGAATACCGGGCCGCCGCGGCTTTTCGCGACGACTATAAAGCCACCATGCTGACCCGCGCGGCCGTCCAGGCCACCAAGGCCGTGCTGCTGCAGGATCTTCTGCGGGAAAAGACGAGCGGCCAGAAATACGACAGTACGACCGATCTCTGGGCCATGCCGATCACCAAGTATCCGATCGGCGACGGGTTCCTGACCGCAAAAATCCAGGACGAGACGGGCAAGGTCAACCTGAACGATCTCGCGTCGAGTTCCGGCGGCGAGCTGGAGCAGAAAAAAAAGGTCGCCCGGGTCAGGCGGCTCTTTGAACTGCTCCGACTCAGCCCCACCCTGGTCGATGCCCTGATCGATTGGGTGGACCAGGACGAAGCCCCTCAACCGGCCGGCGCTGAGAGCCTCTACTATCAATCCCTCAAGCCCCCGTATCGCGCCGCGAACAGCCCCCTCCCCGGCTTGGGAGACCTGCGACTGATCAAGGGCTTTACGCCGGAGATCATCGAGCGGCTCACGCCCTACGTCACGGTCTTCCCGCTGGAGGGCAGCGCGGCCATGAACGTCAACACCGCCGATCCGATCGTGCTGCAAACCCTCGACCCCGCCGTCACCCAGTCCATCGCGATGGAGATCGTGCAGGGACGGCCCTTCAAGACGAAGGTGGAACTCGACCGGGTCAGCAGCTTTCAAGAAATCGGCCGAACCCTGCGGAACGATTACGACATTAAGTCCGATTATTTCTCGGCGCGCCTGGCCATCACCATCAATGAAACCACCAAACACTCGCTGGTGATCTTGAAACGGGACGCCAGTAAGGGAGACAGTACGGTGGAATATCTGAGGGTGTTGTAGGAGTGACAGGTTCAAGGTTTCAGGTTTCAGGTGAAGAAGAAGCCCAAAACTTGAAACTTGCAACCTGAAACTTGAAACTATTCGAGCGGCACCGTGATCGTGACCTCGTTCCCCTGCTCGTTGTAGGTGAGATTCGGAAAGAAGGCTCTCGTCAGAAAAATTCCCCGGCCGCTCGCGCCCTCGAAGTCGAACACCTCTTGGGATCGCGCCAGCGCGGTTCGCCAGGGAAAACCCTGGCCTTCATCGGTGATCCGGTACTCCAGACAATTGCGGCTCCGCTCATGCCGTACATGGATCGTCACCCGGCGCTCGCTGAGACGAGGCTGCGCCAATCGTGCCGCCACCAGTTGCTCATAACAGCCCTCCGCCAGGGCCTGCTGTTTGTCCTGCCCCTGAATCTCGAGATTCCCGTGCTCCACGGCATTGAAGAGCAACTCTTGCAGCGCACCCTGAATATGCATCCTCTTGGCGGACGGCACAGCGGAAGCCGTCGTTCTGAGAAGCCAGGAGATGATGTCCGGAATGTGCGCGGGATCGGAATCAACGGTCAGTTCGCAGGAAAAGTGTCGGGCCCCGGGCACCGCCATGGGATGACAAGGCAGGAAGTCCTGCACACGCTGCAGCACCGACATGAGTTCGTCCTCGGCAACGGGCTTGTGGAGGTAGTCGACGGCCCCGCCGCGCAACGCGTCAACGATCAACGGCTCCGGCGCCTGGTTCGCCATGACGATCACCGGACAGGGCTCATGCCGGGCCTTCAGTTCCTTGGCCAATGCCAACCCGGCGCCGTCCGGAAGGAACATGTCGGTGATCACGAGAGCCGGAGCCGCCTCTTGAATCTTCACCAGGGCCGCCGCGGGATCAGCCACGGCTATCACGGAAAATCCACTATTTGCGGCATAGCGGGCGATCCGCGCTTGCGTCTCCGCACAGGGATCAATGATCAGGAGCTGTTCAGCCGAAGCGGACCCGTTCATGCCGCCATTCCCTGATCGAGGAGCGGACGTAACTCCGCCAGCAGGCGCTGGACCTCCCGCTCCAACGTGGCAGAGAGTGCTCCGCCCCGCGTGAGATCGCCGGCCTTCGAGGACTCCTCCAATTCTTTACAGGCCTGCAGGGCGGCCGGAGCGCAAAACTGCAAGATCGCGCCCTTCAGCCGATGACTCGATCGCGCCACCCCGGCGGCGTCACAGGCAGCCAGCGCCGCCTGTGCGGCGGCCAGATCTTTCGGCCCATGCTCCAGAAACAATTCGACCATCATCTGGAAGGTCTCCCGGTCGTCATCGACACGGGCCAGCGCCTCGGCGAGATTGAAGACAGGGTCTTGGCTCATGCGATCACTCCTCACGCGTGGAACATCGTTCGTCTATCCGTGCGAGACTCGCGAGACTGGCGAGATAAGCGTGACGGGCAAGATGTTCTATCCTCGCGAGTCCCGCCTCTCGCGCGTCGCGCTTGTCTCGCTTCACACTTCACGCTTCACGAGATCCGTTTCACGTTTCAGGTTTCGAGTTTCATGTTGTCGGAAAACCTGAAACCTGAAACTTCAAACATGAAACCTATCCAAGCTCGCGTTCGATTTCGACCCCCATCAACGCCACGTCGTCGGGAAATTGCTCATGGCCTTGCGCACGGACCGCTTCCGCAATCGTTTCGGCAATGACGGTCTCCAACGGTTGCTGGGCCAGAGCGCGGATCGTCGTTTCTAACCGCTCCTGTCCCCACAGTTCCCCGTTCGCGGCGGGAAATTCATAGAGCCCGTCGCTCAGCAGGTACACCCGGTCGCCCGGCTCGATCGGAAGCGTCGCCGTCACATAGGTGGTGGAAGGATCGAACCCCAGGGGTAAATTGGGCTGGGCCAACCAACAGACCTCCCCGGACCGGCGATGGAGCAGCGCCCCGCCGTGCCCGGCCGACGCGTAAGACAGGATCCGGCACCGGAGATCAAGGCTCGCAAAGACGATCGTGAAGTAATGCCCTCTCTCCGTCAGCGGGAATTGCTTGTTCGCTTCCGTCAGGATCGCGCCGGGATCGTTCGAGCCGACGTGGCGCATCAAACTGTCCCGGCGGAGAAAGGTGGCAAAGGCGGAAGACCGCAACGCCGGGGAGACGCCGTGCCCAGACGCATCCAGCAGATAGAGTCCCAGGAAGTCGTCGCTCCAGGGAACAATATTGAAGAGATCGCCGCCCAAGGCGAGCGACGGCCGATAGAGACGCGCCATCCGCACACCGGGGACGACCGGTCCCGATGCGGGGAGCAAGCTTTCGACGTAGCGCGCGGCGGACTGCAGCTCCTGTTCGAGCGCCTCCTGCTTCTGCCGAATCTCCGCCGTGACATCTTCGAGCCGTCGGATCAGTCCTGCCGCCCGTATCCCGGCCTGCACACGCGCCGTGATCTCATACTTGCTGGCGGCCTTGCTGAGAAAATCGTCGGCTCCACGGGCCAACCCCTCCGCGATCTGCTCCGGCTGGTCGTTGCCCGTCATCATGAGAATTTGGCTCGACAGGAGCGTAGGATCCCGGCGAACCGTTTCGCAGAACGACGGACCGTCCATTTCCGGCATCATCCAGTCGAGGATCGTCAGATCCGGACGCTCCCGCCTGAGCAGGTCGAGCCCGGCCTTGCCGTCCCCGGCCTGGAGCACCCGATAGCCGAGCCGTTTCAACCTGGCGGCCAAGGCCACCCGCGCCGTGGGCTCGTCGTCCACGACCAGGACGGTCTGCGGCGCCTCGGATGTTTCAGGTTTCATGTTTCAGGTTTCAAGTCCAAATTTCAGGTTTCGGATTCCATGTTTTCGACAACATGAAACTTCACACCTGACACTTGAAACTCCTTTCCGAGAGACCCTTCCCGCCTATGCCGCTTTCGGCTGTCCGGCCAGAGCATCCTGCTCATTCTCATACACAGGGATGAGTTTCTGGATATTCGCCAGACTCATGATTTCACGGACATAACTTTGCGGCTTCAACATGCTGACTTTGCCCTGGCTCAGTTTGAAGTTTTGCGACACCAGCGCCAGCAGACCAAGCCCGGAACTATCGACGAACCGGACATCGGCCATGTTCAAGATCAAATGCCGGCAGCCTTTCTGCCGAATCGATTCGACCGCCGTTTTGAATTGCTCCCGGTTGGCATAGGTGAGATCACCCGTCAATTCCAGCATTACCCCGTTCGGCACTGGACGTTCTTTCGTCTGCATCGCCATATCTTCCTCCTTCTGGTCTATCGGGTTTGTTTGGTCTGTTTGGTCCGTCTCGTCGGTTTGGTCTGTGTGAAGTGATTGGTGATCCTTCCTCGCGAGACCGGCGAGAAAAGCGTGACGGCACCATGTTCTATCCTCGCGAGTCCCGCCTGTCGCGCGTGTCTCGCTTCACGCTTCACCCTTCACGAGATACGCTTCACGTCCCCTGCCGCTTCACACCTCACGTCTCATCACGCGGCTTTTGAGTAGCCCACATGAGCCAGGATGGCGCCCGCAATGTCCTGAAGCGGCAGCACCTGATCCACCCCGCCCATTTTGATGGCTTCTTTCGGCATGCCGAACACGACACAGCTCGCCTCATCCTGCGCGATGGTAAAGGCGCCGGCCTGTTTCATCGTCAACATTTCCTTGGCGCCGTCGCCGCCCATCCCGGTCAGGATCACACCGACCGCATTGGCGCCGGCATACCGGGCGACCGAGGCAAACGTGACATCCACGGAGGGGCGGTGCCGGTTCACCGGCGGATCCTGGTTGATCTGTACAGTATACCGCGCGCCGTTCCGCACCAAGGTCATATGGTACCCGCCGGGAGCCACCAGGGCATGGCCCGGCAGCACGCTGTCGCCGTCTTGTGCTTCTTTGACGGCAATGCGGCAGAGGTCATTCATCCGGTCCGCCCAGGTCTTCGTGAACCGTTCCGGCATGTGCTGGGTCACCAGAATCGGCGGTGTGTTGGGCGGCAGCATCTGCAAGACATCCTTGACCGCCTCCGTCCCTCCGGTGGAGGCGCCGATCGCGATGATCGTATCGGTCGTCTTGATCATCGCCCCCGAACCAGTTCCAGGTTTCACGTTGCACGTTTCAAGTTCCGGATTCGACTTGGAACCTGAAACCTGAAACTTGGAACTCTTGATCTTGGCGCAAGCGGCCGCTTTCACCTTGCCGATCAAGTCCTGCGCGATCTCCTCCATGCCTTCCCGCAGGTCGATCTTGGGCTTGGTGATGAAATCGACCGCGCCCAGTTCCAGCGCGCGCAGCGTCGTGTCGCAACCGGCTTCCGTCAACGAGCTCACCATGACCACCGGCATGGGATGCCCGCGCATGAGCTTCTCCAGGAAGGTGAGCCCGTCCATTTTCGGCATCTCCACGTCGAGCGTGAGCACGTCGGGATTCAAGGCCTTGATCTTTTCCCGGGCGATGTACGGATCGGGAGCGGATCCGATCACCTCGATCTCCGGATCTTTGGCGAGAAGCGCCGTCAGCACCTGCCGCATCAAGGCCGAGTCGTCGACGATCAGCACGCGTATCTTCGCCATGAATTCCCTCTCTGAATTTCACGTTTCAAGTTTAACGTTTCAGGTTTTCCGACAACTTGAAACATGAAACGTGCAACATGAAACTTTCCATCCCTTAGAAGAGCGTCACATCCTCGGTCTCGACCGGTTTCACGCTGTGCAGTTTCGACGCGTACTCCCGTTCGCGTTCGAGAATCGTCTGGTTCTTCACCCGTTCGATTTTCTTCATGAGCACCCGCCCGGACTCAGTAAAATAATACAGCTTTCTCGGCAATACGTCCCCGAGATCCGTCTTGCAGGCGGTCAGACCTTCCGTCCTGACATACTCCAGCACCCACTCGGCATTTTTTGCCCCCACGTCGATGTTGCCTTCGTAGATCCGCCCGGCGCCGAACAATTTCACTTCCAGCCGGCTCTTCACCCCGCCCCGCTTGAGAATGTCGTTGATCAGCGATTCCATCGCATAGGACCCGTAGCGCGTCGATTCCCCCCAGGAGTCGGCGCCCGGATTCTTCGGCTGGGGCAGCATGAAGTGATTCATCCCGCCGATCCCGTTCACCGGATCGCGGATACAGGCCGACACACAGGACCCCAGCACGGTATACACGATCATCGGTTCGACGCTCACGAAGTACTCCCCCGGAAGAATCGCCGCGATCTCATGCGGGAAGCGGTGATCCCGCATCCGGCGGATGTGCGAAAATTGTTGAAGATCGGTTTCAGGTTTCATGTTTCAGGTTTCAAGATTGCCGTGTTTTGTAATTCGTACCCTTGACCCCTGATGTTCGCAAATACTTCATGAGTCCAGCTATCATCCGTGTCGTATCGACGGCCAACCCAACAAGGTGGAGAAAGTGCTCTTGTTCCATATATTTTTGATCGAGAGCGATATAGAGCTGACTTCGCAGCTCACCGGCTGACCCCTTAGCGATTGCCAGAAATTGGATGAACTCTCCGCTTCCACTTCGCTCAAATCCCTCGGCAATGTTCGACATGATCGAGGCGCTTGCCCTGCGCATCTGATCGCGTAGCCAGAAGTCTGCCCCGAACGAGCCCTTGCCTGAAATGCGATAGACCTCCCTGCATAGATCGCGAGCACGCTGCCATACCTCCATATCCTCAAACCGTTCGAACGTCGGCATTGCCTTCATTCCATCGTGTTTCAAGTTCCATGTTTTTTGAGCTGGTTTTTAACTTGAAACCAGAAACTTGAAACCTGAAACCTGAAACTTGAAACCTGACGATTTACCCTTCCTTCCGATACATCGTCGGGCCGATCAACTTGAAGGGATGGGTCACCCATTGGAGGCTTTCGGAGTGCCCGATAAACAGATACCCGCCCGGCTTCAAGTAGCGATGGAACTTGTTGACCAGCGTTTCCTGCGTGGGCCGGTCGAAATAGATCATGACGTTGCGGCAGAAGATGAGATCCAACGGGCTCTTGATGGGAAAGTGGTCGTCCATCAGGTTGATCCGTTGAAACCGCACCATGGAGGTCAGATGCGGTTTGACTTTGAGCCGGCCCTCGTGCTCGCCTTTCCCGCGAAGAAAATGCCGTCTGACGACGTCCGGCGGCATGTCGTCCACACGATCGGCGTCATAGACCCCGCCGGCTGCTTTGGCCAGCACGCGCGTCGAGAGATCGGACGCCAGGATTTTGAAATCCCAATTGGCCGGATCCGCCACGCCGTCATACAGCGTCATGGCAATGGTATAGGGCTCCTCCCCGGTGGAACTGGCCGAAGACCAGATGCGGATCTTTTTCTCCCGGGCCAGTTGCGGCAGAATTTCCTCACGGAGATAGTCGAAGTGTTTGGGCTCCCGGAAGAAGTCCGTCTTATTGGTCGAGATCAGATCCAACATCCGGGTGAACTCTTCCCGTCCCGTGTCATGCATCAACCGGTCGTAGTAATCGGAAAAGGTCTTGACCCCCAGCTCACGCAGACGCTTCGACAGCCGGGACGCCACCAGGCCCTGCTTCTGATCATTGAGCGAAATCCCGCTCTCGTCATAAATCAACGTCCGGAACCGTTGAAATTCCTCGGTCGAGATTTCAATATCCATAGTCGGTCGCCTCAGTCACACGCGGACAAAATTCGTGAAGCGTCGTTCGTGAAACGTGAAGCGTATCTCGTTCTTCACGCGAGACTGGCGAGACGGGCAAGATGCCTTATCTTTGCGAGTCCCGCCTCTCGCTCGTCGCGCGTGCCTCGCGCACCCTTCACGCTTCACCCTTCACGCTTCACGTCTCCTAGAATTCCTCAAACCCATCCTCGGCTAGAGATGCGCCCTTGTCGGCTGATACGGACGCGCCTACGGCCGGGCCGGCCGCGTGATGCGTCGTTCGTTTGAGAGTTGGAGGCTTGAGGTTTGAGGCGGAAGGCTTAGGCCTCAGACCTCCACCCTCTACCCTTCCACCTCTCGTCATCGGCGCTTCACGCACGCCTCGCGGACTCATCGACGCGGGCTTCACGCTGAACGCGTCACCGGTTCCATTGACCTTAAAGACGGCCACCTGTTGGAACAGGCCCTGGGCTTGTTGTTGCATCGCCTGGGCGGAGCTGGTCGTGGCTTCGACCAGCCCCACGTTTTGCTGCGTCGTCTGGTCCATCGACATGATGGCCTTGTTGACCTGATCGATCCCGATCGCCTGCTCCTGCGACGCCGCGCTGATCTCCGCGATGATGTCCGTCACCCGCTTGACGGAATTCACGATGTTCTCCAGCGTTTGACCCGATTGATTCACCAGGGCGCTCCCGTCCGTGACGCGCTGGATCGACTCTTTGATCAACCCGGAGATCTCCTTAGCCGCAAGGGCCGAGCGCTGCGCCAGATTGCGGACCTCCGCCGCCACCACGGCAAAGCCCCGTCCATGTTCCCCGGCCCGCGCCGCTTCCACCGCCGCGTTCAGCGCCAGAAGATTCGTCTGGAACGCAATCTCGTCGATCACGGTGATGATGTCGGCGATCTTCTTGCTGCTTTGGTTGATTTCGCCCATGGCCGCCACGGCCTTGTGAATCACCTCGGTCCCCTCATCGGCCGTCTGACGGGCCGCGATGGCCAATTGGTCCGCCTGCTTCGCATTGTCCGCGTTCTGTTTGACGGTCGCCGTCATTTCCTCCATGGAGGCCGAGGTCTCCTCCAGGGCCGCCGCCTGTTCGCTGGTGCGTTGCGACAGGTTCTCGTTCCCCTGGCTGATCGTCTCCGCGCCGGACAGGACCCCTCGCGTTACCTGATGGACGGACTGGATCGTGTTGGTCAGGTTCGTCAGGGCCAGATTGAGCGCCCGTTTCATGTCCTCGAATTCGCCCTGATAGGCCCCGGTCATGCAGGTCGTCAGGTCGTTCGACGCCAGGGCGTTGAGCACCCCCTGGGCCTCGCGCAACGGAAGCGTGACGGCATCGACCAGCCGGTTGACCGACTCCGTCAGATTGCGCAGATCGCCCGTAAAGACATCCGTTTTGATGCGCTGCGACAATTGTCCGACCGCCGCCGCCTTGATCAACTTCTCCACCTCGACCATCGCCAGCCGTTGCTGCGTCACTTCCGTGGCGAGCCCGATCACTTTGAATGTCCGCCCCACCTCGTCCATCACCGGGTTATAGCTGGCCTGCAGCCACACCTCCCTGCCGCCCTTCCCGAGACATTTGTATTGCCCGGCCTCATAGGAGCCTTCCGCCAGCTTGTCCCACAGGGCACGATAGTCCGGCGCCTGACTCACGGCCGGTTCGACGAGCAGACTGTGCGGCTTTCCCACGAGTTCATTCAATTCATAGCCCATCATCTGCAGAAACACCTGGTTCGCCGTCAGAATATTGCCCTTGAGATCGAATTCGATCGTGCCGTAGCACTTGTTGATCGCGTCCAGAATCCCCTTCATGTTCTGGCGGGCGATTTCAAACTGCGTGATGTCGTAGCGGACGCTGAGATACTTCTGCGGCTTCCCGTTCGGACCCATCACCGGCTTGATGACCGCATCCACGTAATAGGGGGTGCCGTCCTTCGCTCGGTTTTTGATGGTCCCACGATAGAGTTTCCCCTGCCCGATCGTGTTCCACATGTTTTTGAACACGTCTTTGGACACATCCGGGTGGCGGGTAATGCTGTGCGGCGCCCCGATCAATTCCTCCCGCGTATATTTGGACAATTCCACATACTTGTCGTTGGCCGAGAGGATGTCGCCCTTGAGATTGCCCTCCGACACAATGCTCGTCGTATTCATGATATCCACGCGGGCGTTCATCTCTTCCAGGGATTGGGCCAATTCGTCGGCCATTTGATTGAAGGCCGTGGACAAGGCCCCGATCTCCTCCGTCGTCGCCACCGAAGCGCGAAACGAGAGATTTCCTCCGCGCAGCTGTTTCGTGGCCTCCAGGAGATTCTCCAAGCCCGAGACAAGGAACTTCGTCACCGTCCAACTGCTGAAGAAGCCCAGCAGGAGCGCGCCGACGATCCCGAGCAACATGAGGACGGTCATCGAGGTGGCCAGGCTCTGGCTCGAATCATGACTCTCCTGCGCCTGGACCTCGTTTTCCTTCACGAGTCCACCCACATCCTCGAGCAACGCCGACAGTTTCTCCGCCAGCGCGCCGTCTTGCAGTTCGATCGCCGCGTCCTTGCTGAAATTGGCGCTGAGGCTCAAGACTTTCGTGCGGATTTCTTTGTAGTCGACCCAGTTCGTCTTGAACCGTTCAAACGTCTTCCGTTCCGACTCGGAGACGATGATCGGGGCATAGGCCGTCTCAAACTTCTTGATCTCCTCATCGAGCTTGGTGATCGCCTCAGTCCATTTTTTCATCGTCGTGGAGTCACGGGCCAGAATATGCCAGGCCACCAGGGCGCTCATCCGTTGTGAATGTCCCTGCAGTTCCCCGAGCTGTTTGAGTGGGAGCACGTTGATCGTGAAGATGGATTCGATCTGGCCGCTCACCTTCATCAGGCCGCCGATCGACATGAGGCCCCCGATGACCAGGAGCGCCAGGATCATTCCCGCATTGAGCAGGAGCTTCGATCTCGTCGAGAGATTGTAGAGCCGATTCAGCATACGTCCTCCAGCCTGGACATCACAGGATGTGTTCCATTGATGTGCGGAGCGTTGTCCATCGGATCACGCCCGTGGAAGGCGCTCACGCCCTCACGTCACTGTATCGGCCCGTGAAAGGAAATCTTGAGATAAGATGGGAACGGGGGGAACGTGAAGCGTCATGCGTGAAGCGTGAAGCGCCGTACGTTGGAGAGTGAGAGGTTTGAGGGAAGAGGCCGGAAGCTGCTCCCTCGGACCTCCAACCTCCCTCCTCTAACCTCAGACGCTTCACGCTTCACATTTCACGTCTTTTTCTTCACGCTTCACGGCTTTCGGACGCTTCACGCTAAAATTCCTCAAACTCCTCGCCCGACTTCTCGGAGCTACCGGCGACGACCAGCCGGACCTTCCGGGATGGCTGTTCGGTGGCGGCGGCGGGCCTAGGTGCATGAGGTTTTTCTGTTCCCTGCGTATAGGCCTTGGCAATCGCATGGGCCGCCACTGCCCGTACACCGGCGATGGCGGGACTGGCGGCCTTCTCAGCTTCGGACAACTCCAGCTTGAAGAGCGCCATGCGGCGCAGTAATTCCTCCGATTGGCTCTTCATCGACTGGCTCGCGCTCGTCACCTGTTCCACCAGCGCCGCATTCTGTTGCGTCGTCTCATCCACGACCATAATGGCCTTGTTGACCTGATCGATCCCGCTCGCCTGCTCCTGCGACGCGGCGCTGATCTCAAGGATAATGTCGCTCACCCGTTTCACGGAGCTGACGATTTCGCCCAGCGTCTTGCCGGACTGGTTGACCAACTCACTGCCTTCCGTCACCCGTTCAATCGACTCGTTGATCAACCCCTTGATCTCTTTGGCCGCCGTCGCCGACCGCTGCGCCAGGTTTCTGACTTCCGCCGCCACCACGGCGAACCCCCGCCCATGCTCGCCTGCCCGCGCCGCTTCCACCGCGGCGTTCAGCGCCAGCAAGTTGGTCTGGAACGCGATTTCATCGATCACCGTGATGATATCGGCGATCTGCTTACTGCTTTTGTTGATTTCCTCCATCGCCGCCACCGCCCTCGTGGTCACACTGCCGCCCCGGTCGGCCGTCTCACGGGCCGCAACGGCCAGCTGGCTGGCCTGTTTGGCATTGTCGGCGTTCTGCTTGACCGTGCTGGTCATCTCTTCCATCGACGCGGAGGTTTCCTCCAGGGAGCTGGCCTGCTCGCTCGTCCGCTGCGACAAGTCGCAGTTGCCCCGGTTGATCTCCTCGGCACCGCTCGTCACGGATTCCACCACCTCCCGCACCGTGGACACCGTCTCAATCAGATTGCGGACCACCGCATTGATACTGTCCTTGATCTTCTCCAATTCGCCATGATAGGTCCCGGTCATCTCGTGCGTGAGATCGCTCACGGCAATAGCCCCCAGCACAGCCTGGGATTCTTGCACCAGTTGCTGCATCTCCACTTGTACCGCCTTCTGGGCAGTCACATCGGTCGCATACTTCACCACTTTGTACACCTTGCCCTGCAGGTCCAGAATCGGGTTGTAGGAGGCCTGGATCCACACTTCTCTGCCATCTTTCCGCAAACGTGGATAAACCCCGGATTCGAACTCACCACGATTGAGCTTGGACCAGAAAGCCTGAT
>CAADGK010000072.1 GCA_900696515.1 uncultured Nitrosospira sp. | reverse complement strand
GGACCATTCACAAAGAAATTGCCGGTGAAGAAGACGGCCGTGCTCAGGCTCTGAAACGGCCCGACGACCCAATCATGCAGATACTCGGTATCGACCGCACAGAGCGGCACATTCGTCGCGCTGAATTGAATGGTCGCATTGGGATAGGCCGGATTGCCTGGCGTATTGGTCCCAAAACCGGGGAATGTCTGGACGCCCGCATTCGTGCTGGTGACTTGCCAACCCCCAGGAGTCGAGGCCGCCGTTTTGACGGCGGAGAGGTCGCTTTGGGAGTAATACATTTGGGCCAGCACCAAACCCGCACTGACCCCGAGGGCAGCCCATCCCACAGGACCTGCCACCATGCGCACCGCCATTGAGGCAGCCGAAGGCGCCACGGCAGCTGTGGCGACTTGGGAGGCGAGCGCCGACCGTTGCGCCGCCAGATAGGCAATGCGCTCCGCCTGAGCGACGACCCGCGAATACTGCGTCGCGGTTTGCGCGAGAGATTCGGCCGGCGCCAGGCAGAACGAGACAAAGAGGGCCCAGATGAGCGACAGATAACTGGTGAGAGAAACAAGTTTCACAATCGTCCGACTCCGAGGCCGGTGAGGAAGGCCAGTAACAGGACCGTTACAAGCACAATCGTGAGATCCACCGGCCTTCCTCCCTCTGCCGTTACTTCAGCACTTCCAAGGCCGACAGATCGAAGAACACACGACCCGTCTGCTCGAACTTCCGCACTTCGATCGACGCGCGAGCCTGCTTGCCTTCGGCCTGCTTGCAGGCGTCAATCAACGGCATCTGATCCTCCGGAATACCCAACCGGAGAATCCCCGGATCTTTGCCCTTCACATAAAAATCCACCGATCTGTAGACCTTGCCTTCCCGGCTCCTCCGTTCCACATACCCCTGCACGGCTCCCTCGGCTTTCACTTGCATCGTCGTACACTCCTTCCGCTGAGTCTTGAATCGGGTCAGCCAAGCGCCTGACCCACACGCCTCGGCCGAGCGGCCGAGATTTTGAGAGATACTGAAATTCTGAATCACATTCCGTACAGCTCACAAACAATGCGCCATTCACCCATTTGCAGGCCGCGCCATGCGCGCCACACCCAGGACAGCCGCGCCGCCAGGCTCCGTTATGAAAGCTTAAGGACATAGGGGGTCCCTCTCTTGCGTTGCTTCAACAGGGCATAGTGCTTCTGTGTCCATCGTTTGGTTCCGGCGTAGATCATCTCCATCAAGAACTGATCACCGCGACAGGCCACCACCACCGCGAGCATGGGACTGATCGCATTGGCCAGCCACGCGGCCACATCATCCAACCGCTGCTGAATGCGCTCGACGACCAGTCGACATCGCATGAAGCCTTCAGTCAGCGACTTCCACCAGCCCACCAAGGGCGCTCGATACTTTTCGTAAGATTCCGCCTCTCGCGTCGTCTCCCGGAAATCGACATAGGAACGGAGCACGCCCACCAAAAACGCTCGCCAATCTTCGGAGTCGAGTGTGAGCAATGCCTTCGCACAGGCCTGAGCCCGATCCTGTTTAAATTCCAGTTCCCATCGGACGCCGTACAATTCCGCGTCTTCTCGGCCTTTGGCCTGAAGTTCGAGCCGTTTGTCATAGACCCGGAGCATCGTTTGACTCTCTCGACTCCCGAAGTAGAGCGTCTCGCCGGTCCGGACGCCTTCCCGATGATTCGAGGCTTGGATGACTTTGAACTGCTTGGACCGGCTGACCACCTGTCCGGCCTCTACGGCGAGGCGGACGGTTTCCACTGCGACAGACGCCTCCCGGTCGTCCAGCGCCACATCGATGCGGGTGACATGACCTTTTTGCGCAAAGATCCAGGCCAAAACGGTCTTCAATTTCGTCTCGTCCCACTGGGAGACGATCCCCGCCGAGAGATCCACATGCACTTCCTTTGGATTGCGAGGAGCACCCGTCCCCAATTTCCCGACTCCCGTTTTGCCTTCCGTCATAAGCTGAGCCACGGGATAACCGCGAAAGCCGCTCTCACTCTGGAACCAGTCACCACCAAGCATCGCAATCACGTCCGCCACTTCAGCCTTTGGCAGCGTGAAAGCCAGCCAATCGATGGTCTGAGTAAATCCTCCAGAACCGTTCATTTCTTCCCCCTTGGCTTCTGTGCGATAGACGCCCCCGTCTTACCAAGTCGGGGGCTGGTCCGCTGCGCGCGCCGCCGGCTGTCGCCGCCGGTCGCGCTGCGCTGTCCCTGCATCCGTGTGGAAAAAGGAAACTGTCCTTGCCCGTTCCCCTGCATCGCTGCTTTCACCCGTTCGAGGTCGAAACGGACGAATCGGCAGATCCGTTCCACCGGAATCTGGCCCCTGCGATAGGCGCGGCGGATGGACTTCACGCTCACTTTGAGTTCCGCCGCCAATTCATCGACCGTTAACCATGCTTTTTTCATCGCGTCTCCTCTTCGGTTCAGCGCACGACGTATGGGCGGACCATACGCATCGGCGCGTGGGTGATGAAAGAGCCCGTTCGGGGACACTGGGGGACAGGAGGGGACAGCAAGGGACAGTAGTTCGCGGTAGGAGTGTTCTGTAATCCGGAATGACTCACGAGGTGTCGGACATGTTTCGAGTCGTTCTCGATCTAGCACCACGAAACTCGATACTCATAAATACCGCTCTAGATGAGGAGAATTGGCGATAGCCCGTATTGCATCTAGAAGGGACGGGATATACCGATATTTGAAGTGTCATCGTGAACGATCACTACTCCGAGGTATTTGGAAGGCTGTTTTTTGTCAAAAATGACCGATAGGGCCGAAAAACATTGACTAGGGATGGATGGCCCTATTGCTAGGCTGTTCGGTTGACTGGCCCGATGACCGGATGAAATGGAAATGGTCCGGCATACTGCAAACACGATGCGAGAACGAGCGTAATTCGAACGTGGCCTAATGGATATCAACAAGGCCCACAAAAAGGCTCTGCCACAGATCCGCAACAAAAAAAGTCGCGGAGAGGCAAAAAACGACATGGCAGGGTCGAGGTAATATTTTGCGTAATCTCTGTGCTGTGAGAAGAAACTTCTGACTGTTAGAGCAAAGAACAAGGCAGAGCGGGGTGTTTGAATACGGCCAAAGAACAGTGAATTTCAAGAATACTCACCTGCAAATAAGCAGGTCCTAGGTGAATGGTCATCCATGCCTTTTCTCCTCCGAGGTTGATGATTTCTTTAAGAAAAGAGGGTATTCTTCTGCCCAATTGCTCAATGAAAGTGACTGCCACGGCGCGTTCCTCCGTGCATGTAGGCGTAGGGGCTGCGGCGTTCCGCCACCGTACAGCGACAATTTCGCGTGAGTGGCCTTGGTTCACTACCTGGTCTTCATGCTGGCTCGCGACTTTCGCGCTTGCCAACGGCTCACTGCCTTCAAAACAGTTTGCTGAAGCGGAGATATGCTTCGAGGTCTACCTGTAACAACCACATTTGGAACAAAAAACAATGCCCCAGGAAACATACACAGTCTCCATCCCTCTCCGGCGCATGACGCAGGCAGAGCTGGATGCCTTCCTGGAAAAAGCCGCCGATATCCTTCGCGGCAATGTCGATCACTCCGAGTTTCGCGGCTATGTGTTCGCGCTGCTCTTCTTCAAGCGCATCAGCGACATCTTTGAGGAAGCGGTACGCAATCTGGCGAAGAAGGTCGGCGAGGAACTGGCCAATGACCCGGCGATGCAGAAGAAGTCGCTGCCATTCGTCGTGCCGCCGGACTCAATGTGGGAAATTGTCACGATCGGTAGTGAGGACAAGAAGGTGTCTTCGCTCACGCTTGGTCAGTCGCTGAACGACGCCATGTTGGCCATCGAGCGCGCCAATGCCCCCAAGTTTGACGGCATCCTCACCAACAAGATTGATTTCAATAAACAGGACGAGTTGCCTCGGTCGAAGCTGGTCGAGCTGAAAAACCATTTCTCCAGCCGCAAATTCGACCGCGCCCACGTTCCTGACGATCTTTTTGGCGACGCTTACGAATACCTTATCAGCACCTTCGCCAGCAAAGCGGGCAAGAGTTCCGGCGAGTTCTACACCCCGAAGGCCGTTTCGTACCTTATGTCGGAAATCGTCGAGCCGGATGAGCAACATGAAGTTTGCGATTGGGCTAGCGGCTCTGGGTCGTTGTTGCTTCAGTGCCGTGAATATTTGCGACGCCACCACAAAGACCCGAACCGCCTTTTTCTTTACGCGCAGGAAAGCAACGTAGCGACGTACAACATTTCACGCATCAATCTCATCCTGCATGGCGTGAATTCTTGGTACCCGGCCCGAGAGGATAGTCTGCGAACCCCTAAGCACCTCACCAGCGATAACAAGCTTAAACAGTTTGACCGAATTGTCATGAATCCTCCGTTCTCCCTGAAGAGCTGGGGATTCGAAGATTTCACTGACGGTGACCCCTACGACCGCTTCGGCTACGGTATGCCCCCTGCAGACAATGGCGACTACGCCTGGATGCAGCATGTCGCGAAATCGCTGAAACCGGCAGGCAGAGCCATCATCGTAATGTCGCAAGGCATACTTTTCCGCGGACAGCCGAAGCTCACCGAAGAAGAAGATGGACGGAACAAAAAGCCCGACGACGAGTACCTCATCCGCTCCGGCTTTCTGCAGGACGATCTTATTGAGGCCGTAATCGTGCTGCCATCTGGAATCTTCTATGGCAACAACGTTCCCGCCTGTCTCGCCATCATCAACAAGCGCAAGCCCGCCGACCACAAGAACCGCGTGCTCATGATCTGGGCCTCGCGCCACTACCAGCACGCCAACCCCCAATGCCTCCTGCGCCGTGCCGACTGCCTCCGCATCCTACTGCCGTGGCGAGCGTATGGCGACGTAACCGTGGCGCTGGCCATTCTCCCTGCCGAGGGCCAAGCCATCCTCAACGAGATTGCCCACGACCGCGCTCACGGCCTGAACGAAATCAGCGACGCCTATGACATCGTGGTGGACGCTCTCCCTGTGTTGCGGGAAGAAGCGAAAAGCCTCTCGGCGGATGGATTCAAGCTGTGGCAGGAAAAACGCGATGCCGGCCATCCCGTCTGGGGCAGACTTGCCGATCCACAACTCGACAAAGCGGCGCTTAAGGCACTGACCAACGAGGCCAAGGATGGAGCCAAGTCCCGCCTCAAAATCGTGAAGGGCCAGATCAAGGCGCTGGAGAAGCTGGAAAAAGAGCGCGACGAACGCATCGCCGAGGTCAACCGCCGCGCCGACCGCGAGACGGCAGAGGTGAACGAAGCCATCACTGATCTGCACCGCGTCTGCTCCGACCCCGACGAGGCGCGCCGTTATTTCGTCGTCGCGGAGAAGGGTGAGCTCGAAGAGAACGAGTTCAACCTCAACCTGCCACGCTACGTGGACACCTTTGAGCCGGAGGAGGAGATTGAGCTGAGCACGGCACTCAACGAGCTATCCCAAGCAGGTGAAGAGGCATCGGCTGTTAGGATTCGCCTTGAAACCCTCTTAAACGTTGCATATGACAACGAAACCAGGAGGAGATAAACACGTATGCCAAAAAGAAAGCCACGCACACCCCCTAAGCCGGGAATGGTCTTTGAGAAGACATACCACAAGAAGAGATTCACTTTGTCCGTCGTTAACAACGGACAAGAGATTGGCTACAAACTTGATAAGACCATTTATCGAAGCCCATCAGCCGCCGCTAAAAGCCTAACTAAGTGTGAGGTCAATGGGTGGAAGTTTTGGGACATCAGAACTTGAGAACCTTGTAGCCAGTGATTCAGCACAGATTTCATACAATTCTGGGAAACATCCCGGACGATTGGAATTCGCGTTCCCTACGCTCATTGTTGTCCATTGATCTTTCCGGCGACTGGGGCGATGAGGACGGCGAGGTCATTCTTTCAGTTCTCCGCAGCACCAACTTCACCGACTCTGGAAACCTCAACCTCGATGACGTGGCGAAGCGTGGATTCCCCCGATCGAAGGCTCATCAGGTTCAGGTTCAATCTAATGACATCCTGGTTGAGCGGTCCGGCGGTGGACCCAACCAGCCTATAGGGCGGGCAGTCATGATTCGGGAAGAGATGCCCAATACGGGCTTCGCGAACTTCGTCCAACTACTGCGGCCAGATACGGCCAAGATCAATCCCGAGTTGCTCTTTTGGACGCTTCACCAGCTCAACCGATCCGGCTTTGTCGAGAAACTCCAGCATCAAACCACACAAATGCGAAACCTCGACCTTCGCGATTACCTCAAAGTTCTGGTGCCAGTTCCGGCAGATCCCATAGAACAAACCCGCATGGCCGAAACTCTAAAAGCGGCAAACGAGTACGTCCGCGCTCTCGAAGAGCAGATTCGCAAGGCGGAGCGGGTGACAATGGCACTCGACCAAGCTCACTTCGCTTCTGGTCCGCACACCGTCCGGTTCCCTTACGAATATGGAATGACTCGTACGATTCCGCACGGATGGGCTTCGAAGCGACTCGGTAAGATTGCAGATGTCACGTCCGGCATCACGCTGAATCTAGACCGCGAGGCGGCAGACAATGGCGTTCGCTACCTGACCGTTGTGAATGTTTATCGAGGGCGAATTGATCTCAAAGAGGAACGCTACCTCGAATTGCGTGGTAATGAGGCCGAATCGAAGAGGCTAAACCGCTTTGACATTCTTGTCGTTGAGGGACATGCCAACCCTGAAGAGATTGGCCGGGCGGCGTTAGTTTCGGAGCGGGAAGTAGGCATGTCTTTTCAAAATCACCTCTTCCGAGTGCGTCTAGAAAAAGAGGACGAGGTGAGGGCGCGCTTTCTCGTAAGAGCGCTCAATTCGCCGAGAATTCGGCGTCATTGGGTAGCCACCGCCAACACCAGTAGCGGACTTAGCACGATAAACCGGACGGCCCTGAGGCGTCTCATAATTCCGCTCCCCAAGCTGCCAGAGCAGGATTCGATCGTCGAACGATTAGAGGCTGCCGAAGAGCAAGTCACTGCATTGAAGCAGCAACTTATCGCCGCGCGCCGAGTGAAGCAATCACTGCTGCAAAACCTCTTGACTGGAAAGATTCGCCTGAAACTATGAGCATACCTGCAACAGGAACACCGAAACGGTGGAGCGAGGAAAATACCGTCGAGCATCCGATCATCGAATGGCTCCTGACGCCTGAATTGGGCTGGCGTTTCGAGAATCAAGCCGCGGTGAACGAGCGTTACCGCAACGACGAGGTAGAGGTGCTCCTGCTGCCCATCCTCCGGCAAAAGCTGAAGGAGTTGAACCCCGGCGTCATCATCGACGACGCTCGCGCCGACGTGATTCTTACCAAGCTGCGGGGCATCCGCGACAACGCGGAATGGTTTGCGTGGATGCGTAACGAGGAAACCTACAAGTTCAGCGCTGAAGAAAATGCGCAGCCGATCGTCCTGATCGATTACGAGGACCTCAAGAAAAACGATTTCCTATCAACCAACCAGTTCTGGGCGGATGGCGGCGATCATCGCATTCGAACGGACGTGTTGCTCTTCGTCAATGGCATCCCGTTGGTGAATATCGAGGCCAAAACCACTGCGCGCGACTGGCATGTGGACTGGACTGAAGGTGCCAGGCAATGCGGGCGCTACCTCCGAGAAGCACCACAGCTGTATTACTCCAATATCTTCTGCGTAGGCGTGAATGAGATCACCCTGCGTTACGGCGTGCCCGGCGTGAAATTCCACTACTGGCAGACCTGGCGAAGCCCGAACCCGCATAGCCACGTGGATGTTAATGACGAACTGAAGAGCGGCATCTATGGCTTGTGTGATCGGGCCAATCTGCTGGACATTCTGCGCAATTTCGTCGTCTTCGATATTGAACAAGGGCAACGCATCAAAAAGGTGGCTCGCTGGCAGCAGTTTGGTAGTGCCAACGAATTGGTGAAGCGTGCGCTGGAAACCGACAAACCTCGTGGCTGGCGCCGCGGGCTCGTCTGGCACACGCAGGGCTCAGGCAAGAGCTTGACCATGCTATTCGCCGCGCGGAAGATGTGGTTTCACCCCAATCTTCAACAGCCTACGATTCTCATCATTGTGGACCGTGACCAGTTGGAGGATCAGATCAGTGGCCAGTTCTTTCGCACGAATACGGAGAATTGTCATGTCACCACCAGCCGCGAGGATTTGCTCGCGAAGCTGCGCGACGGCTACAGGGGCATCATCGTTACCATTATGCAGAAGTTTCAGCCTGGCGACTTCCATGTAGATCGGCGGAATGTAATCGTATTGGTGGACGAAGCGCATCGCACTCAGGAAGGCGATCTTGGTACGGCCATGCGTTATGTTCTCAAACAAGCATCACTGTTTGGCTTCACGGGGACGCCGATCGAACTGGACGACCACAACACGCCCCGCGCCTTTGGCCGTGAACTCTCAACTGATGACACCGGAGTTACACGCTATGAGCGTTACCTGGAACCACGATATTCCATTGCCGACTCAATCCGTGATGGTGCAACACTCCGTCTGATTTGGGAGCCCAGTCCCCGCGATTGGAAGCTATGGGGCAAGGAGTTGGATGAAAAGTTCGAAATGACCTTTGCTCACCTGCCCGAAGGCGAGAGGGAGAGGCTGAAGAGGGAGAACGCTGTCATCGATGTGTTAGTGAAACATCCAGATCGCATCGCTGATATTGCTGCGGAGGTCGCTGACCATTTCGTGAACCACGTTCGTCCAAACCGCTTCAAGGCCATGCTGGTCTGCTACAACAAGGAGACGGTGGCTCTCTACAAGGCAGCGCTCGATGACCTGCTCGGACCAGAGGTGAGTGTCGCAATCTTCTCCGATGTGAACAAACGGGATGAAAAGATTTCCCGGATGGTTAAAGACCTCGACCTGCCCAAGGACACTCGGGCCAAGGCGATCCGCGAGTTCCGCAAGCTACCGTCCGAAAAGCCTGAAGATCAGGGCAAGGAAGAGCAGCGCTGGCGGAAGGCCGAAATCATCATCGTCTGCGACATGCTCCTGACCGGATTTGATGCGCCCATCGTGCAGACGATGTATCTGGATAAAGGGCTAAAGAATCACGCCCTCCTTCAAGCCATCGCGCGGGTGAATCGTCCCTACAATGAGCTGAAGAAGGAAGGCGTGATCCGCGACTTCTGGGGTGTCTTCAGCCACCTCAACGAAGCATTACGCTACGACAAATCCGAACTAGGCGAAGTGGCCTTCCCGCTTCAGTTGGTCCGCGAGGAGCTCAAACTCCACATGGAGACATTGCTCGATTTGCTCAGAGGGCATGAGCGGAGCGGCTCCCATTCGTCCCTGATGCGCATTTTGGACTTCTTCAACAAAAACGAACCCGCACGAGACAAATTTGAGAACGGCTACGGGAAAATTCGGCAGCTCTACGAACTGCTGGAGCCAGACGATTTCCTGATGCCCTTCCGAGCCGACTATGTGTGGCTGAGCAAGCTCCACATGGTTTATCGGAAGAAGTTCTATCCATTGGATAAGTTCGAGACAGGGGCAGAAGACGGCGCGAAAACCCGTGATCTGATCCGCGAACATTTGGATGTGGACCAGATCAAGAAGGAGTTCCCAACATACGTCCTCGACGAGAATTACCTAACCAAGCTGAAAGAGATTGATCCAGATTCCAAGGCGCTCGACATTGAAGCGATGTTGGCAGCAGAACTGAAGATTCGCATTGATCAGGACCCGGAAGCAGAACCACTAAGTGAGAAGCTCAAGCGCCTCATCAACGACAAACGGAATGGTGCCTTACAGGGTATCGCTCTTATCTCCGCCTTGGAGAAGCTGGCTGCAGAAGTCGTGGATCTCGTCAACGAGGGTAAGAAGCCCGTTGGTGAGTCCATCGCCCACGCTGCGAGGGAGATTAACCCCGGTATCACTGAAGAACGGGCCGCAGCCATCGCCGCTGCCGTGGTAGCGGAAGCTGGGAAGCTCTGTTTCCCCAACTGGCATCTCAAAAGCGACGTAAAGTCTGACCTGTTCCTTGGAATCACGACAGTACTCGTGCAGCAGTTCAAAGACGCGAACCTTCACATGCCGTCGTCTGGCTTTGCCGAACGCGCGATGCGCCTGCTAGAGAAAACGCGTTTTGTTGGAAAAACAGATGCAAACAGCGCTTCCTGACTACCACGTTCGGCAGAGCCAAAAGGCTAAGAACCTCCGACTCAAGGTGACGCGAGAGGAAGGGCTGCTCGTCGTTGTACCGAAGGGTTATGACGAAAAGAAGATTCCCTCACTGCTCAAACAGAAGAAGGTCTGGATCGCCGATGCGCTCAAACGTATCGGTGAAACACAACGCTTTCTGGAATCCAGGCGGGTGAAGCATCTTCCTGAAGCGGTTCATTTGGTGGCGCTGGGCGAGAGGTGGCCCATCATTTATCGAGAAGAGGAAAGCCGCTCCGGTGTCTGGCTTCGCACTGAGAATGGGAAATTGATCATCAGGGGCTCGCGCCTGAGCCAGGAACCAGTGATTCGAAAGCTGAAGGACTGGCTTCGGCGCAGGGTGCGTGAAGGCTTGTTTCCAATCACTAGGACACTGGCCGCTAAACACCACTTCAAGCTCCGTGGATTGCTGGTGAAGAACCAGCGCACTCGCTGGGCGAGTTGCTCTGCTCAGAGGAACTTGTCGCTCAACACCAAACTACTTTTCCTTTCTCCCGACCTTGTGCGCTACGTGTTGATCCATGAACTCTGCCACACGGTCCACATGAATCACACGAGGGAGTTTTGGCGACTAGTGCAAGCTTATGAACCGTGCTACAGAGTTTTGGACGAAAAGTTGAGGCAAGCTTGGAAGGCAATTCCACTATGGATGTTAAGTCATCCTGAACAGTCGCCCAGAGCGGCCACTTCGAAAGCTGACGAACTCCCATCCGGGTCAACGCATGGATGGCACCCATACCTCAATGGGGAATGATGTTTTATCGTCGAATGGTTGATTCACGCCCGTAGGCGTCTAAAGAAATATATCCTGAACCTCTTTGAGTCGGACCTCCCGACTCTTGAGCTTAATGAGGTGCCACTTCCGCCGGCCAGTACACCTTCCCAAGTCAGAACCCAGCCTAAGCAGCAGTGGCTCCCATTCTGGGAGCAGGATGAGTAACGGACCTGTACATGACCATCTCCCCCCTTGGTCTGCTCCGGCACTTCAATCTGGACCTATGAAGGTGGGCAAGGCCAAGTGTTCAACCTGTTCGATTCAAATATAGGCGTGAATGCTCATGAGAATTTCACCAATACTTCAAATTTTAGGAGCTCCACGTAAAATATAGTGGAGCTCTTGACAAATAATTAAGGAGCTCTCATAATAATGTCATGGAGCTCGAACAAACCGGAATGAACGATGGGCGTTCTCTCCCGGACTATAGAGCTCAATTGAGGAGGGGTTTCTATGAGAGTTTCATTTCCAGCCATGCAGGGTGTCATCGGGCAGCGAACCTATTATTCTTGCCTGATGAAGCTTAATGCCATTCCAAAAATGTTCACATTTCGAGATTGGGCTGAGTTCACGCCTGAAGATCGCGAACAGCGAATTCTGAATAAGAAGCGAATTCCTGAAATTGCCAAATACATTCTCGATAATGAGGATGGGTATTTATTCTCATCAATCACAGCGTCGTACAAGTGCGAGGTCAAGTTCGTGCCTATTGACGACAATGGTCTTGGCACCCTTGAGATGGAGTTCGAGGATGCAAACTTCGTCATTAACGACGGCCAGCACCGTTGTGCCGCTATTGCACATGCGATTAAGGAAAACCCCTCAGTGGGAGAAGAGACGATCTCGGTTCTTCTATTCCCTTATGAAAGCCGCGAGCGGGTGCAGCAGATGTTCTCCGATCTAAATCGGTTCGTCGTAAAGACCTCCAAATCGCTCGATATCCTCTTTGATAAGCGTGATGCGATGGCAACCGTCACGCTGGATGTCTGTGAGAAAGTTCCTGTTTTTAAGGGGATGGTTGACAAAGACGCTGTTTCGTTACCTGTGCGTTCACCTAAGTTATTCAGCTTGGCTGCTTTGTATGATGCCAATGATGAATTGCTTAAGCATCTTGGCAACAAAGAGGAGCTCTCGCACAACGAAATGGTAAGAGTCGCAATGGACTATTGGAGCGCCGTGGCTAAAGCGATGTTGGATTGGAACAGAGTACGGAATGGCGATCTCAGATCACTGGATCTCCGACAAGAGAGCATTTCGTCTCATGCCATTGTCCTTCGCGCGCTCGGTGCTATAGGTGCGGATCTTATGAAGGAAGATCCGACTGGTTGGAAAGCACGACTCTTAGATCTTACTTCAGTGGATTGGAGCAAGAAAAATAAAGATTGGGAAAATGTTTGTATCATCGCGAATTCAGTCGTTTCGAATCGGCAAGCACGTCTTGCGACCAAAGCATATCTCAAAAAGCACCTGGGCCTCACGTTGAATGAGGCTGAGCTGCGCACGTTGCCTACAGCTGAAGTCAGCTGAAGTTTAGGCTGGATTGATGATTCGGCCGTGTCGCAAGTGATCAGGACGCGGCCGAATTGTGCGTGATGCAAGGTGGGTTTCGAGCATGTGAAGATATCTAAAAGCGCTGGTTAACGCCAACCTGGCTGAAAGCCAGTTCACACTGAGAGCTATGGCGTTAGAAGGCGGGCTATATATCAAAAGGAGACCATGTGGCCACAAAGAAAAGAGCGTTCATCAGTTTCGACTTCGATCATGACGAAGGTGCAAAGATTATGCTTGCCGGCCAAGCGAAACTACCTGACAGTCCGTTCGACTTTATCGACGCTTCCGTGAGAGAGCATCTAACCGGTGACTGGAAGGAAAAGGTTCGGCGCCGTATGGACAACATTGATGTACTAATTGTCCTTTGTGGAGAGCAGGTCCATAAGGCAAACGGCGTGGCTGCGGAATTGACAATTGCTCAAGAGAAAAACAAGTCATACTTCCTCTTGGCAGCTTATGCAGACAAGACTTGCACAAAACCCTCATCGGCAAAGCTTTCAGACAAGGTCTATAAATGGACTTGGGAAAATCTAAAAAAGCTAATCGGTGGAGGGAGGTAACACATCATGCGAAAGGCCCTTGTAGTCGGAGTCAACTACTATGAACATGTCTCTTCGCTCTATGGCTGCGTTGATGACGCGCACGCTGTAAAGAGTGTCTTGGAACGAAACAGTGATGGCACCATTAATTTTTCGGTCAAGCTGCTCTCCGGGACAGGACCGACGGACGTCGTCTCGCGGTCCGATTTGAAGGAACAGATCCAGAAATTGTTCGCAGACGACAGCGAGACCGCCCTCTTTTACTTTGCCGGGCATGGTCACATCGAAGCGACCGGAGGATACCTTATTCCTAGCGATTCTAAGGCGGGAGATGATGGTGTTCCGTTAAGCGATGTGCTTATCTTTGCAAACGGATCTAGAGCCCGAAACAAAATCATAGTGCTGGATAGCTGCCATTCGGGGATCGCAGGAGCGAGTCCGTCCGCCCCGAGTAATGCTGAGCTCAAGGAAGGTCTCACGATCCTTACTGCTTCAACCGCCGAACAATATGCAACTGAGGAGAACGGGGCTGGTGTTTTCACGACGCTCTTTATTGACGCTTTGAATGGAGCAGCTTGCAATTTGGTGGGAGATGTTACGCCAGGTAGCATTTACGCACACATTGACCAGTCTCTTGGTCCCTGGGATCAGCGGCCGGTGTTCAAGACCAATGTGAAGAGCTTCGTATCCTTGAGGAAAGTCCAACCCCCGATCAGCTTGGCGGACCTTCAGCGCATCACCGAGTTCTTCCCGTCTGCTGGATTCGAGTTCCGCCTCGATCCTTCGTTCGAACCCGAGCGAGCAAATCAGGACCACGCGATCGCAAGTCCGAACCCTGTGAACACAGCAAGGTTCGCAGTTCTTCAGAAATACAATCGCGTGAACCTCGTTGTCCCGGTGAATGCGCCGCACATGTGGCATGCAGCCATGGAAAGCAAATCATGCAAACTCACGGTTCTTGGTGAGCACTACCGAAGGCTGGTTGAGCGCGGCCGAATATAGATCATGAGGCATGGGGACATGGGTTACCGATGCTATTCAACGCCGTGTGCCGGGTGCGGCAATCGGATCAACTGGCGGCCGTTGCAGACTGTCTGCGGACCGACCCTTGAGAACTGAACTCACATTCCGTGAGAAGATCAGTTTAAAACGTGTCGCTCTTGTACACTGGCAAATCCAATACACTTGAAGTCGTGCTCTCGCAGACCTGAGAGGCCTTGTTGTTGTCCTATATCGGACAGCCTCTCTGTAACTCGTTGTAAATGCATGTAGGGCAATGTAAAGGCAGCGATTCTAAGCCATTGATTCTACTTATGACCTGGGGCCCTTTTAAGGCGAGGGTCCTGGGTTCGAATCCCAGCCGACTCACCACAATAAATCAGGCACTTACGAGGCTGTGGAGCCTCGAAAATCTTCAAAAACTGTCCCGTGTGCTAAATTTGTGC
>CAADGK010000071.1 GCA_900696515.1 uncultured Nitrosospira sp. | reverse complement strand
GGCTGGAAGCCCTTGGCGATATTCTTCTTTTCCTTCTCAGCGGTACCCATAGCAGAACCTCCTCCTGATGAAAGTGAACTCGTTAGATGTTGACGGTTTGGGAATTGAGCTGAACTCGCTTGCGATCTCAGCAGTCTTGTAACTGGTGTGGAGATAGGCCTTCGTTTCCCCAAGTCAAGAGGGGAATCGAGTTTTTTTATCGCCCGGACATGCTTCCCCCCCTCTCCTGACAGGTGCACATCATAACGTATTGCGATATCAATGCTCTATGTCCATTTGGGAGGGAAGGCAGGTCGAACTGGCAGGGTGTCATGACCGGAGGTGGTCGAAATCTTTAATGTCTTTCTTCATGAAGTCACGGAGGCGTTTGATGATGCGCGCTTCCAATTGGCGGGTCCGCTCCTTTGTGATGCCGTACTTCTCGCCGAGGTCATCCAAGGTCAGGGGATGGTCTGACAAAATGCGATTTCTCAAGATATCTTCGTCTCGTTCTTCCAGTGTGTGAGTAAACTCCGCGAGTTTGGCCCGAAAGAGCGTCTTCAGCTGGTGATCGGCGAGTTGTTCGTCCGCTGGTTCGTGGTGGGAGGGCAAGACATCGAGCAACGTGTGTTCCTGGTCCTCACCGATCGGCTGGTCGAGCGACAGTTCCCAGTTGCCCAGGCGTTGATCCATTTCAACGACGTCGCGCTCACGCACGTTCAAGCGATCTGCGAGTAATTTCGTGTCGGGTGAGAAACCTTCCCGTTCAAGTTTCGCCTTTTCTTTCTTGAGGTTGTAGAACAGTTTCCGCTGATCCTGCGTCGTGCCGACTTTTACGAGCCGGAAGGTATGCAGGAGGTATCGGAGGATATAGGCTCGTGACCACCAGGCCGCATAGGCATAGAAGCGGACGTTCTTGGAGGGATCGAATTTTTTGATGGCCTGCATCAGGCCGACGTTCCCCTCCTGGATGAGATCCATGTGATCGGCGCCGGTGTGGAGATATTCGGCCGCAATCGACACGGAGACGCGCAAGTTGGCCATGATGAGTCTGACCGCTGCCTCCCGGCTGCCATGGGTGCGGTATTCCTGGACGAGCTGGAGCTCTTCTTCTTTTGAGAGGTAGGGGTGACGGCGGACTTCCGCGAGGTATTGCTGCAGCGCGGTAACCGGTACCACGGCAGTGCTGTCGGTGGGTTGGGGGCTGTCGGAGGCAGAAATATCCAGTACCAGCGACGCCGCGTCGGCCTCGATCTCCTTGTCATCTGTTGGTTCAAGGATTTCTGGTTCGAGGGTGTCACCCGACTCGTCCTGTACGCGGTCCTGGGCACTCATGGCGAGCGTGACTATAACAGAAATGTGGGGCCGGAGGAGAGGCCGATGAGCAATGAGCATGACCAGATGTCTGTCGTGCCGGTTGAGCAGATTCGGTTTTGGCTTTCCGATGATGACGTGCAGGACGTGGGGTGCCGCAGTGACGGCGCAGCTTCTCTTGCATGGATCAAAGGGGCTCCCCTATAGTGGCTGGTTGAAGTAGGGGGGGGCGGGTGTCCGAGATCTGGCAGATTCTGAAAAGCGGCCATTGGCCGTCGCTGGCTGGGGCGTGGTTGCACCTCACGGTCAGCTTTATGGTCTGGTTGCTTGTCGCGGCAATGAGCATTCCCCTCGTCACGGCGTTGCAATTAAGTGACGCCGAGATCGCCTGGCTGGTGTCCTTGCCCCTCCTCGGTGGGGCGCTGTTGCGGATGGTCGCCGGATGGAGTGCGGATCGGCTGGGGGCCCGGCGCACGGCGGTCGTGATTCTTGTCGTGGAGTTGCTGGTGCTGTCGTGGGGATGGGTCGGGGTGAATGGATATGGTGCGGCTCTCGTGTTTTCACTTGGTCTCGGTGTGGCTGGGGCGAGTTTCGCCGTCGCGCTCCCACTTGCCAGCCGTGCCTATCCACCTGCGGCTCAGGGACTGATTCTGGGCATTGCTGCTTCAGGGAATGTCGGGACGGTGCTGATCCTCTTCTTGGCGCCACGCTGGGCTGCAGCCATGGACTGGCATCAGGTCTGCGGGGTGATGGCCGCTGTTGTTGCCGTGACTCTGGTAGGGTTTGAACTGCTGGTTCCACGGATGGCGCGGGCTCCCGGGGTCCGCGAGGGGGCCTGGTGGCATCAGGTCGTGGAACTGATCCGGCAGCGCTCGGCCTATTGGCTCTGCTTCCTCTACGCGATTACGTTTGGCGGTTTTGTGGGGCTCTGCAGTGTGATCCCACTGTTGCTGCATGATGTGTATCGGTTCGAGGCAATCCAGGCTGGGGGCGTCGCAGCCTTCTGTGGGTTGATCGGCAGTCTGACTCGTCCGATCGGGGGGTATGTCGCCGATCGTCAAGGAGGACTTCGAGCACTTTATTATGTGCTGCCGGCTATCGCGGGTGCGGTGGTCGCTGTCATGAGCCCGTCGCACACCCTGGGTGTGGCGATGATGGTGGTTGCGACGGCGGCGATGGGCTTCGGCAACGGCGTGGTCTTTCAGCTCGTGGCCGAATGGTTTCCCCGAGACATCGGATTAGCCTCGGGTGTGGTCGGTGCGGCAGGGGCCGTTGGTGGCTTTGTCCTGCCGATTCTGATCGGCACGATGAAAGGGCTCTCAGGGAGCTACGAGTTAGGGTTTTGGCTGTTTGCCGGGCTTGCGGTCTGTGCATGGGGAACCGTGATGGTCGCATTGCGCCCGAACGGATCGTCCCCGGTGAATCTTCCTTCCTAACCTGCAGTATTCATGAACACTTCTGCTGCGATCACGAATTCGCTGTTGCGACGAGCCTTCGGCGGGCAGGCTCGCCCCTCGCAACCTCGACATACTGTTTCAAGTAGGACTCGCTTTCTCGGGGCTCTGCGTGCCCGTCTCGCGACGCGACTGCGCGATTTCGCGACGAACCGTCATGAACAATGCAGGCTAACTATCCCCGTGAAGTCGTACCGCCGGCAAAAAAATCATATTCAAGGTTCGGTCTGAAATGCTAGATTGGGGACCTTATGCCCAGCCCGTTCAATCACATTGAAGACGCGATCCGTGACATCAAGAAGGGGAAGTTCATCATCCTCGTTGACGACGAAGACCGTGAAAACGAGGGTGATCTTGTCATCGCTGCGGAAAAAGTCACTCCGCAGGCGATCAATTTCATGGCGAAGCATGCCCGCGGACTGATCTGTTTGGCACTGACACCCGAACGGGTGGAGGAATTGCAGCTACCCCAGCAGGCGGCGGAGAATACCGCCACGTTCGGGACGGCCTTTACGGTTTCGATCGATGCGCGGAAAGACATTACGACAGGCATTTCCGCCGCCGATCGAGCCAAGACCATTCGTGTGGCAATCGACCCCAAATGCAAGCCGAGTGATCTCGCCCGGCCCGGGCACGTGTTCCCGCTCAAGGCGCAAACGGGGGGCGTCCTTCGGCGGGCCGGACAAACGGAAGGATCGGTTGATCTGGCACGGCTGGCCGGCCTCAAACCTGCCGGAGTGATCTGCGAGATTATGAATGCCGACGGGACGATGGCGCGTGTGCCGGAATTGGCGAAGTTTGCCAAGGCCCATAAGCTGAAGATGGTGACGGTGAAGGCCTTGATCGAATACCGGATGCGGAGGGAAACCTTCGTCAAACGGGCGGCGAGCGCACGGTTGCCGACCACGTTTGGAGAATTCGAGGCGGTAGCCTTTGAGAATCAAATCGATGGCGTGACCCACATTGCCTTGGTGAAAGGACGCGTCGAGGGCGGGCTGCCGACGCTCGTTCGCGTTCATTCCGGCTGTTTGACTGCCGATGCGCTGGGATCGCTGCGGTGCGATTGCCGAGATCAGCTCCACTCTGCAATGGAGATCATTGAGAAGGACGGACGAGGAGTCCTCTTGTATTTGAATCAGGAGGGCCGTGGGATTGGGTTGCTCAACAAGATTAAGGCCTATGGACTTCAGGATCGGGGCAGCGACACGGTTGAGGCTAATCTCCAGCTCGGGTTCAAGGCTGATCTCCGTGACTATGGCGTCGGTGCACAGATTTTGGCGAATCTGGGGCTCCACCAGATTCGGTTGATTACGAATAACCCGAGGAAGATTATTGGGATCGAAGGCTATGGCCTCAAGGTGGTGGAGCGTGTTCCCATTGAGATTTCTCCCCGTGCAGCCAATGTACGGTATTTGAAGACCAAGAAAGCGAAACTGGGGCATCTCCTCAAGAAAGTCTGAGAGGGTAGTCGTGCCGGTACGATGTCGTATTGGACGGCTGGTACATGTGGAGCTCCTGAGATAATGGCGAAGAAAACGGCACGTACGGCAGCGGGGCTTCGGTTCGGCATCGTGGTGGCGCAATTTAATCAGCGGATCACCGGCAGGCTGCTGCGTGCCTGTACCGACACGCTGGCGCACAGTGGGGTGGCCGCGAACGACATCCAAGTGGTGCGTGTGCCGGGCGCGTTTGAAATTCCCCTCGTGGCTCGCACGATGGCGCGAGCGAATCGCCATGATGCGGTGATTTGCTTGGGAGCCGTGATTCGCGGCGACACGCCCCACTTCGACTATATTTGTTCGGAAGTGAGTCGTGGGATAGGCCAGGCGGCTTTGGAGACCGAGGTGCCGATCATTTTCGGTGTGTTGACTACGGAGACAGTGGCGCAGGCGGAGCAGCGTGCGGACCAGAAGCAATTCAACCGTGGCGGTGCGGCGGCAGAATCGGCGATCGAGATGGTGCGAGTGATGCGATCGATCAGTGGGAAAGTGGGAAAATGGGAAAGTGGAGAGTCAATAAGTCAAAGCGGGCGGGCAGCAGGAAGGACAAAACGGTGAGGTCTCTCTCTTGTCAGCCCGTGAACGTGCGAACTTTTCAACTTTCCAATATTTTCACTGTGTAACCAATGGGTAGCCGTCACCAGGCTCGCGAGCGCGCCTTGCAGATTCTATTTCAGCACGACATTCATGGAAAGGGCCAACTTCGTCTGGATGAATTTTGGCGTGAATACTCCGTCTCCGAGGAGTCGCGAACCTTTGCGGAGCGTGTGGTTCAGGGAGTTTTGGAACATCAGAAGGAACTCGATGCCACCATCACAAAATATGCGACGAACTGGACGGTGAATCGTATGCCCGTCGTCGACCGCAATATTCTGCGTGCCGGACTTTACGAGTTGCTCTGGATCGACGAGGTTCCTGCGAAGGTCACGATGGATGAGGCGATTGAGCTGGCCAAGAGTTTCGGAGATGAGGATGCCTCAAAGTTTGTGAACGCGGTGTTGGACAAGGTGTTGGCAACCGACTCACGATTGGCCGCGAAGCGGGCGGACCCGACTCGGCCGATGTGGAGGAGGACAGACGGTGATTGAGCGGTATACACGTCCCCGAATGAAAGCCATTTGGGACTTGAAACACAAATATGAGATCTGGTTGGAGGTCGAACTACAGGCCTGTGCGGCGTTTGAACAGGCGAAGCAGGCCCCACGGGGAACGGCGGCGAAAATCCGGAAGCAGGCCAAGATCGACGTCGACCGGATTGCCGAAATCGAAAAGGTCACCAAGCATGATGTGATCGCTTTTCTTGAATCGCTCATGGACACGGTGGGATCGGAACATCGGTTTCTCCACATGGGACTTACATCCTCGGACATCGTCGATACCTCACTGGCCGTTCAAATGACCGAGGCTCTGGATCTCATCCTGGAGGGGGTTGAACGGTTGCTGGCTGTCTTGAAGCGGCAGTCGTTCCGGTACAAGGATCAGGTCATGGTAGGGCGGTCTCATGGCATTCACGGGGAGCCCATCTCCTTTGGTCTGAAACTCGCCCTCTGGCATGAAGAAGTCGGGCGTCATCACGCACGGTTGCGATCGGTTCGGAACGAGATTGCGGTCGGCAAATTGTCCGGCGCTATGGGGACCTTCGCGCATCAAGGTCCCGAGATTGAAGAGTATGTCTGTGCCAAGCTCGGCTTGAAGGCCGACCCCGTTTCGAACCAGGTGGTCCAACGAGACCGACACGCGTCCTATGCGACGGCCCTCGCACTGCTGGCGGCCAGTATCGAGAAATTCGCAACTGAGATCCGCCATCTCCAGCGGACGGAAGTGCTCGAGGCCGAAGAGTATTTTTCCGAAGGCCAAAAGGGATCCTCGGCGATGCCGCATAAGCGGAATCCGATCGTTTCGGAGAATTTGTGCGGGCTGGCGAGACTTGTACGGGCGAACAGTGTGGCTGCCATGGAAAACGTCGCGCTCTGGCATGAGCGTGACATCAGCCATTCGTCGGTGGAGCGGGTGATCATGCCGGATAGTACGATTCTGGTCGATTACATGCTGGCTAAAGTCACGGATCTCATCGAGCATCTGATCGTCTATCCGGAGCGCATGCGGCGAAACCTTGAACTGACCGGAGGGCTTGTCTATTCACAGCGGTTGCTGTTGTCGCTCATCGAGAAAGGTGCGCAACGAAAAGAGTCCTACGAAGCGGTCCAGCGGAATGCGATGATCTCCTGGCGAGGAGGAGGCGCACTGCAAGATTTGGCGGAAAAGGATCCCTTTATCTCACAACACCTGAACGGCCGCGAGGTCGCCGCCTGTTTCAACCCTTACTACTACCTGCGTCATCTCGACCGGATTTATCGGCGGGTATTCGGACCGGCGGGATCGAGGTCTGGTGTCAAGAAGAAGAGGCTGCGGTCATGAGTCTGTTGTTTCTCAGGACGGCGCTGGGCGTTGTTCTTTCACTAGGGCTTTGGTGTGCTCCCGTCTCTGCGGGGGTGGATCGGGAGAAACTCCTGACCGAGTCGGGAGTCTACGGCAGTTTTGCCGTGTTTGCGCTCGATGACCAGTGGGGAAAGCTCGACTCCTCGGTTCGTATCGCCCGCCTGGCCACGCTCAAAGGAGTGGTCGAACAGCATCGGGAGCATGTGGCGATCGATCTGTACTTGCTTCGGGGTCTTTCTGATCATGCTGATCTGCTGTTCCGTGTTCATGCAATGGAATTGCGTGATATCCAAGCGTTTCTCCTTGACTTGAAGAGCAGCCAATTCGGACGACATCTCAAGACAGCCGGAATCATGCATGGGCTGACGAAGAAACCATCCTATGTTCCTGGCTTTTCCGAGCAGATGAAGGCGGATCTCCAGTCTCCGAGCGAGCCTGGACAGAAACCCTATGCGATCGTCATCCCGGTCAAGAAATCAGCCGAATGGTGGGGGCTGGATCGTGAAAAACAGGTTGCCCTGATGCAGGAGCATACCCTGGCCGCACTTCCGTATTTGAAGACTGTCAAACGGAAACTCTATCATTCGACAGGCTTGGACGATCTTGACTTCATTACCTATTTTGAAACCTCGAAGCTGGATGACTTTCATAGTCTGATGCTGTCGCTTGAGAAGGTGAAGGAGTTTCAGTATGTTCGTCGAATCGGTCATCCCACTC
>CAADGK010000070.1 GCA_900696515.1 uncultured Nitrosospira sp. | reverse complement strand
GTTTGCGGCAGGACCGTGGAAATGTCCACCGTGACCGTTTCCTTCTCCGCTCTCGTAAATGGGTTCGAGTCCTCGGTCCCGTTCATCCATTGGTTCATCTTGCCTGTCGCCGGATCCTGTTCGCTCAACATCGCATAGACCTGATAGACCGCTTTGCGCTGGAGGGCGGCATCGACCGTTACCAGCCGCGCATTGGCGATGAACTCGCCAATGGTGGCGGCCAGCACGCGCGAATCGGCCGGGCTTGTCGTCTCGACCGGCCCAATCGCCGTGGCATGGCCGTGCGGATCGACGTGGTAGAGAAAGGGAATGAACTTGGATTGGCTCCCGACATAGGCGATCCCGCCCACCGAGGCCAGAGCGATGAGCAGACAGAGGATCGCGATCATTTCCCAGGATCGACGAGTCGCGACTTGCGCCTTCATCAGATCGTTCCAGGTCCGCCGCGCCGAGAGATAGGGATTCGTGCTCTCTCCGGTTCGCCGTCCACCCTCCACCGGGGACTGGGACTGCCGTTCGTTCTGAGATGCTTTCTCCCCTCCCAATAGGTACTTCACGTCCTTCCAGGCTTCGACCAAGTTGCTCATGCGGTTACCTCTTCATAGGCTCCGTAATCACGCAGCGTGAGTCCCCGGCTCGCGAGCCATTCGTCCGTCCAGGCCTCCCCGTGCTTTTCTATCAGCGCGCGGATCTCCGCGATGGACTCTTTATCCGATGCGCCGACGAAGGCGAGGGCCAAGGGTCCTAATGCGAGGTCGTAGAGCCGATGGCCATATTCTGAACTGTAGTAATACTGGCGCTTCGGAATGGCCGTGGCCAAGATCTCAATTTGCCGCGAGTTCAACCCCATCCGGCGATACAGCGCCGAGGTGTCCTCATCGCGGGCGAAGACGTTGGGCAAAAAGATCTTGGTCGCCGTGGATTCCACGATCACATCCAAAATGCCTGAATTGGCTGCGTCCGTGAGGCTCTGCGTCGCCAGCACCACGAGGCAGTTCGCCTTGCGCAGGACTTTCAGCCATTCCCGGATCTTTTCGCGGATCACCGGATGCCCCAGCATCAACCAGGCTTCATCCACGATGATGGCGCTGGGCTGGCCCCGCAAGCTCCGTTCGATCCGGTGAAAGAGATACAAGATGGTGGGAAGCGCATATTTGTCCCCGAGTCCCATCAACTCCTCAATTTCAAACACGGTGAAATCCGCGAGGGCGAGCCCGTCCCGTTCGGCATCGAGGAGATGACCCAAGGCCCCGCTCACGGTGTATTGCTTCAGGGCTTCGCGAATCTCTTCGTCTTGCACCATGTTCACGAAATCGGAGAGCGAGGCCGGCGGCTGGTTCAATCCGCTGGTGTGGCCATGACTCAACGCATTGGCGTGCAGCGCCATGACCGTTTCCGCAATGGCGTTCCGCTGGATCGGTGTGGTCTTCACGCCGTTCAGGGCGAGCATGGTCTCGATCCACTCTAACGCCCAGGCCCGATCCCCTTTGGTCTCCAAAAATTGCAGGGGGCAAAAGGCCAACTCGTGGGAATCTCCCGCCACGGTGAAGTGCAATCCGCTCTGCCCCTTCGTGTGGGCTCGAATCGCCGCCGCCAAGGGATACATCGACAGACCCTTATCGAAGACAAAGACGGACATGCCCTCGTACCGGCGCAGTTGTGCGGCAAGCATCCCCAGATGCGTCGATTTGCCTGAGCCGGTCGGTCCGAGCATCAAGGTATGGCCGACATCGCGGACATGGAGATTGAGACGGAACGGGGTGGCCCCATGCGTCACGCACTGCATCAGGGGCGGAGCGTTCGGCGGATACAGGGGACAGGGCGCGGTGGCGCCGCCGGTCCAGATCGTACTGGTCGGCAGGAGATCCGCCAGGTTCATGGTGTTCAACGGCGGACGCCGGACATTTTCGACACCATGGCCCGGCAAGCTGCCCAAGAAGGCGTCCATCGTATTGAGCGTTTCGATCCGTGCGGCAAATCCTAATTGATGCAGCACCTTTTCGATGTACCGTGCCGACCGTTCTACTTTACCCCGGTCTTCATCCATGAGGACCACGACACTCGTGTAGTACCCCATCCCGATCAATCCACTATTCACTTCCCCGATGGCGGCCTCCGCATCGGCGACCATCGCCATCGCATCCTGATCTAGTGGACCGGTCTGCGAGTTCGTGATTTGATCGAGAAATCCTCTGACTTTCTGCTTCCATTTCCGCCGATAGCGCGTCAGCTCTCGGACGGCTTCGTGCTGATCCATGAAAATAAAGCGGGACGACCAGCGGTACTCGATGGGCAACTCCCCGAGCGCCGTCAGAATCCCTGGCGTGCTCTCCAACGGAAAGCCTTCGATCGCCACGACCTGCATGTACTGGCGGCCGATTTTTGGAATGATGCCTGTCCACAATTCTTGTCCGCCGATCACGGCATCGAGATACATCGGATGGGAGGGCAAGAGGACCGGCTGATTCAGACCGGTCACGCAGCGTTGCACCCACCGCAGGAATTCATCATGGGTGACGGTCGAGCCATCTTCGAGGATGAGGGAGTGTCCGCGGAGGCGTTGGAGGCGAAAGACCGACGACAACCGCGATTCAAACGACGAACAGTCCCGGGTGAATTGCTCCACCAATCCGTTCGTGCGGTCCTGGGCGCTGACTTCCGCCTGGTCATCGTCGAACATCAGCTCCACGAACTTGCGTTGCGCCACCAACGGCGGCACATACGTGAGGGTCACGACAAAATAGCCGTCGTACATGGCTCCTAATCCTTCAAAGAGCCGCCGCCGTTCTTCGTCCAGCGCGGCCGTCAGTGGATCGGGAAAATGGGAGAGGCCGGGCGCGGCATACCCCGCTGCCCGCCGCCGCACCGCATCCACATGCACCATCCATCCGTTGCCCAAGGGACTCAAGGCTTGATTGATCCGAAACGACACCGCTTCGCGCTGAGGTTCCGTACTGCTGGCCTGATCGTCTCCGCTGTAGATCCAGGCCGCCATGAGCGAGCCGTTTTTCCCGACGATCACGCCGTCCTCCACCATGGCCGCGTAGATCAAGAGATCCGACAGGCCCGCATCCTGGGAGCGATGCTTCTTCAACGTCACGTGTGCGTCTGCTTCCCGGACACGTTGGATCAGCATGAACAGGAGGATGAGACCTAACCCGGCAATCAGGACGGTCAGCGTCACCATCATGTGTACTGATTCCCCTGCCTCGTGCTGTTCACCCGCCAGGGGGTACTGCGGGCGGGATAGTACGGTTTGTAGATCAACTGACGCAGATAGACGTACCGCAACTTCGGATCGGCTTTGGCCATGAGTCGCAGGATGTAGAGCATCACAAACCACAGACTCACGCCGATGATCCCGGCTCGCAGCTCTTGCGCGGTGAAGACCAGCGCAAACGCGACCGCGCCACAGAACAGCACCAGTTCGCGGTCCCCGCCCAGAAATAGATTGTCTCGATGCATGACGCGACGAATTGGGATCTTGCGGAGCGCCATGGTCAGCTCCGCCTCATCAGTTCAGGATGAGCCGATGCCGCCAGCGCCTTCCCCTTCCCGCTCCATGCGATCTCGGCTCCTGCGGCGAAGAGCGTCGTCAGCACGTTTTGGGCGCCCACAAGGATGGCGATCAGTAACACCAAAAAGACCATCATGCGCAAAAAACCCGTCAGTTCGCCGCCGAAGATCAATACCCCGGCAGCGCCCACAATCCCGATTAATGACAAGGTAAAGGCGACGGGGCCGGTGATCGACGCCCGCAACCGGGTCAACGCGGATTCGTAGGGGAGACCGCCCCCAGCCGTCCCCGCCGCGTGGGCCTCCTGCGGCATGGTGATGACACACAGCATCAGCAGGACGCCGACGCACCACAGGTATTGTTTCCAGTGCGATACAGTGCTCATTGATCGTGCTCCTTCGGTTCAATCAGTGACCTGGTGATGTACTGTCCCTGCTCATAGCCCTGGACTTCGAGAATGTCCTCGACGCGACGACCGTCTGCACAGCGTGTGATGTGCACCACGACCTGCACGGCTTCGGCGATCAGGGGTTCGATCGGTTTGGGATAGTCTTGGTTCATGCTGATATAGAGCGCCAGCTTCGAAAGTCCGGCTCTGGCATGGTTCGCATGCAAGGTCGCAATGCCCCCTTCATGTCCGCTGTTCCACGCCATCAGCAGATCCAAGGCTTCCGGCCCTCGGACTTCTCCGACTAAGATCGTGTCGGGCCGCATGCGCATGGAGATCTTCAAGAGCTTCGCCATCGTGACATCCACGGTGGTGTGGTATTGCACGCAGTTATCGGCACGGCATTGGATTTCGGCGGTGTCTTCGAAGATAAACACGCGCAGATGGGGAAAGGTGTCCATCATGGTATCGATCAGGGCATTCACGAGCGTCGTCTTGCCCGACCCCGTCCCGCCCACGACCAGAATATTGCGCCGGGTGATGATGGCGGTGAGCAGCACGTCTCGTTGCCGCGCCGTCATGATTCCCTGCTCCACATACTGCTCAAATCGAAAGACCGCGAGCGCCCGTTTGCGAATGGCGAACGTCGGAGCGGGAACAATCGGCGGGATCTGTGCGGCAAACCGGGAGCCGTCGAGAGGAAATTCCCCGTCGAGATACGGAGATTGCCGCGTAATTTCCTTGCGATGAAACCCTGCCACGGTTTTGATGATGGCTTCCGCACGGGCGGCGGGAAACGTCCCAATACACGCCATCCCCTGCCCGAGCCGTTCACACCAGAGCCGCCCATCCGCGTTCAGCATGACTTCCACGGTGCGTGCATCATGGAGGGTTTCGAGTAACAATGGCCCCATATCCCGCTCAATCATCCGGCGAGCGCGTTCTTTCGTCGAGGGTCCATCATCCATGCGAGTCCTTGCACGACACATGTCCGATGTCGGCATGCGCAATACTGTATGTAGTTATACTAATATATTGACCTTAGTTGTTTGTTGTGTGAACTAGTACGCGGATGCAGAGCGCCTGTCAAGATGCTTGTTCTGAATGAGCGATAATTAATCTGCCATGTATTGGCATGTAGGGATGAGCCTCTACAGAAAGGCCTGACTTACTAAAACAGTGTAGGCAGTGGAGGACACTGAACTGGATAGATTACTTCTGCAGCGCTTTGGCCATATTTACAATCATGATCGGTGCGTGGGTGATTCTCTAGGCGATAGGGGCCATCGCTCATGACGTTCGATCAGGGGGCTCTTCGGTGTAAATTGACAATATGCTGTGTGCATCGGTGGGTTACCGGTATACTCCGCCACATGACGAAATTTCTGTGTTCCTAAGATCATGGCAAGTGGTGCGGCTATCTCCAGGACCATCCTGACCACCAGGTGCACGGGGAGTCCTTCGAAGAGTTGGAGATCAAGCTGCGCTAATTATCCAGCGATCTGATTGCCAGTACGCTGGCGAACAGACCAAAGATTGCCTAAGCGATCCGAATAGGGCGTCAGGAGGGCTCGTGCCATGAGGAGGACCACGTAACGCGAGCTGCTTGGGCTCGTCACGACCCCCATCGCTCCCCAGTCATGTGAACCTCCCTCATCACCTTCTGCGTTGCGCCAACCGCGCCTGGCATTTCTTCCTCTCTCTGATGCTGACGTGCGGGTATCAAGGTGCCCTGCACGACGAACTCGCCGTTCATGCCGCTCGCCGTCATGTTCTCGGCCCTGAATCGGCGGAATCCATGGAAAGCGGTTCGATCTTGTTATCCTCAGCATGGCTGGCGATCACTGAGACGGCTCGTTGTCCTCCCCTTCCCATGGTGCTCCCCTACCCTCCTTACGGGGCATGGCAGATCAGCTCGGTTCAATTAGACTCGTGAGGAGACGACAATCTGAGTCCAACCGCATGAGCCACGAGGAGGCTGATGAAAACCTACTCAGTTCGCAAGGCGTTACGGTCTCCTGTTCAGTGTCAATTTGTCTGCTTTACCGATGGCGCAGCAATCAATGGAATTATCTGGGATATTTCGGTAACAGGCTGGCGCGGGACAGTGGATCGGCCGATACCGATCGGTCTCGGAAAGAGCGTCTTGATGACCCTGCGTGATATGAACGGTTGTCATCCCGTCTTCATTGATTCCGCCATTGTCCGGTGGTCTGAAGGTCGTCACACGGGATGGGAGATCACACACATCGATGACAGTGCCCACACTCGATTGACAGAGTTCATGGCACAGCACGAGCGAGCGAAGAGCACTGCAGGTGACATGCAACAAACACCCCGTGATCTCCCGCCGACACATACACCCTACGCGGTCTGAGTAACCCCAAACCGGCCTGCAAAGGCGTTGAGCGAGTTACCTCAAGGCTCGCAGAAACTTTACCACGACAGTTCAACCTGAATGAGTGGTGCAGGGTTTAGGCCGGTTTCTTCAAATTTACTTCGCCGGGTGGTGACGTTGGCGAACGCGTCGTGCGGAAGTGGACCAGATCCTTAGAGAAGAGCACATCCAGCGTCCAGTCCAAAGCCACCAGAATTTTCTTCTCGAATCGGGGCAGTTTCATCAGGTAGATCGTGCGCCACAGCCACCAGGCAATGAAGCCTGAAAAGTTCACGCCGAGAATGTTCGCGACACCGGTGCGCTTCCCAATCGGAGCCAGGAGTCCGATCGTAGAGTAGACAAACGGCTTCTTCCACCCCCGGCGCACGGTGGCGAGGATATTCTGAGCCGCAATCTTCCCTTCACGCAGCGCGTGTTGCGCGGTCGGAGGGTGAAACTCACCGGTCTTGCGATCCGGCACCATCGCACAGTCGCCCAAAGCCCAGACGCCCGGCCATCCGGGAACCTCCAGGTACTCGTTGACCAGGACGCGGCCTTTAATCTTTTCAAATGGGAGAGTGTTCAACAGGGCATGCGGGCTGATGCCGGCGGTCCACACTAGCGTATTCGTGGTAATCGTCGTCCCATCACTCAGTGTAACGTCCTGATCTTTCACAGCGGTGACCTTGCAGTTTGAGCGAATTTCCACCTTCTGTTCAGCGAGTTTGTGCTGCGCATAGGTGCCGAGCTTTTCCCCCAGTTCAGGCAAGATATCCCGACCAGAACTGACCAGGATGATTCGCAGCATGTCTTCCCGAAGATGCGGGAAAAACTCTACTGCCTCCCGCAAAAAGTCATTCATGGCTGCAATGGTTTCAACCCCGGCGAAGCCGCCGCCCGCCACGACGAAATTCAGTAAACCCGTGCGCTGCGAGGTGCCACACTCAAAGTCGGCCTCCTCAAGATTTGCGATGAGATGGTTACGCAGCACAATTGCGTCGCTCAATGATTTCATGGTGAAGGCCCGATCAGCTAAGCCAGGGATATCGAAGAAGTTCGTGGTGGACCCGAGAGCCAATATGAGGTGGTCGTACGGCAGTGCATGGCAATGGTTCTCATGCCCGTGCGAGACTCCCACCCGTTGATGTGCGAGATCGATGGTTTCGATCTCGCCATGAAAGAATGTCACCCTCCGCAGCAGCTTGCGGATCGGGCTGACGATATTGGTAATATCGAGGTCGCTCGCGGCGACTTCGTGTAGCATTGGAGTGAAGAGGAAAAAGTTGTCGTGATTGACGAGGATGACATCCAGCTTGGCGCCATGCGCCAGTGCACGTTCGAATTCCAACGCAGCATACATCCCGCCGAAGCCGCCACCAAGAATCAACACGCGGGGTTTGCTGCTAGACATACCATCTCATCCAAGATGTGCGTGAAATACGAGAGGGGCCGATCATCCTTAGCATCAAACACCGCATGTCCTTGCCGTCTGATAATGTAGCAGGAGAGGGGGGCTTTCGCCTGCAGAGAAGACAATTTGCACGAACCTTCGTCCAGACGCTCTCGTTGCTCTGAGGCTCTTGCCTGACAGTCTTCCTCCATAACCTCGTCGACTGTGTCATAGGCTCCCTGCTGATAGGCTTCATCCCTTTGGCTTACGCAACTCTGACAGAGCCGCAAGAATTTCTGCCGGACGCGGCGGGCAACCTGGGATTCGGACATCAACAGGGATGTGCCGTTCTACTGGTCCTGTCACGGCATAACTGCCTTTGAATATGCCACAGTTGATTGCGCAGTCACCAAGCGCAATGACGATCTTCGGATCAGGTGTTTGCCTGTACACGTCTTTCAACGCTCGCTCCATGTTGACGGTGACCGGCCCCGTTACCACCAAGGCATCCGCATGGCGTGGCGATGCAGCGATGTGTATGCCGAATCGGTCAGCATCGTACACAGGGTTCAAGAGTGCGCTCATTTCCATTTCACAGGCGTTGCAGGATCCGGTATCCACTTCACGGATCGCGAGCGATCGTTTGAAGGGGCTAGCTTTGTCCTGAGCCTCAGGCGTAACCGGCAGTTCAGGTTTTTCCGCTTTCTGATAACGACCCGTCACGACTCCGATCCTCAGGCTTTTTTTGATGATGCGGAACATGTTCGGCCTCCCTATAGATCGTTCCCAGCGTATGAGAGGTTGAAGCTCTTGTTGATGAGCGGAAAGTCCGGGATAATGTTGCCCAGCACCGCCCATTGAATCGCAGGCCAATTCACAAAGGATGGGTCTCGGACCTTGCATCGATGAATCCGGCCGTCTTCCCCTGCCATCACCATATACAAAATCTCGCCCCGCCACCCTTCAACCGCTGCCAGTGTCCATCCGCCAGGCTTTGGTAGGGAACAGGGTTGACTGGCGATTGGACCGTTCGGAATTTTATCGCGTACTTCGCGAATGAGCCGAATGGACTCATGGATTTCATCGCCCCGGACACGCAATCTTGCCCGCACGTCACCGTAGCGATAGAGCGGAACGTTCACGGGTAGTTCATCATACGCCGCAAAGGGGCGATCCCGTCGGACGTCCTGATCTATCCCCGATGCCCGTCCAACCACTCCCGTCACGCCGTGATCCAAGGCAATCCGTTCCGTCAAAACCCCGGTGGTCTCCAGCCGATCTGTGAGTGAGGCATTGGCAAAGATGATGGCGCCCACTTCGGAGAAATCCTTCTGAATGCCGTTGAGCTCTTCAACGATAGTGGTGAATTGGCTGCGATCGATATCCCAACTGACTCCCCCGACCTGCATCACGCCTCGCAGGTAGCGTGAACCAACCAGCCGGTCATTGAGTTGCATGATCCGCTCCTTCATCCGACCACAATGAGCATGAGCGAGGGCATAGGCCGTGTCATTGCACATGGCACCAATGTCGCCAAGGTGATTGTACAGTCGTTCGAGTTCTAAAAAGAGGGAACGGAGGTAATTGGCTCGCCGAGGTACTTCAAGGTGCAGGAGCGCTTCTACCGCCTGGCAATAGGCGAGACTGTGCCCCACCGTGGTGTCCCCAGACACACGTTCTGCCAGCAGCACCGCGTCGGTCAGCGTGAGTTGCTCAAACAATTTTTCAACGCCACGATGTTTCCAAAAGTGCCGCAGTTCCAGTTGCATGATCGGCTCACCAGCCACGGAAAACCGAAAATGTCCCGCCTCGATGATGCCGGCATGAATCGGACCGACCGGAACTTCAAAGACCCCCTCGCCATCAATATGGTGAAAACGGTATTCACCTTGTTGCCGTTCCAAGACGTGGTTCCACGAAAAGTCCTTCTGTAACGGATGGGTTCCCTTCGGCCAATGCTCGTGTCGAACCAAACGACGAAGATCCGGATGGCCTTGAGGAATCAACCCAAACATATCGCGGATCTCGCGCTCATACCACTGAGCAGCATGAATGTGCGGGGTAATAGAGGGAAACAGCCGATCGTGGCCAGCTAATTCAGTGGACAGCACCACCCAGTGGTGAGAGGCCTCCAAGGTAAACAAGTAGTACAGCCCGTAGCTGTCACGAACAGGGCGATCATCACAGGCCCATAAGAGCGTCAGCCGACCGCGCAAGCTTGGTTGCGTATGAATATAGTGGCTGATGGCCGGCAGACGGTCCTTGGGAACCGTGAAATGTGAAGACTTTGCACAAATCGGGTCATGCTTCAGAATGCCTGGGAACGCCGCAGTGAGGAGATCGTCACAGAACATGGTTTCTGACATGCTCATCCTCTCCTATTGAATCACCAGAATGCTGGTTGCTTGTTCCAAGAGTTTCTTTATAGGCTGGGGCAGAAACATGCTGAATCCAATAAGTGCTATAGTAAGCAGAATGATCGGCAGATGACCTAGTGTCCAGCGTTCTCCCCGGACGATGCCCTCAGACGGTGTTCCCCATACCATTCCGGTTATGCGATACAGCAGTCCGCCGAACGAAAGAACCGCAGCGATCAAAAACACTGAAGCGAGTGCAACCCGACTGAATTGGTCCGATAAGGCCACGGTGACCATGCCAGAGGTCCCAGCAAACTCCATCCCTGGAACCCCTTGCGAGGCCAAGGCCGTGAGGATCTGAACTTCGCTGGGAAATGCCGCAAATGGGGGAAGCGCCGACAAGGCTAACCCCGAGATCAGCAGGGCCGTAGCTGTCCAAGGCTGCGCCATCGCCAGTCCCTGGACATGCTCGATTTCCACGGTGTGAAAGCGACGGTGAATGTTGCCCGCTGCAAAAAAGGCCATCGACTTCGCCAATGCATGATTCATGAGATGAAACAGGCCGCCGAAGGTTCCCAGCGGTCCCCCAATCCCAAACCCGATCATGGCGACCCCCATGTGTTCGATGCTGGAATAGGCAAACAGCCGCTTATAGTTGTGCTGGATAAGGATGAAGAACGCTGCCGTCACCAATGAGGCAAAGCCAAGCAATGTCAACAACTCACCAGCGAAGGCAAACGGAACGGCGTGATCAACAATAACTCTCACCCTCAGGATGGCATAGGCCGCCACCACTTCGAGGACACCAGCGAGCATGGCGACTACCGGGGCCGGAGCCTCGGTGTAGGCATCCGGCAGCCAACTATGCATCGGGACGAGGCCCACCTTGGTGCCATATCCCACCAGGATGAAGATGAACGCCAACTTAAGAACTTGGGGATTGAGCCGGTCAGCCACAGGCAGGAGCGCCGTCACGTTCAATCCTTGACTGGCATCGCTCAGCACATGGAGTGACGAGTAATACAGCAGCACGACGCCAAACAAGGCAAGTGAAATGCCGACCGAACACAGAATAAGGTACTTCCACCCAGCCTCCAGCGACTCTCGTCGCTTCCAAAAAGCAATGAGGAAGGTGGTTGCGAGCGTCGTCGCTTCAATCGCCACCCACTGGATCCCAACACTGTTGGCAATGGTCGCGATCACCATAGCAAGCAGAAACATGTGGAAAAGAAAAAAGAACTGGTTCAGTTGTGACGGCGCAATGACGCCGCGGGCGACTTGCTCGTCCATGTACGAACGCATATAGAAGGAACACGCCAGTCCCACCACACCAATAATGAACAAAATAAAGGTCGACAACGCGTCGAGATAGACCAACTCGCCCAAAGCCAGGACGGGACCATCGCTCAACACCATGTGGGTGAGCACGGTTTCTGCGGTGACAAGAGCGCCTATACTCGTGAGATTAATCCCGTGGAGCCATGCAGAGCGGTGGACGACCAGACTCAGCCCTCCTGCGAGCAGCGGGGCAATTAATAAAACCACGACTGCGATTGTCACGACAACCTCGGCTATTCTTTCAAAACGGTGAGTCGGTCTGTATCCACACTGTCGAATGCATCCTGCAAGCGATTCGTATAGATTCCTGCAATCAATGTGGCGATGAGCACATCAAAGAACACACCGAGTTCGACGACCAACGGCATGCCATAGGTCGCGGCGGTCGCGCCCAGAAACAGTCCGTTTTCCAGGACGAGAAAGCCCACCAGTTGGGAGACCGCCTTTTGCCTTGCGATCATGGTAAACAATCCAATAAGTACGATCGCAAGAGCGATTGCTAAAGAATCTCGCGTAAGGAGGGATCCTAGAGGAAGGATTGGCTGCGCGATGAAAAAGGCCAACATGACTAGACCGCCGCAAATCAATAGTCCGGTTGGCACGTTTACGTGCATCACCAGTTCCCGTTTGACGTTGAGATGATCAATGACTTTCTTGAGGACTCGAGGAATGATGAGTACTTTGATGATACCAGTCAGCCCCGCCGCGATATAAATGTGCGGGTTCCCGGTCAGATAAGCGACCAGCGCTGCAGTGACGACGAGAAAGGATGACTGCAGTGCGAACAGGTCAACGCAGGCCGAGAGCCGCCGTTGTGCCACGATCGCGAAACAGGTCAATAAGAGCAAGGCTGAGCACAAGTCGACCAGTTGTGATCCAACGGACGAAAGCCCCTGCATCCGATCAACTCCGAAGAATATAAAAGAACAGCAACCCGAGTAGAGCGAGGATGAACGCCACGCCCAACAGATCCGTGACCCGGAACAACCGCAATTTGGCGAACATACATTCGATGACTCCGATCAACACCGCGAGAGCTGCTGTCTTCACTACGTATACTAGGAGCCCGATTCCAATCGCAGTTGGGGTAACTGTTGTCGCGATGCCCCACGGCGCGAAGACATTGACGATCAAAGAAAGGAACACCGCGAGTTTCAGACCGGCCGCCCATTCGAGTAAGGCAAGATAGCGCCCTGAGTATTCAAGGACCATGGCTTCATGAATCATGGTCAGTTCCAGATGCGTGGCCGGATTGTCGACTGGTACCCGCCCTGTCTCCGCGAGCGCCACGATAAAGAGGGCGGCCAGTGCCATCAAATGCGGTGACGGGTCCGTAATAATGCCTTCCAGTAACGCCGTCTTATGAACAATGGTGCTCACATTCGTTGACCCATTGGTGAGGGCAATTGCAAAGATCGCGAGCATCATGGCTGGCTCGGTCAGTGACGCGACTATCGCCTCTCGACTGCTTCCCATCCCCCCAAAGGCTGATCCAGCATCGAGTCCCGCAAGAATCAAGAAGAACGTGCCCAGGGCCAAGAGGTAGACCAGCGCAATGATGTTTCCAGCAAAATTCATGGGTATCTGCGAGATGAATGTGGGGACCAGTAGACCCGCAGTCAAAATAGAGGCAAATACGATGTATGGTGTCGCCGTAAAGATCCAGGAGGTGGTGGTTGAGATCACCGGCTGCTTGTGGAACAGCTTGGCCAAGTCAGCGTATGGCTGAAGGACGCTCGCACCTCGTCGCAATTGCAACCGGGCTTTGACTTTTCGAATCAGACCGATAAGAAACGGGGAAAACGCGAGTAAGACGGCGGTTTGGGTCACGATGAGAGCGATCGTATGGAGCATCGGTTACACCGCGAGCAGCAGTAAGGCGATCAGTGTGACGAACATATAGGTTAGGTAGAGGTGTAGGCTACCGGCCTGAATGACTTTCAGGCGGTCGGCCAGCGTCCCAAAGAATGCCACCAAGGGATCATAGAGATACTTCTCAAAGATCGGTTCAATGTGAAATTCAAAGTGTCGCCGTTTGGAGAAGTATCGTGATTCGGCGAGAAACTCCGTTTCGAGTTTCACCGTCGGCTGATAAATCGTACTGAACACTCGTTTGATCGGCTGGACGAAACCAGTTGCGGTGTATTCCATCCGGGGTGTGAGAGTGATCCCACAGCCCCAAGATTTTGAACGGCGTGTTGTGAGACGACCACCGAGCACGACGGCGAGTCCCAATCCCAATATCGCCGACGCAACAAGCAGCAACGCAAGGACCGGGGTGGACAGGCTTGAGAATTCGACATTTACCGGGGCTAGCGCCCATCCATCGATTGCCAAGACCTTGCTCGCGATCGAGATTCCTGCTAGGGGAGCGACAATTTGATCCAATAACGGCACGACCACCATTGGGGCAACGCCCAGCGCTACACAAAGGGCGGCCAAGATACCCATGCCCGTGCGCATCGAAACCGGAACCTCCTCAGCCTGACGGGCATGCGTACTTCGTGGCTGTGCGAGAAACGAAATCCCGAAGGCTTTTGCGAAGCAGGTCAAGGCCAGCACGCCGGTGAGAGCCAAGATCGCTGCTGCGATCGGTAGCATCAGTTTGAGAAATACGGTTGGAATCTGAAAACTGAGAAAAAGTGTTTGGAACACCAGCCACTCACTCACGAATCCATTGGTAGGGGGCAACGCAGAAATTGACACGGCTCCGATCAAAAAAAAGATCCCCGTCCACGGCATGCGTCGCAGCAAGCCGCCGTACTCTTCCATATTGCGCGTATGTGTCGCATAGAGCAGTGAGCCGGCCCCTAAGAATAGGAGGGCCTTGAATAGGGCGTGATTGATCGTATGGTAGAGTCCAGCCAGCAGTCCAAGCGCGGCCAGTTCTCTCAATCCGTAGGCCTGAAAGATCATGCCAGCCCCAAGGCCCATCAGGATAATTCCAATGTTCTCCACGCTGTGAAACGCAAGGAGTCTTTTGAGATCATGTTCCATCAAGGCGTACATCACCCCAAGTAACGCGGATGTGGTCCCCAGGAGTAGTACGGTGAACCCCCACCACCAGGGAAACTGCCCACCGAAGAAGTCGAAATACACGCGGATCAAGCCATAGATCGCAGTTTTGATCATGACGCCAGACATCACGGCTGAGACATGCGACGGGGCCACGGGATGCGCATAGGGCAACCACACATGGAGTGGTATGATGCCGGCCTTCGTGCCGAACCCGAGTAAGGCCATGAGAAATACGAGAGTTTTCATGCCTTCCGGTAGGGGTTGTGCTGGATGCCGAAACGCTTCAAAGGAGAACGACCAGGTACCCTGGAAGAAGATCAAGAACGCCACGACAATAAACGCAGTTCCGATGTGCGTCATGATCAAGTAGAACAATCCCGCGTACCGCACTTCCGCCTTCTCGTGCTCAGTCACCACGAGGAAATAGGATAGTAGCGACATGAGTTCCCAAGCGAGCAGAAAGAAGAACGCGTTATCCGCCAGGACAACGAACGTCATAGAGAGGAGAAATGCGTTAAAGAGCGCTCCGAGCGTGTCGGTCGATGCGCGCTCTTCGAAATGCTGCAGGTATCCAATGGCATAAATCGAGGCAGCAAGACCCACGAGGGAGATCGTGAGGACGAAGAATGCCGCGAGTGGATCAAGCCGAACGGTGAAGGTGAGCAGAGGAATGGTGGAGGCGAGCGATCCCGTGACGGGCTCCGACGACGTGAGACCCAGAAGCCCAAGGATGACACCTGTGCTGGTTCCCACGATGGCGGCAACATTGCTTGTGAGCTGTTGCAACCCTGGCCGTCCTGGCAGACAGAGCGGAAGCAGTATTCCGACCCCATACCCGCCGAGAAGAAGCCACAACAGATTCAGCATACGATCACTTGAGGCCTCGGGTCCGAGTCACATTCCCGCAGGGTTTATTTGGAGGATACCGGCACCCGCAACAATTTGATAAGACACAAAGATGATCCCTCCTTCTGCTTGCCCATTCCAGAGGTCACAGGGCCACAATCTCGTATCTCATCCCCCCACCACGAGATGCATGACGGTCAACACCAGCGCGATGACCAGCACTGTCCCGCACGTCATTTTCCAAGCCTGCCATGCCCGCGTTTCATTGTTTTCCACGATCAGCCTCCTGAGTATTTTAGTAAACACGAATGTAGTGGTGATGGTTGGCATCCATTCGCAACTGTCGCTCAACTCTTCTGCCGATATTAGGAAGTCTGTTGTAGCGCTTTGCCCCAAGCTCGCTTGTGCTCTACACCCGATAGGAAGGGTGTGTGCCGATCACCCCTGGAGCGCTGAACCAATGGACACGATATCCTTTGAGAAAAAAATGATCGTACACCGCCGAGAGAAAGATGTGTCCATCTCGTGTCTGCACAATCTGGCCAGCCCAGCCTCGCAGTCCACGACGCAATGTATTTCGCAATCCAGCATGAGTTGTCACGACAGCTCCAACGGAGAGGTCAACCCAGACCAGTGCCACGGCTCCCTTCGGATGGTGCACCACGACGATGTCCGCATCGCCTGACATGTTCAACATGCCCTCCACGGTTCATTCTGCTTTCTTTTGCCACGCACCGAGCTCTTCTTCACATACTTAAGCGATGCTGTGCACTTTACAGCCATGGGTGTCCTACTGAGATGACTAGTGCGAGGGCGATCTGCTCGCAATACCTCGTGTTCGTCTGTCCACTGTCGATGACCTCCGGCCTGCACGGTTGATCTGAGCAACAATTGCCTGATCCAAGATCAGCATGGGATTGTTGCATGGAGCCCTGAGAGCTCGATTGTGGCCACGCTGAGGATGAAGTTTTCAATTTGTTCATAGCAAATTCGGACACGTGTCGGCCGTCACAACGCCTGCGCGTGCCGCGAGAAAGGTGCTTCCTACTATCTCTCCTTCTCGAAGATTAGCAAGGGAGGCCGGTTCGATTCCCCTCAAGATGCGTGTCTGGTTACCGATAATGATGTGCCTGAGGATGGCCCCATCTCTTGGTACGACCGTTCGAATTTGAACCCACCCCCGCTCAGTAAGCTTTCCAGCAATGTGTTCGAGACGACCCCAGACCATCATGCGCACTGCTTCATCCTGCAGATCGGGGATAAAGACCTGTCTTCTGATGGCAGCGAACGACGCCCTCCCGCGCGTTGAGATGGTTCGCATCGAGATCGATGACGACTTTCCAGTGGATCAAGGCTTCCTCGTACATGTCCATCGTTTCGAGAAGTGCGGCCAGCTCGCATCTCGAAAGAAGATCGCTGGGACAGGCCGTCAGCAGTGCTTGAAGCCGTGCGAGTCGGACAAGCCAGTCTTCCTTCGGCAATGGGGAAGGTCGTACGGATTCTCCTGTTGATCCCACACTCACGATATTGTTCTCCTCACTAATTCAGATCGATCTTCTCAGCACCCTACCGATAGTGGATTCACTCGCATTGGCGTGCCGATCAGGTGCACGATTGAATTACTGCAGTCGCTTGGATCGACAGGGTTATGACTTTCATGCCCGACGCTACCGTCAAAAGGTCCGTTCTTGCGATCGTGCTTTCTGTTCCGGAAGGTGCTGGCCAAGACGACTAGACAGCTCATTCTCATGTTCTCCGTTTTGTATGACACGCAACAGGCTATATGGAAGCACGACAAGGATGAGCCAAAATAAAAGTGTCAGATACCAGCCCCAGACTAGGGCTCCGACCACAAACACAATGGCTGCCAGGTACTCAATCACCTTCAACAATGCGACCTGTTGCTCCCGAAGTGACAACATTCCGATGACGATTCCGGAGGCCGGTCAAGAATTCGCCTCCATGAACTCGACCACCCTCCCCATGACACACACCGCTTCTGCACCTAGTTTCTCAATAAGTCCCTGTAGTCGTTATACATGGGCCCTGGACTTTCGCCCTCTAGCCTTTTCGATAGCGCTCCGGAAACCGCAACCCCGTTCTCCTTCAATGTCTTGGCGTGCATCTCCGCCGTAAGATAGTCACCGTTCTCGATAAGCCCATGTACCTCAGCGACACCCGCCTCTAATGCTGTGAGCTGCTGCTTGATCACTTCTTGCGCATCTCGTTCCGTCCTCCTCAGGGTACTGGTCGTCAGTCTCTTGGCAGATACCACGGCCCACAAAGCGTCTTGTTCCATCGCAAGCGCTGCCGTTTTGGCCACTTCCTTGTTTTTCGATGCCTTGGCTGCCACGCGCCCCCCATACTCAACGACCGTGCTCAGCATTTCGTCCACGTCGTCGTACAATCTGAAAATGGAGAAGACCGTCTCTTGCTTAGCCAACTCATCCTTGGCCAGAGCGAACTCCTGCTCTAATTTCATAAAGTCGTCCTTCGCATAGATCTCTGCCCCCGCAAGTTTGGCCTCGTCGACCGCCTTTTGGGCTGCCTCAAGTTGAAAGGCAGGCGGTTGCGCGCAGGCATTCATCAAAAGGAGGACGAGGAGAACCTCAGCCCCTGTGAGCTGTGACGGAACGGTCATGTTCTCTTCCGCTTGTATCCCTTCCAATTGCTTGGGTCCAGTTCCTGGAAAGGACTCTCTGCATACTGGATGCCGCAAGAGGTGATTGGACAAAGCCATCGATTTATTGTGCGCTTACAACGGAAACCTCCGGGCGAGTGCGACACGGGGCTTACGACCAGGAGATAAGGAAGTTGGCTATCTGCAAAATCTGCACGCCGGCATCCTTTGACCGATAGCTCAATCTCAGAGGTTTCTTTATGGATCAAACAGTTACGTCTTTATGGAATCAATCGCATACGTGCAGGAATTGCAGGTTGAGGTGGAGATGCGACGAGAGGGGCTTAGTCTTGTGCAGTTAGGTGAGTGGTTTGGAGGACCTTACTCACGAATCCCATATTCTTTAATCTTATACTGGAGAGACCGCAGGCTGATACCGAGTAGGCTGGCAGCTTTCTCACGGTGGTTAGTCATTTCCATGAGGGTGCGGCGGATGACTTCCTTTTCAACTTCCTTCAAGGATTTCCCGAGACTGACGACTATGGTCCTGAGGTCTTCCCGACTGACCTGAATCTCCTCCGGCAAATGCTCCGAGAGAATCGTGGGGTCCCGCACGGTGACGACCAGCCGTTCGAGCAGGTTACGGAGCTGTCGAATATTTCCCGGCCAGGCATATAGCCGTAACAGGCGCATCGCTTCTCGAGAGATGTGCTTCAGCGCTCGTTGATGCTGCGTGCAAAATTCAGGCAGGAAGGTCTCAACGAGGAGGGGAATGTCTTCTCCCCGTTCGCGCAGCGGCGGCAAGTGAATCGGGACCACATTCAGTCGATAAAAAAGATCCTCGCGGAAAGTCCCTTGCTTGACGGCCTCCGCCAGGTTTCGGTTGGTGGCGGCAATGATGCGAGCATCCACAGTCACAACCTTTGTTCCACCCAGACGACGGAATTCCTTGGTCTCTAAAACACGAAGAAAGTCGACTTGGGATTTCAAGGAGAGCTCACCGATTTCGTCCAATAACAGCGTTCCGCCGTGCGCCAATTCAAACCGACCGGCTTTGGTGGACAACGCGCCGGTGAAGGCGCCTTTTTCATAGCCGAACAACTCACTTTCAAACAGAGCTTCAGGCAATGCGCCGCAGTTGAGGGTAATAAACGGTCCGTCGGCCCGATGGCTTTTATCGTGGATGGCACGTGCGACGAGCTCCTTCCCGGTTCCACTTTCACCCGTGAGCAATACGGTCACGTCGCTTCCCGCTACCATCTCCACAAGATGATACACCTGTTGCATCGGTTCGCTATCACCGACCATTCGTTCGAACCGTGTTCTCGTTTCAAGTCGATCCCGGAGCTGCTGGTTTTCGCTGGCAAGACGGTGTCGCTCGAGCGCCTTCTCCATCACGATGAGGAACCGCTCGCGATCGATGGGCTTGGTGAGATAATCGTAGGCTCCAGCCCGCATCGCTTCCACTGCAGTTTCGATGGATCCATAGGCCGTCATGACGACCACTTCTGTGCTGGGCCATTGTGTGCGCAGCCTCCGCAGAAATTCCATCCCCCCGATTCCCGGCATCCGCAAGTCAGTAATTATTAAATCCACTGCAGTTGTTTCAAACACATCCAACGCTTCATCCGCCGTCGCCACGCTTAGGGCTCGATAGCCTTTCCTTGCAAGGAGAGTCACCAGCGCGTTGCGAATGTTCAGCTCGTCGTCAACAATGAGGATTTGTGCGGCATTCGTCATGCCCCTACCCCAAGCTTTTGAAGGGAGTCGGCAGCCACGGGAAGCTGCACAACCACGGTCGTCCCACTTCCAAGTACACTGGAGACACGAATGGTTCCCCCGTGGTCCTGCATAATGCGGTAGGCAATAGCCAGACCGAGGCCTGTTCCGCTAGTCTTCGTGGTATGGAACGGCTCAAATAGATGTAACAAGTCTTCTTGCTTGATTCCGATCCCCGTGTCGGACACAACGACCTCTACCCAACACACATCGGCATTTCGCTGTACCTGTGTGATGATCGAACACCGCCCGCCATCGGGCATGGCCTGAAACGCATTCACCAGGACATTGACGAGGACCTGGCTAATCTGTGTCTCATCCCCAAACACCGGGGGTAATTCTTCATCAATCCGATCCTCCAGTTTGATCTTTCGTTCCTGTGCCTCAAACTGCATGAGTGCCATGAGATGTGCGATGACTCTTCCCAAGTCCATTTCATGGAGACCCACCGAGGTGGGACGCGCGAACCTCATGAAGTTATCCAAAATCACGGAGAGGCGTCGACATTCGGCATTCACGACCTGAAGATAGTGCGCCACGTCCTGTTCCAGCTCACCTCGTTCCTTCAATGTTTCATCGAGAAGATGCAGATTCAAATCCATTGCGCTCAGCGGATTTCGTAATTCATGGGCGACGCCGGCGGACAAGGTATGGAGGGCGGAGAGTTTTTCCGCTACGAGTACCCGCCGTTCCAAGGCTAGCAGCGCCGTGACATCTTTCAGTAGCATAATGATGCCGACCGGTCTCCCCTCATCTCCTGTCAGGTCAGCAGTTGCAAGGCGTATCGTACGAGTCTCGTCACCGGCGCGATACGGCATATCATGATGATCCACATGATGGTTGTTATGCAGTGCTCCATCGAGTACAAGACGAATCGTATCTCCTTGGAGAAACATTTGTTCATAGGAGTGACCGAGCAATTCTTCCGCCGACCGTTTCAATGTCGCCACGGCAGAGGGGTTGACGGCTGTGACTTGGCCGTCGCGATTAATGGTGAGTACGCCCGTCGGGATACTCTCAAGAATATTTCTCGCGAGACCTTTGACTTCTTCAAGAGTCCGTCTCGTATTGTCGTAATGCAGAAAGGTGATGAGCGCCGCCATTCCGATGGCGCTGACTAAGAACACAAGAAGAGTAATCCCGATCAGGTCATGCCGAGATCGCCAGAGCGCCTGAAACAACTCCGTGGGGACCGCCTGATTTTGCGTGAATCCTTGGAGGAGGAGCTTGTCTCGCTCCAAGCTCATGAGGAGGATGACGGTCACGACCAACGCGAGAATGAGTACGACAGAGGTAATGAGACGGTATGGAATGCGTCGAAACAGCGTGGCTTTTGGAATAGGCCTAAACATGGCGGAAGTTGAAAGGCTACGCCCCTATGCTATCACGCGAACTACCCGCGATACAGTCGACGTTCTACCTGCGAGACGGGGTGCGGTGAGAAGGGGTATGGGCATTCGCTCACATCTTCAGTTGCGCCGGACTGGAAGCGATTATGCGCTTCCAATTCAACTGGGCGCAGCACTCCTGACAAAGCTCTTTCAACGTGAGATCGTCATAAAAAAGTGCGGCAGCACGGCGGGCGCATCGGTCGCAATATTTTAATGCCCTTGACTGGGATTCGGTGAATTGACTCGACGAAACGTTCATGTGGAGTACCTCCGATATTCACCTCAAACATGGATCGATGTATCGCGGGGATCATGCGTTGTTAGTTGCAACCAAGGTCCCGACGATTTCATTGCCTGCAACAATCCAAAGCAATTCGTATGCCTCGTTGGTATAAAGTGAGCTTTCAGTGATTTATCGGAACATGCTTGCGGCTAGATTCAAGGATTCAGATGGCGAGCGCCTACTCCGCCGGACAATGTGCAAGGTTTGCACTGAGCTGTTCGTGCTTGAGTTCGAATCTTCGAGAACGGTTGTGAAATGCTGGCATCATTAGGTAGGATCACTGGAAACGAGGATCATGCAATCATTGCGGTTCAGCTGATCTCCTCTCGTTGACTTTTTTCTCTCACTCGTGCTTCCCACTTCAAGCCAGCACCAGGCGAAGACCACCCAGCATTCCGGTCTCGACCATAGCGGCAGGTGGGTCCTCCCTCTCTCAGGATTCGTCCCGGCTTCGTGCGAGGATGGCTGCGATCATTCGGGGCATGCGTTCTCTTGGCCATTCAGCGTGTGTCGGCTCCGCGTTCCATGTGTCGGCGATGACGTGTTTGATCGCTTGGGGTGGAGCGTCGATTGTCCGCACGAACGTGCCGTGAGGTCGGTTTGAGCGGTAGTCCGGTTGTCGCGTAGGGTGTTTGAGATATCGTGAGATGAGAGCAGTTCCCATGCAATGCAGAATCGTTCCGTGAAAGAGTACCACTTTCCCGGTTCGTCGTTGCGCGTTGCCGGAAATCTTCATATCGTCGATAGCGATGTCGCTGATCCCACGGAGGGTCGTGGCTGGTTCCCATCGGCGAAGCGCGGTCGCTATTCGTTCCAGAATAAAGCGATTGGTGGTTCGAATATTCACGAGGTCTGGATGCCACCCGATCGGCAGCACAAAGGCATACGAGAGGCAACCCGGCCCCTGTAGGACAGTTCCTCCGCCGCTTGCGCGTCGAAGGATCGACAGCCCGTCTTCTTGGCAGGTAACGAGGTCGACATCATCGGCTACGCGAGAGGCGCGGCCTAATACGACGAAGTGACGGTCGCTTTCCCAAAACCGAAGCACAGGATCTCCACCCCGTTCCTCAAGTTCCTCCAGTAACGCTTCATCAAGAGCTAGATTCTCGACAGGAAATGGAAGGGTCAGATCGAGCAAACGAAGCGTAGACACGTCATGACCGCTTGGGGATGAAGAGATGCGTTGGCGAACCATAAAACGATTCAGCCGCTTCCATAACCGTTTCGCTCACCGTCGGATGAGGATGAATCGAGGTCGCGAGGTCTTCTGCGACTGCACCCATCTCGACGGCGAGGACCCCTTCGGCGATCAACTCACCCGCACCGATGCCGCAAAGCCCCATGCCTAGTACGCGACCGGATTCAGGATCCAGTATGAGCTTGGTCACGCCTTCGGTCCGGCCTAACGTCGTCGCGCGTCCCGAGGCAGCCCAGGGAAACCGCACGACTTTCACGGCTTGTCCTGAGACCCTGGCTGCGTCTTCGGTCAATCCGCACCAAGCGATTTCGGGGTCAGTGAAGACAACGGCGGGGATTGCCGCGGCATCGAAGGTTGTCTGTTTCCCGGCAATAACTCGAGCGGCGACCAACCCTTCATGTGTCGCCTTGTGGGCAAGCATCGGTTCGCCGACCACGTCACCGATCGCAAAGATGGTCGGTTCGGTCGTGCGCATCTGCCGATCGACTTGGATGAAGCCTCGCGGTGTGAGCGTGATCGCTGTGTGTTCTAGTCCAAGCTGATTGGTACTGGGTCTGCGTCCCACAGCAACGAGTACGCGATCGAAGGTCTCGGTACTGGTCTTTGGGGACGCTGTCAAGGTTGCAACCAGACCGTCCTCTTGCGCGTCCAGTTTTGCTACGGTGGTGTTTAGCGTGATGGCCTTAAACTGGCGTAGTAGACGCTGATGCAGCGGTCGCAGAAGATCTGCATCGACGTTGTTCAGCAGGCGTGGTAACGCCTCAACCACGGTCACTTCGGATCCGAGGGCCTGATAGACTGTGCCTAACTCGAGACCGATATATCCACCGCCGACGACCAGAAGCCGGGGGGGGATGTCTGGCAATCGGAGCGCGCCCGTCGAATCCATCACTCGTGGATCGCGGAGCCTCAGCGAGTCTGGTATCACGGGTGTTGAGCCGGTGGCGATGATTGCGTGCCCAAACGAAAGTTCGGACGGCGTATTGGCTCCAGAGAGTTGTAGGGTTGTCGCATCCTTGAACCAAGCTCGTGCCTGGATCACCTCGACTTTTCGGCTGCCGGCCAGCGTTCGCACACCGTTCGTGAGTTTGCCGATGATCGCACTCACGCGGTCACGAAATGCCTCCAGGTCCACGCGAGGTTTACCGAAATGAATGCCCCAGACTGCCGCCTCTTCTGCGTCGGTGAGCAAGCGAGTCGCATGAAGCAAGGCTTTCGAGGGAATACAGCCACGTAACAGGCATGTTCCGCCCAGTTGTGAATCCTCATCGATCAGGGCTGTGCGTAATCCAAGATCAGCAGCCTGGAACGCAGCTGCATAGCCGCCGGGACCGGCGCCGATCACCGCGACGTCATAACGCAATTCAGCCATACCCCCCTCCTGCAGGTCTCGTATCTCGTTGACTGCGGACGCTTCACGAGATCCCCCCCCTACCACGTCCCGTTCAGAGCCCCAGAAACATGCCCTGAAAATCTTCCAATACTTTGACGATCTCGTTGGTAAAGCGTGCCCCGATCGCTCCGTCTATCAGACGGTGATCATAGGCGACGCACAATTGTAATACTCGCCGTGGCACAAATTGTCCGTCCCGATACACCGGCGTTATCCGTGCCTTTCCGACACCAAGAATGCCGACTTGCGGAGGATTAATGATCGGCAGGAACGGACCAGCGCTGATTCCTCCCATGTTGCTGAGCGTGAACGTTGCGCCGCGTAGCTCCTCGAGCTTAACCTCTCGCTTGCGGGTTCGTTCGGCAAGGTCGGCCAGCTCAAGCGAAATTTGGAGAAGATCTTTCTGGTCCACTTGCTGAACAACCGGCACAATTAAGCCAGCTGGTGTGTCCACCGCCACGCCGATGTTGTAGTAGTCCTTGTAGATCACCTCGCCGTTGGTGAGATCGAGAGTAGCATTCAGCTGCGGGTACAGTTTCAGCGCATGGACGACAGCTTTCAGAAAGAGACTGCTCAACGTCAGCGTGGCGCCTTTCTTCTTAAATTCCGGGGCATACCGTTTATGCAGGGCCATGAGATCGGTGATATCAGCATCCTGGAATTGATGGACGTGTGGGATGGTTGTCCAGGCTTGTATCATGTTCGCCGCGATTTTCCGACGGGTTGAGGAAAGTGGCTCTCGCCGTTCAGACCCATAGGGCGTGGAAAAGATATTCCCCCCTATCCCCAGCTTGGTGCCGCGCGTGGTCCGTTCCCGCACGAAGGTTTTCACGTCTTCAGCCGTGATTCGCCCACCGGCTTCCGATCCGTTGACCTGTGAAAGATCTACGCCCAGTTCCCGCGCGAGCCGGCGAACTGATGGCGGGGCTGGGATAGCTGGACCCGCTGGCGGTCGACTGACCACGGCAGGTTTCTGATCCACGACCGGTCGCTCAGGTGTCGGTATTGGACTAGTCGGCCTGGCCTGCGGGTGATCCCGTTGTGCCTCGGCATTCGGTTTCACGGCAGCCGACTCCTCTGGAACCGATGTCTGCGCCTTTCTTGCTTTATCCTCAGATTCCTGTAGTTCAATGATCGTCTGCCCGACCTTCACGTGATCTCCTTGCTGAATGAGGAGACGGACGACAGTACCTTCGACGGGCGCCGGCACCGGCACGGTGGCCTTTTCGGTTTCAAGTTCAATCAGCGATTGTCCCTCGCGTACTTGATCCCCCTCGTGCACCAACAACTGAACGACATCCCCGCCTTCGATACCCTCCGCAAGAAATGGGAGCTCGACTTTCATGTCATATCCCTACCAATCGTTCTTAGTGCGTCAGCCTTGCTTACCGGAGCCAAGGAGCCTCTCCATCGGTCGAAACCTCGAGATCCCGTGCAGCCTGCGTGATCAGGTGTGCCGACACGGCTCCCCGACGAAATAGGGCGTAGAGTGTCGCCACGACCAAATGCTCTGCGTCGACTTCGAAGAAGCGCCGCAACGCCTGACGGGTATCGCTCCTGCCAAACCCATCCGTTCCCAGGGTGAGGAGGCCACCGGGAATCCAGGGCGCGATCTGCTGGGGGACCAAGCGCACGTAGTCGCTGACAGCCACGCAAGGGCCATCGAACCGCTCAACGATCCGTTGCAGGTAGCTTATGCGGGGTACGTCTTCTGGGTGCAGCAGATTCCACCGCTCGGTCTCGAGTGTGCTCATTCGCAGCTGCTTATAGCTCGTCACGCTCCACACATCGGCGGCTACTCCGTAGCCGAGCAGGAGGCTCTGCGCACGTAGGGCTTCATTCACCAGCGGACCGCTTGCGAGGAGATGTGCACGGTGCTTGGCACGATCCGGTGCGACTCTCAAGCGATACAGACCCTCGCGGATGCCTTCTTCCGCATTCGGCGGCATCACCGGCATCTGGTAGGATTCGTTGTACAGAGTGATGTAATAGGAAAGGCCCTGTTGATCCTGGTACATCCTCTTGAGTCCGTCTTGAAGAATGACCGCCAGCTCAAACATGAAGGCCGGATCGTAGGCCGCAATCGTTGGGTAGGCACTGGCGAGTAGATGACTCTGCCCGTCCTGGTGCTGTAAGCCTTCCCCCTCCAATGTCGTGCGTCCGGCAGTGGCGCCTAGTACGAACCCCCGAGTGCGCATGTCGCAGGCCGCCCAGAGCAAGTCGCCGATCCGTTGAAACCCGAACATCGAGTAGAGGATATAGAACGGAATCATGTTGATTCCGTGTGTCGCGTAAGCGGTCCCACCCGCGATGTACGAAGACATGGCACCTGCTTCCGTAATGCCTTCTTCAAGAATTTGCCCGTTTTTGGCTTCGAAATAGTACAACAGCGAGTTTTTGTCCACCGGCTCATACAGCTGGCCGACGTGCGAGTAGATGCCGTATTGCCGGAAGAGTGCCTCAAGGCCGAATGTGCGCGCTTCGTCGGGAATGATCGGGACGAGATATTTCCCAAAATCCTTCATGCCGAGCAGGCGGCTTAGCATTCGGGCAAACCCCATGGTGGTAGAAACCAAACGCTCTCCCGATCCTTCGAGAAACTCCTTAAACTGGTCGAGCGCCGGCGTCTTGAGCGATTCGACGTTGATGCGCCGCTCCGGAATGGGACCGCCCATCGCCTTAATGCGTTCGGCGAGGTATGCAGCCTCGGGGCTGTCGGCTGGCGGTCTGTAGAACGGGGTCGACGTCAGCTCCGAGTCCGGCACCGGCACGCTGAATCTCGTGCGAAATTCCCGTAACTCCTGTTCGTTCATTTTCTTCTGTTGATGGGTGATGTTGCGTCCTTCGCCGGCTTCGCCAAGACCGTAGCCCTTGATCGTTTTTGCCAGGATCACGGTGGGTTGTCCGTTGTGTTCCACGGCGGCTTTGTAGGCAGCGTAGAGTTTTCGCGGATCATGCCCGCCTCGTAGCATTTTGTGGATCTGTTCGTCGGAATAGTGTTCCACTAGTTTGAGCAGCCGCGGATCGGCACCGAAGAAATGCTCCCGCGCGAAGGCGCCGCCTTCTACCACATACTTTTGATACCAACCATCCACCACTTCGCCCATCCGCTTGACCAGGAGGCCTTCTTCATCCTTCGCGAGCAGCGGGTCCCAATCGCTGCCCCAGATTACCTTGATGACGCGCCAGCCAGCGCCGAGGAAGATTGCTTCCAACTCCTGAATGATTTTGCCGTTGCCGCGTACAGGACCATCGAGGCGTTGTAGATTACAATTGACGACCCAGATGAGATTGTCGAGCCGTTCCCGTGAGGCGAGTGAGAGGGCGCCGAGACTTTCCGGTTCGTCGGTTTCACCGTCGCCGACGAACGCCCAGACTCGTTGTTGACTCGTGTCTTTAAGACTTCGATCGTGTAGGTAACGGTTGAAGCGTGCTTGGTAAATCGACAGGATCGGCCCCAAGCCCATCGAGACGGTCGGAAACTCCCAGTAGTCAGGGAGTAACCAAGGGTGTGGATAGGAGGACAAGCCGCCCCCCTTGGGGTCGAGTTCGGCACGGAAGTGGTAGAGCGCTTCCTCGTGGAGGCGTCCCTCGACGAAGCTACGCGCATAGATCCCTGGCGCAGCGTGGCCCTGGAAGTAGACATGGTCGCCGCCCTGGGGTCCTGCTTTGCCCCGTAAAAAATGGTGTAACGCGACTTCATAGAGGGTGGCGGCTGAGGCAAAGGTCGAAATATGTCCGCCGATGCCAGGACGCTGCTGGTTGGCCTTGACGACCATCGCCATGGCATTCCAGCGGACTAGGCTGCGGATTCGGCGTTCTAGTTCGAGGTTACCTGGGTAGGGCGGCTGCTGAGAGGCTGGAATCGTGTTGATGTACGGAGTGTTGACCGATTGGGCGACCTGGGCGCCACGTTCGCCCAACCGGTCGCGGAGTCGTTCGAACAAATAGGTGGCCCGCTCGACGCCGTGTCGCTCGAGTACGTACTCGAGCGAGTCCAACCATTCGCCCGTTTCCTGTGGATCAGAATCGCCTTCTGATCGAGCTATTCGATGCTCGTCCCTCATGCCTCGGTCCTCGGTGAGTCAGGTTTTGCTCTTGTCAGGACTGCCCGACACATCTCCTTCGTGTGTGTGGGTGATGATTCATCAGCAGGTTCATGTTCTCTCGATTCCGTTGTTTTTTTGTGACGCACCACACGTTGTCGTACGGCGCCCCCGGGAAGTATCTGCCGCAGCATTCATCCTGTTGCAAGTGGTGATGCCGGACTTCACTATCACCCGGGACGAAACCTCGACCATCACCGTGCAAAGTTTGCATGTTTCTCATCTACTTGGAGTCTTGCATGTTCTCCTCCTGTCACAGTTCTATACTAAGGCATTGAAAAAATCAGTAGATGTCGTGTCAGCTTCATCAGGCATACGAGTTGCTTCTGAAATTTTGTAAGGCAGGAGGATCACCTCACCATCGGTCGTTTAGGTAATCGGTGCAGCCGTTGCGATTGCTCTAAGGCCTTGGGATGACAGTCCACCCCGACACTTGTTTGGTGAGTACCCAAAATCCAGCGGTTTCCGCTCAGGCTGATCAGTCATTCGGATAGAGCCGATCCGGCGGTAACTGTGCGACAGCAATTATAAAATCGGAGGGGAGTATGAAAACAGCGACATGGACAGGACTGTGGATGATGATCTGTGTATCAGCTCTGCTGAGCCTTGGGTGGTTGGAAAACGCCGAGGCCTATGAGTCCGGAACCGTGACTGATGGCGCGATCGTGCGGGGGAAGGTCACGTTCAAGGGCTCGGTACCGGAGCCAAAAGAATTCAAACTGCACCGCTACCCAGACCGTGCATTTTGTGGGGAGCTGTCAGATGGAAACGGACATCGCCTTCTGAAAGAAGTTACTGTTAGTCAGGAGGGCGGCCTTAAAGATGTGGTGATCGTTATTGAGGACATTCAAAAAGGCAAGCCGTTTACCTTCACCGATGCTGAAGTCGAAGCAACGATGTGCCAGTTTTTGCCATTCGTGACCGTGGTCAGCGACAAGCGTCGAGTTACCGTGGTCAATCGAGATCCGGTGGCCCATGACATTCAGGGGTATGCCTACGACCTTGCAGGAGTCGATATCGTCCTCCATCGCCCTGCACTGAACTCGAGCGGGACGACTGATATCGTTCAGTTGGTGAAAGGGCGAAAAGTGTTCACCATGCAGTGCGGCATGCATCCGTACATGCAGAATTGGGGGTATGCGATCGACAATCCTTACTATGCCGTAACGGACAGTAATGGCTCGTTTGCCCTAGCCGACCTCCCTGCCGGCACGTACCAGATCAAGGCGTGGCATCCGATTGTAGGAACGCAGGTGCAGAAGATCACCGTGAAACCGAACGAGACAGTGTCACTGGATCTGTCCTTTGAAGCAAAATGAGGAGATAGAGAGCCATGATCGGACGGCTGTTACGATGTTGTAATTGTGCGCAGTATCTCGTCATCCGACTCCCAGTAGCTGATCGAGCAACGAGGAAGCACATCACATGACCCGACGACCATTCAAGGCTTGATACATTCTGCTGATCGCTGCATTGATTTTCGGAAGTCATGTAAAGACATCGGGTTCCGAAGAAGGCAAGTTTGGGACACCCAAGGGAGCTGAAGGTACCAGAATTTTCAAAGCCGCTGAGCAACCATTTTATAGCAGCACATTTCGTCTCAAGGGTGATCACGCGTTCCTCATCGGCAGCATGAACGATCCGACGCCCTGGGATCATCTAGACTATGCGGGCAAACACCTGAATTCAGTGAAAGGGACGATCGACATCGAGGTGAATGAAGGTACCAGCACGGGACGGGTGATAGCTGAGTTCGTTGAGGGCTCTCAGCAGCATCGAATCGTCTTTGATCGGTTTGCCCCGAAGAGCTCCGTATCAGGGTGGGGGGATTGCGACCAGAATTTATGAACATGGGGATTCAAACAATGGCGATCCACTCTATCCGAAAACCTGGCTCCACCTGGCTGGGTGGGGGACCGCCTCGATGTGAAAGAATGACCAAGTCCTTTACAAGGACTACGATGCGCATTTTATGGTCATGGAACGCTCGCATGATCCCAAGACCCATGAGGTCCACTATCCGGTGAAGCGAACGCTGCCGGGTGGGGAAACTGAACCAGCCGGAATGGAAATCGATCTCTGAAATGCGATCCAAAGAGAAGAATACAGCAAACTTTCACCCGTATGAGACTTTCGCTCATCTTTGTTGGGAAGAAGTCACATGGCGTTGAAGGTCTCCAAACACAATGCATTGATAACAGCTTTATCCATTTGGCTATGGTGTGGCAGTGCACTGGCACTTATGCCTAGCCATCGGTCCGCGACCGCCGCGGAGGTACAGCTCTGGAATTTTGATCAGGACCTGCGGGGAAAAGTCCCCCACGGTTTTCAAATCGGGACCCTGTTCGATGGGCGACCAGCCGGGGACTGGCAAGTCACTGCGACGGACAAGGCCACCAGTCCACCCTATGTCTTGGCTCAGCTCCAGGGGAAGGGGGCGGAACACGCCTACAAACTGGTGCTGGTGCAAGGCACAGAGTCAGAAAATGTCGATCTCAGAGTGAAGCTGCTGCCCATTGATGGCAAGGCCGATATGGGAGGCGGCCTCATTTGGCGGGCAACAGACGACCGCAACTACTATCTTGCACGAGCCAACCCGCTAGAACAAAACATCCGAATCTATCGAGTCGTGAAAGGGGTCCGGCACATGATCCAGAATTTCGATCACATCATTGATGTGCGCCACTGGCACCAACTCCGGGTGCGTATGGAGGGTTGCAACATTCAAGTCTCCTTCGATGAGCGCCCCGTATTTAATCTGTGTGACGAAACGTTTAGAAAAGGGCGAATCGGGCTGTGGACGAAGTCTGATGCGGTGACCTATTTCGATGATCTGAAACTTCAAATTGCTGACTGATTCGAATTTCTACGTGTTTCCATTGAGATTACCTCTGTGTACAGCCAACCACTAATCCCAGACTTCTGCATTAGTGACAACCTACGGCTTTTCTCTCCTATCCTGTTCTCCGCCAGGGCCCTGCCGGCCTTACGCCTCGCGAGCCCGATGCGCTGATTACAGACACCTTCTCGATCCCCCAGACCATACTACGTCGGCAGCCTACCCTTCGCATCCTTTACACCTTCGAGACGCCGCAGCACTGCTCGCTGACGAGCCGGACGCAAGAGTTGCGGCAGAGACAAGCGGGGTTCATTTTGAAGCCGATCCTCCTGGAGCGCCTCCGTCTGGCCATACGCCATATATGGCATCGGGCCAATAATATCGAGACCCCATTTTATACGCCTGGTCGAAGCGACGCGCCGGTGATAGGCACGTAGGATAAACCGAGGCAAGTGAGTAGGTTGTCGACCGAGAGGTTGGTTTCGATCGCAAGGACCTTTTCAACGATTCCAGCTTTGCCATCATCCAGAGGATCATTCAGCAACGGAAGTGCATTGGGAAGATGAGATCCCACATGATGATGGCAGTGTGATCGTGATGTGGTATTCTTCGGCACATCGAACACCAGCTCACTCTGGAGAAAGGCGCTAGTAAATATAATGGGGAAACGTGCCGAGTATGAAGGGTACACCATTGAATCTGCTCCACAACATGACCCACACAGACAGAAGTGGCGCCTACGTATCTACATCTCAATCCAGCATCCTCGTGGCATTCAGAGTCGTGAATTGACTGCGGAGGGTCTTTACGCCAGCGAGGACGAGGCAGATTTCTACGGTATCGCCTTCGGGCAGCGAGTCATTGATGGGAGAGTCGATGGCCTGGCAGTGTGGGACCTGAAAGTCCGGGAGCGTCGGATCACCCCACGCTTTCGAGTCCAATTCCGCACGACGTTTTGTGCGGCTCCGACACTGGACGGAACAGGGACAATCCTCGATCTCTCAACGGGTGGATGTCGGGTGGAAAGTGCTGCCTCCCTGACGTCTGGCCTTACCCTCGAACTCCGGATCTATGCGCCAGGCTTGGACTGGCCATTGATGATTGAGGCAGCAACCATACAATGGGTCAGCGGACCGATGTTTGGGCTCGCCTTCTTTCGGATGACCGACTCCGAGCGGCAACGGCTAGACCTGGTCATTCAAGATCTCACAAGCACACCGACCTAACAGCATCACCACAGAACCTTGTCGCACCGAGATCAGAACGGATGCATTTCTTCCCCAGCATACCTGAATCGTTCCACCTACCTCGAATTGAAGATTCCAACTCTTCATAGTGGTTCCGAGCTCTGCTCGCTGTGTACCCATACCGCTCGGTGAATTTCATCAAGAACTAAGCCGGCAGAGGGCCTCATTCACCTTACACACCTGGTAGACGGAGGGTGTGTATAGGCGAGATGCGGGATGAGCCATTGAATCATCAGTATCGCGTGAAATGTGAGCCGTGCAGATTCGTATGGGAATGCGTCGTCGTGTTGACTCTTGATCCTCACGAGCGACTGACGAAGTCTGTTCCTCATCTGAGATCCACCACAGATTCTCATGAAACTGAGCACCTCACACTCACAATCCGGATCGCACACGCACCGGACAATGAGGGACAAGCCTGAATTTATGCTTAATGCAGATGCGCTTTTTTCAAGGCCCTTCACCATCCGGTGAGGGGTTGGGGACCATAGCCCATGTGGTCCGTTTCCGCTGCAACTCAAATACCGATCTAACAACCGGCCCATTCAGATCGCCGGGCCACATCCGTCGCCCCCCTCTTTCGACGTACCTCGTTCAGATCTATCGCGGATCCTCGTACCTGGTACGGTTGATTGAGCGACACGGCACACACCAACGGAGGGCAGCCATGACCTGTATACGCTGTGAGGGATTGATGCTGGAAGAGCACATGATCGATATGGAAGGCAGCTATGGCGACATGTGGAACCGCAGCTGGCGCTGTTTCAATTGTGGCCATCGTGATGATGCGCTTATCCAGCAGCACCGTCAACAACAGGCCAAGCCGAACCTGGTTACATCTGCGGCTGTGACGGACCCGGAGCTCGTTGAGTTGGCGTGGGAATCCGAGTCCATCGAATCGCTTGCCGCGTAAGGTCATGGGTGATCGTGGGTGGAACATGGTAAAGGAAAGCGGTGCGGTCATGCGTGTGGCCACGATCCTAATCATCGAGGATCAGGCATCTGTGCGTCGGTTGCTCGTCCAGGTGCTGGAGGATGCCGGCTATCAGGTATGGGAGGCGGCCAATGGACGACTTGGGATCGAACAGTTCCGGGTGCATCCGACGGATCTCGTGCTCACGGATCTAGAAATGCCGGAGATGAACGGGTGGGAGGTGATCGTTGCATTGACCCACACCTATGCAGACGTGAAGATCATGGCTATGAGTGGGATGCACCCCGATGAGTTGCAGAAGGCCGTATGCTGTGGGGCCCGGCTGACCTTCCAGAAGCCCCTGGATTTCACTGCCCTGCTCCAAGCCATCCAGGGGGAGCTAGGACAACCGCAGCTCAATTCATACACGTAATACACGCGGTGGAAGCCTCTTACCCTTCAGCCGGGAAGGGCACCGTTTAGGCTTCCCTCTTGAGCGTGGGAAGCCGTTGGTTCGCGGCATGTCTCCTTCAAGCTATGTCGACTTTCATTGCAAGTCGTACGATTTCAAGTAGACTCCAACAGGTTCATCGCCCGAGGCGATCCGTATTCAACGGAGTGATATGGCCACGATATTGGTAATGGATGATGACGCATCTATTCGCACCTTACTCTCCACCGCGCTTCAAGCTGCCGGCTACGCGGTGGTGGAGGCATCCAACGGGCATGAGGGCCTCAGGTTGTACCGCCAAAGGCCAGCCGATTTGGTCATCGTGGATATTGTGATGCCGGAGTTGAATGGACCCGATACAATCCTGGCACTCACACGAGAGTTCTTGGACACTAAGGTCATTGCCATTTCGGGAGTATTTGGTACGGACTATATGAAGAAGACGGCCAGCCTGTTAGGCGCGCGACAGATGTTTCGTAAGCCGTTTGGAGTGGAGGAACTGCTGCGTGCCGTCCGGTATGAGCTGGCCCACTGATCTGCTCATCGGACAGCGGGGTCGGATCAGACTCCACAACTCAGGCTGAGTCATCCATCTGAATGCGACGTGACACGAGTCCTTCTCTGTAGCTCGATATACCTTCTCACCCTCCCGGGCAGGGCTTGCAGCAACCGCTCCAGATAGTCCGAAATGATGCCGTCTACACCCATAGTCGTAACCATCTGGATGTCGGCTAGTTTATTGACGGTGTAGACAAAGACCCGGAGCGAGTAGTCGTGAAGGGTCTTGAGAAATGATGCTGCGAGCATTTCGAATGCTACACCGACATGGGTGGCTTGCGCGTCAGTCGCGCAAGCCGTTTGATTGACGGGCACTGCTTCAATCAAGGCCATAGTCTGTGCCATGGGCTCTTCACGACGAACTGTGAGCAACTCATCCTGGAAGAATGAGGCATAGATGACAGGTCCACTAATCCTCTCTGAGACCGTCACGCAAACCCTTGTCAGAGCATCACAATACCGCTCCAGCAACAGCGCTTTGCTGTTTTCCTGGTTCAGTTGAGCTCAGTCCAATTGAGAGGAATTGGGGCCTATTTTGCTCTCAAGAGAACACGCCGGGAACACATAGGGTTAGCATCTAGATGCGTCGGATTCTCGTGAAGCAAACTGACCAGTCGTAGGATAGGCTCGTCTCGCCCTTCCTTGTCGTCGTCGCCCGTTTCGCCTGTCTGGTAGGCTCGTGTGACCAGTGAATGGTCACTCACCGCCCCCCCTCTCTTCGAGTTTCAACGGCACGGGATATCCCCACCTTCTAATCTGAGCAGCTGTTTCTGCCTTGTGATCCAGCTTACAGATTCCATTAACCTGACAGGCCTATCCTGCCCTCATGCGGCAAGTCGACTTCTACTTTCACGACAGTTGTCTGTCACGGCAATCGATACGGTTACTCGCGAAAGACGTTGAGGCAGCGTATCCAAGCTGGACCGTGACAGTTCATCCGCTCACAGACCAAGATATTGAAAGACTAGGCTTTTCAGTTTTGCCAGTTGTGCTCATCAATGGCCAGACCGTGGCGACAGGTATGCCGAGCAAAGAGTGGTTGCTCCGAAAGGTAACCGACTCAAACCAGCGAGACCAGTGAAGGGTCAACCATGATCGATACACCTCTTCATGTGACGCAGGCTACGGCACAGGACAGAACGACCGAACACGCTGAGCGCGCCCAATACAATGCTGAACGCTCGCGCTACCTGACCGCACAGACGGTCTTGAGAGAGATTACCGAGACATTGGGAACTACGTTCGTGCCCGACTTGTTTGCCGGGCTGGAGAGAAAGCCAGCCTGTCTCGAGGCGACTTGGGAACTCTTCAGGGACGAGGTCGGTCTTGAAGCCCTTGACGCTCAAACCAGGCAAATCGTGGCGTTGGCCATCACCAC
>CAADGK010000069.1 GCA_900696515.1 uncultured Nitrosospira sp. | reverse complement strand
GCCATTTCCTGATGGGTCAACTTCACTTTCAGTCGAACACCCTGCTTTTCTGCGACCCCATCGGATTTGCTCAACTCCGAGAGCAGATGGGCCAGGCGGGCCGGCACATCACGGAAGACCAGATCTTCGATGCGGCTCTGGATTTTCTTGAGACGCAACCCGATGAGTTTGGTCAACCTCACCGTCACGTTCGGATGCATGGCCAGGTAGTGATCGAAATCCTTCCGGGGAATCACACAAATCAGCGCGTCATCAAGGGCCTCGGCCGATGTCGAGCGGGGAGCGTCTTCCAGAACCTCAAGTTCTCCGAACACTTCTCCCGGCTCTAAAATATCGAAGGTGACTTCTTTCCCGCTGGGCGCCGTGTTGGCGATTTTGACGCGGCCCTTCTTAAGTAGATAGACATTGCTGCTCGGATCGCCTGGAAGGTACAAGGGCTGCCGTTTCTTGACCTCTTCCATTCGGGTAATTTTCTCCATCTCCTGCATTTCAGACGGAGAGATGCCGTCAAACAAGCGAATGTGCTTGAGGAACCAGAGTTTGTTAGGGGTAGTTTGTACGCCAACCATAGACCAACTCGCTGCTAGGGCCTGTAGAGTACTCGGTTACCCCGGACAAGGCAATGGTGCTTTCTGTGAAAGGAATGACAATAGGCATCGGTAATCTGTGGAGCTTGAAGAACCGGGAGCCTTATGACGTTGGCGCCACTCATGCAATTGGTCCTCATAGCAGAAGGAATGCAAGAAAAATGTGAGCTGGCTTACAGTTTTGTCCAGGCGCAGTCCGGCATGGTCTCCCGTCCAGCAACCGGGACCATCCTTGGAGAGGAGGAGTGGACGGGTAACGATCGGACTGCCAATAGCCAATAGGCTTCATCGTCAGCCGATGTGGTTACCAGTCGGATTGACAGGCCATTCCCCCAAGAGTAGCGTAGTCGCGTATGCAACAACTGCAAAACCGGCTGCCGAGTGGTCTGTTCTGGGCCCTCGGTCTTGCCTATTTCTCGCTGACCGTCTGGATGCACGTCTGGGCGTTGGAAGCAGGCGTCCCACGGACAGATCAGCCCACCAAGCCTCATCACCAGGTCTGCACCTGGATCGGGACCAGCGGCGAAGCAGGTTCTGTTGTCTGTCTTGACATCATTCGCCCGATTCCAGTCGTCTTCTACAATCCAGTGGGTCTGTCACAGACTCCTGTCCTGCCGGTTTTCTCAGAGACGCGACGCGCTCGCGCACCTCCGATACGGTCCTAACCTTCCACAGTAGCCATTTCATCACTGTATCTCGGGGACAGCTACGGTCCAGGGCTGCCAATTTGTCGCCGCGCCCCTGCCACTAAGAGGCGGGGCTGTGCACCACCACGCAGACCTGCGCCGGGCAGTCTCCGCATCTCTGAAAGGAAGGCGAGACCATGTCTGCAACCATCATGAAGCGGCGGGGGCTCGTGCTGTCAAGCGCACTGATCCTCATTGTCATCGTCGGAGCAATCTGGCTTCAGGTCCGTTACGACACGGCACCAGTACAAACTGTCAGTCTCACGACATTCAGTGATGCAGCGTACCCGGAGGATCCGGAGGTACGAAGCGCGGTCTTCGCGAACTATCCTCACCGGAGCCTCACCATCGAACAGACCCGCGATACTCACTTTCACTTCCGCATCGAGCCGGCCTCGGAGCAGGCCACCGCCATCGAACTGATCGATGTAGACCTTGCGCACCTCGTTGCCGCCGTTCCACCCTGGGTCAAAACCGATCCAGATCTGACGAAGGTTGGACTGATCGATCGCGAGTGGAACCGACAGCAGGTCCAGTTTGACCGATCTTCATCCCGTGTTCATGTCCGCGAGGGGGGAGATGGGTTCGAGCAGCGGGCGCTGAGCCGTGTCGATCTTGCCCGCAACTGCTTGAACGCCGGCCTGTGGGAGCTGCTGCTGTTCACAGCAGAAGACGGTCAAGAGCGGGTCTATGAGCACCTCTGGTTCACGTTTCCACTCGGACTCTATAAACAACTTTTCGAACGGGTCAACGGCTTGTCGTATTGGTCCTACTGGTGGTCACTCGAACATTGGGTCGATCCGTCAGGGACGCCGATCCGGTTAGATCGGGTCCGGACGGTCGAGCGGGAATGGCCGGGTCAGTCGACAGTTCGCTGGGACGAACCGGTCGCCGTACGAGGCGAGCAAGTCCATAAGCGCAAGAACATTCTGACACCAGTCGCCTCGACCTATCGAGACTGGTACCGTGGGCCGGTGCAGTTCTCGAGCTTCATTCCGCCGGGCCGATACTCCCGGGCTCACGCTCGTGACACTCAATTGCACTATCTCGCAGAGCTGGCTGGGGCCACCGTGCGGCAGGTGAAACTCATTGGAGGATCTCAGACACTGTTCGAGATCGAGCTCGATTTTCGCAGTCATCAGACCGGCGAAGCCACTCGCCTGATTCTCGGCGGGCTCGATGGGACCGCTATTCCCGTCGCGTCTCCGGAGCACTATGACCGTGGCTGGCAGGCTCCCCTCGGTATCGGCAACCCCAGCTTCTTCGAGTCTTACGAGCATGTGGTAAAGGAGCCCCCGGCCGAGCGCACCTTCTACGGATTCCACCTGGATTCGCAAAATCGCTGGCTCGACCATCATGCCATCGGTGTCGATGGTCCTGTGCTCCATTGGGACGCCGACGATCCGTCGCTCCTTCACCTCTATCTCCTGAGCTATGAGCGCCATGCAGTCTTGAATCACTTCATTCTCGTTGTAGCCAATGATGACGAACGTTCGTAAGCCCCTCGGGCAGGCTACGTACCAGCGATCGCAGCCAGGGCATGGTCTGGTACCTCTTCTCGATCCAGTCCACTTGGAACACCTCCCGCCGTCCAAAGGCCGGGGATCATTGTGCCTTACAGATGCCGTGCTTCACCGGTTCCCTGCCGTCCCAGATTGTGAATTGGCTCACAGAATCTAAACGGGGAGTCGGTTATTGTGGAGTCATGGCGAGAGGAGATTCTTTCAGAGAGCCTGAGTTGCAGCAGAGGCCATGTCTGGCTTCACTCAACCACACGAAGGGAGTCCGGTCTATGGAAACACGGTGTGCTGACGGACATCAGGAGGACACAACCCATTCGATCCACGCTGTTCATCAGGGCACTGTACCCGTTACCTCCACCAAGGAGCATCCTTCAGGCAAGGTGATCATTGCTCTCGTGATCGGGCTGGCCATCGGGGCCTTCTTCTATTTTGATCTTGGACGGTTCTTATCGTTGAACGCCCTGAAGGAAAATCGAGACAATCTGCTGGCGTTTACGGACGTGAATTATGTCGCAGCGGTCGGCATCTTCATTGTTGCCTATGCCATTGTCACCGGCTTGTCACTTCCGGGTGCGGTCATTCTCACGCTAGCCGGCGGGTTCGTGTTCGGTGCCGTCCTTGGTACGTTGTTCGTGAATCTCGGGGCGACGACCGGAGCGACCCTGGCGTTTCTGACCGCACGGTATCTGCTACGGGACACCGTGGAACAGAAATTCGGGAAGTCGCTGAGACCGTTCCAAGAAGGCTTTGCCAAGAACGCCTTCAGCTACCTGCTGACTCTTCGACTGATTCCCCTGTTTCCGTTCTTTGTTGTCAACCTCGTATCAGGACTGACTCGCGTGAGCGCTGGCACGTATATCGGAGCCACGGCGCTCGGCATCATTCCCGGTTCGTTCGTCTATGCCTATGCAGGACGCCAACTGAGTACCATTCACTCACTGAAGGAAATTGCGTCGCCAAATGTGATCGGGGCCTTTATCCTCTTGGGGCTTCTTGCCCTCGTGCCGGTCGTCTACAAAATTGTTGCGGCCAAATCAGCGTGATGAATAGTTCATCGTTTGACGATTCACAACGAAGGGTGGGACGTTATGATGATGAAGCCTCTCCCAAAGGTCGCCGGAATGAGTGAGCACGATCAGTCATTGGTTCTTCCGAACGACGAGTACAATCAGCAGCTGGTCACCAATGTGCATCCTCCCGATTGGGTCAACCCTGAGCCGAGCGGTCGCTACAACATCGTGGTGATCGGAGCCGGAACGGCGGGCTTGATCACCGCGGTCGTAGCCGCAAGCCTGGGGGCAAGAGTTGCGTTGATTGAAAAGCATCTGATGGGAGGAGACTGTCTCAATGTTGGATGCGTACCCTCAAAAGGTGTGATCCGAGCAGCCAGAGCTTGGGCCGATCTACGAAGGGCTACGGAGTTTGGCCTCCATATTCCTCCTGGCGTGAAGTATGACTTCGCCGCCGTCATGGCGCGCATGCGAAAATTGCGGGCGCGCATCAGCCAGAACGATTCAGCCCATCGGTATACCCAGCTTGGTGTAGACGTCTTTCTTGGCAGCGGGCGGTTTCTCAGTCCTGAGACCATTCAAGTGGAAGGACCGGCGGGCGATCGGATCCTGGCATTTGTGAGAGCCGCTGTCTGCACCGGTGCGCGAGCATCGGCACCTCCGGTACCAGGGCTTCAGGAGGCCGGGTATCTCACGAACGAAACTGTCTTTTCATTGACGGAGTTGCCGCAACGCATCGGGGTGATCGGAGCTGGCCCCATCGGCTGTGAACTGGCGCAGTCGTTCGCACGCTTTGGGAGCCAAGTCTATCTCATCGAAGCGATGCACGGGATCATGCCGAACGAGGACCGCGATGCGGCTGACATCGTCGAGCAACAGATGGTCCGCGATGGCGTGAACGTGCTTTGCTGCGGAAAGGATCTCACGGTGCAGGAGACCGAAGGCGGGAAACGGTTGATCGTCGATTCGCACGGCCGGCACTACGATGTGACAGTCGACGACATTCTCGTCGGTGTCGGGCGAACGCCGAACGTGGAGGGGATCGGATTGGAGACGGCCGGAGTCGAGTACGACAAGAGCGGGATCAAGGTCAATGCCAGACTGCAGACGACCAACCCAAAGATCTACGCTGCAGGCGATATCTGCTCACGCTACAAGTTTACCCATGCTGCCGATGCCATGGCTCAAATCGTCATCCAGAACGCGTTGTTCCCGCATTTGTTCGGTCTAGGCTATGCCAGTGTCGATTCCTTGGTCATGCCCTGGTGCACCTTCACCGAGCCGGAAGTGGCTCATGTCGGCATGTATGAGAAAGAGGCACAGGAGAAAGGCCTTGAGGTTGAAACCTATACCTACAAGCTCGATGAAGTCGATCGGGCGATTCTAGACGGGGAAGACGAAGGGTTTGCGCGGGTCCACATTCAAAAAGGGACGGGTAAGATTCTGGGCGCGACGATCGTGGCAGCCCATGCCGGCGAGATGATCAGCGAATTTTCAGTCGCCATGAAGGCGGGAGGAGGGGCTAAAACGATCGCTGGCACAATCCATCCCTATCCCACACAGGCTGAAGTCAACAAAAAAGTGGTCAATCTCTGGCGAAAAGCACATTTCACGCGGAGGACCAAAGAGTTCTTGATCAAGTTGTTTGCTTGGATGCGGCGATAGAGATGCGTGTCGTGGATAAAGCGGATAGATATGTTTCACCACATGCCTTTCAAAGGACACAGGAGTATGACACCATATATATCTTCCGTAATCGTCAGCCTCGCGTCTTTCGTGTTGGTCGGACTGATCTTCGGTGATCCGAACCGGCTACAAGCCCGATCCCCCACCGCCGTAGAGGTTGGCCCCTTTTCTACAGCTGCTCAGAGTGGACCGTGGCCGGACGGCTGGAAGCCGCTGACGTTTCCGAAGATTCCGCAGCACACGAACTACGACTTGGTGCGCGATGGGGACTACGTGGTTGTCAAGGCTGTCAGTCAGGCCTCCTCTTCCGGATACACGAAAGAAATTGTGATCGATCCGAAGGAGTACCCCATTATCCGATGGCGATGGAAAGTGGTCAATGTATTGAAGGCCGGCGATGTGACCAGGAAAACAGGGGACGATTATCCCGCGCGTCTCTACGTCACGTTTCAATACGAGAGTGCGAAAGTCGGTCTCTTCGGCAAGGCAAAGTACGAAGCCGCCAGACTGATCTACGGCCGGTATCCGCCGCTCGGCGCCATCAACTACATCTGGGAGAGCCGTGCCCCCGTGGGAACCGCCGTGCCGAACCCTTACACCGATCGTGTTCACATGATTGTGATCGAAAGTGGCCCGGGGAAGCTCAACACTTGGATCACGGAGGAACGCAATGTCTATGAGGACTACAAGCTGGCCTTTGGCGAGGAGCCGCCGCTGATTTCCGGCGTCGCCATCATGACCGACACCGACAATACTGGCGAGTCGGCGGAAGCCTACTATGGGGACATCGTGTTTAAGAAAGTTACTCAGTAGCCGCCACGGTTATGAATGTGTCAGTAAAAGCGAAGTACAGACCTATATGTCGTAGAATCAAACATTATGCGCCCCTCGTCGCGCGAAGTGTGGACACGGTCTTGCAATGCCGTCAGCTAAGTCTCCTGCAGGAGATCCTGCGCAATGTGTCGATCCCGCACCTGTCGAAGGCATCCCAAAGGAGATAGTCACCGTATTGCTCATTCCAGCGGTCCGGATTGCTCACCTGATGTTCCGCGTTTATCGATCTTGCGCTGTCCATGACATGAAGTCTCCTTCCCGCGGCGAATCCTCTGTACGTCTAGGTCCAACCTAGGCACTGTGAGCGATTGTCTGTTCGCCAAGATGTTCCTCGGCATCGCGCTTTGATTGCCTGCGTCGAATTAGATAGCGCAACAGCGTGTCGGCGGAAAGCAGTCCTGGTCCGTGCAGGACGAAATACAAGAACAGAATCCCCCAATAGAACGCCTCTTGCAGCGCGGCTTCGGACAATTGTCCGTACGAGATTGAAGCGACGATATTCAGTCCGAAGAGCGAGAGGGCGGCCCACCGACCCGCCAGGCCGATGGCCAGCAGGAACGAGCCGCCCAATTCGATGGCGGTGGCCAGGTAGGCGGAGATCTCCGGCGGCAACAGAGGTACATCGTAGACCATGGTGAAGAGCATCACGGTCGACATCCAGCTAGAGAGCTTGACCATGCCGCCTTTCCAAAAAATGTGAGCTAAATAGAGGCGGACAGACAGGTCAAACAGCGGGAGTAAGGCCTCCAGTCCCCAGATCAACCGACGGTAGGCTGGAGCCGCACTCATGACTGCGCGCGTCAACAAGCCAGTCTCGTGTGTCATGAGGGTGCCTCCATGGATACTCCGGCGAGCACGTTCAAATCTAGAATGGACGCCATAAACCGGGTGAAATCGAATCCGGGGTCGGCCTCTGTCGCCATCTGCTCGAGCTCGGTCACGGTGTTTCGCTCGGCCATGGCTTCGAGCAATCGGTAGTCGAGGTCGGCGAGAGCCGCTACATGGATCCTCCCTTCGGCCCTGGTGACCAGGATGCCCGTTTCCTCTTCCGGGAGTGGCAGGTCGACCGCGATATCTGTCGGGGCGTCCAGTTGCAATGCCAGCCACACGCGATGGACCGGCTGTGACAATCGGAGCAGTCGCGCAGTCGGATTGAGGCGGAACGTCACGTGCGATGGATCTGCAGATGTGACGGCGTCCAGTTCATCCGTGGCGAGCGGCGGTGAGTCGGAAGCCTGATACACTTCATGGCACGCCCATTCCAACCGCGCCAATTCGACTAGCAGACGGGGAACCTGTGATTCGAGCAGCAACACTGGGAGATGCCGCCCGTACAAAAACAGATCGCCGCTCCTCGATGGGTATCGTTTGAGATAGCCTCGCGCGAGGATGTCGAAATACCGGGGACCGACAAACCGGCGTAGAACTGGATAGGTGACGTTGAGTACCTGCGTATAGTTGGTACGAATCAGGCGGCGATAGAGTGCCATACTTCGCAGGGCTGAACTTCCAGGTACGATCGCTTCCGCCATCGCGTTGTATTTCCCCTCGATCATTACCTCGGCAAAGGCCTCTTGAATCTCATGAAGTCGCAACACGGCAGCCTCCAAGAATCGCGTCCGCCTGCTTGGCCTGGTCCACCAGGACAGACAGCGGCGGCATGTTGGTATCCCACTCAATCAACGTCGGGCGTGGTCCAAAATGATGAATAGCCCACTGATAGAGGCCCCAGACTTCCGGACAGATCGCCTCGCCATGGGTATCAATAAGCCACCTTCCAAAATGATCGAAACCTGCTAGGTGGATTTCCCAGACAGCCTCTGCCGGAATCGCGTCCAGGAACTCGAAAGGGTCCAAATGAAAGTTGACCGCGTTCACATAGACGTTATTAAGATCGAGGAGAATCCCGCAGCCGGTCCGCCTGGCTGTCTCGGCCATGAACTCACCTTCCGGGATCGTGGAATCATGCCATGTCAGATACCGGGTGATGTTCTCGATCAGGAGGGGCCGTTGCAGGACGTCCTGGATCTCATCGATCCGTGAACAGACATGATTCAGGCTCTTCTGGGTATAGGGCAAGGGGAGCAGCTCGTTGAGGAAACGACCGCCGACGGAGCTCCACGAGAGGTGCTCCGACACGAGTGTCGGGTCGAATCGATTGACCAGAGATTTGAGTTTCTGTAGATGGATCCGATCGATTGGATTGGCAGAACCGATCGACAATCCGACCCCGTGGAAGCTCAAAGGGTACCGGGCCCTGATCCGCTCAAGGACGCGAAGTGGTAGGCCCCCGTCCCCGAAATAGTTTTCCGGATGGGTTTCCATCCAGGCAACCGGCGGGGGCTCCTTCAGGATTTCCTGAAAGTGGTATGACCGCAGTCCGATCCCGGCTTGGGCCGGGATCGGGGATGATGAGATGAGACAAGTCATTGGCTGTTGCCCTACATCTTCTTCATCATCATCTCTTTCATCTTCGCGAGATCGTCTTTGGTGATGGCCAGTACGGTGCCGTTCGCGATCTTTCCACACAGACCTTTCGGCAAGAACACATAGGAATCGGGCTCATTGTCCTTCTTGGCCATGCCCACACAGGAATGGAGGCTGGTCTTGACCGCGCAATCGTTCATCCCAGCCTTGGCCACACCGCCGCAGGCCTCCCAGCCGGCGGGCAACTCCGGGACTTTCGGAGCGGCAGCCATCGCCTGCGATCCTGCCAGGCTGAATGCAACGAGCAGCGCGGAGTGAATCATGGCGTTCTTCTTCGTGTTGGCGTTCATGGGAGGTCTCCTTTGTTAGGTTGAACCATCTTCGGAATGACGCTCGTGACTGAACATCGATGCATCGCGACGGATTCAGGACTCGATCATGTGGACCCCTCCTTTCTCTGGCGTGGACCATCTTGTTGGCTTCTCTCCTCGTGTTCCTACGCTTGGATTGTGTCGTCGGATCTTAGCTCCCCTATGGCCTAGCCGCCGTGAGGCAGCTTACAGTCGCCTGCTGGAATTCCAGCCGTTGTTTTGGCTTCCCGAAAGCACGACAGGGCACCGATCGTTCAGCCGTGATCCGGCCCGCCTCGGACAGTGGGACGTACCAAGCGGTGAGTGGTTCGAGTGGACGATCAAGCGAAGCGCCGGCTATCCCAGAAGCCAGTAGGCCGCTCCGCCGACCATCAGCATGACCATCATGACGAGCATCATTTTTTCGTGCCCGCACATTCCGTGTTTATGCGTGCATCCCTGCATACTGCACATCATCGACATGGTCTGACCCTCCTTTGTGATAGTGGGAGATAGGTTGCTGCGCTTTCGCTCTCGAAAGAGTTGACATATATCTAGATGCCTCGATATATCCCTGCGCACATTACCATCCACCAGACGACAAGGCTGTAAGCTCCCTTACAGTTGACTGCCTAATGAACGGATTAGCTGAAAGGGTCCGAAGGCGCCTGAAGTTCCAGGGTCGGCATGGTTCGGCGACAATAGACATGTGGAAGTGCAACTTTATCTTGTCCCTCACGACCGGGCCTCGCAACCTCCGCGCGAGAAGAAGAGTCCTCGGTGGATGTCGCCGATACTGACCATGCCGACGACCTTGCCGTGGTCGGCGACCGGGATGCGCCGGAAGTTCTTGAGCCCCATATAGGAGGCGGCCTCGAGAATGGGCGTCTCCGGTGACACCGTCAGCGTACGCACCATGATCTCCTCGGCTTTCTTCGCCAGCATCTCGGGATAGTTCAGCTCCATCTCCAGAAAGTCCCGGCTGTGCACCGCGTCATGAATGTAGTCACCGTAATTGGGATACATCGGCAACATCACGTCGCGCAGGGTCACGATGCCGAGCAATTCGTGGTTGGGGATCGCGATCGGAATTGCGCCGCGATGGCGGCTCAACATTTTAATGACGATCTCCCGCACGCAGTCCGTCGGTGCACCCGTCACCACTCCGGTGGACATCACCTCATGGATTCGCATGGGAGCCTCCCTTCTGTCTGTTAAGAATGTTCACTGGACGCCGGGTCTGCCGGCGCAACATTCCGTGCATCGTCGATCCAAGCTGGCCCGCTCCGATGATCTAGATGGTATTGCGCCCGGCACGTTTCGCAGCGAACCAGCCAGAGACAGCCGTCCGGGTAGTAATCACATTGGAGCATCGGCTCCAGGTCATGACGGCCACAAGTTGGACAGGGCAGTTGGTGGAGTTGGATTCGAAGGGCCATTACCAGTTCGTCTTGACGTGTCATGGCACATCTCCTTCCTCGATGCACCTTCAATCAGTAGTGGGAAGGGCATGATCGCTTCGATTATGCTTCTCGCCTTATGCCGCCACGAGTCTTGGCATCGGAGGGCTGTAGACCGTGGGCGGTTCGACGGTCTCGGATGAAGACCGTCTATTAGCGAGAATCGTCTTGTCGACCACATCGCCGCAGAGCAGGCAACGATAGCCGACCACACTGAGATCGCCGCTTGTCCCTCGCAGATCACAAATCTGCTCGCTGACCATCAGGCCATTGCATCGTTCGCAGGTCATGACGCACCTCCCTGTGAGTGACAGGTCTGTTCGTTTCCGGGTGTGATCCTACCTGCTGACGCGTCATCCATCTGTAAGGCACCTCACGAGTTGGGAAAGAAAATGAATCGTCTGCGTTTGTAAGCCAGGCCACAGATGGAATGGAGGGAGGAGCGTTAGAGTGCGGACTCGTCATGACATTCATGCCGCCTCCGTTTAATGAATGAAGCGGAGACGGTCTCTTCATTCACCTACTGTCTTCAGAAAGGAGTGCATCATGTCCAAAGTGGCGATTGTTATTCTGGCCGATACCGAAACCCATGAAGGTCTGGGGCGTGTCGTGAACGCACTGGAAGCGGTCAAGGAGTTCAAGGATGGCCACGACGATGTCCAACTCATTTTCGACGGAGCCGGGCCCAAATGGATCGTTGAATTGGAGAAGCCCGATCATAAGCTGCACGGGCTCTACAACGCGGTGAAGGATCGGATCGGGGGCGCATGCGAGTTCTGCGCGGGAGCGTTCGGCGTGAAGGACAAGGTGGTGGCGTGCGGGGTGAAGCTGGCAGGGGAGTATGACGGGCATCCGAGCTTCAAGAAGCTCGTGACGCAGGGGTATCAGGTCATCACGTTCTGAGGCGAGCAATGCATGGTCCTGTGCAGGCGGGTCACGCCCTGCACAGGGCACTGCCGTGCATACCTCACAGAAGGTGCCTCAGGGTTCGAAGCGTACCCCTCACGGTCATAGGGATTGCGCTGGTGACCATAGGGAGGAGATGTCGTGTCGCAGCGGCGCTTAGGCGATTCCGGGCAAACATTGGCCACAATTTACACTGCCTTCCTCGGTCGCTCGACAGGATAGCCTCTGAGACGGTTTACGTTGCACAGCACGAGAGCTTGCTCACGTCCTTCTTGAAGGTCAGCGCAGCTAGTTTCAGTCCTTCCACCATCGTCAGGTACGGATGAAACGTGTCAGCCAGGTCTTTCACGGTTAGCCCAAATCGGAGCGCGAGCGTCGCCTCTTGAACCACTTCGCCGGCTTCCGTCGCGAGGATATGCGCGCCCAACAGGCGCCCTGTGTCCTCTTCCGAGACCAATTTGATGAGGCCCTTGGTGTTTCGGGCGGCCAATGCCCTCGGCACGTGGGCCAACGGCAGGATGGCCGTCTGGATATGAAGCCCCTTGGCCCTGGCCTGCTTTTCGGTCAACCCCACGCTGGCGATCTGTGGGTCGGTGAACGTCACGTGCGGCAGTGTCGTGAGATCATAGAGTCGACCCACGCCGCTGAGCGCGTTCTCAGCCGCCAGCCCGCCAGCGTACGCCGCCACATAGACGTACATGGGATCGCCGATGCAGTCACCGGCTGCATAGATGTTGGGATTAGTTGTTTGCAAGTGCTCGTTGACGATGATTTCGCCCTTTGGCCCTAAACGTACCCCGGCTTGTTCCAGCCCGAAGCCATTGGTGTTGGGGCGCCGGCCGGTGGCGACCAACACCTCCTTCGAGCGGCACATCTCCGGCTTCCCGTACGTCTCCGTGTGCACGAGGTATCCCCCATCTCGGCGTTCCACCCGGCTGATTGCGACGCTGGTGCAGGTCCGAACTTTCTCGTCTTCGAGGTAGCGGATGAGCGCCTCGCCGATTTCCGGTTCCTCTGCTCTTGCTACATGCGGCCCGGATTCCAGCACCATCACTTGGACGCCGAATCGCGCAAAAAGCTGTGCGAACTCCAAGCCGATGCTGCCTCCCCCGATGACGATCATCGACGCCGGCAGCGCCTCCAGGCTGAGCGCCTGTTCACTGTCAAGAAACCCAGCTTCCTGAAGCCCAGGAATGGACGGCGCCCAGGGGTGCGAACCGGTCGCAATCACAATCTTATCTGGTTCATACACGTTACCGTTGACGCCCACCCGACCCCCGCCGAGCAGCCTCGCTTCCCCTTTCATAATCGTGATGCTGGGATAGGTCTCGGCCACGCGGATGTACTTCCCCTCGCGCAAGGCGGCAACCAGTTCATCTTTCTGCTGCACCACCCGCCGCCAGTCCGAGGGCGGCGGACAGGCAGTCAACCCTTCGAACTGCGGGTAGGCGGAGTGGTAGCAAAGCTCGGCGGCCTTGATCAGCGTCTTGGATGGGACACAGCCGATATTGACGCAGGTCCCGCCGATGGTTCCTTTCTCCACAATGGCTACCCGTGCCCCGAGTTCGGCGGCCTTGATCGCCGCCGCAAACGACGCTGACCCTCCGCCGATCGTCATGAGATCGTACTCGCTGCTCTGGGACATTGCTGGTGCTCCTACAAACGAATGACCGGCTCGACCTCTCCCGTGCCGCTCTCAGTGAGCGCAGCAGGTTGCGTCGGTGGCCGACTTATCCCCGGCGGTACATTCCTTGTACGCCGCATAAGCCTTGAGCGCCCATTCCTCGCCGGGGCAGCCCTGCATGGTTATGGCGACTTCAAGGAATTCAATGAATTCTTCCTGGGAAATTCCCTTTTCGACCGCCATCTGGATATAGGCCCGAATACAGGGCTCACATCGGATCGCGATCGAGATCGTCATAGCCGTGAGCAGCTTATATTTGGCCGCCACGGCCGCATCCCGATATGCTTCTTGTCGCATGCGCAGCAATCCGCCCGTCACTTTTGGGCTCAGGCGGCGCAGTTCCTCGAATGCAGTGGGCTGGTCGTGCTGGATGGTCCTGGTTTCTGACATCGTGTTCCCCTGTTGGTTATGGTGTTCTTTGCACGCTGGTGTGTCCTCCGGGCGCGATGTTCGGCTCTGCCGCTTGTTCCTCGACGACGATCTTCCCGACCATTTGATGCCCCGGGAGATCGCAGCGGTATTCGAACTCACCGGCTGTGGTCGGCAGAAAGCGAATCTCCTCTTTACCTCCAGAGGGAATCAGTACCCGCTCTAGTCCCTGTTCACCGAACTGGGGGCTCCATTACCGTCCACATGAACCGGCACCCCCTCGAGAAAGCGCATCGGCACGAAGGCATGGAGCTCGACATCCTGGTTGTGGAACACCAGCATGACCGGTCGCCACACCGGCACCGAGACAGGCGAGGGGTGGAATTGCCTCGCCTTGATGGAAATGTCCATGCGGATCGCCGGAGCGTCTGGGGTCGAGTCTGAGGTCTGTCCCAACACCAGGCCATCGTGAAACATGGCAACGCGAAAACAAGCGCGACAATCCGATTTATGAGCGCGCGGTTATGCCAAATGGCCGTTTCCTCACTTGAGCCTCCAACCCATGCAACCACTATCTGAACAGGTTCCAGAACCAACTCGAGCCCGCGTCGTGCTCACCAACTCCGGCCCCGAGGGTCCCGTTCGGGACCACGATAGCCCGATAGGAAGACAGGATGTTGCCCGCACTCGCGACCGCTTGCACCAATTGGTCTGTAGTGACCCGACCGGTCTCAACCACGACGACGGCTCCGCCGCGCGCGTAACTGACATCAGCCGATTTCACGCCCGATACAGCGAGCAGCGACCGGCGAATGCCCTTTTCGCAACTGGCACAGGTCCACCCCTCGATCTTAAGGGTGATGGTGTCTTGAGAAGACTGGGCGATCACAGAGGCCGTTTGCACGACATCGATCAGAACCGTGAATACCCCAAGCAGAAGGAGAAAGATGATCGATGGGCTGCTTGATCGTCGTCTGTTCTTCATGGGAACACCTCCTGATCGTGCTTTCTCTTGACACAACCTTTATGCCCCTTGGTTACCCCGGCGATGCCTCCAGCCAGTATGGCGCCAGGATCAACGCCACCGCCAGCGCTGCGAGAATCCAGAGCAGCACACGATTCGGATGAGAACCTGAGACTGGGCGACAGGCCGGACAGGACGGCTCACCGGCTTTCGGCTTCCGGTAGGCGATAGAGAAACTGAAGCCCAGCAACAGGATCGTCAGGCCGATAAACCACGGCCGGTAGGGCAACAGCGATTTTAGGAACCCGGCTGTGCCGGCCAGCACACCTGTGGCGCCGACTCCGACGCCGAGCGCGGCGAACACCAGGGGGCCGATGCAGCAGACGGATGCCAACAAGGCAGCCACGAGCCCCCCGACCGAAGTGGCTGTCATCGAAGCCTTGCCCGGTTTCTGTTCCATGTGACTCCTTGTCAGTCTCGGCCGATGCCCGCAGTTCTCAAAACCTCGGCCGTGATCGGCGCTCGCCGGCAGCAGTCCAACAACAGACCGTTAACCGCGCCGGCCGGGACTGTGGTGATCCCGTAGCGTCTCGCTTTGTCCCGGCATTCGTTCGTCGCGCAGCCCTCCCGTAGATCGTAGATCTGCAGGTCGCACCTAGGGCAGACGACAGACTTGACCAGCTCCACGGCGTCATGACAAATCGGGCAGCCGGCCGTGAACACCTCAACCTTGCGCTTTGTGATCGTCATCGTGGAATCTCCTTTCTCCTCTGATCAGACTCGTAAGGTCCTAGATCAATCCCTGACTTCACCTCAACAATTCCTGCGGTCCGCTTCCCAATCAGTTCAGCTCCTTTCGCACTGGGCGTCCCTTTTCGTGCTTTTCATCCTCCATAGCCTTGAGAATTGGACACCTATCAGTTGGCTGCCCAGCCCGGCAATCCTGAAGCAAGCTTCGCAGTGCCCTGGCAAGCGACTGCAAGTCGCGCAGCTTGGCCTCCACGTGCTTCAGCTTGGCTTCTGCCCTCCGCTGCACATCGCTGCACCGGGCCTTTGAGCTGACCCGGAGACCGAGGAGTTCCTCGATCTCATGGAGCGTGAAACCCAACGCCTGGGCGTTCTTGATGAAGCGGAGACGTCGCTGCGCCTCGCTGTTGTAGAGTCTGTAGCCGGACGGCAGCCGCGAGGTGGGATCGAGTAAGCTGCGTCGCTCGTAGTAGCGAATCGTTTCGATATTCACCCCAACATACTTTGCGAGCTGCCCAATTGTGAGTTCGGTTGTCATGTGCACCTCATGTGTAACGATACACCCTGTACCATAGTACGGAGTCAAGGGGGGAGTGTGTCCGTTTGTTCGTTTCCCACCCGTAATGATCCTCTTGAACGTCCGACTCTACTCCAGCGCATCCACAGCCGAGAGACTGGCGGCCGTGTGACTGTAAGCCAGCTTACAGAAGCTCCATGTGCGCCACTGTATATGGACCTATCCACCTATTTACAAGGATGGATCCCTCTCATAGGGCAAGATTGACACATAGACGAATCTCTATATATACAGTCGCTGCGAGGGGACCATGCCGATCGAAGAAATCACCCATAAAGTCAGTGACCGGTACGCTCGGGCTGCTGCCACGGGGGAGCAGATGTGCTGTCCGACGAGTTACGACTTCGCCGACCTGAAGACGTTTATCCCAGAAGAGGTGCTCAAGATTTCCTATGGGTGCGGCACGCCCGCCGGATTGAAGACGGTGCGCCCTGGTGAGACGGTCCTGGACATCGGCTCCGGCGGGGGAATCGACTGCTTCGAAGCCTCGCGGCTGGTCGGCTCATCCGGGCAGGTAATCGGCATCGATATGACGGAGACGATGCTGGAAATCGCGCGCCGCAATGCGCCGATTGTTGCCTCCAACCTCGGCTTTGCCTCCTCGAACGTGGACTTCCGCAAGGGCATGGCCGACGCGCTGCCGGTGGACGACAACACGATCGATCTGGTCATTTCCAACTGCGTCATCAACTTGGCGCCTGATAAGCGCAAGGTCTTCCGTGAGATGTTCCGCGTCACGAAACCGGGTGGGCGTTTTACGATTTCCGATATCATGTCAGACCAGACCGTCCCGCAATACCTGGTGCACGATGCTGAGAAATGGGGTACGTGTCTCTCCGGCGCGTTGACGCTGGCGGACTACAGTGTCGGCATGGTGGAAGCTGGGTTTCTCGGCATCCATCTCGTCACCTTCTCCCCCTGGCAAGTCATCGATGGGATTCACTTTTTCTCCGTGACGCTGACCGGCTACAAACTCCCACCGCATTCAGCGGGAGCCACCGTTCGCTATGCGACACTGCGCGGACCGTTTAGCCGTGTGGTGGATGAACGGGGAGCCAGCTATCAGCGAGGTATTCCGCACCCGATCGAGCCGGACACGGCTCTGCTGCTGAGTCAACCCCCGCTCGCCCCGTATTTTGTGCTGTCGCATGAACCGATCGTGCTCGACCGAGCGGATGCGCGCTGGTGGGCGGTGTTGCCCTCGCAAGCCCCTTGCGTGTGGCAAGGAGACTTTGCCCTGCTCGCGGGCCCATTTCTCGAAGCTGCTGATGACGATCATCACGTCTACCGACGGGGCGAACCGCTGGAAGTCTGCTCCAAGACCCTCAAGGTATTGGCAACCGACGGGTACGCTCCGCTTTTCGCCATCATCAACCGCGCGGGCCAACGCGTCAATGGCGGCGAGGTCACCTGTTCACCCGAAGGAGGCTGCTGCTGATGAAGCCCGCCTCACCCGGCGCCATGCTCACCGCGGACCAATGCGCCACGATGCTCAAGGCCATGGCGGACCACACCCGGTTGCGTATCCTGGAGTCGTTACTGGTCGAGGAGAAATGCGTGACGGAACTCGTCCGGCAATTACGCTGTCCACAACCGCACATCTCCCATCATCTCCGAATTCTCCGGGATGCCGGATTGGTTGAGGGACTTCGGGACGGCAAGCAGGTCTGTTATCGCATCCTGCCGAGGGTCCAACGCGCGCTGGCCAATCGGCAAGGACGGGCGCTCAACTTCGGATGCTGCGAGTTGCGATTCCCGGAAACGGTGTTGGCCGGCATCGGGCACACCCGTTGATGCCATGGTGGGTTTCAGAGGTGCTTCTCGCTTGCTCACGGAGACAGAGATGCCGCTGACCTTGCTCGGACGACAGAATCCGCTTGCCTCTCCTGCTGAACAGCTCAAGGTGCTCTCCGGAACAATCGGTTGTCCTCCGTTTGAAAGGCGACTCCATCAGGCCGGCTTGTTCCCGCTCCGGGCCACGGGGCTCGCAGTCTTTCAGATCAACGTCGGCAAGCTCTGCAACCAGACCTGCCGGCATTGTCACGTCGATGCCGGGCCGGACCGCACCGAGACGATGTCGAGGGAGACCGCCGAACTCTGTCTCGCGGCGTTGGTCAGGACCGACGTTCCAACCGTCGACATCACCGGCGGGGCACCCGAGCTCAACCCGAACTTTCGTTGGCTGGTCGAACAGGCTCGTGCGCTCGGCCGTCATGTGATGGATCGCTGCAATCTCTCCGTGTTGCTGCTTCCCTCCCAAGCAGATCTTGCCGAGTTTCTGGCTGCCCATCGCGTCGAAATCATCGCTTCGCTCCCAGCCTATCGGGCCACTCAAACCGATGCCCAGCGGGGCGAAGGTGTCTTTGAGAAATCCATCGAAGCCCTCCGACTCTTGAATCGACTCGGATACGGTCGTCCCGATACCGGCCTCACCGTGAATCTCGTCTCCAATCCAGTGGGGGCCTTTCTTCCGCCGAGGCAGGCAGCCGTCGAAGCGCAATTTCGGAAAGAGCTCCAGACGCGGCATGGCATCGAGTTCAACCATCTCTACACCATCACGAATATGCCCATCAGTCGATTCCTGGAGTTCCTGATCGAGAGCGGGAATTATGACGCCTACATGGAACGTCTGGCCAATGCGTTCAATCCGGTCGCCGCTGCCGGCGTCATGTGCCGGTCGATGATTTCCGTGGGATGGGACGGCACCCTGTACGACTGTGACTTCAATCAGATGCTCAACCTGCCGGTCGACGAGGGGATGCCGCGGCATATTCGTGACTTCGATCCAACACGCCTGGGGACACGCAGGATCGTGACGGGGAACCACTGCTACGGCTGTACGGCCGGTGCCGGCTCGTCCTGCGGCGGAGCCGTGACTGCGTAACGACGATGGATCTGACACTCTTCACTTATCTGCTGGTCGTCGCCCTGGCGTTTGCGAACGGCACGAACGACGTGTCGAAAGCAATCGCGACATTGGTCGGCAGCGGGGTCACGAACTACCGCACGGCCATTTGGTGGGGGACTCTCTGGACGGTCGCGGGCGCGGGCGCTGCGGCACTCGTCGCCAGCGCGATGGTGAAGACGTTCAGCAACGGTCTGATCCAGACCGGCACAGCACTCCCTCCGACCGTCACGCTCGCCGTGTTGATCGGAGCCATGGCCTGGGTGCTGTTCGCCTCGCGTACCGGCCTTCCTGTGTCGACGACTCACGCGCTGACCGGGGCGATTGTCGGAGCAGGATTAATCGCCTTGTCCGGTGGAGGGTTGATCTGGCCAGCGATTGGGAAGAAGATCGCGTTGCCACTTTTTCTGAGCCCGTTCCTCGCCCTTGCAGTCTCGCTCATCGTACATCCTGCCGTCCGCCTCCTGGCGGCCAAATGGGAAGGCAGTTGCTTGTGTGTGATACCTGCTTCACGTGCCCTCGTCGCTATCGACTCTCACGGCGGAACCAGAACCCTGTTCCAAGCGACTGCCTTCGGCCAGCCGGTGATGGCCGTGCCGGCGCAATGCGATCGTGCCGGTTTGCCGGGCATGGTTGTGGGACTGGACTCGTTCCACTGGATTTCCAGCGGCCTCGCCTCTTTTGCACGAGGGACGAACGATGCACCGAAAATAGTGGCGATGTTGCTCCTTGGCAGTGCGACGGCCGCTTGGCCCAGTTCGTTCGTGCAGATGGCGGCTTTCGGCGGAGTGGCCGTCGCCATGGGATTAGGCAGCTATTACGGCGGACTGCGTGTGACGGAAGTGCTGGCTGAAAAGGTCACGCGCATGGATCATACGGAGGGTCTGTCGGCCAACCTGACGACCTCAATGCTGGTCTTGACATCCGGCTGGTTCGGCTTGCCCGTTTCCACCACCCATGTCAGCAGCTCGGCCATCATCGGCATCGGTCTGCTCAAGGGCGTGCAGGCCGTGCGTTGGAATACCGTCCGTGACATGGTCTTGGCCTGGATCGTCACGCTGCCGGCTGCCGCATTCCTGGCTTCTGTGACCTATCTCATCTTGAGCGGAGTGCTGTAAGCCACCGTATCGCCCTTGCCCATCACGAACATTGAGACCTATCGATGGGACGCGAAATGTGCTGAAGCGATACGCGCGAACATTGAAGGAAACGATTCGTCGGGCGCAAAAGGTGGGGGATTCCTTCGCCGTTGTGTGCTCATAACCGCCCCTTCTGGCTCACTGTCGTCGTGCAGACTCTGTCCGGTTGTGCCTGGTCGATGCCATGGCCTGCTCGGTACCTCGCGCAAGCGACAGAGACCGCGACGCAGGAGCAGGTGGCCCAGCAAGTGGAGCCACCTCAGGGCGAACGGGTGTTAGACGGTGGAGAGACGGTCTGGGTGTACCGTTACACGGGTATCAGCAGCCCCATGCTGTTGCCGGTGACGGAAGGCTGGTGCGTCGAATACCGATTGATCTTCGACCCGCAAAAGATTCTCCGTCACTGGAGGCGACAGCCGTGTGGTCAACCGCAGGATCTGAACTTGGCCTCAGCTGCCGACCTCAAAACTCTGACGGGCATTGGGGTCACCGATGTAGGCCGCACCATTGCTGGACGTCCTTACAGGACCAGGGAGGAGATTGTGGAGAGGGAGATCGTTCCACAAGCCATCTGGAATCAGATCAAAGACGAGGATGTTTGCCAAACCCAAATAGATTGAAATACACACCGGCATTGCTTGTCCGCCGCGCATCGCTACCGAACAGTCGTTTGTAACCTGCCTTACAGATTTTCCTGGTCATACTGCTTACATATGGACAGATTTCCATGTATATAGGCCGGCGACCAGCACCATCTCCGCGACATGACCTGATCTCTTAGAAGAGAAGCGCCAATGCAGTTATTCAGCAGGATCTGCTCGCATCTGTGGCTTCGTCAACAGTACCGCAGATGCAGCGCGGTGTGTCGAATTGCTCTTCTGGGGATAAACGTATGGACTTCGCTATCGGTCAACCCGCTCAGTGCGTGGGCAGAGGAGCCAAGTCCTCAAACTCCCGCCACCACGGGTTCCTCGATCGAGGACCGCACGCTCTGGAATCCGCTGACCTGGAAGTGGGTGCCAACCACGGAAGAAATTCAGAAGTATCGGAAGAGTTGGAACCCGATGGCCAATGGACCTATTCTGATTTCAGGGGTCGACATTCAGCCCGAGGGGCAATTTCTCTTCCAGCCTTTCGTGTTTGGCGAATTCGGTCATC
>CAADGK010000068.1 GCA_900696515.1 uncultured Nitrosospira sp. | reverse complement strand
TCCGGGATGGCACCCTTCTCGGATGCCTTGATCTTCGGATGGGGAAGGGGTAAGGTCGGGGCGGGGAAGGGAAAGACCGGGGAACTCGGGTCGAGAGGAAATCGTCTCCTGGTGGGTCGCATGGATTGGTAGGGGGTACAGATCCACCATTATATGTAGAGAGAGCAGGAAGAGGAGACTGAGGAGGGGAGCCCCACGGAGGGAACGGGTCGAGGATCCCTCCGCTTCTATCCATAGAAATGGAGGACGGCTGGACGTCCCGGTCACGAGCAACGCGAGACCGACTCCATTTATATAGATGTCGAAATGGAGCAGTCCCTGGCCGTTGGCGGCGACCCCGGTCGGACCCCGCTCCCTGTGAGGTTCTAGGAGGACCGTGCAGTTATGGATCTGGTGCCTGTGAGTCGTGACCCCCTGCCTCAGAAGCCGCACGAAGAAACGGCCTTGGTCCCGCTGGCCACGACCGCGCTCCGCCGGGCAGGCTGGGAAACCGCTGCTCTATCCAACTGAGCTACGGGGGCAAGGCCAAATATCAATAACTTGCACTTTTACAGACTCTCGGTCTTGGGGTCAAGTGTTCCCGGCGTGTTCTCTTGGAGATATTTTTGAATTTTCAGCGCTGCCTGAACCAAGTCGCGTTCCTCGATTGCATTGTAACGCTTCCACATTTTCTCAGACTTATGACCCACGATCTTCATTGCCGTGGCTGTGTCGACTCCTGCCCGTCGCAAGTTCGTAGATGCACAATGCCGAAGATCATGAAACCGGAAGTCTGTAATTCCGGCATCCTTCAAGGTTGTACGAAAAGATCGGCTGATACGTTGTATAGGTTTGCCTCTGAATGTAAAGACATGACGTGTTGAGAGTGAACGGACCTTCGCCAGACGTTGAAGGGTCATTCGTATATCTGGAGTCATTGGGACTTGGCGAGGTTTCTTCGTCTTCGTGTCCTGACTACGAAGCATGATAAAGCCTCTCTTGAGATCAACCCTGTCCCAGGTCAGACCGACGATCTCCCCAAATCTCTGGCCCAGCTGATAGGCGAGTAACAGGACGGGCTTGAGATGTCCCTTTGCGGCCTCGTAGAGTTTCGTCCATTCCTCTTCAGTTAATACTCTATCTCTGGCGTTCTGTGGATCAGGAAGCGGAACCCTAGTAGCGGGATTAATCTGTAAGAGCCCCCGTCGGATTGCCACGTTCAAACAGTGTTTAAGTACGACATGGTCATTGTTCACGGTCTGAATACTCGGCTTTGTTCCATTCTTCTTCTTCCGTTGTGCTCGGAAAGCCTCTACATCATGGGGCCTGATCTCCGTTAGGACCTTTCCACCGAAGAAGGGGATCAGCTGCCGCTCCATGATCTCGAGTCGATCTTGATAGCTGCGGAGCGTCTTGATTGATTCGAGGTTCAGGTAGGCCGTTGCCCATTCCTTGAAGAGAATCGGCTTGGCCTGTTCGGTTTTTTCGTGTCCCAAGAGCAAACGAGTTTTGATCGCGGCTTCCATCTCGCGCGCGATCGTCTTGTTCAGGCACCCCACCTTCCATCGTTTTTTTCTGGCACCGGGTACGCCACTCGCGAGGCTCCACGCTGTGCCGTCCGCACTTTCCCTCACACGGAACTCGACATAGTAACCATCGCGCCGCTTAGTGAGTCCCATGGCTGTCTCTCCGTGGTGTGATCGTGTGCTGATCGATCCAGGCATCCAGCTGAGCCTGCTTAAACTTCACCAGCCGTCCCATCTTGACGTACCCCAATTTCCTTGCGGAGACCCATCCGTACAGGGTCAATTTGGATATGCCTAAATACTTCGCGGCCTCATCCATTGTCAAAAGGTTATTCATGGTGTTTCAAGAGGCCTTTCCTCCAGGCGCTACCTCATGTGCCCGAGTGAGCCAACTGACACATGCGTACCCCCATCGAGACGAGCACTTATGAAAGGGTTCAGATTTTATGACCATACCGAAAAAGTAGGGGTACGAACGAAAGAAAGGACCATGGGTTAGGTAGGTGCATGTCTGTGCCCTGGGTCCGCAGAATGGCTGAGATTCGGGCGAGTTTCTACTGAGGCATTGCTGGCCTGTACTGAGCGAGGGGCTTCGGCAGGCATGCCTCTGAGGCACCGCGTCCGGAGACGCCGTGCCAGGTGGAGTTGGGCACCGTCGTGTCGCGTCGGGCGACTCGACCGTGCCAGGAGAATAGCCGTCGTTTATGAGGGGGTGTGGCAGCGCCACCTGAATCGATCGATGACGTGGGTAAGCCGTTCCTGCGACAGTATGCGGGCTCGATCAACTGCAACGATGTTTTGTCGGGTATTACCACGACTGGTGACATGGTAGACGGCACCAGTTCTAGTGCGTAGGCGACGGGACATGGCAAAAGCAGAAGCCCCCATTTTCGTTCCAGCATTCGTGACCAGGACAGTTCAATAAATAACATTGATCTTCAGCAATAGACGGCGGTACCATATTCTCATGAGTGTACTCGCGCGCATTACCGTCAATCCGTCCCAGTGCGGTGGTCGCCCCTGTATTCGTGGGATGCGGATCCGTGTGAAAGACATCCTCGACCTGCTGGCAGCTGGTGTGTCAACGGAGACCATCCTGCAGGATTACCCCTATCTTGAGAAAGAAGATATTCAGGCGGCCCTTGAATTTGCAGCGGCTCAGTCCGATCATGTCATGCTCCGGGCCGGATGAACTTCCTGATTGACGCTCAGCTCCCTCCAGCATTAGCTCGTCTTATCATATCTCTCGGCCATGGAGCCGTTCACGTCGAAGAAGTAGGCATACTCCTCGCAACGGACCAGGCGATCTGGAACTACGCCGTGGCCAATGCCCAGACCATCATCACAAAGGATGAAGACTTTAAGAATATTCTCTTACTTGCCTCTCTACCGATAACGCCCGTTGTCTGGGTCCGGATCGGTAACTGCTCCAACGCGGCACTTGTCCGGTGGTTTCAGCCCCTGTTCTCTCAAGTGATCGCCAACCTTGAACAAGGTGAGCGGCTCATTGAGCTGTATTAGATCCTCGCCCAAGGTCGACCCACTACGCGTACAATTATCACCCAGTAGATCATCGGCTTGCGTACAGGCTCCAAAGAACGCCCCCCCGTTTCTTTCTCGATGGCCTGCCGGGCATTGCTGCGACTGGGTATGTAGCAGGTAGCACAGTTACAAAGAGAGCGTCAGCATTATCTGGGCCCATACAGTGTGGGCACGTGAGTTACGAGGCTTGTTTCATGCTCTCGATCCCACGGAGAATAAAGACGCGCATGAGGACTTGATAGGGAATGCCTTGGTGGGCCGCCAGCGTCTTCAGTTCTTTGAGGGTACGCTCGTCGGTTTCTTCTTCGCCGTCTTGTATCGTCGCATGGCCGCGAGCACATGCTCGGGTGCGAGGTCACACGGGCCTTTATAAGTCGGGGAAGATTTCACGCGCCATCGTGTCATATTGGCTTCGCTCCTTTCGATGAGCCGGCCGGGCGCTGATCACGCGGATCTTGCTTCCTCGGAAGGTAAAGGTGATCTGCAGCACGCGTCCACGGTCTGATCGCCCCACCAGTCCCAGGCGTAGTTCGTTGACGACAGGGCTGGTCTGTACGCCGAGAGGGACGGCTCGTTTGAGGCGAAGCACGCTCTCCACCTCGTCAGTGGTCACGTCGTGCTTGGTCGCATTCCTAGTGCGGTTGCCCTCGTCCCATTCGAACGCGAACGTCGTCGTGTTTAAGGCCAGATCAACAACCATTCAGCGAACAGCCATGTCACCATACGCCACTATCAGGACACTATCCTAACACTATTCTAGGAACGGTACCGGGGATCTCGGGCACGCGCCGTGCCGAGAGAATAGCCGTCGCCCGTCAAGGGGTGTGGCACGCCTGAGGCAACCGCGCCACCGAGGACGGTGTCACGCTTGCAGTCGTGCGTGGCCACAGACTGGGAGATTCTGTTGCGCTCCGGTGTCGGTGAGGGGCGCAACAATGTGTTACGAAGAGGTCCGTCGGCAAATCCGCTGTGTGTGACCGTTCAGGATCGGTTTGGTTCTTCAATGGGGATTGAGAAGGAGTGAGGAAGAGATCAGAAGGAAATACTCTTTTCATGAATGGCACCACGTCAGAGGTGGCATGGATAAAGATGCACTTACAATTAAATGCAAACAGTGTTATCCATGCATGGACCACTCTCGGCTAGCTCTCGATTCTGCGGGGACTATTCGACCCAACCAGGTCCAGTGGTGGATGGACAGGCACGCATCGCTCACCCACGACGCGCAAGCGCAGAAAATGGGCTATTGAAGGTGGCTACCTTCACCCAACCCACAGAGTACTACGGAGAATCATCGTTCATGAGCACGACAACTGGCGTACTGGGAACATGAGAAAAGCCGGACGGGTCGCGACGTCTGGCCGTATCAATACTCGTATTGATGCTGGCCTGAAGAGGAAGGCCGTGAAAGTTTTTGAGCGACTCGGTTTGACTCAAGCCGAAGCCATTCGTCTCTTTTATGCTCAGGTGGAACTCCACCAGGGTATTCCCTTTCCGCTCATAATCCCAAACGTACATACGCGGGAGGCCTTTGAAGAAGCGAAGCATCCCGAGCAACTCCCATCATTTAAAAACTTTCGCGCCATCAGAAGCCGCACGGGCACGTAACCCTTGTGTGGCATTCCAACCAGACTGGCTTCTGATCTACAGAATCGAAGCCACCTTCCTCATCCTCGAACGGACAGGCACGCACGCCGACCTGTTTGACGGACGGTGAGTGGGAACACGATCAGGGGCCGTCCCAATGGATGGATAGGCATCTCTCGCGACATGGCTTGCTTTTCATCTTGCTCACGACTCGCTCATGCGTTCAACCTGTCGCGCACCTCAACGATTTCGCGTCTCCGATCCCATCACAGTTCCCCTCGGCTTCAACCGGGCCGTTCAGCATTCCACGGTGTTCAGCAACCATCTGAGGTGTAGTTGGTCGCCTGCTGGCCGACAAGCGCGTCAAGGTCAACACCGTCTCGAAGCCGACGTGTTCATTCTCTTCCACTGTGGCGAAGGAGCTTAGTTGCTGCGGTCTCTCTGAACAGGACCTTCTCGCCTCGTCCGTTGGATCTGCTCTCCAATGCTGTGCTGGTGATGAGCGGGGACCAGCTTGTGGTTTCGGGTCCGGTGCCTGTGTGCATCCGGCCGTCGCCCTGGCTTTCCACCGGCGGGCTGCGTCGATCATGCCCGCGCACCGCGAGAACTCGCGTCGTCTTTCGCGGGCATTCCTCCGCTTCGCGCCCACCGGCCCGCCAGGTGCCGACGGCCTCTCTGTCTCCTTTGTCGTCGCTGTGTGGCCTCCACTGCCTCGTGAGAGACCAACACATCAACTCTAACTCAAGGAGACAACACTATGGCACCTCAAGACAAGAAACCCCAGCCGGTCACCACGCTTCGATGCAGCCGCATCAAGGCGAGCATCTGGAAGAACGAGGGCATGAACGGTCCGTTCTATAACGTCACCGTCGCCCGCTCGTACAAAGGACAAGATGGAGTCTGGAAGAATTCCGAGTCCTTCGGAGTCCCCGACCTTGACGCGTTGATCGTCGTCGCCCAACAGGCGACACGCTGGATCGCGGAGCGGTCAGACCGCTGACCACAGTGTGGAAGCCTCCGGCCTTCGCGCCGGGGGCTTCCAGCATCTGAAGAAAGGAAACAAGCCGCTGCGTAAGCGTGGCCTGGAGCGCTTCGCTGACAACAGAGCCACCAATGGATGACCGCTGGCAAGCAGCCAAATGTCATAATAATCCTTCATTCGGCTGTTCGCCGAATCCAGCTGCACCATCGACTGAAATTTCTCCGCGATCGCACTCTCAGGAGAGTAGGCCAGAAGATGAGGGTCGGTAGAGAATGCGTGGATGGATCCCGAGCTGTAGGGCTTGAGAGGTTCGTAGGATGCCTCGATGGCGGCGGAACACAGCTTTAGTGTAGCGATCCAGCTCAACGCGCTTCATAGGTATGGATAAATATGCATACACTTACAGATAAATGCGAACAGTTGTATCCAGACATGGACCACTGCTGGCCAGCTAGGGTGAAGAAGGCTTGCAAGGTAACGATATTTTGTATGTACAGTAGACTGGTTGGATGAAAACGGCATCGAAGTAATTCCGAATGACGAAGGAGGTTTCGTATGATTCGTATGCTATGCACGCTGCCCGTTGCTCTTTTGGCGGGTGCCATGATCGCTGGCTGTGCCGATGATTCTTTTTCGGGTCGGCAACGACCCGCGCCTGGCTATGACAACGTGAATATGGGATCGTCGCAGCCGGGCCAACAGCACCGTTACGACGAACCTCCGCCGGCTTCTCAACGTGATCCGTATAGCCGGAGCCAGCCTGGATACTATTAGCAGGACGTCCTGCCACAGATTCGGGAGGTGTGCTGCGCTCCCAGCGTCGGTGAGGGGCGCAACAATCTATTGAACAGAAGCCGGTGTGCAAATCCGCTGTGTAAGGCCGGTCAGTATCGGTTTGGCGCTTCAGTGGGGGGGCAAGACGTGGCATCGTCCCAGACGATGTGCGGATCGAGATTGCCGAGAAGTTCTGCGAGATGGCCGGTGACGCCACGGACCGATGGAAGTTAGCCCAGCGCCGACACGGCTTTTAGAGTTCAGCCGCCCTCAAGACTTGCATTCAGCTCTGCGCAGGCCCGTTGCTTTTCTTCGGTTGTTGTTATTAATTACCGAAACTATGTAACATGGTGCAATGGTGAAACCCATAGAAGATCGGCTGAGGAATGCGCTGCGCAGCGCAGGCGCGGTACGCACACGCGAGTTGGAGCAAGCAGGGATTACCCGTACACAGATCGTGCGGCTGGTGTCGGCAGGAAAGCTCCAAAAGATCGGGCGCGGGCTGTATGCGTCTACGGACTATCAGGGCACCGAACACAGCGCGCTCGCTGCCGTGGCGAAGCGAGCGCCGAAGGTCGTGTTCTGTCTGCTGACTGCGCTGCGCTTCCACGAGATGACAACGCAATCGCCGTTCGATGTGTGGATCGCGATTGCGAACAACGAGCATCCACCTCGTCTCGACGATCCGCCGCTGCGGACCGTGCGCTTTTCTGATTCCTCGCTGCGGTATGGTGTGGAAGTGAGAAAGGTGGAAGGTGTGGCCCTGCGGATCACGAGCCCGGCGAAGACGGTGGCGGATTGTTTCAAATTCCGGAACAAGGTTGGGCTCGACGTGGCGCTCGATGCCCTTAGGGACGCGCTGCGTGAACGAAAGGCGACGGCCGACGAGCTGTGGCGCTGCGCAAAAGTGAATCGGGTTGCCAATGTGATGCGCCCATACTTGGAGGCGACGGTGTGAAGGCAGACCTTGCTGCCTCCATCCATGCGCGGCTCTCTGCCCGCGCAAAGGTGCGTGGCGAAATTTTTCAGGAGGTGCTCACCCGCTACGGTATCGAGCGATTCCTATACCGGCTTTCCCTCACTCCTGCGCGCGACATCCTGTGGCTCAAGGGCGCCCTGCTTTTTGACTTGTGGTTCGACGTGCCGCATCGACCGACGCGCGATGCAGATTTTCTGGGCTTCGGATCGGCGGATCAGGACGCACTGAAATCCATGGTCCACGATGCGTGCACGATCGACGTGCCGGACGGCATGCGCTATGAGCCGGATTCGATACGGGTTCGTGAGATCCGAGAAGATGCGCGCTACGGAGGATTGCGGGTCACGCTGACGGGCAGATTGAAGAACGCACGGTGTCCAGTGCAGCTCGATGTTGGCTATGGCGACGCGGTGACCCCGGGGCCGGAAGAAGCACTGTATCCGACGCTGCTCGACGATCTCCCCGCCCCGCGATTGAAGGTGTATCCGCGCGAGACCGTGATTGCAGAAAAGCTGGAGGCGATTGCAACTCTCGGCATCGCCAACAGTCGGATGAAAGATTATTTCGATCTACGGGCGCTCGCGCGCGAGGGAGCTATCGACCCACTCATCCTTTCTGAAGCGATACGCGCAACCTTCGAACGGCGCCGTACACCGCTACCGGTCGGTATGTTGTTGGGTTTGGACGATCAGTTTGCTCGGGACAAGGTCAAGCAGGCTCAGTGGAACGCGTTTCTCGCGAAGAATCGCCTGGAAGGGCCGACCCTGGACATCGTGGTTCGCGAAGTGCGCACATTTCTCGAATTGCCGCTCAGCCAGGTATTGAAATTGGGGGAGAGGGGATGACTTCACGTCCCCTCGTGTCATAGTGGCTTCGCTCTCCTCAATGCTCTGGACAGGCGCTGATCACGCGAATCTTCATGACGTCGTATGGGGGCGTCGACGCGATCGTGCACGACTCTTCGGCGTGCGTGATCGGCACGGATCCTGGTGCTCCATGGCTGCGCGTAAAATGCGGTTCAGCCGCGTTTGATAGCCCTTCCCATGCAGTTTGAGCCAGTCGAGCACATCGACGTCGAGACGCACCGTGACTTGTTGCTTCGCCGGTGGCCAGGCGACCATCCTGGCCTTCTTGAAAAATGCGTCATCTAATGGCGGGGTATCGGAGTAGTCGATGTCCCGATCCTTCAGTCGGTCAAGTCTCGCCAAATCACTTCTGAGAGATTCTCTGCTCGCGTCGGTTCGCCTTTCGCATGGAGATGATGCGCGTCACTTTGTGCCCGCACGGGGAGTGAGCCATCGCCACGACCCGCTTATCACGCATGGTCGACTGTAGCGACGTTTATCGTGCTACGCAAGTCAACCATGCGAGCGGTTGCGAAGATTTCGGAAGGCCGGAGCACCGATCGTGCTCGGTTGAGAGCGATCGTGTGCAGCGACACGTGCCCATAGCCTCCAGAGTTCCCCGTGATCACGGAACATTTCGTCTTCCGCCTACTCGGGCCGTTCGGCCTTCTTCCGCGTTCAGCAACCAATAAAGCCGGGAGCATAGTCGCCTGCTGGCTGATAACCGTCACAATCTCAAGATCATCTCGAAGCCGATTCGTTGACTCGCTTCCATCTTGGTGAACGAGCTTGGTCGCTTCGGCCTTTCTGAACAGGACCTTCTCGCCTCGTCCGTTGGATCTGCTCTCCAATGCTGTCCTGGTGATGAGCGGGAACCAGCTTGTGGTTTCAGGTCCGGTGCCTGTGGCATCCGGCCGTCGCCCTGGCTTTCCACCGGCGGGCTGCGTCGATCATGCCCGCGCGCCGCCTCTGAGGCGGCTCCTTTTCACGGGCATTCCTCCGCTTCGCGCCCACCGGCCCGCCCGGTGCCGACGGCCTCTCTGTCTCCTTTGTCGTCGCTGTGTGGCCTCCACTGCTTCGTGAGAGGCCAACACATCAACTCTAACTCAAGGAGACAACACTATGGCACCTCAAGACAAGAAACCCCAGCCGGTCACCACGCTCCGATGCAGCCGCATCAAGGCGAGCATCTGGAAGAACGAGGGCATGAACGGTCCGTTCTACAACGTGACCGTCGCCCGCTCGTACAAGGGGCAGGATGGAGTCTGGAAGAATTCCGACTCCTTCGGAGGCGCAGACCTTGACGCGTTGATCGTCGTCGCCCAACAGGCGACACGCTGGATCGCGGAGCGGTCAGACCGCTGACCGTCACAGGAAGCCTCCGGCCCTCGCGCCGGGGGCTTCCTGCATTTGAAGAAAGGAACAATTCAATGGAAACCTATCTGGAATGCGCGAAGCTTCTTGACGAGCTCCTCGCTGGCGCACGCGCGGTGCGGATCACAGTCCGCGGCTACCTTCCACTTTCGATCGAGGAGATTGGAACCAGTGGAGACGGGCACCGGTTGGTGTCCCTCTGTCAGTATGGTGAACAGAACGGCGATCTGATGCGTGATTGCGATCTAGTGTTCATGGTCACGGATCTGTCCGACGGCGCGGCAGCCGAACCGGTGTCGTTCCGGAACGACTACCTGGGGCTTTCGCAAGAAGTGTATCGGTATGACGAGGCGGGCAGGCGCACCCACGTTGTGTCCTCGCTGAAGCAGGACTTGAAGGAGTTTGCCAGAGCCTGGTTTGCCACGCTCCGAGAGCAGGGCTTCTTTGCCTCGACCGCGGTGCGAGAGATCCTGTCTCCGTAATCTCGTCGATCCTTTCAGGGGGTATGATCTGACCAGGTCATGCCCCCATCAAAATAAATACCCTAAGACAGAACATCGAACCGGTGAGGCTTACTGCTTTGTGCCGAGAAAGAGAAAGCTGGTGGTCCGGGTATGGTTGAGGGCGGCAATGTACAGCCGTTGTGTGGCGATATCGTAGAAGGCGACCCCCGTGAGCGTCTCGGTTCCCTGGCGACAGGAGCCATCATCGAATGTCAGAGAGGTATGAAACACATCGCCTTTCGCATCAGGAGACAAGGTCCCAGCAACGGTGCATCCATCGGTCGAATGACCGGAAAGCGTTCCAACTGATTCCACGGTCACGGTGACCTGGTGATTGTCGGAACGGAGCCCAGCATAGGTCCCGGTCACCAGAGTCAGATTCGGGGCCGACTTAGAGTCCCCATCGTACGTACTTGTGAAGTTCTCTGTGTCACCAGTGAAGTAGGCGATCCTCCCGTCAAAGCTCTTGTTCGGCACATAGCTGCCACGCATTGTCGCTGCGCGAATACCCGCGCCTTCCACATTAAAATCTCTCGTATTCGAGGACCCAAAGGAGCCAGAGTGTGACGTGCCCATTCCGTGAATCATTCCAGCTAGGATATTGGGATTGTTTTTTGCCGAATGGAACAGCCAATAGGAGCCGTCCTCCAGGACGAGTCCAGCGACGGTGCGGTCGGTAGAAGTCGTACCCGTCCAGCGACCTTCCGCCGAAGTGGCCGTGGGCTGCGGAGGAGAGGAAACGTCGCCCTCGCTATACCCGCCGCCACAGGCGGCGGGGGCGAACCCACTATTGAAGCAGTTGGCGAAGCTGCCACAGGCCACGAGCCCACTTATCATGCCGAGTGCCAGAAGGCCTCGAAGAACGTGTGTCCCAGTCATGCGCATGTTTGTGACCTCAACAGCGTACAGGGTGTTCCCTGTCACAGGATAACAGGAAGAGCTCCCCCCTCAAATCGGGACCCCCGAATGGCTGGAAACCGGACCAGCCGACTCCTCATGCCAGCATGTTTCGCTTGCCGGAGGCATGGTGTAAGACGGATTTTAAGAGGTTAGCAGGATATGGCTATAGCCCGTAGTTGTCTTACATTATGGGTTTATCGTATTCTTGTGCCCAGGCTTTCTGACCCTCCAATGACCAGAATCAGCCACCGGTCGGTGAGGGGAGTTGGGTATCTTGATTTGAGGCTGGTACGGGTGAGTTGATGGGGCAGCGAGCGAAACGGACGACCACAGTCACGGTGGATCTGGGGGAGATCAAAGCGCCCTGGCAGGCCTGGTGTCAGGCCCATGGACTCACACCGAGCCATGCTCTGCGGAACGCCATTCGGCAGACCATGGATCGGAGAGCCACCCCGGCCCCTACGCCTCGGAGTCGTGTCACCCCGAAGCGTGAGCGAGCAACCGCTCGCATCGAATTGAACCTGACGACCTCAGAGCTCGCCGCCCTGAAGAAGATGGCCGGTCAAGAAGGCTATGTGCCGACGAAATGGCTGGTGGCGATGGTCCGTACCAAGTTGACCGGGCAGCCGCAGGTGGGGGAGCCGGAATTAGAGACCTTGGCCCGGTCGAATCAGCAACTGCTGGCCTTAGGCAGGAACTTGAACCAGATTGCGAAAGTCTTGAATACCGCGCCTCAAAATCGGGGATCCTTTCGGGTCGAGGTCATCACCGAACTCTCTCGCGTGATTCAGGCCCATACGAAGAAGGTGTCCGATGTCTTACGCGGGACGGTGGAGCGCTGGCAGCTCCAATGAGTCCAACCATCAGCCACATCGACGAGCGTCTGGATGAGTGGGGGAGTCGGCTCTTCAATGTCTCAACGGAGACCCTGCCACGGCCACGGTCCAGCAAGCGTGTTCGTCTTGGTTCACTCAAGTCATCAAGCACTGGTGGGAGACTCAACACGCTACAGGCTCGTGCGAATAATGTGCGGCAGAAACTGCAAGCCATGGTCCGCCGCGCGCCACAAGTCGCGGTGAAACTCGTCAGGGCGCCGAAAGGGATCAAGGGCATCTCGAACAACCTCACCTACATTTCGCGTGATGGCCAACTCGAGATCGAGGATCAGGATGGCCAGGTGATTCTCGGGAAGGAGGCCGTGGCGGATCTGAAAGCCGAATGGCGCGACGGCGGCATGCCGATCGCCGTGGACTCGACCATGCGTGATGCTTTTCATCTCGTCCTTTCCATGCCGATACGCACCGATCCGTTATCGGTGCAGCGCGCGGCCCGAGACTTCGCGACACGGGAGTTCTTAGGGTTTCAATACGCGATGGTCCTCCACACCTTCGAGACCGATCCGGATCCGAACCCGTCTCCGCATCCACATGTGCATCTCACGGTCAAAGCGGCGGGCCTTGACGGGATTCGCTTGAATCCAAGGAAGGCTGATCTGCAACGCTGGCGAGAGGGGTTTGCGGAGGCGTTACGAGAGCATGGGATTGAGGCCACGACCACGAGCCGAATTCACCACACGACGCATGAACGGTGGAGGGTACAACATCTCCGTGATCGCATAACAAAGGCGAAAGTGCTGGATCGTCAGCAACGCCAGACGCATCTGCCGAGGAAGCAGCGTGAGGTGATGCATCACTACGAACACGTCATGAAGACGCTCGCGCGATCCGATCGAGGTGAGGATCGGCAATTGGCAATGGATCTCGTCCGCTATCTGGGGGGACGAAGGCGAACTTCGGAGGTACAGCGGGATAGAGGGAAAGATCGTGAACGGTAAGGCGGTCTGTCATCGACGACACAGGGAGGCAACGGCAAAGACGATCGATCGACCGCGACCGTTGTCTGCTCAATGACACGAATACGACACCTTCGGCTCCCTCAGGCAGCCGCCGCGCCCTGACAGGCGAGGGTACATTGTCTCGGCAGCTTCGACCGACCGTTACCAGTCATGCCTGTGCCGATAGGCTACTACGCACGGAAGCGAAGGTTCGCTTACGGTGTTCCTTTCGTATTGAACAATCATCAACGCGACTTCACGTCGTACCTGTCCACAATCATCCCTCCGGAGATCCCACGCCGAGTCCGGAGGATCGGACCCTCACCACACGGCTGCGCGAAGCTGGAGAACTCCTGGGTATCAGACTGCTTGACCATCTCATTCTCGGTGACGACCGTCTCTATAGTTTCGCAGATGATGGCTGGCCGCTGTGAGACGACAGCGAACGTCCTGTCACACTTCCCGTCGACTATACTTTTGAACACATGACGCATGTCGACACATTCGGAAGATTCCAGGTCCCTACCACAAGTGGTGGTCTGCTTCTGACACAGCGGACGCCTAAAAAATAGGCAACATGCTTGACAGCCCGTGCTTCGCGGTGATGCTTGCTCATCACTCGACTTGCTAACAAAGTTATCCCCAGAAGATGTGGACGAATAGCTGAGCGTGATGGCCTCACTCTCGCGCTACTCGGTCCTGTATGTGCGAATGATAGCGGCCGGGTGTTCGCGGCGGGAACTGGATGGCTATATCCAAGGAGTATTTGTGGCCGGACTCTATTGCCACTTATAGGGGATTGGGCTGGATGTACTCAATGGGCGTTTACCAACCTTTGATGAGGGCGCAGCAGGTGAGCCGGGTTCGATTGCCCAAGTGGGCCGGAGCCAACGCGAAGGCGAGGCGTGTTCCATCACTCATTCTTGATCAGGATAGATGTTGCGGGTCCGTGCGCGGCGCTACCCGCTCCGTCGGAAACCGTCGTTCCCGCCATGCATCAAGTCCTCCTTCAAGCGGACGGACACGTTGAACTCCCTGTCTCTTTAGCTTCAGCGCCGTCCGGGCGCTGGAGATGTCGTTGGGACAGGTGCAGTAAAGCACAATTTCTTGGTTTTTCGGCAGTTCGTCCTGGCGATGCTCGATCTCCTCGAACAGCAAATGGATGGCTCCAGGAATGGCTTCGGGATCTGTCTTGCGCGACAGAGGATTTCTCACATCGACAATAATCACTTGCTGACCGTCATCCATCAGGTTCTTTAACTCGACAGCAGAAATCTTGGCCATGCGGTGCTCTCGCAGGACCTGATGTCTTCGATAAAACTTGTACGCCACAAATGTGGCGAGACCGATCAGCGCGATCGCGAGCACCCAACCACCGACCTGGTCGAAGACGGCCATGACGGATTCCAACTGGTTGCTAAACAGCGCGCCCACGCCCTCGGACAGGATGATCCACAGGAGAGCGCCACCCGTATCATAGAGTAGGAATGCCGGAAGCGTCATACCGGTGATGCCGGCTAAGGGAGGAGCAATGGTGCTCAAGCCGGGGACGAACTTTGCGATCAATAGGGTGCTTGTCCCATGCCGGCGGAACATATCCTCCGAACTTCGCACACACGAGTCAGGCTCAAGCGAGATCTTACAGAGAAGCCCCAAGACCCGGCCACCCTTCACGCGCCCTAAGTAATACCAGCAGAGGTCGGGAAGAACAGCGGCGACGAGGGGAGCCAGCACCGCCACGCCGACGTTCATCTTATCAGCACCGACTAAGGCGCCTGTTGTCACTAAGAGAGGGACCGCGGGAATAGGAAGACCAGCCTGCTCTAAAAATACGATGGCGAAGAGCACCCATGCTCCGTAGTCCACCAAAAACTGTAAGGTGTTCATATCGTATTCCTTTGGTCGGTGCGTACGAGTATTGGGCCTCTACCCGTGCATCGGTGGTGCCGGCTCAGGGAAGTGGGTGAGGCGCAGCACCCCCTCGAATGGTCGAGGCAATGTTCTGGCTGAGGGTCATTAATGCACGACTATGAGCAGCGACCAGGGCATCGTAGCTCTCGTCAGATACCGGCTCTTGCACGGATGCGCTGTCAGTTCGCTGCGTTCCATTCGCCCAGTGTACTGTCCAGACGGCGTCGATCGTTGCCGTTTTCCCCAGGATCGACTCGAAACGTTGAACATCGACCGACACCCTCACCTCGGCGTGATCTGCCCCACGCTGAGGGTAAGAGGGGATCGACCGGCTGCCCAGCAGCGCGGCAAGGTTATCGGCCAGGACACGCGCGAGTTCTATTTTAAGCGGTCCGGCCCAGCGATGCGTCTCGGCGAGGACCACACGATGCGCACTTGTGCGCAAGACGAGCTGCGGGCGATCGACCATTTCCGGCAGTGTAACGGGTCCCAGGCCGACCGACTGCGCGAACGCCTCGGTCTGGGGAGTTTTACTGTCTCCGGTGGTGTGACTGCTGAGCGTGTAGTGGTTGAGGGTAACGGACGATGCGCAGCCGGTCGTCAACACAAGACCTGCGAGTCCGGCAATGGCGAGTCTGGACGGGCAGCTGATCATGGTCTCTCCTCTGTTCTTCCCCGAATGAGGGATTCGGGGTGGCGTTCGAGAAATTCCGCTAGTTCGTGAAGTGATTGGGATGCCCGTCCCAGCTGACGCAACGCATCACGGGCATCCTGCTGAAGGGGCGAATCGGTCGCCAAAAGGCGTTCTGCGGCGAGCAGCGTGCGCCGCAACTCTTGCAATGCTTCCTCAGCCTTCGGCGCAACCTGTTTGTCCAGCTGCTGCGCCAACGCATCCGTGCTCCGCAGCATCGCCTGCAGGGAACCGAGGGTTCGGCGAACATCTACGATGAGTTCCTCCACCGGCAGCTTGTCCAACTTCTGCGCAAAGTGGGACAAGGTATGCTGTAGGCTCGCAAGACTACTCGGAGTCGTGGGCAGTTCCGGTGGAACTTTCCCCCAATTGACCGATGCTTTGGTTGCGTCATGAAAAAAGTCGAGCGCCACGAAAAGCTGTCCGGTGAGGAGGCTGCCCGTGGTGAGTTGTGCCCGTAGCCCACGAGCAACAAGCGCATCGAGCTCCTGCCTTGTGGGAGCCCCCGCGTGGGCCATCTTCATATCATCAGGTTGGACGTGTCGTGCCAATTGATCGGGGTAGAGTGCCAGTTCAACAGGAAAGCGATAGGTCCCGGCCTTTTCGTCGTAGTCCATCTCGATGCCTACCACCTCACCGACCGGGAGCCCGTGCAGCTCAACCGGAGCCCCGAGCGCCAGCCCTCGCAAGGATTCCGTGAAATGTACCGTGAATCGGAGCGTCCCCTGGTCGGGTCGTTTCATCGCCATGTCTCGATCTGGGTACATCACGAAACTGGTGTTGTCAGCGGCCTGCGGCGCGACCGAGACATTCGGCGGGGTCTCAAAGGCTATGCCACCAACCAAGATCGAGAGCAGGGATTGTGTACGCATCCTCAGTCCGGCAGCGTCTACGGTCACGTCCACACCGCTTGCGTTCCAGAATCTCGTGTTGGTGGTCACGTATCGGTCATGGGGCGCGGCGACAAAGATTCGTGTCACCACAGCGGCTCCATCCGTATCCAACTCGGTGGACAACACCTTTCCTACGGGCACTCGATGAAAGTAGACGGGGGTGCCGGTGTCGAGTGACCCCTGGTCTGTCCCTCGAAGGACAAATTGACGGCCTGCGATATCTCCGGTGATGATCGGAGGGACCTCGAGCCCCTCAAAGTCCCGCTTCGACGCCAAAGATTTCCCCACATCCAGGCCGATGTACGATCCGGAGAAGAGCGTGCCGAGTTCCGTCACCTGTCCGCCCGTCACCCGCGTGCGGACGACCCAAAACCGTGTGTCTTCGACGAGATGTGCAGAGAAGTTGCTGACCATGTCAGCGGTCACGACGACGTGAGAGAGGTCCTCACTGATGCTAATCTGCCGCACTTCTCCCACGTCGACATTCTTGTACTTGATTTTCGTCTTGCCGGGTTCCAGCCCCTCTGCGGCTCTGAAGGTGATGGTGATCGTGGGGCCATGTTCGAGCACAGCTTTGATCGCGATCCATCCGCCGATCAGAGCGGAGACAATCGGCACCAACCACACAAGGTGAAGCGACCACCGCCCTTTCGGTGCAGCCACTGCATTTGCAACTTCAAATGGCTCGTCTGTGTGATTATCATGCATGGGTGTGAGACTCCTTGTGAGCCGGATCCCAGATCAGCCGCGGATCAAAAGCCATAGCGGACAACATGCTGAGTATCACCACGGCCCCAAAGTAGAGGGCCCCACTGCGAGGCGTCACCGTGGCGAGCGGGCGAAATTGCACCAGCGCCGCCAGAATCGCGACAACATAGACATCAAGCATGGACCAGCGTCCGACCAGCTCGACGAGTCGATACAGTTTCGCCCGCTCGAGCGGCCGCCAGGCAGATTGGTAATGGGCGGTAATCAGGAGAAGGGTCATTGCCAGGAGTTTCAGCACGGGTACGACGACACTGGCGATGAACACGATGAGGGCCAGCCCCCACGATCCAGCATGCCATAAGTATGCGACTCCGCTCACAATCGTGTTCTCCTCACGGCCGAACACGGAATGAGTTTCCATGATTGGGAGCACGTTGGCAGGGATATAGAGAATATAGGCGGCGATCAGATAGGCGGCGGCACGTTCGATGCTATTCGTCTTACGGAAACGGAGAGAACTACCGCACCGACCACACGATGACGCGCCTTCACGAGCAGGTCGCGAAAGAAGACCGCAGGTATGGCAGGCGTAGAGTCCGAGTGCATGCGCCGTGCGTGGGGAGGGTCTCATTGGGGAGCCACCTGTTCCCAGAGATGCCGAAGATTGAACGACCGACTCGCAGCAATCAGCAAGAGCATCATGCCCCCCAATGACCACAGAGCAATCCCGGTTACGATATCAGCCATGTGCGCCAACTTGACGAGCGCCACGAGCACTCCCATGAAAAATATTTCGGTCATGCCCCACGGGCGCACCAGTGTCAGCAGGCGTAGCAACTTGGGCATCCACGCAGACGCACGTCGTACTCGCAATAAGAGCAGCACCGAGATCATGACCGCCAACTCAAGGGCCGGCAGCAGAATGGTCGTGGCTGCGATGAGAACCGCGAAGACATGCAGGCCATCCTTCCAGAGTTGTTGCACTGTTCTGGATAGACTCGAAGAGGTCACATTCCCTTGTATCTCCAGCTCCAAGATCGGAAATGTGAGGCCGATGAGAAACAGCACCGCCGCGCCGAGTGAGAAGGCAAGTGCCCGATCGAGACTGCCTGGTGTGTATCGATAGAGGGGAGCGTCGCATCCTCCACAGACCGCCCACCCGCCCGCGGGAAGCGCGATCGGCCTTTGAAGGAGGTCGCACTCGTTGCAGGCGATCAGGCCAGTCGTCGACTGACTGTCTGTGGGGCTCAACACTGGCATCCTCATCCCTATCCAATGTGTCCTAACCAGCTAGTAGGGGCGTACAGATCTTGGCCAACATAGAGAGCGATGTAAGGCATGCTCGCCTATCGCAGATATCTAAAAAAACCCTTACGCTACGACCCAATTCAGAGGGGAACAGAGGTTCGTCACTCCGGGAAAACGCGGGGAGGAACCGTCTGTTGCCATCCCTCACCAGAGAGATTATTGAGAAAGGCTTCCAAGTCCGCTCGTTCGTCGTCACTCAGAAACAGAGGTCGCATAATGGGATCTTGATGCGGGTTGTTCACGCCTCCGTGGTTGTAGAAATTCACCACTTCTCTGAGTGTCTTAAACCGACCATCGTGCATATAGGGAGCGGTCCGCGCGATCTCTCGCAATGTCGGCGTCTTGAACGCGCCGATATCTTCCGGTCGCCGGGTAACGGCATAACGGCCGAGATCGATGTGAGGAGTCTCCCACCCCACGCCAAGATTGTGGTATTGCTCATCGGTATAGTTAGGGCCGGCATGACATCGCACGCAGCCGCCCTTACCTCGAAACACGAGGAATCCGCGTTGTGCGGCGGCAGAGAGCGCGGCCGTATCTCCCCGATAGTCAAAGCGGTCTACCGGGCTGTTGCCGGAGAGAATAGTCCATTGAAAATGGGTCAAGGCGGTCGCAATGCTCTCTTCGGTCACATCCGTGCCGAATGTTTCTCGAAACAGGTGTCGATAGCCGGGGATGGCCTTGATCATCGAGAGGAGGTCATGCTGAGAGAGACCGTGTTCAACAGGATTGCGAAAGGGTTCAAGGGTCTGTTCTGTAAGTGTGCGAGCGCGTCCGTCCCAAAAAAAGGACCGCCCGTACAGTCGATTGATAACAGTGGGGGCATTCCGATGCCCGCGTTGGCCATTGATACCGCTTGAAACAGCTTTCCCGTCGGTAAACGCCCGAGAAGGCAGGTGGCACGAACTACAGGCGATCGTGCCATCTCCAGAGAGCCGCTTGTCGAAAAACAGAAGTCGACCGAGCTCAATGGACTGTTTGGTGGGACGACTCTCACATGGGAGAGAGTCATTCGGGTCACCTAATCCAAGGTGGTGAGAGATTTCTACGTCTGCTGCACGAAGAGAATCCGTCGCCATCGCGTCCGCGCTGAGAACGAACAATCCACAACCAATGAAAATCCTCGCGAGGGTAAGCGTGAAGGATAAAGCCTGCCAGGAAGGACTTGGCACGAGCCGTCGGATGTCGATAAGCCTCGATAATGTGCTGCACGCCATTGTTCAACCAGGGCGAGGAGAACTCATTACTCGTAATCTCAGCAGATCCATCATTTCTGAATGGTAATCGCTGGTGTCGGATATTTACCTAAATCTGTCACGGCCATCTGAAAGAGGTGCGATAACACGGCAAACGCTTCTTGGTTCCAATTGGACGCCGCTTCTTGTCCAGCTAAGTACTTTCTTAACGAGTACCACCGGCCTTCAAACTGAACGGCAAACTCGATCCCTTCCGGTTTCGTGGCCGACTCGACGACTTCCAACGTGTGCACCGGATTGCGCACTGGCGTCCGGGTTCTTGGATCCGGCGCAACGGCGAATTCGCGATCCTCCTCGAAGTTGCGGCCTACAAATCCAATGATGTTATTGATGCTTCTCAGGATTAATGTGCCATGAAGCGGATAATCGCCTCCGGGGTAACCAGGTCGAATATCAACCAATACTTGGCTCTCCGGATACTGGATGGCCTCCAGGTGCAGTTGTCGCCGTTCTTCGTTGGACAGGCGCTTGGAGTCGTAGTTGGAAATCAAGAGCCGACCGACTGTCGGGCGCCACACGGTATGAGTGCCGGTCTTGGCATCGGCCTCCCAGCGATATCCCTTCTCTGTCGCTTCGACGACCTCACGTGGATCTGGGGGACGGACGTACAAGGTCTGGGTGTCGTTGAACAGCAGCGGTTCGATATAGAGAGACCGGCTTTTTTCGAGACTAGCCAGGTGCAAGAGCCGACGACGAAATTCAATGAATCCATCTCCCTCAGAAGGGCGGTTAATTAAGAAGTGCCGACCATCACTTTCTTCGATAGAAAATCCTCTGGCCATCAAACGGAACAACATGTTGAGCTCATAGCCTTGGTGCACCAAAGATCTCAATGTATTTTCACCGAGGGGATGAAGGATTCGTTTTGTAAATTCCTCACCCGTGATGGGGATAATAGTGATGGTCGGGTTTTCCGCGACGCTCACACCGTATTCGAGGCCAACCGGGTATTCCGTTGGATCTACGGCATGCCCAATCCCTCCACGGATTCCCGCATCCGTTCGAAAATCGAATGTCGCCGCGACGCTTGACACTGCCGTGAAATGCACGGGTCGATGGTATCGTGCGCGTGCGATGTTGAGCAGCAACAGATCTGCTTCGACGTAACTGACAGTCCGGTCGTACTCCAGCACGGCGCGATGGGTTGCGAGAGGAGAAAGGCACCCACTTACGCCAAGAGAAAAAACAAACAATAGTGACGTGACCTTGAGCGACGATCTCATGTGCGCGCGTTATAAAGCGAACGAATTGGTCGAACAGGGCAGGCGATGACCACACGTCAACGCCTGCCGAGTCCAACGGACGGCTACTTTTTCATGGGATTCGCCGCGCGCAGCACCGGGTAATACTGCGAGAAGACGAAATCTATCGCATTCGTTTCATGACACTTGTTGCACTCATCGATCTTGTTGGGCTTTGACACGTCTTTGAGCGGGTACGAGTGGCCAAAGCTGAAGAAACCCCAGTTGCCCGGGTCCTTCGGGAAGAGCTTGGAATCCCTAACTGAAACTTCAAGCCCGATAAACTCCCCTTGGAAATACCCTGAACCGCTGGCCGCTTCTTTTGTGCCGACACTGACCAATTCCTTCACGATCGCTGTGCCGTCTCGATATTTACCGTTCTTTTCATAGTAGGCAAAACTCTCCGGATCCATATAGACGTTATGAAACTCAGGGAAATTCGCCTTTCCATCGTTCATATCGTTCGGAGTGAGGGGAGTTCCAATGTACACCCAATGCCGGAAGGCAGAAAATGGCGGCCTTTTCATTTTGCCCTCAGGGGTGTATTCAATCGCCCCGACTATTGTAGATGGGGGAGAGCCGGGCGGAGGAGAGCCAGCCGTTGCAGGACTAGGGCTGCCGACGGTCGACCAGGCCATTGCGCCAAGCGCGATGGTTGCTGCTAAGACGATACGTACTGTGCGACTGCCACTTGTTAAATACATACAGACCTCCTTAAGATTAGGGTGCCAATATCACGTGCCCATAGATGACACATTCGTCGGACGAAGAACCGTCATCTAGATGACAAAATGAAATAAAACCGTACAAAAACCTGGTACGAGAGCGAACGCGCTTCACATGAAGATTCCAGCATCACTCGCAACGGATTTTGTAATGGTTGCGGCACATCTCAAAACTGCTCGGCGGAATGTGTTCAACGACAAAGCCCTGATCTATGGCTCATTCGAGCCGGAGAAAGTGTATGTCGTTGAGCAAGGGTATGTGCGTCTAGGAGCGACCCAAACAGATGGTCGCCTGACTACTCGGGCATTGCTGGGAAAAGCTTCGATCTTTGGAGACCTTCCGTTCTGTCCTGCCACGTCCGAGCAAAACGGAGTTGCTGTTGCGAGCGGAGAAACCTACGTGCTCGAACTGAAACGTCACGCTTTAGAGGCAGCTGTGCAACAGGATGAGGCTTTGCGCCAGCTACTGCTGGAAATTTACGGGCTTCAGTTTCGGTTTCTTGATCGTCGACTGCAGTGGCAGTTTGTCATGCCGCTAGAGAGGCGCATTGCAACAGTGCTGTTGGACTTGATGTGTTTTGGAGGGAAGCCGTGCCCACACCACCCCGGGTACGTTCTCGATATCCGGCTGACGCATCAAGAGCTCTCAGAGCTCGTCCTGGCGGCCCGATCAAACGTGACTCCTATTCTGAACACCTTCCGTGCTCAGAACGTCATTTCCTACTCACGGGCCTATATCTGTGTTCGGACGCTCGATGCGCTGGCAAAGATCGTCGGAGACGTTGCCATACGAAATAGCGCCAGCTTGGGATCGCGTCCAGCACACTACCCACCCATATATACCAGAATACCCTAGCCCATCCCGCAGCACGCCCATCTCACGGTACCATAGGGCCTGTGCCGGGGTACGATCGTGAGACCGCCGAAGGATCGCCGAGACCTCCGCCGGCCACCCGACTCGGCAGTGGCCCAGTGCTCAGGTGTGCCGGGCAGACCATCATTAAGGAAGAAGTTCGAGCAGGTTTGTCCGCTTGTACCCGATCGGACGCCGTGCTAGCTGACTCAAATGGAGGCCTTCTATTTCACCGACGTCGAGTTGGCCGGCGGAGCCACCCTGTCGAGGGCTTCGCGGTGAGTCTCCTTGACATGCGGATGGCCCGCCGCTGCTTCGTGGGTGAGCAAATACTGTTTTTGCTCAATCCCCCCGCCGTAGCCCGTGAGTTGTCCCTGCTCGCCGATGACCCGATGGCAAGGAATAATGATGGATAGGGGATTGCGTCGTGAGGCTCCCCCGGCCGCTCGGGCTCCCTTCGGGCTGCCGACGTGGGTCGCCAATGCGGCATAGGCGATGGTCTCGCCGATGGGGAGGCGGCGCAATGCCTGCCACACCCGTACCTCAAACGGCGTCCCTCGCAGATCCAGCGTGAGTTCAGTCAGCTCGTCGAACCGGCCGTTGAAATAGGACCGTAGCCATCGGGCGGCTGCCCTGATCGATGGATGACTTCTCTGTTCAATTCGATGGCCGTGATACCACCTGGCGAGTCGTGCCTGCAACAGATGTTGCCGATCCGGCGTCACGAACTCCAGCGCACAGAGCCCTTGTGCGGACGCAACGGCTTGCATGGGCCCGATAGGGGTGTCAATGGTCTCCGTGCTCAGATACTCCATGATGGTGACTCCTTGGTCTGTCGGGTCGGTCGTGCGCATGGGGCGACGGGGACGCCCACAGCCCTATCGTCGCGTAGGCTCGCCAGGGTCGCCAGGCTTCGGCCATGGCGAGGATCTTCTGCGGCCGGTGCTCCCCTAATGCGCGCTTTACCCCCAAGTCGGTGTGCGGAAAGGCGTCCGGCCAGGATAGGGCGCGCATGGCGATGTACTGAGCAGTCCATTCACCGATTCCCGGCAGGTCTTTCAGTTGCGCGATGGTCTGGGAGATATGGGCCTTCGGGGTTAGAATAAGTGTGTTGGTGGCGACGGCCTGTGCAAGGGCCATGATAGAGGTGGCCCTCTTTGTCGTAATACCAAGGGTTGTCAAGTCACCACGGGCGCATTCAGCCAGTGTCTTGGCATTCGGGAACGTCTTGGTCACCATTGCGTTGGGCGTGATTACGGTACCTCCAAATCGCCGGGCGATGCGCCCGAGGAGGGTCCTTGCAGCTTTGATGGACACTTGCTGCCCCACAATTGCCCGCACCCCCAACTCAAACCCATCGACGGCACCAGGCACCCGCAACCCGGCAATGGGCAGCAATGCCTGTACCGCCGGAGCAACTTCCTGAGGATTGTAAAACACATCGAACAATCGCCCCACGCGTTCGAGGACCAGTGGAATTGCACGAGATAAAGACGAGGATACTGTGACGCTCAAGGCCGGTTTATGGAGACTCAGAGACACGTGGACCCATCCGACGTACGCCTTCCCCATCGATTCAAGCGCGAGACTGCGGAGGTAGTGTCTCTTGTCGACGTGCTCGACGCCTGCAATGAGTCGGTCTGCGAGAAACGCAAGCAGTGCATCCCAGGCATATGGGGGATGAAATCCGAGATCGCACTGTACCGCGTCGTCACAACGGGAGAGCGGTTTCTGAGTGTCAAAAAGTTTCAGATGGGGATCTGCTTCTTTGGAAATGGACAAAGCGATTCCTATTATCCCAGCTAAAAGCGTGTTCGTGCCATTGTTCCTACAGGGTCACGTCGGAAGGTGAGCGTGGAGATTCCCCACCTCCTCGACAGTGGTTGATGAAGTCAGCGGTGTTGGGAACAATGACATGGCGCACATTCAACATAGACATGTTGCGGTGCCCTACTTACTCAACGGACATCTTTCAACCAATACTGGACTGTTCTCAGCCTTTAATAGGCAGCCGCATTATTTCCGCCCCGCACGCACCATACGTTATGGCTATCGGTGACTTTGATGTCATGTGATATGCCCATGACAAAGCCCACGTTCCACGCGGAGGACCCTCTACCCACGAACGATGAGGCCGACCAGTAGTGGGCTGCCTGAACATTTGCGAAGGGATGGCCGGGGTGCAGCGTGGGGCCTGGTGAGACGGAGAGGTCCACTAGGCTAACCAATTCATGCACCGACGGCATTGAGGTCATCTGCTCATCTGTTGGTCACGCGCAGAACTCCCTCTCGTGAGTATGTACGTATGGAAAACCTACTACCTATCGTCGAAGGCCAATGTGGTGGTCCGAAAAGATATATTGCTGGTCTGATGCATGCTGTTCATGGCACGACGAACATTTTGACCGATCCGCTAGAGCAGCGCGATCGAGGTACGGCTCTCGCTGATGGCCAAAAGGAAAATAGCCCAAATGCCCGGTCTGTGCCGGAAATATCTTGCTGTCCTTCACAAGAACGCATAGTCCAGCAAAATACATTTCATGAACTGTGCCATCTTCATCGGGTTCGCCTAGCACCACGAATTCTTTCGCAATGGTTGTTCCTTCAGGCCACAGGCCAGTTTTCATATAAGCTGCATAAGCCCAAGGCTTCACATACGTATTTATGATTTCATTTGTTGGTATTGGGATGTTATCAATAATATTAGCCTGACCTTTCGGCAGAACGGTTGAGCCCACATGAACCCATCCACGGTAGCCGACCGGCCGATCAAGCGAACCATCCTTATTGAAAACAACCTTCTCTTCGGCTGCGGAGCCTGTTCCTACCATGAATGCCGATAAGATGAGGGTTCCAACTAGTACAACCATTTTGCAGCTCGATTTCATTGCATCTTCCTCTTTGTTTGAGAGCCAGCTCGTGGTCTTAAATAGTGACGAGAGTGCTATTATCAACGCCACTCGATGTCCAGATGGATCGAATAATGATCCCTCTGCATGATTAGGTGCCCATCAAATGTGTACGTTATCATGATCGGTCACACGTGGCGATGCCCTGCGGCCGGGACCGATAGTGCACCCCGTCTTGGCCGAGATGTCGTGAGTGTGCGACGGCGGGGATTCCCTCACCATTGAGCCGCAGGCTGTGCAAGATGTTGCCTTCCTCTTTGGTGTTTTCATCTGATTGATTAATCCGCTGACAGATGACATAGAGAATGGTCTCTTCTGGATTCAGAGTGCATTGAAACGCAGTACTCCCAGGCTGAGAGAACATGCGGTTGTTAGTGAACCATTCTCCGGGGTGGGGCAGTTGCAACCGGCTGATTTCAACCGGCTTGGTTGCGCGCTCGCCGGCAATGTCGTAAGTGCTCACGGTAGCAGCCTTATCATCTTTATCTGACCGGGGCAGATTATTGACCGTATAGAGCCGAGTCCCCTTTTTATTGGCGAGTAACCAGCAAATATCTTGCCCACTATTTTCAACAGATCCTAAAAACGTCATTTCACCATTCTTGCCGAATCGATAGACCCCGAGTTCATTGCGGGTCACGAATCCGACGTACAGCAACGGTTCGGTCGGGTGCGCCCAAATGCCGAGCGGCATCGAGGGAACACCCTCCATTCCCTTGTATTTATAGCCGGCGTTTGTCTCCGGTAGCTGTACCAGGCTTCGCTCGGTTAACCGACTGTCTCGCCCCACGTGAAAGACGTGGAGTTGTCCCTGTACACTCGGCTTGAGACCGGCCAGGAACGAGCGCGTGCCCTCGCCATCGAAGTCCACATCCACTTGAAAGTCATTGCCGAACGCAACCTCAGGATTCGAACGAGGGACATACACCTGCGTAGGTTTGTGCGAATTCTCCACGTCAATCTTGGAAACAAATCGTAACGTGCCGTTCTGTTCAATGGCGAACGAGACGTAGCTCGCCTTCGCGGCACCACGCAATGCCTCTCTTTGATGATAGTCTTCATTCCGGTTTGAGACGAGCAGCGTCGTGCCGCTCAGCGAGAGACTGTTCGGCGCGACACCGTGCGACGAAAACGGCGAACCCTTTACATGTCGTAATGATCCATCGGATTGAACATCGAAGACCGCCACGGTATTGCTGTGCGTGTTGACGGTAAAGAGACGTTTCCCGTCAGGGCTGATGATAAGCGGCGTGTCGTTGTCATGTGGACCGAGTTTGCCATGGGTGTCATTGTTGATGCCCGTGCCCCCTGTATAGAACGGATTTTCAGGCAACGGATCCAGCGTGCCATCGTCTTTTCGGTGATAACCCAGTACCGCATTTTGCCCCTCACGGATGTCGTTCGTTTGGATATACAGAAACTGGCTATGGCGAGTTGTCATCTTCAGACCTCCTTGAATTGAAAAATCATACCAGTGCGTATGCGGTCGTCCCTCAAATTGCCGTTCTTCCTGTGCTCCACCCTATGACCACCAGGGCCATTCTGCTGACGGTCTCCGACTCTCAGCATTTCCGGGCACCAATGGCTACTCTCATCTATCAGCACACACCCTTTGGTATCGGACCACCATCGGGCTCTCCGACGACGTTCACCACGTATAGCCTGCTCTCCCCTAGACGCCAATGGCAGATAAATTGAGTCGGCCATTCTCCATCGGCGGGCACCAATAGAAGCTCCCTGTTACTGGACGTGTGAACGTGAACAGTGCGTCCGCAATCCCGTCGTCCGCTCCTACCATCCGCTTCAACTGCGCTTCAAACGGGTCAAGCGAGGCCCCAAAGGCTACAAAATACAATCCACTCCCATGCTCATCGGCCCATGGCATCGAGCGGCGCAGGACGAACGCGGCCGGTTGAAAACTCTCCTGTGCCGTGCGTTTCACGTGTGCGGAGGTCGGTGCTGTAGCCAACTCTTTATTGTCCCGCCGCCGCCGACCGATCATGGCATCGTGCCGCGGATCCGACATCTCGTCGAACCGTTTCCAATCATGGACCCATCGTTGAACGGCGACGTAACTTGACCCATCGAGCATGGCCCCTTGGCCCCGCACGATGGCAGCCTTTTCCGCAAGCTTGCCTTTGGGGTTTTCGGTACCATCCTCATAACCGGTCAGATCCCGCCCCGTCCCGTACAGAAATCCTTCCGTGGACTCACAGACTGTGAACGCCGGCGTCAGCTGCTCAACCAGACGACGCTCGACATGAAAGAGTTCTCCACGGTCTTCTGCTCGAAGCCAACACCACAAAGCCGCTGGCGTTGAAGGGACTGTCAACCCACTCCCAAACTGCGTGGGGAACACCCTCAATCCAGGAATGTCTTTCCCAAGTGCGCGGAAGAGCGGTACACCCAGTCCGACCACGGTTCGCTCGCCATCAACAAGAGTCTGCAGGGTCTTGATAACGCGGGAGAGGCCGGCGATATCGTGAACGGCGAACTCTACGTACCAGGCTGCTTTGGGGAGAGGAGCAATAATCCCTGGTTGCATGATCACCATGTCTTCTTCGCGTGTGTGGACGTATTTCCTCATCTGCTACGAGAGCCGGTCTCAGTCGCGCACAGGACCTTTGTGGAGAGAGACGGCATTGATGCAAAACCGCAACCCTGACGGCTCCGGTCCATCGGGGAACACATGGCCGAGGTGAGCATCACAGACATTGCAGGTCACCTCGATTCGGTGCATGCCGTGGCTGGTATCCTGATGATAGGCCACGACCCCTGGCGAGACCGGTTGCGTGAAACTAGGCCACCCCGTATGGCTTTGATACTTGGTCGCCGCATCAAAGAGCTCTGTGCCGCAACACAGGCACTCGTACCGACCAGGTTCAAACAGTTGGCAGAGCTCCGAGCTGTGGGCCCGTTCGGTCCCCTTCAGACGGGTGATCCGAAATTGCCTGTCGGTCAGCAGTTCGCGCCATTGCGCCTCGGTCTTCTCGACACGAAAGGGAGGGGACGGATTGCCGTGCGTTGCCCAGTGCGTCACCTCATTCCACGTGAGGATGTCAACCGACGGCAAATGATGTTCTTTGTGTTCTGTCATAAACGCTCCGTTGGTGATCCATTCAACCGCGCCCTTCGGGACCCCTTTTCTACCATTGGATATTCGGGCGTCATGATCCTCAGATCCTTCTCCAAGATACTGGGTGCCTGGACCGAGTTGCCCAGATCGTAATTCTCTGCTCAGCTTTTGGGTTGACTACGCACTGTCATACGCCATTGTCTTTGACCCTGTCTGTCATCTAGATGACCATCGTGATCAACGTGCAGACATCAGGGGTCTTTCACACCATGCCGTCATCTTGCGTCAGTGCGTTCGACGGGACGATCATCAATACCTCGGCGTAGTCATTGTCACTCGGCTAAGCGGCACTGTCCCTGATCATAGTGATCAGGAACTTGTGTCACCTCAAGCGGCAAGCCTTCCGCGGTCGCCCGCCGAATGGGCGCATAGTCCGCTTCGATCCAACGTGAGCGCATCTGTTTCAACCGTCCTGATTCTTCCAAACGAAAGAGCAAGTTGTTCAAGAACCATTGGAGGCGTCGGTGCTCGTCGCTTGTCACGACGGAGAGGTCTTCCTGCGTCACAATCAGCGGAGTACCGTCTGCTTGCATCAACAGCTGCCAATCCTGCCAGACCCGCTTCGTCACATAGTCGAGTATGGAATGGTCAGACAGGATGACATCGATCTTCGGGTCTTTGGTTTCGATCGCTGCAGGGAGAGAATCGCAGACCACCAATCGGCTCTGTTTGAGGTTGGCTTGGGCATAGAGGTGAGCGGATCGTCCCTTCTGAACCGCTAGGGTCAAGCCAGTGAAGGCATCCTGAACGGCTTCGAGCGTGTCCCAATTCCCGGTCGGCTTTCCAAAGTGTGCCCGCACACGTTCTGCGATCTTAGGTTCTTGGACGATCGCGGCGATCCCGTCACCGCGAAAATAGGGAGCTGAAAACCATAACCCCGTTGGTCTTGTGCCCGGAACGGTCCCGCTTACGGACGAGACAAAGAGATCGAGCTGTCCCTCATTCATTTTAATGAACAGGTCTGGAAATCGAGTCACATGCAGGGTTGGAACGACGGAATGGGGTATACCGCAATGAGCAGACAACGCGTCCGCAACCTCGCGGATCAGTTCAATATCGAACCCGGTCACTCTGATGCCTTCGTCGGTGTACATGGCAGGAAAGATGAATGGCCGAAACGGTTCAACAGAAATACCGACACGTAATCGTCCGCCAGCGCATATGGATGACAGCTCATCGCGGTTCAATGGATGGACCATGGTGGCTGCGTCGTACACCAGTCCGCACCCCTGCAAGAAGACCACTGCCAACAGCATCAGGATACGGAGCATGACGCGTGCATCGATGGCTTGTCTCATGTCATCAATCAACGACATAACATTAGAGTCGAAATCCAACCGTGAATAACCATTGCTCAGACAGGTCAGACTGTCCCTTGAAATCGATTTCAAATCGCGTGTATTGAAGACCCATGTCGACCGACAGCCCATGGGTCACTGGGAATCGCACCCCGACCTGCCCACCGTAGAGATACCCCGGAGAATGTTCACCATGTCCAGGGAGGGTTCCACCCAACATCGCTCCAACGTATGGCACTGCACGATTTTCCAGCGGCCCGAAGAGCACATGTCGAATGACTCGATTGATCGGCCAGGTTTTTGGAAAATCCAAGTAGTCGATGAAATTATTCCACCGGGGGTTGAGGTACAACGAATGTTGATCCGTGGTGAACGTCGGAGTGTGGTGGCTGTAGTACTGGTAGATGGCTCTCACTTCAAGTGGTCCGTACTGAAGAGCAGTGAACCCTGCTTGAAGCATAAGGACCCGGCGCGTTGGCGCAAACGTTCGGTGATTGAAGGACACATCGAAGTTAAAGGGCCGGAGGGGGAGCATGTTGAGTACGGCTTCCTGAGCAGCGACCTCGCACGGCAGCGCTGAGGCGAAGAGTAGCAGGATGAGAAGGAGTCCAGAGCCGTAGCCATACGCCTTCAACGCCCACCTGCTCACGCAGTGTCGTCCAATCATATCGGCCGTTGTGGAAACGTTTGCCTCAGGAGAAATATGCCGCGCCATCGAACCCACGCCAACCATGCGTCGGTCAATTTGATTCCTACATGAAGATCGCACGCATGTAACTTAAATGGCTTCACTCGATGTCCTGATGAAAGATACCAGGGGGGGGCCATGGAGCTCTGTCTTCTAGATGACAGACAGCCGTGGTTAATCTGAGGTAAACGCAGTGCATAAATATCTTGTGGTGTTTGAGAATCTGCTCCTCCGGCCATCAATAAAGATGGTTTGAATATATGGAGGGGTGTGGAACAGGCTGCGCCGCTCTTTTCTAGACTGAGAGAGCAATTGTACATGGAGCCGGTCAGAAGACGATGAAGCTTCCTCTCACAATTGCGGCTCCGCTTCTTACCTCATTAGGTGCCTTGCGACCTATTCGCAGGACCAAGCTGAATCATGGAGCGATCGTATACAAGACTCTCGCGGTTGGCCGAACATACGTGGTACAGGAGGGTTGCATTCGGCTCATTCACATTGAGGGCGACGGACGCACCAATTTCTGGGATTTAATAGGTGCTGGAGGAATGTTTGGAGATCTGCCGTTTGCTCTCACTACGTCTCAACACATAGAGCATGCCATGGCGAGTGGCCCAACCTACCTCTGGGAGTTTTCTCGTGCTGCGTTGGAGAGGGAAGCGGAGCGTAGTCAAGCGTTTAATCGGACCCTCCTGAGAACATATGGGGCCTTCTTAGGCTTTGGAGAGCGGCGCCTCCGGTGGCGACTCACCAATCCATTAGCACGTCGGGCGGCCCTTGTTCTCATCGATCTTTTGGTTCTCGGCGCAGGGCCATGCCCTCACGGGCCTGGTTATTTGATACAAATTCGAATGACTCAAGAGGAATTCGCCGAACTCCTCGGTGTCGCTCGTCAAACACTCAACTCCCTCATGAAAGAGTGGAAGAGGAAACAGATAGTCTCCTACACCAGGTCCTGTTTCTGTATTCGTAACCTGGAGGCACTTCAGGCGATTGCGTCCTAATATCCGGTGTCATCATCGATACAAGTCGATGGACGCGAGTTTGTCCTCAGCATAGTCATCGCATGGAGGTTGGGCAGGATCCCGAGACGACTGCTCTCGTTCCGCCCATTTCAGAACAGAGATGAACGGGAAAGAGGATATCGCCCGAAGTGGTTGGCTGATGGATCGTATCTGAGTGATTCCTTCTGATTCCGGACCATCAGGGGCTGACTGCGATCCATCTTATTGTAAGGCACCATGAATAAGAGGCCTCCATCATGAGGATTCCAGACTCGCTCTCCACAAGATTGCTCACTGCTCTCCAGAGCCTCCATCCCATCCGGCGACGCAGGCTGAAGGACAAGATGTTGGTATATGAGTCCTTCATGCCTGGGAAAACGTATGTCATCGAGGCCGGGTATGTCCGCATTGTCTCTGCGGAAGCCAGCGGCCGATACGTCACTCGTTTGTTGTTAGGAGCCGGGGGGATTTGGGGAGACCTCCCCTTTGGGTTGACGACCTTCCAGAATGCAGAATCGGCAGCCGCAAATGGGACGGCCATCGTGCTCGAGTTTGATCGATCGAGTATTGAAAAGGCCTCCAGGATTGATGAGTCTCTCCGGCAGGGGCTTTTGGAAACCTATGGCCATCAGTTGCATTTCCTTGATCGTCGGCTGCAGTGGCAGCTGACCTCGCCGTTACAAAAGCGCGTTGCGATGGCACTCGTTGATCTGATGTGCTTCGAGGGACGGCCGTGCAACCATGGTGTCGGTTATGTCGTGGATGTCCGGATGACACATGAGGAGCTTTCTGAACTTGTCGGGGCCTCTCGCCCCAATGTGAGTGCCATTATGAAAGCTCTGAGTGACCAAGGCGTCCTCTCTTACAGACGGGCCTATGTGTGCGTGCGAGACCTTGACGCTCTCGGTCGCATCGCGGTGCCTGATTTCATACAGGCCAAAGGTCTCCATGATTTGTCGTCTAGATGACAGAAAATCGGATGAACAAAATGTAGGATTGCGTCGTCATTCAACCACTCCGTATGTTGGAGTGATGATAACTGTCTTTGAGGAAAGGGGAAAATCATGAAACACATGCTGTTCGGAGTTGTTGTTCTCGCATGCGGAGCTATTGGGCTGACCGGATTATCCAATGCAGAAGAAGAGAAACCGTTCGCACTGAACGTCGACGTCGCCACGGGGGCTCTCCGTGTGCCAGACAACTACACAGAATGGCCCACGCTTGGTACATGGGCTCACGCCAATACCGATGAGAAATTGGAAAAAAATGGACCCGGTCTTCATGAATACCACACGGTGTACACGCAGCCTTCAACGATTGCCCATTATAAAAAAACAGGGCAGTTCCCTGACGGCGCGATATTGGTCAAGGAACTCTTAAATGCGGAGACGATGGCAATGAGCACAGGACCTGCGGTCGGTCATGCCACTACCGTCAAGGGCTGGTTTGTTCTCGTACGCGACACAAAGGGGCGGTACAAAGATTCGCCGGTCTGGGGAAATGGATGGGCTTGGGGTCTCTTTAATAAAGGCGATATGACCCATTCCGTCACAAAAAACTACAAGGTAGAGTGTATCCCTTGTCATATTCCTGCCAAGAGCCTTGCTCCTGCAACTGCTGCAGATGCGGATAAATGGATCTATACGCTTGGCTATCCGATTCTGCAAAAACAATAGGTCAAGGCGTATGTCCGTGTAGTGACTCTTAAGGGGATGGTTGGCGGATGGTGATGCTCCATCCATGTTCCTGATGACGACGCACATTCAATTCGACAATACCTATGCCAGGGAACACGAAGGCACGTATGTTCCCTGGCAGCCCGCCAAAGTGCCTTTGCCAGAAATTCTTCGATTGAATACAAGCTTGCGGCACACAAACCCGCTGTACATTCCACGGAACCATCGTGTGGAAGAAGCGCTGGCTGCAGCCACCGATCACGCAGACCTAGCACCATTCGATCGCCTGTTGAACGCCGTCACTCGACCGTTTGAGCAAGATCCTGAGTTGGATGCCTATGCCTCTCCTGCTCCTGTTGAAGTGACGGCCTGTTATCAAACGTTCTGCGGTACGTGAAGACGCCGCCTCCTTGTTGTTGCTATACGGAGAACCTAGGTCATCAATGATGTCTGTGGGGTACATCGTCGTCATGTGTTTCTCTATAGACCAAGACCGTCAACGGTTCACCTTTGCGGAAATACGGTCTCTTTATGCAAGAGTCGTCGGCCTCTCATTCGCTTGGATGATAAGGAGCGTCACATGAGTCAGAGGGAAACGGCTATACTCGCCGGCGGTTGTTTTTGGGGCATGCAGGATCTTCTTCGCAAGCTGCCAGGAGTTCTCTCGACCAGGGTGGGCTATAGCGGCGGCGATGTGCCGAATGCCACGTATCGCAACCATGGAACCCATGCAGAAGCTATCGAAGTCGTGTTTGACCCTGGCAAGCTGACGTTCCGTAATCTGTTGGAGGTGTTTTTTCAGATCCACGACCCCACCACACTGAATCGCCAGGGCAACGATGTCGGCCCGTCGTATCGATCAGGAATTTACTACACGTCAGAAGCCCAACGCCGAGCAGCAGAACAGGTAATCGCAGAGGTGAATGCATCAGGTCTCTGGCCCGGTAAGGTGGTCACGGAGGTTCGGCCCGCAGGACCATTTTGGCTGGCGGAACCGGATCATCAGGATTATCTTGAGCGGAATCCCCACGGATATACGTGCCACTTTCCAAGACCTCATTGGAAGATACCACCTCAAGCCGGTTCTTGATGAGAGAGCGCTCATCATTTCGGAGGGGGGATCTTGCAGTAATCACCAAGCCGTTACCGGTCGAATGTGTTTAGACTCAACAGGACGCCGGCTAGGGCCTCTTTAACAGAAGGAGCGTGCGATGAATTCAATGAGAGCACAACAGAACGTGGTAGCAATGATGGCCTTGATTCTTTGGTTTCTACCATTCAACCAACAGACTATGGCAGCTGACCCTGAGGGGGGACAACAGCGTTCCTGCGTCCAACCGAGGAAGACTGCGAACGCTCCAGAAGACGTCTTCACGAAGACGAACCCGCTTCCGGCATCCAGCGACGTTCTCCAAGCAGGAAAAGGACTGTATCTTCACGACGCGAAACCGATGGCCTGCGCTCTGTGCCACGGCAAGCGGGGAGAGGGGAAAGGACCGGTCAGCGGGGGAATGATGCCGCCAGCGCGCGATTTCACATGCAGCGCGATGATGCGTGAGATCTCGGATGGGCAGCTGTTCTGGATTACAAAGCACGGCTCTTCAGGCACAGGGATGATGGCGTTCCCGGATTTGTCGGATGAGGAAGTGTGGCAGCTTGTTCACTATATGAGAAGCCTCGCAAAATAAAAGAGGCCTTCTGACATCTGTACCTCAAGACTTCGCCTGAGAAGCGGCGAACCCTCATCGGGTTTCAGCAACCAGAGCTATTCAACGAACTGCAAGGCCGAGCCCAGGTGGAAGAGGGTTGCTGCTCGCCCACCCACAGCTGCACGTCAGGCATTCTCAAGACCATGTTTGTTCCTCTGAAATCAACACGAAGCTTGATTTCAGGGGAAGCATTTCCATCGTCACGTACCAGAAACTCGTATTTCTTGTCTTATACATGACAGAGATTTGTTTACTCGCCATATAGAGTGCGAACCAAAGCCACGACACCAGATTTATCTACTACGAGTAAGCAGAGGAGTCATCGCACCGAACACAGCTCCCTGTTAAGCCTCTCCGGTGGACAAAATCTGACGGACAATCGAACACTGGCGCAGAAGCTATGTGTGTTCACACAGTTGTCTGAGGCGATTGCCAGATCCAGGAGACAAGAACTCCGGCATTCAAAACGCTTTGAACGGAAATTGGTGATATTCGTGAAACTGCCGTTAATGACATCATGTGGGTGGTCCTTCCTCGTTTTGTTGTTGCTGTCTTCCCAGGCTCAAGCTGAAACTGATGAGAAGGAGGCGAAGGCTGATGCAGGCTCTGAATCAGGGTGGCATGTCGGTGGAGAAATGAATGCGTTCTATACCGACGACGTCGCGCTGTTCTCGGCGTCTCAACGATTGTCGCTGCAAGAGGATCCTACACAACCGGTCATTCAGACCACCGGCCAAGGTTCAAGCGGTGTGTTTGAACCCTTTGCCCACGTCACGCGATCATTTCAGTCGAGCTGGGGGAAAACGGACCTGACGGCGCGAGCCCAAGGGTTTGTCTTTACCGACCAGACCGCTTTTTCTCATGGCACGTATGGCGCACAGCTGACTCAAGCACTCCCAGGAGGAGAGACTATCTTCCGGATGCGGTATCACTACGGGCCGCACCTATTCTTGGGCAATCACGGCCCTGGCGAGTTACGGTCATCGGATCGCGGGGGCGAGTACGTAACGACACACTTTGGAACGGCAGAGCTGGAGCGTAAACTGCTCGAGAATCTCACCATTCGCGGGTTAGCCCGATACGGAGACCGATCGTACAACGAGAGTTTTGCCCATCGGAATACTCGCTTTTGGACTCTTGGGACCCATGTCATGTGGGAAATCAAGCCGGGAATCGGATTGTTGGTCGGATACCACTACGAACGAGGGCTGGCTGATGGGAGACACAACCCACAAATTGGAGAGGACATCTCCTATGTCACACATTATGTCGAAGCAGAGCTGGAGGCACGTGTGACGGACAAGCTCACCTTGATCGGTGGTTTCGACCTTGAGCGAACTAGTTATACGTCAGGTATCCCTGGTGACGACTTTCTCGGCACGCGTGAAAGAATTTATCAGGGAGAAGTCATGGCGCGATATCAGTTGACTGATGCGCTCGCACTTTCGATCGGGTATCTACACGGACGATGGAAACTCAGCTATGAAGACGAGGCAGCCAAAATAAACACCGTTACAGTCGGCAGTCTGTTTCGATTTTAATCACATGGCTTCTGTCTGACCCTCTTCCCCTGCGATAGACTTGCCGTCTCTTGATTTCGTAGGAGTGTATGGAAAGAAATAGGAAAAAGTCGGGAACTGATGATAAACCGAAGGTGAGAAGTTGTATTTCGGCTTGTCCTAACGGCAAAAACGAATCCTTCCTGCGCTGGTCAGCAGGCTGTGTGAGCACCTGAAGAAGCTAGGTACTAACCCTACGTGTTCCCGGCGTGTTCTCTCCACAGCAAAATAGGCCCAAATTCCCCTCAATTGGGCTGAGCCAAACTGAACACGTAAAACAGCGAAACGCTTCTACTGGAGAGGCGTTTCAATGCCATGACAAGGGTTTGAGTGGAGGTCTCGGAGAGGATTAGGAACTCCCGCCGGTGTGTCTTGCCCTGTCGTCCTCCACGCTGATTGGGTTACGGGTCTACCTCGAGGAGTGCACCCGGCAGCTCGCCCAGCGCACGTCCTCGGCGGCAACCGTCGCCACCTATCGCAAACGGGGCCGGGCCTTTGTCCTGTGGCTGGAGCAGGGGAGACCGCCGGACCTCCGACGACTGGATCGCGCGTGTCTGGAAGCCTATCGCGCCTATCTTGATCAGAAGTTTGCCAATCCCCGCACGAAGAATGGCTACCTCACCGCCGTCCGTCACTTTCTGACGTTTCTCGGCACGTATCATCCCGGCCTGATCAATGCCGCGGAATTTGTGAAGGGCTGGAGCTGTAGTCGCACGCACACACGGCGGCATCTGCCGGTGGAGGATGCGAAAGCGTTGCTCGCGGCGTTGGAATCAGATCCCCGAAAGTCGGAGCTGCAACGCGCGCGTAATGTGGCGATGGCCTATCTGATGCTCAAGACGGGGCTGCGCACGATTGAAGTGAGTCGGGCGCGGGTCGAGCATCTGCAAGAACATGTGCCGGGTGAGAAGTGGCGGCTGTGGGTGCATGGGAAGGGGCGCACGGCGGCGGATGAGTCGGTGCAGGTGTTGAAGGAAGTGCATGAGAAGATGCAGAGGTATCTCGCGCTCCGGCCGGGACACTTGCAGGGGCGTGATCCGCTCTTTGCGACGACGGCGTGCCTTGATCGGGGTGGAAATGAGGTGCCCCCCGCGGGTCTGAAGCTTTCGACGCGCGCGATTCATCGGATCATCACGGAGGGCTTGCTGTTAGCTGGAGTGAAGAAGCCGGGCATTGTGGTGCACAGTTTGCGGCATTCGACACCCACGTTTGCGCTGCTCAATGATGCGAATCCCACTCGGGTGCAGAAGATGATGCGGCATCAGCATTACGCCACCACCGAAATTTATGTGGAGGAAGTGCAGCGGTTGCTCGAAGGGGCGGAAGATGCGGTGACGCAGATCTAGCGGTGAGAAGGCACCCGCTATTCCCGACCGACACAGGAATGTGTAGAACCGGATACCGGTTCAAACGCAGCACCATGCCGAAAATATGGCCTTGGGTCTCAGGCTGCAAGCAAATGGTGATGGTATGGACAGTGCCCCTCAAGAAATTGATAGTACCAAAGTTCCAGTGGGTGAACTACGAAGCGGGCAAGCTGACGAAATTCAGAACCGTCTGGGCTACGCATCCACCGAGTCACGCTGGATCGCATCGCCCAACTGCTTGAACTCGCGTCCCCCGCTCGCCGTGGCACTGCGCACCCAATGGTGCTATGTTGCCTCGAAACTCGTCACGGAGATCCGCTCTCCACCCGAATACAACCGTTTCTGGCACTGAATTTTCACCGCGGAGACTTGCCATGACTGCCCACGATCCCTACGGTCACGTAGCGTCTGACCGGTTTGTGACTCGCTGGCTCATTATCACAGCCTCCGTCGCGGCACTCATGCTGTTTTGGCGGTTCCTGCCCGCCATCGAAGCCTGGTTCAGTCCTCGGCAGGCCGTCGAGAGAACGGTCACGCCGCGCGGCGACTTGGCCGCCGACGAGCGCGCGACCATCGAACTCTTCGAGAAATCCCGCGATTCGGTCGTATATATTTCGACGGTCAAGCTTGTGCGGGATGTGTGGACACGCAATGTGTTTTCCGTGCCGCGTGGGACCGGTTCCGGGTTCATATGGGATGAGGCGGGACATGTCGTCACCAATTTCCATGTCATCCAGGACGCCTCGCAGGCGATAGTGAAGCTCACCGATGGCCGTGACTATCAAGCCGCCCTCGTTGGCACAAGCCCAGCGCACGATATCGCCGTGCTCAAGATCGGTGTCGGCTTCAAGCGGCCGCCGGCAGTCCCCATCGGCACCAGCGCTGACCTCAAGGCTGGCCAGAAGGTTTTCGTCATCGGCAACCCGTTTGGACTGGACTGGACGCTGACCACAGGAATTATCTCGGCGCTCGACCGTTCCCTGGCCAGTGACGCCGCTGGTCCGACGATCGAGCATCTGATTCAGACCGATGCCGCCATCAATCCTGGTAACTCCGGCGGCCCCCTGTTAGATTCGGCGGGACGACTGATCGGGATTAACACGGCCATCTACAGTCCTTCCGGAGCCTCGGCAGGCATCGGTTTCGCGGTACCAGTCGACACGGTCATGCGTGTCGTCCCCCAGCTCGTCAAATCTGGCCGGTACATCCGCCCTGCCTTAGGCATTGAGGTGGACGAGCAACTGAATCAGCGACTGCAGATGGTGACCGGGCACCAAGGCGTCTTCGTGCTGCGGGTGCAACCCGGGTCCACCGCTCAAAGGGCAGGATTGGTCGGCATCACCATTGCCTCGCAACATATTACCCCCGGGGACCTGATCACGGCCATCGACGGCACGTCGATCGACGGCGTTCCTGGCCTCTTGGCACGGATCGACGATCATCGTGTTGGCGACATCGTCCGTTTGACCGTTGAACGAAAAGGCACAACCCGCGAAGTACGAGTGGAACTGCAACCGGGCACTTAACCTGTTTATGGACCCGCTTCGACGAACATCCGAGGTTTCATTGTATGGTGCCCCAAGAGTAACCTCAATAAAGTACCTAAACGTTTGTACTTTGTTGGTGCATGCTTCTCATCAAGGAGGTGCCCCGGTGCTATTTGGGCGGTAGACGACTCCCATACGGCCAATGCGCGCCGATGCCTGGCTTGCTAACCAAACCGCTGCGCACCCGGCCACGATCTGCCGCATACTCTCGTGCGTTGGGAGGTCACACATGAGACGGGTATCCTTTAAAGTCCGGTACAGCACGGTGCCGCTGGATCTGTCCGTTTTGAAGGTCCAGGCGCATTGCGGGCGGACCTTCAAGCTGTCTTCCTATCCTTTCTTTGTGAAGAAGGTCGGAAGGTGGTCGGGTTAGACATGAATCCGCCCAAGAAGGCGTTAGCCTTCTGTGTGGGTGAGCCAACTCTTCAAGTGATTAGGGGAGAGATCTTACGTGGGACCAACCTGCCATCGTCCTGAGAAGCGTTGGGCGTTCCTGTGGCAGGTCGATCGCCGCCTGCCCACCACCCTGCAAAGACATCCGAGCCTGGACAACCAGGCGACACACAAACACTCGTAGGCCGGGCCTGGCGGGATACCCGCCCCATCAGCTACGGGCCATCCTCCACGGATCCACGGCCAGAGCTATATTTATTGAATCCTGGGTTATCGAACGACCCCTCTTGACTTCCCGTTGCGAGTATTTATCTTCAAACCGTTGCTGATACTTGACCAGATGGATTGGTGTAAGGCCCAACACTGGCGGAGTACTGGCGGCATCGATTGCCCCAACCCCCGGTTTAGCCGACTCACCATCCACTAATTTAACTCTTAACCCATAACCAGACCTCTCGCAGAGAGGAGGAGGGAGTGTTATGAGCACCTACTTGCCAAATGTCGTGTCAACCATCCAAACCGATGCGTTCGATCGTCAGATTGATCGGCTGCTTCATGACGCGGTACGAACCTTTGATGTCGCTGATCAGGCCTGGGCTCCAGCCGCGAATGCCTGGGAAGATGACAATGGGTTCTATGTGCAGATGGCACTGCCCGGATGGGAGCCCAAGAACATCAGTCTGGAGGTCGATAACCGTATCCTCAGCGTCAAGGGTGAGCAGAGTGCTGAGCCTACCAATCCTGTGAAATTCCACCTCCACGAGATTGCCGTTGGACAATTCACACGGCGCTTCCGGTTACCGTCTTTTGTCGAACAAGACAAGGCGTCTGCGACGCACAAGCATGGCCTCTTAACGATTACCTTCCCGAAGCGGGAAGAGGCCAAGTGTCGACGCATCATGATCGAAGAAACTTAAATAGCCGCTCAACTTCCTCCAGTGTGGTCCAAGCGAGGGAAGCCGCACGAGTGTTCTCATGCGGTGCGGTTCCCTCGCATCCCCGGGGTTACGCGACAGGAGTCGAAGGATCAGGTCCTCAAAATAGTGGATAGAGCGCAGGCATGTGACGAAGGTGAACGAGGAGAACAGGAGACAAGACAAGCTGTTCAGACGATGGCGTGCCGAGAACCGAGAACAAGACCAGCTACAGGAAGGGCGTCACGTACAGGGAGTTTCGGGGAGGCTGACCTGGTTTTTGCGGAGACAGCGAGGAGGCCGTGCGCGAGAGGCTGACGACCGTTCGATCAAACCGTGCACGAGCTCCCTGGCGCACAACCTGTTCTGATACTACACGCATATGTGCTGTCCGTCGCAAGGTGAAAGGAGGTGAACACGATGATGGATTGGAGTGCGGTCATGTATGCCGGACTCGTGATAGGGGGTGCGATGGTGGTGCTGCTGATGGGGCTGTGGACGTTGTCCACCGAATCTAGCACCGTGTCCATCTCCGGATCAGCGGTCCCTACACAATCCCATCAGGCCGATCTCGGGTCGCTCCCAGAAGCGGCCTAATCGTGCCCAGACTGTCGGTTCGTTACCACGAGCGGCTTGTGATAAGCAGGCCGCTCGCGATGGTGCTCTTTACATGTCGTCCGTGAACGACCATGAACTATCAACGCCGAGTGCCTGAAGGATTTAGTAGTGTGCGTCGGCATAGGCCAAGGATAGGGAAACAATCATGAAGGTACTACACTGGCGTGGTGCAATTGCCTTGTTGTGTGGAGGAACACTGTTCGTCTCCAGTGCGAATGTGTTCTCGTTGTTTTCGACTGCGGTGGCGTCTCCATCGTCAACGGCCCCGTCTCAGCTCACGAACGCCCCCACAGCGGAAGAGGCACTGCCCGGGCAGCTCTTTGTGCCAATTGCTAAACACGCTAAGGCTTCTGTCGTCAACGTCTCGTCCGTCAAGAAAACCAAACAGGAAGGTCAGAGCTTCCAGAGTCCTTTCTTCGACGATCCATTCTTCCGCCGATTCTTTGGAGGAGAATTCGAGCGCCGGATGCCGGCTCCACGCGAGTTTCAGCAGCAGGGGTTGGGTTCTGGTGTGATTGTGACATCGGATGGCTACATCATCACGAACAATCACGTCGTCGAAGGAGCCGATGAACTAAATGTCTCCTTACCGGATAAACGAACGTTCAAAGCCACGGTGATCGGGACAGACCCCAAAACCGATGTGGCGGT